>JAVYLK010000021.1:0-25223 GCA_038740895.1 Candidatus Caldarchaeum sp.
TGAAATTCCTGATAACCGTGGTGGCTGTGGCTAGTCCACTTTACCTGCTCGGCTACGCTACGGCTTTGGCTGAGGGTGTTGAGCAGGCGAGGTCGAGGCTCTTCTTCATGTTCATCGTCAACGAGCTTCTGCTAGCCCTCAACTGCCGCTCCCTCACCTACAACATCTTTAAGGTATTGCCGCACAAGTGGCTCGTGTTAGCAATCCTTTGGGAGATAGCTCTGATAACCGCCATCATGACCATACCGGGTGGGCCTCAGATAATTCGTCTCAAACCCCCGACCATAGACGACCTAGCATGGATACTAGGCGGCGGAGCCTTGCTCTTCTCGGCCGTCGAGCTTGTTAAGTTTATAACCAGAAGACGAGAAAGTTAGGAAGCATGGTCGCTGGAAGGGATGATGGCTTGTGAACGTAGTGCTTAAGCTTGGGGGTCATGTTCTCTTCGGAGAAAAAACCAACACATCCTTGATGAAGAAGTACAGCTCGATGCTGGAAGAGACGTACGACGGGGGGCGCTGGGTCATAGTCGTAGGAGGAGGCATGCCTGCGAGAAAATACATCGAAACGGCGCGACAGCTGGGTCTGGACGAGGCCTCTTGCGACATAGCAGCCATAATGTCTACACGCATTAACGCATTCCTGTTCGCAAGGTCGTTGGGGGTGAAGGCTTTCCAGCGAATCCCTGAGACCGTTGAGGAGATCAGGCTTTTGGCGGACGGTGGGCGTTTAGTCGTGGCTGGCGGTCTTCAGCCCGGCCAGTCGACGATGGCTGTGAGCGTTTTGGCGGCCTCCGTGGTCGGTGCGGACAGGCTGGTCGTTGCGACTGATGTTGACGGCATCTATTCGGAGGACCCGAAAAAGAGCATGAATGCCGAGATAATCAGGCGTATGAGCTTTGAACAGCTAGCCGAGCTGGCCAGCCGTATTTCGCAGAAGGCTGGCGAGTACCAGGTCATCGACATGGTTGGTCTGGCGATGGTGTTGAGGACCCGGATACCTCTCTACTACGTGAACGGTATGAACGTCGAGTCTGTGAAGAGAGCGTTGCTCGGGCTCGATGCGGGCACTGTCGTGAGCGACTGAGGATGGATGAGGCTGGACAAGGTCTTCGCTTCGAAGGCTCATGCAACCGTGCTCCAGTTCCTCCTAGACAACCCCGGTAAGGCTTTCAGCCTACGGTACATAGCACGAGCAACAGGCGTAGCCCCGTCCACTGTAGCCATAGTGGTCAACAACCTCGAGCGTGCAGGCATCGTCTACCAGAAGAGGCTCAACGCCGTCAATATGATAACGCTCAACCCCGAAAGCCCTGTCGCTCAAGAGCTGGTCAGGCTCGTCCAGAAGATCAGAGAAGCTTAGCGAAACGCATTTTACGTAATGCTCCGGCCTGTTTACAGGCATGGACGAGTACCTTGGATACGTTGGACTTGCCGCCCGGTTGTTGCGTGAGGCCGGTGCAAGCTTGGGGGAGGAGGTTGAGGTTGGTCGAGGGGGTCTGGTTTTTCGTGGTTTTCTGATGGCACGGTACGAATATGGCCAGCCGGGGGTGATAGTTCTGAAGATGGCCAACGGATACAACATAGGCGTCAGAGTAGATGAGGCGACGAGGGTTGTGAAGCTTTCCGAGGTGAGGCCGCCGGCGTTCAACCCTCCACCGCCACCATCCCCGAAAGAAAGCCTGCCACGCGTCTCGATAATCAGCACGGGTGGAACAATTGCAAGCAGGATAGATTACAGAACCGGAGGCGTAAGGCCAGCCCTCTCAGCGGCAGACCTTGCCAGCATCGTGCCAGAGATAGCTGAAGTCGCCAACATCTCAGCCGAGATACTCATGCAGGTTTACAGCGAGAACCTCACGCCAAGCCACTGGACAGAGATGGCCAGCCGTGTTGACCAACTAATACGGGCGGGATTCGATGGTGTTGTGATAGCTCACGGGACGGACACGATGGGCTACACAGCCGCCGCCCTAAGCTTCGCCCTCCGGAAAACACCCATACCAGTAGTCCTGGTCGGGGCCCAGAGGTCTTCAGACAGGCCTTCGAGCGACGCAGCAACAAACCTCATCACTGCGGTTGAGGTTGCTTCCAGGGCCCCGTTCGGCGAGGTGGTTGTCTGTATGCATGGCTGGCACTCAGACGACATCATCCACATACACCGAGGCACAAGGGTCGTCAAAACGCATACAAGCAGCCGGGATGCATTCCAGTCCGTTAACGACAACCCGCTAGCCGTCAAGACAGCCGACGGCCTGAAGATGCTCACCAGCCAATACCATAGACGAAACGGGGAAGGCTACGAATACCAGCCCAAGTTCGACGACCGAGCCATGCTGGTCAAGTTCTACCCGGGCATGAAGCCGGAGGCTCTGGCCGTCGTCGTGGAGAGGCTGAACTTGCGGGGCGTCATCCTCGAGGGCACGGGTCTCGGCCACGTCGCCTCGTCTTTCATACCGTTGTTGAAGCAGTTCAACGATTCAGGGCTGTTCGTCGGCATGACAAGTCAGTGCAGGCACGGCAGGGTTAACATGAACGTCTACGACAACGGCCGGGACTTGCTGAGGGCTGGCGTGGTCCCGCTCGACGACATGGTGGCTGAAACTGCTCTGGTCAAGCTGATGTGGGTTCTGGCTAGGCTGGGCGAGAACGCTCAACCGGAGCAGGTGCGTGAGCTGATGCTCACCAACCTATGCGGAGAGATTGGGGGTAGGACGCAGCCTCAGCGTAAACTGCTTGACAGTTATTAAGATGGATGAAGGCAGTGGAGTTTGGAATGGACTACAGGAAGCTTGGCCTCAAGGTCGGCGTCGAAGTGCACCGCCAGCTAGACACGCGCCACAAGCTCTTCTGCAGCTGCTCAACCGAGCCGAAGGAGACCGGCGAAGCTATCAAAATCACCCGGTTTCTGAGAGAGGCGCAGAGCGAGCTTGGAGCAGTAGACCCAGCAGCACTCTTCGAGTCGAAGAAACGCAGGAAGATAATCTACCACGTCAACCCATACAACACATGCCTAGTCGAGATGGATGAAGAGCCTCCACACCCACTCAACCCCGAAGCCGTCGAAACCGCCCTCACCGTAGCTCTGCTGTTCAACGCAACACCCGTCGACGAAATCCACGTAATGAGGAAGATCGTTATAGACGGCTCCAACACCTCAGGCTTCCAGAGGACCTGCGTCGTTGCGCTGGGCGGAGGCCTAGTGGTTGACGGTAAGGAGATACCGATACAGACCATCACGCTAGAGGAGGATGCTGCGAGAATAGTCTCAGCCGGCCCAGGCTTCGTCGAGTACGACCTGTCAAGGCTGGGCATACCGCTTATCGAGGTCTCAACGGCCCCCGTCATATCCTCCCCTTCTGAGGCTGTCAAAGTCGCTAGAGCTGTCGGTAATGTTTTGAGGGCGACGAGGAAGGTTAAGCGTGGGCTGGGCACCGTCCGGCAGGACTTGAACGTCTCGATAGCTGGTGGTGCCTTGACCGAGATTAAGGGAGTGCAGGAGCTTGAGCTAATAGCTCCCGTGGTTGAGAACGAGGTGCTGCGTCAGCTCCATCTCTTGGAGATCGCCAGAGAGATCAGAGAGAGGCTTGGAGGAGCGACGCTGCCGCCGTATACTTACGTCGATGCGACAGAAGTCTTCAAGGAGACCAAGTCTAAGTTGCTGAGGTCTAGGCTTGAGAGAGGAGGCAGGGTCTTGGCTGTCAAGCTGCCGATGTTCGCCGGCCTTCTTTCGAAGGAAACCGCTAACGGAGTCAGGCTGGGTGCGGAGCTGGCGGGCCACGCCAAGGCTTGGGCCGACGTGGACGGCATACTGCACACCGACGAGCTGCCCGGCTACGGGATCTCAGCTGAGGAGGTGGCTTCCCTGAAGAGGCTGATGGATGCTGGTGAGATGGATGCCGTGGTGATGGTTGTCGACGAGCCTGGTAGAGCCGCGGAAGCTCTTCAGGCTGTTTACGAGAGGGCCTGCGAGGCGGTCAAAGGCGTTCCGGGAGAGACTAGAGCAGCTAGGCCCGACGGGTTGACTGTCTACATGAGACCCAGGCCTGGGGCTGCACGAATGTATCCGGAGACAGACATACCTCCGGTCCCGGTCAGCGAGAATCTCTTGGAGAAGCTCCGGAGAAGCCTACCAGAGACGCTGGAAGAAACCGCCCGCAGGCTTTCAGCCAAGTATGGTCTGAGCCGCCAGCTCGTCGAAGGGCTTATCGACAGCGAGAGGGAGGACCTCTTCATACAAATAACGGACAGTCTCGGGCTGCCGGCAAGCGTCGTGGCTTCAACACTCACAGAAACCATTACGAGCCTAGCCCGTGAGGGAGCATACGTCGCAAACCTAACCGATGAAAGGCTTGTGGAAGTTTTCAGAGCTTTGGCTGGTGGAGGTTTTTCGAAGGAGGCATTGCCCGACGTGTTGAGATGGCTTTGCGGCAACCCTGCGTCCACGGTTGAGGACGCTGTTAGACAGCTCGGTCTCGGCACAGTTTCGCACGAGGATGTTGAAGCAGAGGTGATGGAGATGGTTGTCAGCAGCTCGTCAGACTTGAACGACCCACGCCTAGCTAACAGGCTTATGGGTGATTTGATGAAGAAGTACCGTGGCAGGATAGACGGCAAGCAGCTTCACAGCATCGTCATGAAAGCCATAGAGCGTGTCAAGCTAAGCGGAAACCGCTAACGACGCCAGCACGTAGGCTGGGTATAGACTCATGACAACTCCGCCTAGCTTGAACTTGTTGAGGTAAGCGGTCAGGGAGAGCACGGCTGCGGCTGCTGCGTAAACGGTCAAAACACTCAGGGAGGTCGTCGGCAGGCTCCAGTCGGTGAAGACCATGCCTACCCCGGCCACGAAGGTTGACTGGATGAGGTTCTCGCCCGACAGAAGGCTTATGGATATGTCGGCCTTCTGCCTCAGCATCCAGTAGGACGCCAACAAAACCTCCTGCAAACAAGTGGCTAGAGGAGAGATGAGTAATGTGTTGGCGAGAGGGCTTGCCGACGATGATACGACCTCGATGAACACGTCTGCCCCGACGGTCAGCCCAACCGCCGACAAACCCGCCTGCAGCCCGACGAGCCCCGTGTTTCTAAAACCGAAAATTTTTTCAAACACAGAAATCCCCGCAGCCTCAAAACCCTCCCCCTCCTCGACATAGATCGAATGAGCCATGTAGACGTAAGCGGATAGAAAAACAAGACCGTAGAGATACTTGTAGGGGCCTAGGCTGAGCTGGGACAGAAGTAAGGCCGTAGACATGAAGAGTAGGAAGTATACGTAGTTTTTAGCGACACCCTTGCTGATGTTTGGACGCCTCCAGAACAAGGCGACGACTGGTGCTCCGATGAGAAGAGTTATCGAAGGAGCTGCCAGAACGCTCCCCATTCCAACCATCCCAGCTTGGCGAGTTTGATGGAATGGTGAGAGCAGCGTTATCACCGTCTCTGGAAGAGCTGTTAAAACAGCTGTTAGAAGCGCCCCAGCCGCAAACCTGGTGAGCCCCAGACGGCCTGCTAGAGCTTCAACCCCGTTCACGAACACAACTGTGGAAACAAGTAGCAACAGAACGCTGCCGACCACTTCCAGCAAGACCGGCTACACCCTAGCCTACGGCTCGTCCTTCTGAGGGTTGTAACGGCTGAAAACCGCCAGAAGGCTCTCCTTCCCCACACCCCTGCGGAGCATCTCAGCCTCTATCTCGTTTATGAACTCCCTCCCAATACCCCTAGGCAGGGAGACGAGCTCGTCGACGAGGTCGAGCGGCAGGGGAAGGCCTGTGGCCGGGTTTGCTGTGGCGAAGACGTATGAAACCGCTTTCTCAGCAAGCTCCTCAGACATGTTCGCGGGAAGCTCGACGCATACAGGTGGAATGTCTTCGACGGTTTTGAGAAACATTCGCCGCGTGTTTCGTACAGCGGCCACAACAGGGTTGTTCTGATAGGTTTCCCATCGACCGCCTTTCTCCCGGTTCCACTCAGTCAGGTCTGCGACGAGCTGGACCTTTACACGCTGCTCCGCCTTACTCAAAACCTCCTCACGGCTCTTCTTGCTGAGCGACTTGTCCCTCGCTGTCTGCCTGAACCAGCTGTACACGTCATATCTTACACCATGACCGAAAACCGCTTGGTAGTCAAACACCTCGCCACGCCGCAGCAGAACGCTCAGGATAGACCTGTCAGACAACTCGAGACCCTTGTCCAGCCCTTTCAAATAGCAGAGATACCCGTCTATCGCCATCGTCGGCACACGCTTGACAACGCCCAAAACCTTCGCAGACCCGAGCAACTCCATAGTCAACTCGTTTATCCTCCTGATCAACTCGTAGACCGTGTCGAACACGGTGTCCGATAGAGTGTCTCTCCAGCCAAGAGGCTCGAGCTTGACCATGCTGCAGCCAGCCCTGTACCCGAAGAAGCTGCCGTCGACAATCAACAAGTCGGGGTTCTCCCTTCTAAGCAGCTCGACAGCCGTCAGTCTTTCGTAGTAGGTTGTGGCAAGGTCTAGGATCTTGAGGAAGCTATCCCTGTGGAGGCTGATCTTCCCCGAAAGCCTGTCTCCGAAGAACCCCTCGCCGTCCTCCACGGGTTCGAGACCCTTGAACAATTTGTATGCCACAGCATACAGCCCGTACCTCAGACCGATCCTGTCGTCAGCAGCCGGAACATCCGAGCCGTCTACCACGCCCACGTAGAGCGTCTTCCATGCATCGTCGACCTTGAAAGACCTGATTCCAGACCCGACCTCCGTTCTAACCTCCTCAGCCAAGCCAGAGAGGCTGTCAATCCTAACCAGGAGCTGCTTGACCTCCTCGCTCACGGCTGAGAAAAACTTCTCCTGCAGAGGCTTGGGGATCTTAAGGAAGTCAGGCAGCTCTTCAGCGGGAGGCTCCAACCCTCTCGTCCTCCGGGATGTTGAACGTCATTAGCAGCGGTACGGGGGAGGGGTTCATCTTGCCTATCAGGTAGAATTGACCCTCGGGAAGCCTTAGAAGGTTTGAAGCGTTGACTAGCGAAGTTGCGAAGAACTTCTCAGCCTCCTGGGCGTCTAGCGGATGTATCCGGCCTATGAACAGGGTGTTAAGGTTTCTCCTCACAGCTGCGTTGATGCCTATCTCTCCAGCAATACCCTGAGCAACCAAGACGATCGACAGCTTATACGACCTTCCCAAAGCAGCTATCCCAATTATCTCCCGTGTTGTTTCCTCCTCCAACCCCCTAGGACTCCATGGACAGTACTGGGGAGCCTCGTCGACGACAAGAGCTATCCGGAGTTTGTTCTTCTCCTCCATCAGCTTCCGCAAGTACCTTGCCACCGACAGGAAGATGCTTAGCTTCTGATCCTTCGACCCAAAGCTCTGGTCTACCACAAGCACATGGCTCTGCCTGAGCGTCTCAACGAGCTGCTGAGCGTTCGTCCTGCCCATAACGGGGCGCAGGTCCTCGACCTTGAGCTTGTCAAAGTACCTCGATGTCTTTTGAGAATAGATGTCTCTCCAACGCTTGCTGCTGGCTTCGGCGTTGTCGCTCTCTATGACCCCTAGCATTTTGCTCAACAGCTTACTCTTCGTCTCCTCGGCGGAGGCTCCACGCCAGTCGCCTTCAGAAACAACCTCCTCCAAGTAGTTGACCAGCCTCTGCCCCATGCTCCCGCCTCCGAAAAAGTTGAGGGCCTGAGCTAGGTAAGACAAGACAGACTGGTCGTCCAGCTCTATGTCTCCCATGTTGACGACTTTCTCGTAGTAGGGTGCGTAGTCGCTTCCCTTCCAGTCGAAGATCATTACGTCGTAGCCTGCTTCACGGAGCAGCGGAATTATCTGATGCCGTGTTAGGTAGGACTTCCCCGACCCAGTCACGCCGAAGACGCCTATGTGGTGGGGTACGTACTCGACGAGGACAGGGATCTTCCAGTGAGGCTTTCCCGTGGCGTAGTATCCGACGGTTTGACTGCTTCTGCCGAACAACTGCATGGGGTTGAAGCCCTCCTCGAACCTGTAGACAGGGGAGGCTGGAGCTATTATCATCCTGTTCTGCTTAATCACGCCGTCGGAGACGTCTCCCACCACGACAAGCCTGAAGCCGTAGAACTCCTTGGCGGTGCTGGGGCCTTTACCGCTCTTGGCGTAGGCCACGCCGGGGTTGTAGTAGTTTGTTTTCAACGAGTCGTTGCTGCCCGTGCCCGACCTGCATATTGCTAGGATTTTGTTCCCGTTCCTGTTGTCGATGAGAACAAGCATCTCAGTCGTCACCTCCGCCTCCTTACCCTCCTGAAGGATGCACATCGCCTCCGACTCGTAAGCCGGGCTAGCCACGATGCCTATCTGTTCAAGCTTCAAGTTGTTCCAAACAGCCAAGCCATTTACATCAAGCGATTGAGCGCTTTTAAAGCTTAAAGGCCTACTTCAACAGTTTTGCAAACAAGCGTCCTAGGATGGAAACAAGGTTGACGAGGGTTGCGTATGCTAGAAGCGGCAGCAGGAAAAGCCGTTCCGAAGGCTTCGACCGTTTCTCAAGCCAGCACTCTCCAAGCGGTTTGGAGGAATGCTCGTCAACCGGCCTGGCCAGTATGGAAATCCCAGCCAATACTCTGTCGCCGCAGTACACCGCAGGCCTCAGCCGGCAGGCGTCTGGAATCAAGACTGACGCCAGCGATCCTAGCCTGATCCTTGCAACACGGCCGCCAGCGGCCACGGAGTCCTGTTCTTTGACGAGGGTTTTAACGGACGAGGTTATGGGAGCGGCGACAATCACCAACCCCACCGGGCCGTGAGGGGTCTCGAGAACCATGCTCACCCTCTCGTTGGCGTACTCGAAATCCGGATATTTCATCCATTTCAGCCCGCCCCTGATTCGGGATAGATGGACAACCTTTGAGTCGGCGGGTGAACGCACTGTGTGAACGTCGAGAGGTGAGATGGCTATTGAGATTATCGTGCCGTCAGACCCGAGGAGAGTTGTGTCGGTAAACTCCTCCACTGAAAAGCTGCGCCCGTCCTTGCTCAGTATGGGTGCTCTAGATGAAGCGTACCGTCTGACAGAGACGACCACTCCGTCCGACGGTGCGAGAAGCATTCCTCCAACTCTCAAAACCCTCCGGTCCGGGTCTCTGTAGAAGAACAAAACCGACACTAAAACGACGATGGCCGCCAAGACCGCCGCGATCGCTGCTAATATCATGAGAGACCTACTAGGATAACAAGATTTAAACCATGGAGACCTGTCTGAGAAACAGAGATGATGCTCGAGGTTCTTAAGAACTGGCTTTGGCTCAGTAGAAGTCAGTGGCTGAGCAGGAGCGAGTTGATGTCCATCCAGGATGAGAAGCTCAGGGCGATGGTTCGTCATGCTTACAGCAGCACAGTTTTTTACAGGAGGCTGTACGGCCCTACCTCCCCGAGGGTTGAGAAAACTCGGGACATAAAGACCCTCCCCGTCCTGACGAAGGAGGATCTCCGCAGTGTGCCTCTGGAGGAGAGGACGGCTGCAGGAGTCGACTCGAGTAGGTGTGTAAAGAAAACTACTTCGGGGACGTCAGGCGTCCCTGTTGCTGTTCTCGACGACCCAGCTACAGCCGCGTACCTAGAAGGCATGTACCTAAGACGTATGTGGTCCTACGGCGTAAGGCCATGGCACAAGATAGCGAGGGTGGTCAGCGGCTCTCCCGATAAGGTTTACACGGAGAACGTGGCTGATGTTGCAGGCTTGTGGGGTAGGATTAGGAGGCGTCTAGTCGCCCGGCTGTCTCTGGCTGAGGACGCTGAAAAACACATCGATTTTCTCAAAAACGGGGTGGATGTTCTCGTAGCCTACCCGACTTATTTCAGGTCTCTTCGTGAAGCATGTGAAGCTAAAGATGTAAATCTTTATTTCAAAATAGCTGTGTCTGCTGGGGAGGTTCTCGACAGCCATACACGTAAGATGATGGCGGACTTTTTCGGGGCGGAGGTTTACGATGGGTATGGTTGTGTGGAGGTTGCCCCGGTGGGCGGGCTGGCATGGGAGTGCCCTGAGCGAACAGCCTACCACATCAACATCGACTCTGTCGTTCTTGAATTCCTTAAGGACGGCGAGGAGGTGTCAGCTGGAGAGCGGGGAGAGGTCGTTGCCACCAGCTTGTTCAGACATGCAACGCCCATAATACGCTACAAGCTGGGAGACATCGCCACACCTCTGGATGATGAATGCCCATGCGGCCGCGGGCTGCCCCTGCTGAAAAACGTGGAGGGCCGAGTAGTTGACACTTTGAAAATTCCCGGAGGAGGCCAGATCTCGCCCTACGCAGTAATGGAAACGATTCAGGACATGCCGGGTCTAAAAAGGTACAAGGTTCTGCAGAAAACCGACTATACGGTGGATGTTTTAATCATGGTCGACGGCGACGCCGAGAAAGCCGTGGCTGAGGTTGAAAGAAGGTTTGCGTTGTTGTTCAGAGGGCTGGAGTATAGCGTGAAAGTGGTGGACCGCATCGAGGCTGAGAGGGGTAAGAAGTTTAAGTTCGTCGAGTCGCAGGTTAAGTAGTGACTAGTTCTAGTAAGTTCCTTTCTGCGGCCTCCTTCAGCTCGTATGCGATTCTCTCACCCATGTCCATGGGTTTTTCGAAGTAGAGCATGGAGTAGGGAGAGCCGACGCCCATGTAAACATTCGTTCCAGCAACGATCCTCCCAGAGAACTCGAAGACCCACACCTGCATGTTGTCGTCTATGATGGTCTCGAGGCAGAAGGGTCCTATCATTTTTTGCCCTAGTTTTTCCTCGACTGTTTTTGCGAAGGCTTCGCCGTAGGCCGTCAAAGTGGGTAGAAGCGATTCACGAAGCACTACAGGCCTGTTGCCGACAACAGTGAAAGACGGCTCCGCAAGCCCGAGAACTCTGCCGTCTATGTTCGACTCGTACCTTATGTCTGCTCCGAACAGCTCGACTCTTTTCTTTAAGGGAGATGCGAAGTAGTGGATGTAGGCCGGAACCCCGACTAAGTACTGCTGGATTACGTATCCACCTCTAACTTGGCTGAGTTTCTCCTTTAGAGTCTCAGCGTCTCTTGCCATGAAGTAGCCCCGCCCACCCTTAGCGCCGTCAAACTTGACTATCACGGGCGGCTTGACTGTTTCGGGCGAGCTGTATTCTTCGGGCGTCGGCAGTCCTGCGTCCTTTATCAGCCTCATCTTGAGGTCTTGGCTGGCCTCGACCCGGATCAAGCCTCGTGTTCCGAAGAAGGGGACTTTGAACGCCTCTGCTTTTTCGGGGCCGCAGTACTCTACGAAGCTGCCGTGAGGGATGAACACGGCGTTGTCCTCGAAAAGCTGTGGAGCGAGCTGCTCCATGTCCTCCGGCTCAGCGGTGATTAGTTTGTCGATGAACGTGAACCTGCTGTAGAACGGGGCTGTCTTGGCTGTGGCGACAGCGGTTGTCCTAAACCCTTCCTTCTTGGCGGCTCTGAGAATCTGCAGGCAGCTGTGGCTCGCCACCGTGGCTATCGTCAGCCTCCCCGTGTTGTAATGTTTCACGATGTTCATGTCGTAGCCCTCGACAGCTGCCCGGTCTCCCATGCCTCCCTCACCTCAACGGCCATACGCCTACCCATGCTCAAAGACCTTCCATGGTAGAGCTTGCTGTACTGACCGCCCAGCCCGAGGTAGACGTTCGTCCCACCTCCAATCCTCAAAGCAACATCGTAAACAACAATATCGAGGTCTGGTGTGACGATGAACTGGAGGGTGAAGGGGCCTATCACTCCGGGAGGGACGAGGCGTTCGCAGGCTTGGGCAAACCTCCTGCCCGCTTTGAAGACTTTCTCAAGAAGGCTCTCCCTCAAAGTCGCGGGCTCGTGCCCTACCTCTATGTAGCTTACTGCTGGGTTTATGCTGAGTTGGTCGGCTGCTGGAAGCCTGTAGACTCCGTCTAGGCTTGACTGGATCCGCCGGTCGATGCTGTGGAGCTCGAGGCGGTTTCTGACAACGCTGTTGAAGAAGTTTGCGTTGAAGTGAGCTCCGAGGACGAGTTGCTCGACGGAAACCTGTTCGAGTGAGGAGTCGTCAACTAATCCTTGTCTCTGCATGTTTTGGAGCTTTCTCCTCAAGTCGTTCACGTCTACGGCTATGAAGAAAGCTCTTTCGGCACGTCTGGCGGACTCTGGCAGCTTGACTATCACGGGGCCCTCGAAGTCCTCCATGCTGTAAGTCCTCGGCCTCGGAACTCCAGCCTCGTCCAGAAGCTTGTAGTAGCTTGACTCGCCAGCCCTCTCCTCCCAGCGGAGGAGCCGCTTGTTGCCGAAGACCGGCACGTAGAACTTTCTCTCGATAAGGTCGTAGCCCACGTAGACTGCGAAGCTCCTGTTAGGGACGAAGACCGAGTCAAGGCTTCTCAGCCACTCCTGCACTTTTTCCGAAGCTATTTCGACGTAGTCGTCTAAAACGAGCAAGTCGTCAACGACTGGAAACTCTCGGTAGGCTGTTTCACGCCCCTTCTTGGCTATGGCCGCTGTCCTAAAACCCTCGTCTCTAGCTCCGTCCAGAACGTCGAGGGCGCTGTGGCTGGCTAGCACCGCAACGTACCTTACCACGTCCTCGAACCCCTACGTCAACAATAAAAACATGCTAGCCGAGGCTCTCCAGCTTCTGCTTGACTTCCCTCAGAAACTCCGCCGCAGGAGCTCCGTCCACCACTCTGTGGTCGAAGACCAGCGTCAGATGGCCTTTGGGATACGTCCCTTCACTTCTCACTGCTCCGACGCCTAGGATGCATGCGTCGGGGGGGTTGATTATGGGTGTGAAGTACAGCACGTCGAGGTGGCCAAGGTTAGAGACGGTGAAGCTGTGGCCCGTAAGCTCGTTCATCGTTATAGACCCCTCCATCGCCCTCGCCGTCAGACGACGCAGCTCATCCTCAACCTCGAACAACGTCTTCCTTTCAACGTTCTTTATGGTCGGAGCGTAGAGACCTCGGGGGGTTTCGACGGCCACGGCTATGTTCACCTCGTCCACCTCAGTGACTTGGTCGCCTTCCACGACGGCGTTTATTGCTGGATGATTGGGGAGTACGTCGCCGACAGCCTTGATGACTATCGACGTGATGCTTGGGCTTTCCTTTCCACGTGTTTGTTTGTAGTTGTTGTACAGGGTGATTAGCCTTGATGCGTCGTAGTCGGTCATCAACGCAACCGGTAGGGAGTTTCGGAGGCTGTAGCCCAGCCTGTCTGCAATAGCTTTCCTCAAGCCAGCTATTCTGTAAGACCTGCCCATCTCGGGCAAACAAGGCATCCACGTTATTAAGGCGTTCATCCGTACTGCTTAAATTCAAGCATGAAGCCTATTAGACATGTGCCACTGCACGTCCGACGCAGAATACGAGATATGGCTCAAGAAGGTGAAGGAGGCGTCTAGGAAGCAGGCTGAGCAGAAGGCCGTCATCACGGTCTCCGCATAGCGCGGTCGATGGCCTCGTTCGCCAGCCTGTCGGCCTCGGCGTTCTCCTCCCTGCCCACATATTTTATCTCAAACATCTCCAGCCTGGAGGTTAGGTCGACAACCTTCGCGTGGAGAGGCTTAAGCCCAGGACTCCTAACCTTATACTCTTCGTTAACCTGTTTTGCCAAGAGCTGGCTGTCTGTAAACACTTTCAGCCGTCTCACGCCTCGGGTGAGAGCAATCTCCAGCGCCTTGATCAAGGCGTGGTACTCGGCTTGGTTGTTCGTCATGCGGCCCAGATACTCCCTGTACTTCTCGACTCTGCCGCCGGCCTCGAAAACCACGCCTAACCCGGCGGGCCCTGGGTTTCCTCTAGCCGCGCCGTCCACGTGAGCGGTGGCGGAGTCTTCCAAACTAGGCACTCTGAGCCAGCTGATGCTCGATTATGTAGTATTTCTTGGGCAGCTTCTTGGCGGCCAGCTCCAGAGCCTCGCGGCCCGCCGCCAAGCCTTCGCCGTAAACCAGAAGCCTGAAAACAGGGTCTCCGGCCTCGACTCTGGCAGCCCTTCCTATAGGCTTACCGAAAGCCCGCCGCATCCCTTCCTGAAGCCTGTCGGCGTGAGCTCCGAAGATCATCTTGTTCTCACGCAGGACGTGGTGAGGGTGAGCCTTGACCTCAAGGTAGAACTTGTCGTTGAGCTTCTCGGTCAGGACTTTGTTGACGGCTATCCTGGCCGACTCGATGGCTACGTCCCTTATCTGCAGGTCTGTCTCCGGCACTAGGAGAAGCTCGTGGGTGTAGTCGTTTCGGTAAACGCCTGCCGTGTACTTTGTTATCTTGGAGGACGGTGGGCCGTGGATGTACTCGTTCCTAGCGTACGTCATGCCCTCGGGCCTCCTGTAGTTCTTAGCCTTCATACCGCTGCAACCTGCATCGATGCCATTTATAAACTGTTCTGGGTGCTGGAGGCTCTCATAGAACGGTGAACCTCGATAACGTGCGTCAAAATCTTCGACTTCACATCCCTCCAAGTGTCGAGCGGAGCGTCAAAGACTACAGCCACTATGTAGTGGGTTTTGTCGCTCTGTTCCTCGAGGTAAACTTCCTTAACTTCCTGGAACCCGGCCAGCCGGCTCCTAACCTTGGCTACAACCTCCTCGGGGCCGAAGTCCAGAGGAAACTCGTACCGGAGCTTCCGCATCCTTTCGCTAACCTCGGAATAGTTGGCGATCGCTGAGTTGGCCAGGATCAGGTTGTTTGGTATCTTGACCACCAGCCCGTCGTCTGTAACTAACGTCGTGTACATCAGACTCATGTTCTCGACAACGCCTGTGTAGGCCGGAACGACGTAGTCCCTTGAAAAGAACTTGTAGCCGGGGAGGAAGGCCCACTGGTAGGGGATCGAGCTTGTGATGACGCCCACACGGTCTCCTATCTTGAAAGGCCTCGAGACAAGGATGATTATCCCAGCGATTATGTTGGACAGAGTTGTCTGGCCTGCGAGGCCTATGACGAGCCCTGTCAAAGTACCTCCCGCTAGCGCCGTTTCAGGCGGTACCCCTAGGGAGCCCAGCACGAAGACGACTACTGCGATGTATCCCAACAGCTGGATCGTCAGCGAGACGCCTACGGCCTGCTGTCCCACGATGGGCTTGAAAGTTCTTACTGTGTAGGAGCTTACCAGCCTGACGATTGAAACTCCGGCGAAGACGACGATCAGGACGTAGACTATGCGTTCAGCGTTGAAAGGCAGCAGACCTAGCTGCGATAAGGCGTAGACTGTCAAGTATAGGCCTGCGGCGAGAGCCACGACCGTGAATAGACGAAGCCTTATCTTCTGCATGATGCTCATCTATATGGTACGGGATTCTTTTTAAGTTGCCTATCACCATCTTATACTGCGGCAGGTCGAGATGTTAAGTTCCTTGTGGGCCTCGTTGAAGAATTTTAGGAGGAGGCTGAGCCTCGTGCTGTCTTACTCGGGTAAGAGCGGGGCGGTTAGGAGGTATTTCTTCAGCAACTCTTTCGACGGAATTCTGGCGATGGTTGGTCTATCGCTGGGAGCTTCGCTGGCTCCATCGACGCAGGCCACGACGGTTGTGTTCGCAGGGCTGGGAATGTCTGTCGCCATGCTGGTTTCAGGCGTTTCAGGCATCTACCTGACCGAGAGCGCTGAGACGAAGCGGCTTATCAAGGAGCTTCAAGCCTCGTTGTTGCGGGATGTCAGCGACACGGTCATCGGCAGAGCTGGAACCATGGGAACCGTAATCGCATCGCTGGTAGGAGGATTCTCTACCTTCATACTGTCTCTCACCGTCCTCTCACCCTACATAGCCGGCATCTACTACGGAGAGCTCAGACCCGTCGCCCCACACATCTCAACCCTGATAGGTCTGGGACTCCTCTTCACGCTGGGGCTGATGATGGGGAGGTTTTCGAAGACAGAGGTGCTCAAGTCAGGGATAAAGATGGTGAGCATCGGTGTTGCGGCAGTCCTGCTCATACTCTTGCTCGAGCTGTTCGTGGGACTAACCGGTTAGAAACTTCTCCAACTCGTCAGGTCTGAAAACACCTTTCTCAGTTATCACAGCCGTGACTAGCTCGGGCGGCGTAACGTCGAAAGCGTAGTTTAAAGCTCTAACCCCTGCAGGAGTAACCCTTGTTCTTCCTACATAGTGTACCTCGTCCTCTGACCGTTCCTCAATAACAACTTCATCGACCGACTTGAACAGGTCGACTGTCGAGAGGGGTGCTGCAACGTAGAACGGTATGTTGAAGTGTTTGGCGTTTACGGCCGCTGAGAGGGTTCCTATCTTGTTTATCACATGGCCTGTCTTAGCCAAAACCCTGTCTGCACCGACCACCACGCAGTCAACCATCTTCCTCGACATCAGGAACGCAACGGCCGTGTCGGGGATGACCACGACTGGAATGCCCAACATCCTCAGCTCGAAAGCAGTCAACTTCGCTCCCTGGAGCCGTGGCCTCGTCTCGCTGGCGTAAACCATCACCTTCTTACCCTGCTCAAAAGCAGACCGAACAACGCCCAAAGCAGTACCGTACCCGGCGGTCGCAAGAGCCCCCGCATTCCACTGAACCGGCTTAAGCCGGGTCAATTGCAGTGCGTGAGAACTCTACCGCCGTCAGGTATGAGGTCTGCGCCCATCCTTCCAATAGCCATGTTTACACGCACGTCTTCCTCCATAATCTCCTTAGCTTCTTCAACAAGCTTCTCCGTCATCTCGGCAGGCTCGAGCTCGAGGCTTTCAGCCTTCTTCGCCATTCGGTCTAGCGCCCAAAACAAGTTCACAGCTGTAGGCCTCGTCTTCGCAAGGGTTGCGCGGGCTTGACTGACTTGTTTGAGCAGGCTTTCCCTAGTTTTGGCTCTTGACCTGACGGCGGCCAAAGCTACACCAAAAGCAGCAGCCACTCCTATCGCGGGAGCCCCCCTCACAGTCATGTTCCTTATTGCTTCAGCCACATCCCTGTAGGTCCTGCACACTACGTACCTCACTCTCTCAGGAACAACCCTCTGGTCGAGCAGCCTCAACTCCAGCCTCTTCTCATCCCAGATTATCGTCTCAAAACTCTTCACGCCGGGCATGTCTATACTTACGACTGCTCGGCTATATGCGTTGTCATAGTTATTTACGTTGATTATCCTTTAAATTTTACGTCTTCTCTATTGGGGTTGAATGAGCGTTAGGGAGTTAAGGCTCCGGGTTGCAGAGGCTAAGCAGAGGGACGTCGGGTACGGTATAGCTCGGATAGACCGCAACGTGGGGGCTGAGGCTGGGCTTTCAACGGGCGACATAGTCGAGATCAGGGGGAAGAAGCTTACAGCCGCAACGGTCTGGCTTGGATACGTCGAGGATGAGAAGGAGAAGGATGCTATCAGGATTGACGGCCACATAAGGAACAACGCTGGAGTCTCGCTTAACGACTACGTCATAGTGCGGAAGGCGAACGTCAAGGAGGCGCAAGTCGTCGTGCTGGCTCCCTACAACACATCCATCAAGGCCGACGAAAACTTCACCAAGCTGGTGAAGAGCCGGCTTATAGAGTACCCCGTCGTCCACCGCAACATCATCCCCGTCCTCTTCTTCGGAAACCTCTTCACGTTCGCAGTGGTGCAGCTCAGGCCTTCGGGCATAGCGAAAATCACCCCGAAGACCAAGCTCATAATTCAGAGCCGAGCGATGCAAGAGAAGGCTCTGAGGACGAGCATCACGTACGAAGACATAGGCGGGTTGCAGGAGCAGATCCAAAGGGTGAGGGAGATGATCGAGCTGCCGTTGCGTTTCCCCGAGCTTTTCCAGAAGCTCGGCATAGACCCGCCGAAAGGCGTCCTCCTCTACGGTCCTCCGGGCTGCGGCAAAACCCTGCTAGCCAAGGCCGTGGCCACCGAGGCCGAGGCCAACTTTATACTCATCAACGGCCCCGAGATAATGAACAAGTACTACGGAGAAACCGAGGCAAGGCTCAGAGACATCTTCAGGAAAGCTGAGGAGGAGGCTCCCAGCATAATATTCATCGACGAAATAGACGCAATAGCTCCGAAGCGAAGCGAGGTGACTGGAGAGGTTGAGAAACGAGTCGTCGCCCAGCTGCTGGCCTTGATGGACGGGCTGGAGGGAAGAGGGTCGGTAATAGTCATAGGCGCCACCAACAGGCCCAACGCACTTGACCCAGCTCTTAGGAGGCCAGGAAGGTTCGACAGAGAGATAGAGATAGGCATACCCGACAAGAGAGGCCGTGTGGAGATTCTCACGATTCACACCCGCGGGATGCCCTTAGCTAAGGACATTTCGGTCGAGAAGCTCGGCGAGATGACCCGTGGCTACACGGGCGCGGACCTAGCCGCCCTCTGCCGTGAAGCAGCCATGAAAGCCATCAGGCGGATCCTTCCAAACATAGACTTCTCGGGTGAGAGAATATCCCCAGAGATACTCAGCAGCCTAGAGGTGACGATGAAGGACTTCATAGACGCCTACAAGGAGATTACGCCCAGTGCTTTGAGGGAGGTTGAGGTGGAGACTCCGACGGTTAGATGGGAAGACATAGGTGGTTTGGAGACGGTGAAGCAGAAGCTCATAGAGATGATTGAATGGCCGTTGAGGTATCCGGAGAAGTTTGAGAAACTAGGCATCAAGCCGCCCCGTGGAGTTCTTCTCTACGGTCCTCCGGGCTGCGGCAAAACCCTGCTAGCCAAGGCCATCGCCACAGAGAGCGAGGCTAACTTCATAACGGTCAAGGGGCCTGAGATATTCTCTAAATGGGTGGGCGAGTCCGAGAAGGCGATTAGGGAGATCTTCAGGAAGGCCAGGCAGGCTGCTCCGGCGGTGGTTTTCTTTGACGAGGTGGAGGCGATAGCTCCGCGGAAGGACGTGATGGAGGACAGCTCGGGTGTGACGAACAGAGTGGCCAGCCAGCTTTTGGCCGAGATCGACGGCATCGAGGAGCTTAACGACATAGTCGTGATAGGCGCTACGAACAGACCCGACTTGCTCGACCCCGCCCTCCTAAGGCCCGGCAGGTTTGACAGGCTGGTGCTCATCCCACCGCCCGACGAGAAAGCAAGGGCCGAGATATTCTACATATACACAAGGAAGATGCCTCTAGCCGACGACGTCAACATCGAAGTGCTGGCCAGCCGTTGCGAGGGATTCTCTGGAGCTGACATAGAGTCGCTCTGCAGGGAAGCCGCCCTAGCGGCTCTTCGGCGCGACAAGGATACTGAAAAGGTGTACAGAAGGGATTTTGAGGAAGCGCTGCTTTCCGTCAAGCCGAGCATCTCACCGCAAATGATGCGTGAGTATGAGAGGGTCGGCGACATCCTCAGGTCCTCCGAGAAACCCTTGATGATGATTGGATGAAACAATTGATAAGCTATGCGAGGGTTTTAGAGGTTCTCAGAAAAGCCGGCGGGAAGGTTATGCTGCAGAGTTTGTATGACGACTTGAAAAGGCAGGAGCCGAGGACGTCTCTTCAGGAGATTTTGCAGGCTTTGATGAAGCTCGAGATCCATGGAAAGGTGCGGGTCTCCAGCCTAGACGAGGAGAGGAAGGTCGTCGAGCTCGTGGAGAACGTCAGCTGAAAAACTCGTCTAAGCTCGTTGACTTGGTTTTTGATTGGCGAAGCTCCTCCAGAGCTTTATTCACTCGTTCTCTCGAAAAGTCAAACTCATCAACCAGCAGGCTAATCACATCCTCCTCGGAGGGTTCACCGAACTCGATCCTGTAATCCTCCGTGACCAAGGGTTGTTGGAAAAGCCTTCTTACAGCAACGTGGTCGAAGTCAACCGTCACAGCGTCGGCCTCCAAAGCTTTCTCGAGGGAGCCGTACTCCCTGATGATTTTAAGGGCTGTTTTAGGGCCGACTCCTCTGACCGGAGGCGAGTAGTCTGTGCCGACCAGCAGCCCGATGTCGATGAGCTGGTCTCTGCTGATGCCAAGGCTGGTGAGAAGCTTGTCTAGATGGATTATCTCAGGCTCGACCACTACGTACTCGTTCCTTCGGGGTAGCTTTCGCCTCCCGACGACCGACAAGTTTCTGACAAGCCTGGGAGAGCCGAACAGCAGCGAATCCATGTCTTGGGAGCCTGAGGCGTACACGACCCCCTTGGCCGCCATGAAAGCCGCCTGGGCCTCGCCCTCCGCCGGAGCCATGACGTAGGGAACCCCCATAGCTTTTAGAAGGTCCACCGAGCTTTCAACCATGTATCTCTCGAGGCTGGCCGCACGCTGAGCATAACGCCTAGCCGCCTCTACGTCTCCCGCCTCCAAAGCCTCCTCGTAGAGCTGTCCAGCCGTCCTCCTAGCCGTAGCTCTCTTCTCCACGGTCTGCCTCTTCATCTCCGGAGGCCTTCCGTCGAAGACGTAGACAGGCTTCACTTTTTCCTGCAAAAAGTTCAACGTCCTGAAGAACAGGCCGCTGAGGTGGCTCGTCACTCTTCCACGCCTGTCCATCAAAGCCCTGCCGTCTGGTCCTCGTATGGTTGCGATGAACTGGTAGAGGATGTTGTAGGCGTCGAGAGCTATGGTTTTTCCCGACAGCGCTTTAAGCGAGGTCTTCTCGACCGCCTCCTCGGGGATAATGTCGCCCAGCCTAACACCCATCCCTCGTACTAGTTGTCGGAGCTTGTTTAAAACTATGAGGCAAGTCCATGACGGAGTTCTCCAACGCTCGCCGCCGCGGCCTCTCCAGCCTTTCACGGAAGCGTTCGGTCTCTAGCCTGCGACATGCCTGCCGCTCGACGCTAGCTCTGAGACTCCGATGGTGACGACTCGGCCAAGGCCGCAGCCTCAGCAGCGGCTTTCGCCTTCTTTATTTCAAGCTTCTTCAAAGCGACGAGGTACCCCGCTATCCTGTTCGCCAGCTTCTTCGAATACCTGCCCTCAAGAACGCTCCTCACCAGCTTCTTGTTCTCCTCGAAGCTTGTCGTTATCTTGTCGGAGTTCCTCTCCCTAATCTCCCTGGCCAGCGTCTTGATCTTCCGTGTCCTCACCTTGCCCAGAAGACAACCACCTAGGCTCTGGTGGCTTTGCGCAGATTTAAAGATTAAGACGTGGGTTTATCACACGCTTGGGGGAAGTGTTCGACGTTCTCCTGGTGTCGCCGACCAGCAGGGGCATGGGAGGGATAGCGCAGCATGTCGAGGGGTTGGCAAACCGCCTGGCCGGAAGAGGCTACCGGGTCTGCGTAGTGTCGTCCGAGAACACTCCCATACTAAGAGTCAAGGGCCTCAAGAACCCTTCGTTCATGGTTTCTTCGACCGTCCGGTCCATCTCGATGCGGGCTAGGGTTGTCCACGCCCACAACATCCCAGCCGCCCCGGCGATGAGGTTCTCGGATGCAGGTCGTCGGGTCCTCACTCTCCACGGCGTTTACGCTGAGCAGGTGGGTCTTCTTCACGGAGGCTTGCTGGGTGCGGCGGCATCGCTTGCTGAGAGAGTGTCCGTCAGGTGGGCTGACGTCTCGACTACTGTTTCACGTCAAGTGGCTCAGGTTTACAGAAGGCTTGGGCTCGAAGTGGTATACGTGCCCAACGCCGTTGACGTGGCGGGGGGTGGCTTGGAAGGTGTTAGGGTTGGGGAGGTTCAGGCTGTTTACGTAGGTCGTCTTTCGAGGGAGAAGAACGTCGAGGCGGTGGTGGAGCTGGCTCGAAGAATTCCAGGAGCTGCGTTCGTAGTGGTTGGGGATGGTCCCGAGGCTGGAAAGCTAAGAAAGGCGGCGAAGGAAGTTAGGAACATTTTCTTCACGGGTGGAGTGTCCCGGAGAACTGCTCTACAGTACATCAAGGGTTCGGACGTGCTTGTCCTCCCCTCGCTTATGGAGGGTTTGAGCACAGTAGTGCTGGAAGCCATGGCCCTGAAGACCCCCGTAGTGGCTAGTAAAGTTGGGGGGAACATGGAGCTCATACAGGACGGCCGGACGGGCCTGCTGGTCAACCCCCGCGACCTAGAAAACCTCACGGAGGCCGTCTCAACCCTGCTCAACGACAGGTCTCAAGCCCGCAGAATCGCCGAAAACGCATACCGGCATTTCCTAGAAAACTACTCATGGGACGTTGTTCTCCCGAAGTACTTGAAGGTGTACGGTCTTGAGTAGGGTTGTGATCACCGGCGGAGCCGGGTTCATCGGGTCAAGAGCTGTGGTCAAGTTTCTGGAGCAAGACTACAGCGTTGACGTGGTTGACGACTTCTCAACCGGCGACATGGAGAGCTTGCCGGCTCATCCGAGGCTCAGGGTCTTTAGACACGACGTAAGCGTCGAGGAAGGATTGGAGGAGTTTGTGAACGGAGCCGACGCCGTGGTGCATCTGGCTGCGGTTTCTTCAGTTCCAGCGTGCGAGAAAGATGTCAAGCGGGCTTTCGAGGTCAACGTCAGGGGTGTGGAGAACGTGGCTAAAGCATGCTCCAGAGCGGGCGTCGAGAGGATTGTCTTCAGCTCCACAGCCGCGGTATACGCCTGTGGAAACCTCCTGAGCGAAACCAGCCCGACCAACCCGGTCTCCGTCTATGGAAACACTAAGCTAGTCGCCGAGGAGATGCTGAGATGCTTGAGCGAGCAGGAGAACCTCTGCACTACGGTGCTCAGGATATTCAACGTGTACGGAAGAGTAAGACCAGGCAGGGGAGTTTACGGAGTGGTCGACCAGTTTATCGCAGACGCTCTCTCAAAAGGCTGTTTGAAAGTCTTCGGCGACGGAAGCCAAGTGCGGGACTTCATCCACGTCGATGATGTCGCTGAGGCGGTATTCAGGGCTGTTGTCAACGCCGCAGGCGGTCATCAAGTCTTCAACATCGGTTCGGGGCAAGGCATATCAGTGGCCGACCTAGCCCTACTCATCCAAGCATCGATACCGGCTAGGAAGATAGAGGTCATAAACTTGCCTGCAAGGCCAGCCGACATCAGGTACAGCGTAGCCGACGTTTCGAAGGCGTTCAAGCATCTCGGGTTCAAGCCCCGGTTTAATCTTAAAACCTACATCGAGCAAAGGACAAGAGGATGGTGAGGGCTTGGTCTTATCCGCTAAAATTTTCGAGCTCAAACAGCAGGCCTCCCTCATGGAGATAGCTGAGAAGCTGAAAGACTTTAAGGTCTCGGAGACACAGAAACACGGCGACAAGGAGTTTGAGCTCGTCACGGATTTGACGGACCTTGACCTGAAGAATGATGCTCTGTACTGCACGTTCTCCAAGGACAGAGTAATCTATGTCAACCGGAGGGAGGGCCTGACGCCTATGGTCGCAACCGTGAAGGCGACGATCTTCTTCCAGAAAAAGAACAACAAGACCTATCTCACGGTTGTGCAGAACAAGCACTTCGCCAACTACGTAGCCAGCTTCCTATCGCATCACCTCTTTCTCAGCTACAGAAGCATAGTGGAGGCCCGGATACCGCCGGAAAACCTTCAACGACACCACGAAGCCAACCCCGAAGCGACCAAGGTCATCTTCTTCGACAGCCTCGATTACCCGGGAGTCGACAAAGTCGCCCTATACGGCAAGTCCCTAATATCCACGGGGAAGTATGAAGAGTATCTCGCTCATGGCAAGATATGGTATCTTGTCTTCTCCGTGAAGGGAGCCAACGCCGTGCTAGGGGTGACTAGGAACGGAGTCGTCGTGTCTTTCTCCCGCATGTCTGAGGGCCAGTTCATTCAGTACATTCTGGATAACGTGTTCCCGCTGCTGGACTAGATTACTGCTTCCCTGGCGACCTCCGCCAGCTTAAGGTAGACCCTCTCCATTATGTGTGATGCGAGCGACTCTGATTTGGCAGGGTTCAATAGGTAGATGGTGAGCTTCAACGTCGCAAAGTCTCCCTCAACCTTCTCCACACGTACCTCGGGAGCCCTGTTGGGAGCCATCTCGCCCTTGGCCAAGTCTGTACCTGTCTTCATAAGCACAAGTTTGGCGTCGGCCATGCTTATCTGTCTGCCGTTTACCTTTATCCTCACGGTCAGAACGCCTGCACCCGACTTCGTCATGTTGACATACTTCTCGGCGAGGAAAACGTCGTTGGGCACTAAGACCTTCCGCAGGTCCGAGGTCGTCAGGACTGTGTGTGTCGCACCAACCTCTGAAACTCTGGCTGTTTGCTTTCCTAGGACTATGTAGTCGCCTTCCCTCAGAACGCCGGCGGCCTTCAACGCATCGCCGACGACAACCATCTTTAGAGGCTTGTAGCCCACCGCCAGCAGTATGCAGTACACCGCCGCCAGCAGCAGGCCTAGGGCTTGCTCAAGCTTGTAGGCCTCGAACAGCATGAGACCCAACGCTGTCGTGGAGGAAATATCCCCGCCAAGCCTCACGAACCCTCCGAGCCTTGGTGAGAACAGGTCGGACAGAGGACCTAGGAAAACCCTCGACACAATAGACAAGCCTAGAAGAGTCAGGGGCCAGAGAAAGGCGGGAGCCTCCGGGCTAAGCATTCCATTAGAGCCCTCTGAAGGCCTTTTTTACCCTTTAACCCTAGAGCGTTCAGGCAGACTATCCATGTATGCAAGAAGCAGAGGCCGGTGTATTCTTTCAACGCTCGAAGAAGCCCAGCGTGCTGTCTCTCCCAAGCTCAGATGTTTTGATGAGCTTGGCTGTCGGCGATTTAGCCTTCCTTATGACGTGGTAGCCGCAGAAAGGACACTGGGACTCGGCGTGCTTAGTAAGCTTCTCCTTCTCAAACACCTTGCCGCATTTTACGCACTGGTAGAACGTTTTAGAGTCGAGGTATGGTTCTCCCATCTCTGGGCTTGAAAGTGGTTCGGGTTGTTGATAAACGTTAATTATGTCCCCGCCGGTGCTCGGTACGAGTTGAAAAACCTTAGCTTGGCGGTTCTCGTGGTTCTTTCGGGAGCTGTCGTGATGTGCATCGAGCTCGCCTCCAGCAGGCTTCTAGCCCCCATATTCGGGAACACAATCTTCGTTTGGGGGAGCTTGATAGGAGTTGTACTCACGGCTTTGTCGGTGGGCTACTGGCTCGGCGGCAGGCTGGCGGACAGGATTTCCAGCATAAAAACTCTTGCGGCTATAGTCTTCACCGGAGGCCTTCTGACGTTCTCCATCCCATACCTCTCCCCCATGGTGCTGGAGGGTGTTGCGGGGGCCGGGCTTGATGAGAGAGCTGGGCCCCTGCTTGCTACAACGATTCTGCTGGCGCCTCCAACCATCCCGCTTGGAATGGTTTCGCCCTACGCCGTGAAGCTTCTGTCATCGGTCCGTAGCAGGGTCGGGTCTTCGGCGGGCGACGTCTACTCGTTGTCAACCGCTGGAAGCATAGCCGGCACTTTTCTCACGGTTTTCGTGCTTCTTCCGAACTTCGATGT
>JAVYLK010000022.1:0-22514 GCA_038740895.1 Candidatus Caldarchaeum sp.
TCTTCGCACCAGCCACTATGGCTCTCTTCGGAGGCTCCGGAACAGTCCTAGGCCCCGTGATGGGAGCCATAATCATTACGACCGCCTTCGAAATACTTTTCACTTCGCAGCTGCCGGTCAGGCTGACGATCATAGGGGCCCTGCTTGTCTTGGTCGGGTTGTTCATGCCTAGGGGTCTTGTGGGCCTTGCACCCCTGAGACGTAGAAGGCCTGTTCCCTAGGTGTATTTCAGCCAAGACCTCACTATGTCTTTCAAGTATTTGGACATCGTTCTCCCGTCTCCCTCCATGGCGATCGCTCCGTTCACCATAACGTATAGCTTGTCAGAGATCTCGGCGGCGTTTTTCACGTTTTGGTCCACCATGAGTATAGCGGCTCCGCTCTCTTTCAGCTTCACCAGTGTTTGGTAGATTCTGAGCGAGACCTTGGGCGAGAGCCCGACCGTCGGCTCGTCCACGAGGGCCACCCTAGGCTGCTGAATGATTATACGCGCCAGCTCCACCAGCCTCTGTTCGCCGCCGCTCAAGAGATACGACTGCTTGTTTCTCAGAGAAGCTATTGCGGGAAACGTCTTATAGAGATTCTCAAGGGCGTCAGAGCTGTTTCTCTCCCTTCCACGGTTCTTCCAGAGGGCCATCTCGAGGTTTTCCTCAACAGTCAATTCAGGGAATATCGTACGCCTCTGAAGAATGAATGAAACTCCCCGCATGACAAGCTGGTGGGGGGGAAGCCCTGTAATGTCCTCGCCCGAGAGATAGACACGGCCAGCGATAGGTTTGACGAAGTTGAAGACGGCCTTTAGGAGCGTGGACTTACCCGCACCGTTAGGCCCTATTATGGTGGTTATAGCTCCAGCCTCTGCTGTGAGGCTGACGTTTCTCACTATAGGCACGTCGCCGTATCCGGCAACCAGACCTTTAACCTCCAGCATCTCCTCCACCCAAATAAGCCTCTATGACGCTCTCGGCATGGAGAATCTCCTCCATCGACCCTGAAGCAATCACCGTTCCCTCGCTCATCACGCATATGCGGCTGCAGACTTCCGCAACGAAGGGGATGTTGTGCTCAACAATAAGGAACGACCTACCGTATTCCCTGTTGAGACTTCTTATCACCTCGCCTAAGATGTTTATCATGTCGGGGTGGACTCCACCAACAGGTTCGTCCAGAATAACGAGGGACGAGTCTTGAACGACAGCCCTCACGAACTCCAGAAGCTTCTGCTGACCGCCGGAGAGAGTCCTCGCAGGCCTGTCCCTAAGCTTGTTGAGGCCGAACCTATCCATCAGAAAGTTTCCAAGCCTCTCAAACTCGGCCCTCTTGGAGGCTATTGTAGCCGAACGTATATTCTCCTCCACCGTTAAATTCCTGAGTATCTTGGGTACCTGGAAGGTTCTGCTAACTCCCTGCCTTGCCACCCTGTGAGGGGGCAGGCCCGTGGCATCAAGCCCGTTGACATAGATTCGACCTGCGTCGGGTCTGTAGAAGCCGCTGACGGTGTCGATGAGGGTTGTCTTCCCAGCTCCGTTAGGGCCTATCACCCCTAGAACCTCCCCAGCTGAAACCTCAAGGTTGACATTTCTGATCGCCACTACGCCGCCAAAGCTCTTTCCGACATCAACGACCCTGAGGATAGTTGTTCCCAAGCTGCTGGAGGTCTGTTTTGAATGGCTGGATATAAAAATGAATTCGACATCCACGGTGAGCTGAATCCTGCTGCTCAAAAGATTTTATATAACATCGGTCTGACAGCTTGTCATTATGCAGCTGATCAGGGAGGCCGGTGCGAGGAAGCAGGTGGGCAGCCCTCTCAAGAGATTCGAGGACCACCGCCTCATCACCGGCAGAACATCCTTTCTAGACGACATAAGCCTTCCAGGGTTGTTGCACGCTGTCTTCGTAAGAAGCCCACATCCCCACGCCAGAATAAGGAGGATAGACTTCACGAGGGTTAGAGGCCTCGACTCAGTCAAAGCCATCCTCACGGGGCATGATGTGGTACGGATGTCCAAGCCTCTTCCAATAATTTGGCATCTGCCCGGGATGCGTGTGCCGTCTCATTATGGCCTGGCTCACGTGGAGGTGAACCATGTGGGTGAGGCGGTTGTAGCTTTGGCGGCTGAAGACAAGTATGCGGCTGAGGATGCGAAGGAGCTGGTAGACGTGGAGTATGAGTCTCTGAAACCGGTCGTTGATGTGGAAGAAGCAGTTGGAGATGGAGCGGCTTTAGTCCATGAGGAGCTGCCGGACAACATATGCTACAGGTACAAGCTGGTGGGAGGAGAGCCCGAGCAAGTCATCAAGTCTTCAGACGTGGTGCTACACGAGGAGTTTAGGGTGCAGCGGCTGGCCGCCTCTCCCATGGAGGCTAGGGGTGTCATAGCTTCATACAACCCGTCCTCAGACATCCTTACAGTCTGGTCTAGCACTCAGTTCCCACACGTTCTGAAGACATGGCTAGCAGACGTTCTTAGACATCCTGATAACCGTCTGCGTGTTATCGCGCCCGACGTGGGCGGTGCATTCGGCGTCAAGGGAGAGGTATTTCCCGAGGAGGTTGTTGTTCCTCTGCTGTCGATGAAAGTTGGCAGGCCCGTCAAGTGGGTCTCAACAAGGCATGAGGATTTCGTCTCCTCCACCCATGCCAGAGACGTCAGGGCTGAGGTGGAGGCTGGATTCTCGAGGGATGGTAAGCTCAAAGCACTGGACGTGAAGCTCACAGCTGACTTCGGGGCCTATCTACATGTCTTCACCGCCGGCGGCCCTTTCATCACAGCTCACTCCATCCCCGGACCGTACAAGTGCGACCATGTAAAAGTCGACGCGACGGCTGTTTTCACCAACAAGGTGCCGGTCAGCGCTTACAGAGGCTTCGGACAGCCTGAGGCCGCCTTCATCATGGAGAGGCTGATGGACATAGCGGCCGACGAGCTTGAACTAGACCCGGCGGAGATCAGGTTCCGCAACCTTCTCCAGCCCTCTGACATGCCCTACAAAGCATCCACAGGCGTGAGATACGACAGCGGAGACTACCCCGGGCTGTTGAGAAAAGCTCTCTCCCTAATAGGGTACGAGGGGCGTTCCAAGCAGGTAAACGGGCGGAGGCTCGGCTTCGGCATCTCGTTCTACACCGAAACAACGGGCTTCGCCCCCTCGCGGCTGTTCCACGAAGACGGCCTGCTGATGGGCGGGTACGAGAGCGCAAGAGTGGTGGCGACCCCCTCCGGCAAGGTCGAGGTTGCGATTGGAGCCTCGCCCCACGGCCAGGGTCTCGCCACGGCGATAAGCCAAATATGCTCGGACATACTGGGCGTCAGCCCGGCTGACGTCTCGGTCATGCACGGCGACACATCCACAACGCCCTACGGCCACGGCACCTTCGGAAGCAGAAGCCTAGTTGTTGCGGGAACCGCAGTAGCTAGAGCCGCCACCGCGGTCAGAGAAAAGATACTAACAATCGCATCACACCTACTCGAGTGCAGGAGAGAACACTTGGAGTTAAAGGCGGGGCGGATAGTCTGCCAATCTAATGGCAGGGAGATACCCTTCAAAGACTTGGCCAGAATGGCTTACCTAGCCTACAACCTGCCTCCGGGAACAGAGCCGGGGCTCGAGGCAACGGTATACAACGACCCCGCAGGCCTCCCACAATCCTACGGTGCTCACGTGTGTTTAGTTGAGCTTGACCCGGCGACAGCCGAGTGGAGGATAGTAAAATACGTTGTAGTCCACGACGCCGGAGTCCTAGTCAACCCACTCATCGCAGAGGGTCAGACACACGGCGGAACCCTTCAGGGAATAGCTCAAGCGGTGCTTGAGGAAATAGTCTACGACAAGAACGGACAGATTCTAACCTCCTCGTTCATGGACTACCTCATACCATCCGCCGTAGAGGCTCCATCGATAGAGTTCCACTATCAGGAGACACCCTCGCCTCTCAACATCATCGGCGCGAAGGGGCTTGGAGAGGGCGGGACGATAATTGCGCCGGCGTGTCTGGTGAACGCGTTGTGCAACTCCTCCGGAGGCAAGTTCAACACCACCCCAGTCAAGCACGAAAAGCTCCTGTCAGTCCTGAACAAAATTGTGTGAAAGGATTCAAAACGGATTTCTGAGCCCTGTCAGCCCGCTGTCCAACCCGGCGGACTCTGAATGATGACAGTAATAACAAAGAAGTGCTGGTAAGCTAGCGCGTTCATCCCGGGAGGTATCTGGCGTTTATCATCGCAGCGAGCACAATTATAGTGAAGATGTTTTCCGGTACAGTGAGCAGGAACAGCCTCCTCCTCAGTCTCTTGAATTCCTTGAACTCGGCTGAGTTTTCGTCGAGGTTGGGGCTGGAGAGGATCTTTTCGCCCATCATAGCTATCATGACTCTGTTCTGCCCTATGATGAACCCGAGAAGGAAGATGGCCATTCCGAAGACCGCGCCTAACATTATGTTGAAGCCCCACGGAGTTATGACGAACACCGCCAGCTCTCCTCTAGTCCTCTCAAGAGCCAGAAGCAGGCTGGCTATGAGCATGGCCATAGACGCGTTGCTCAACACCCTAATCTGGCTCGGCTTGGGATGGGCAAACAAGATAACCAGCACTAGCACCAAACCAAGTATGAGAAGCAACCCCCAAGCAGTCGTCACAAGCGGCTGTAAACTGGCCTGCGTCCTCAACATGGCTAAACCAGTCCCCGACGCCAGAGTCAGAACCGCCGCAGCACCAGTCACTTGGTTAAACCTCGGGAAAAGCTTGCTGAGCAAAGAAATCGTGGTCGAGCTTCCAGCCCGCTTGAGAGAAGGGTCCAGCGTCAGAAGCTGGAAAAAGTGGGAGCCTATCCAGACAATCACAGCGGTTACATGGATGAAATTCATTAGAGGCAGGATGAATGCTTGAACCATGTGAGTGGTGTAAAGTAGGCTAGTTTTTAAAGTTTATTCGAATCAAGCACGACAACGAGAACGATGCAGGCTTGTGGGTGGCGTGGTTCACGATTCAGCAGCAGCTTATGCGTGGTGCGGAGGACCAAGCTTCCACAGCACGTGCCCGGTGAAGGGAAAAATTGCCGGCAGAGGTGAGTAATGCGTACATGACGTAATATATTTATACAAGCCGGAGATTTTAGTGCCGCCGTGACGACTGTTCTCGAAGAACTTAAAAAAGTCGGGTGGGTCGGACGGCCTTTAAAAAGATACGAAGACAAACGGCTCATATCAGGCAAGGGAACTTTCACAGAGGACATCTACCTCCCAGGCATGGTTCACGCTGCAATTCTGAGAAGCCCGTATGCTCACGCCTACATCAAGAAGATCGACACGTCTAAAGCGGAGAGCATGCCGGGAGTTTTGAAAGTAATAACGGGAAGGGAGGTGGCTCTGCTCACCAATCCCTACCCGCAAATTGCGCCGCCTCCGGCCGACAGAATCCGAGACTACTGCATGGCGGTGGACAAGGTGCGGTACATGGGTGAGCCTGTTGCGGCCGTGGTGGCTGAGGACTTTTACACTGCGTACGACGCTCTGGAGCTCATAGAGGTCGAGTACGAGGTTCTTCCGGCTGTTGTCGACGGTGAAAAGGCTGTCAGCCCGAGCTCGCCCACGGTCCATGAAGAGCTTGGAAGCAACGTTGTGTGGCACGGCGTTTACAACTACGGCGATGTTGAAGGAGCTCTGAAGGAAGCTGACGTGGTCATCGAGGAACATTTAAAATTCGACAGGTACAGCGCGATACCTTTAGAGAACAACGTGGTTGTAGCCGACTATCGCTCGCAGGATGATTTACTGACCATTTACGCAAACAATCAGATGCCCATGGTTGTCGGCTTCATGATAAGCGTAGCCCTCAAGAGACCTTTGAACAAAATCCGCCTCGTAAGCTACGACATCGGAGGAGGATTCGGGACAAAGATAAACAACTATACCTACATGACGCTCATAGGGCTGCTTTCGCAGCTCGTCAAAAGGCCTGTAAAATGGGTGGAGACCCGGCGTGAAAACCTCTTGGCTTCTTCATCCCACTGCAACGAGAGAACATTCCACGTTCAAGCGGCATTTAGGAGAGACGGGACGCTGCTGGGGATGAAGGTTCGGGCTATAGATGACATAGGCGCGTACCCGAGGTATGAGCCGTTGGGCGCAGTAATATGGGCGCAGGTATCATGCAACGTTTACCGGTTCAAGAACCTGCTCGTTGATTTTCAATCAGTCACGACCAACAAGTGTCCAACCGGCCCGGTCAGAGGATATTCCCGCCTGCAGCACATGTGGATGATTGAGAGGGTTATGGACATAGCTGCTAAACGCCTCGGAATAGACCCGGTAAAGATACGGATGAAGAACTTCATCAGGCCGGACGAGATGCCCTACACTTCTCCCAGCGGCTGTGTTTACGATGGCGGCGACTATCCACTAGCAGCCCAGAAGGTTTGTGAGCTCATCAATTATGAGAAGTGGCTTGGCGTCAAGAAGCAGAGCCGCGACCCACGGAAAAAGATTGGAATAGGTTTCGGCGTGACGTTGGACTCGGGTTCAAACAACTTCGGTCAGGTGAGGATAATCAACCCCCACTTTCCGATGTCGGGCGGTAGCGAGGCAGCTTGGGTGAAGATAGACAACATGGGGAATGTGATTGCTGCGGTGAGCAGTAGCCCGCAGGGACAGGGCCATGAAACAGTTGTGCGCCAGCTTGTTGCTGACGAGCTGGGCGTCCACCCCGACTCAGTGACGGTTCTGATAGGCTTCGACTCGTTCGCAAACCCGTTCTCAGGCCATTCCGGTACTTATGCCAGCAGGTTCGCCGCCCTCGGCGCCACCGCCCTCGTGAAGGCGGCTAGGATGGTCCGTGAGAAAGTAATTCAAATTGCTGCTGGCTTGTTGTCGGTTGACCCGAAGGACGTCTCGATCGTCAACGGAGAGGCGACGACCCGGGACGGCGGTAAGAAGATGCCGTTGTGGCAGATAGCTAACGTGGCTTGGTCCAACCTGATGCTGCTGCCCAAGGGGCTGGAGCCGGGATTGTTTGCCCACGCTGTCTACGCGCCTGAATTCACTTATCCGAGCCCCGAGGAGAAAAAGGCGAACCTAACCCTTACCTATTCTTATCAAGTCCATGCTGCTGTGGTGGAGGTGGACACGGAGACGGGGATGGTGAAGGTGTTGGACTACGCTATCGTTGACGACTGTGGTAAAGAAATAAACCCGTTGATAGTGCGTGGACAGGTCGTCGGCTCAGCTTTCAACGCCTATGCGGCTGCTCTTTACGAGAATTTTGAGTATTCTGAGGATGGTCAGCTGCTGAACTCTAGCTTGATGGACTATCTGGCGCCAACAGCCGCCGACGTCCCCATGTTCGAAAAGGTAGTTAGCCTCGAAACTCCTAGCCTTGCAAGCCCGCTTGGTACGCGTGGCGTTGGTGAGGGAGGAGGCTCTCCGCTCGCCGCTATTGCTGCCGCCGTAGAGGACGCGTTGGGTGTGAAACTCTCCAACAGCCACATCAAGCCGATGACTCTGTGGGAGCTGTTGAAGCACAATAGTTCTTAGGATGAGGCCTTTACTCAGCCTTCGACTAAACAGCGATATGGCGGATTCCAGCAGGGCGGTCAAGCTGGCGGCCCAAGCAGAGCTAAGCGGCTTTGACTGTTTTTGGTACTGCGAAGACCTCTTTAAACGGGATGCTTGGGTTGTTCTGTCCGCTGCGGCTAAAGCCACGGAGAGGATAGGGCTGGGTACTGCGGTCGTAAACCCGTTCAGCTCCAGCGTTGTTGAGATTGCGATGCGTGCGGCAACGCTGTCCGAGTTGAGCGAGGGACGGTTTAAGCTGGGGCTGGGCGTGGGTGCTCAGGAAACCCTGAGATGGGCCGGAATACGTGTGGACAAGCCGCTGCGCTCATTCATTACGGCTGTCGAAAACCTGAAGAAACTGATGAGGATGGAGGGCGATTCGAGGCGGCTTACGTTCAACCCAGGTTTTAGCATACCAATATACATAGGAGGCCAAGGGCCGAAGACCGTTGAGTTGATTGGAAGGCTTGGCGACGGCGGTCTGCCGTTGCTGGTTCCGCCCGAAGCCGCCACAAAATTCTTGCCCATCATCAGGAATTCAGCCATGAAACACGGTCGGAGCATAAACAGCATAGATGTTTCAGGCTGTGTCTGGTACTACGTCGCAGATACTAGGGAGGAGCTGATGTCGAGCAGAAAGCCGAGGGAGTTGATAGCATACTACGGGCCCCTGCTGTCCGATGAGGTTCTCGGAACCGCTGGGCTGAGGCGTAGTGATTTCGCTGAAATCGAGAAGCTGTCTCAAAACGGGGAATTCGAGCAAGCCCTCGGCCTAGTCTCGCCCAAGATGTTCAACCTCGTGATAGCGGGCACATACGACCAGCCGGACCTTATTGTAAGCAGGTTTAAGCAACTCGCCAGGCATGGGTTGGCCCACTTCAACATAGGCCCGCCTTTGGGAGAGGACTTGGAGAAAGCGGTTGAGTTCACGGGAGGCCTGCGGGCCTCCCTCCAAAACGTACTTTAACCGGAGGAGGTGGGGTAGGCTATGGATGTTGATGCTTGTAATCGTCTGTTGGAAGAGGTTTTTGCATTACACCCCAACGTTCGGTACGCCGAGATTTTTGACTCGGCGGCGAATCACGTAGCGGGAGGTATGAGGCCGGGTTTTGAGTCTCTAGACCCACCGGAGGTCTCCTCCCGAGTTGATGTAGAGACGGCTAAATACGCCCTTCTCCTCATTCAAAACAGAAAATACTATGGAGACCTTGAATATATTTACGCCTCTATGAAGGGCATAAACGTCTTGATACTGCCATTCATGTCCGGGGTCTTGGTGGCGGCCTTCAACCCTCCCACGGGATTAGGAATCCTGCCAGCGCTGACCAAAATCATAGAACGCTACCTAAAGTGAGGCAGCACGTCTGACGCCAGCAGCTCTAATGCTTTCTCCAAATCCCCACCGAGCGGAGAGCCTATCTTAACCCTCGTAAAACCAACCTTCTCTAGCGCCTCGGTTTTCCTGATGACGTCCTCAACCCCTACGGCTCCCAGCTCATAAATTCTCGACGGTAAGGCTTCCCATCCACCCTCAGCGTAAGACTTCTCCGCCTCAGCTATAGTCTTGCGGTCGATGGACAGGTATTCTAGCTGACCGGGCGCGAGATACTTCAGGATGTGGACTATGAATTTTGCGAAGTTTTTCCTCGCCTCGTTTTCATCTTTGTCCACCGCACAAAGTATGGAAGCTATTTGTTTGGAGCGGAACTGCTCATCCAGAGGTCCTCCGTATCCGCGGGATATGTGTTTCAAGGCCACACCAGCGTAGCCCGGAGGAGTCAGCAGAATGAGACCGCCAACCTTCCATCTCCCTATCCTCTCAAGAAGTCTCGGTGATTGGCATCCCACGAATACCGGGACCTCCCTTACAGGCTTCACTCTTAAAGTGCTCGTCTCAGGGTTCAACTCTCTCTTCAAATAATCGATAGTCGAGTCGAGGGTCTGCAGAAGGTCCCTATGACCGAGCCCGCTTTCCTCGAGCATTTTTTTAGACCCGGGGCCAACTCCCAAGTTGGCTCTGCCGCGGGACATGTTTTGGAGGGTTGAAGAACCCATGGCGATCTCCACAACGGTCGAGCTGTACGGGTTGACTATCCCTGGTCCAACTTCTATCCTCTCCGTGTTCGAGGCGAGGCCTCCGCATACCACCCATGAATTCTCCCAGAGAGGGTCGTGAGTTATCCATACCCCATTAAACCCAAGCTTCTCGGCAAGTACTCCGAGTTGGACCGAGCGCAGGGGGTCGTTCACAAACGGGCCTAGAGTGATGTCTAGTTTCAACTGACAATCCCCAGGTAGATTTTCGCCAGCTCCTTGTTGTTTGAGAGCTCGCTGACAACCCCTTCGTACACTACTTTCCCCGCAGCCATGATGTAAGCCCTTTCTGAAATGCTCAACGCTCTCTTGACGTTTTGCTCTATCAGCACAAGGCCGAGGTTTCTCTGCTTCAACCGAGCTATGACGCTCATCATCTCAGCAACAGCTCTCGGCGCCAGCCCAGCTGTCGGCTCATCAAGGACTAAAACCTCCGGCTCGCCTAGCAAAGCCTTCGCCATGGCTAGAACCTGCCTCTGACCGCCGCTCAGCAACCCAGCCTTCTGGTTTCTCTTCTCCCTCAACACAGGAAACATCTCGAAGACCTCGTCAATCAATTGTTTGTCATTACCGCGTCTCCTCACAATCCCCAGCTCGAGGTTCTCGTACACAGTCATCGACGTGAAAACATTCCTGAGCTGCGGGACGTACAACATTCCACGCCTTATGAGCATGTCTCCCCTCATTCCAGACACGTCCTCGTCTTTGAAGAACACCTTGCCCTCGAATATTTTCGCAAGCCCGAACACTGCTTTGAACAACGTGCTTTTTCCGCTGCCGTTCGGCCCTAACACTGACACGCATTCACCCAAGTAGGCATCCAGAGAGACGTTCTGAACAATAGATATCTTGCCGTAGCCCGCAGTTAGATTTTTGACGGATAGAACCGGTTTCATCTAATCACCTATGTAAACTTGCGTCAGAACAGGGTCTTGTAAAATCCTATCCGGAGCCCCTTCTGAGGCGATTTTCCCCTCATTCAAAAGAAATATGTAGTCTGCGTTGTTGAACAACATGTCATAGCGATGCTCGACTATCATGAAGGTTAGTCCTAAATTGTCTCTGAGCCTCTTTATGTGGTTGAAAATTTCTAGGGCGAGGACCGGGTTCACCCCAGCGGTTGGCTCGTCCAGCAACACCAGCTTCGGCTCACTCATCATGGCCCGTCCTAGCTCAACGAGCTTCATCTGCCCTCCAGAAACCTCACCGCATTTATTAAGCGCTATGTCGAAAAGCTTCAAATAACTAAGAACCTCGGAGGCTTGGTCTCCTATCTGTACATCCTGCCGGCTCCACTTTGAACGACGAAAAGAATTTACGATTTTTTCGCCTGTTTGGTTTTTAGGTGGAACCATAAGGTTTTCGAAAACAACCATGTTCATGAACAAAGTCGGTATCTGGAAGCTCCGGGTTATTCCCATGTTGTATATCTGGTATGGCTCAAGGTTGTCTATCCTCTTGCCTTGGAATAGGATTTTACCCGTGTCGGGTTTAACCACGCCTGTGATTACGTTCAGCAGTGTGGTTTTCCCGCTTCCGTTGGGCCCTATGATGCCGTAAATCAGTCCCTGCCGTATCTTCATGGAGAGACCGTCCAGAGCCTTTATTCCTTTAAAGCTTTTTGACACATCCTCCAACTCGAGCAGGGCTTTCATTCCAGTCTCCCCCTTAGCAGTCTGCTTATTTTCTGAAGGCTCGGTGTCTTTATCGGTCTTTCGGGCATCAGTCCAGAAGGCTTGTACAGGAGGATCAGCAACATTATCAGCCCCACTATCACCCATCTCAGGTACAGCATCTCCAGCGGAATCGCTAAACTCGCAAGATAGCCTCTCAGAATCCTCGTCCCCCTGTCTATCAACGTCACTGTCAGGGCGCCTACAACTGCGCCAAAGTGGTTCCCAACTCCTCCCAGCATCATGGCCACCCAGATGTCGAATGTTTTCAAGCTGGTGAAATCATCGGCGGCGACGAAGCCGATGTAGTATGCGTAGAGCACTCCCGCAACTCCCGCCATCGCAGAGCCGATGACGAGAACTTTCTGCCTCTCGCTCGAGGGGTTCTTCCCATAGCTGTCGGCTGCAAGCTCGTTATCTCTTATTGCCCTTATCTTTCTGCCGTAAGGTGATTCGGTGAGCCTCCTTGTTATGAAATAAGTGATGGCGGCTATTGACCAAATTGAGGCTGATATCAGGTAGGAGGCTGTTTCAGCGTCGCCTAGAAAAATGAACGGGTTGGGTATCCCGACGACGCCGTGGTAGCCGCACACCAAGGGCTCGTAGTTTCGCACGACCACCCGTGATGTCTCGCCCGCGGCTAGCAGCACGATGCCCAAAACAAACCCTTCCCTAATCCTCGAAGTGGATTTGAATAGAAGTAAGGCGAGGAGAGCGGAGGTCAGGGCGCCGGCCACGAGCGAGAGGATGAAGGCCCCAAATCCGTACACGGGGTTCGATTTAGCCAGCCCCAGCCTAAGCTGAACAGCGTCGGCGCTGCACACGTCGATGGTAGAGCCTGCAATCAGGTTAGCCAAGTTTCCGGCGATAAACCCCGCCGCAAATGCGCCTAGGCCGAAAAAAAGTACCTTACCAAAATTCAGGACGCCGTTGTATCCGTACTCGTAGTTCAGGCTAAGCGTAAGTATCATCCATATAGCGTAAAAATTTCCAGTCGACACTACGACTGATAGGATTTGATTTACGTCCATTCCTATTTTTTCACCGCGGCCTGTTCTCTGGAGAATAGAAGACCCGTCAACCCGCTCGGCCTAGAGACTAAGACGATTATTGTGATTATCATGGGCATCAACGGCTTGAAAGCCAGACTAATTCCAAACGTTCTGTTCAGGAAGTCCATGACCGTGTTTTCGGCGAAGGTGACTATGAAGGCCCCTGCAAGGGTTCCCGGGTAGCTGACGAAACCTCCTAACGCAGAGGCCGCGATCATCCTCAGCAGGGCCTCTAGACCTAGGTCTGGGTGGGCGTGGGTGAAAACCACCCACAGGGAGCCGGCGAGGCCTGCTAATCCTCCTGATATCAGGAACGTTATCAGGGCTACTTTTTCGACGTTGACGCCTGACACGACGGCTAGGTCGGGGTCGTCGGATACTGCTCTCATCTGCTTGCCTGTGCGTGTTCTCGTCATGAAAAGATGCAGAAACAACGTTAATGCTAAGGATAGTGGCAGTACGAGCAGAAACAGGTCGGTTATTGTTATGCCTGCAACACGGTAGGCGACGTTCACGACGACTTTTGGTTTCACGCCTAGGCCCCAGTTTCCAGCGGCGACAACAGCGTATATCATGTATCGGATGATGAGGGATACTGCGAACGAGGCTACCATGAGTATGAACATCGAAACACCCCGTTTTCGCAACGGCTTGAAAACCAGAACGTAGGAGAGGATGGCCGCAAGGGCCCCTAAAAGAAAAGAAGGTGGTATGGCTTGCCAGAGCGCCAGCCCTGCGAAGTTTATAAGCACAAAGGATACGTAGGCGCCTATGGTGACGTATTCAGCGTGGGCGACGTTGGGGATTCGTAAGATTGAAAGAGTTAGAGTCAGCCCTGTAGCCATCAGGGCGTACAGGGAGCCGGTCTGCAGAACTCTGATCAGCGACGCCGCAAGCTCTATCATTGTCCAGTGAGTGGCTTGATTGTGTTTGTCGCCGCATCGTACGATGCTATGTCGATCCACTTGAATTGTCCGTCCTGCTTGATAATCCTTGATATTGTATAGTCCTGCAGCGCTCTGTCTCCTGCATCATCCATCCATATGTGTCCGCTGGCTCCCATGTACTTTCTGGCTGTGGGTATGATCACGTCGCGCAGCACCTGCCCTTTATCTGTGCCGGCTGATAGAATCGACAGGATAGCTACCCATGCTGCGTCGTATCCAAGCTCGGCCTGCGGGCCGGGCTTTCGCTTGTGGAATTTTTCAAAGTTGCTGAGAAAGTCGAAGTACTTCGGGTTGTTGGGAGGCGCTGTGTATGAGCTTGTCAGCGAAACCTTCACCATGAACTCGGCTATTTGCTCCGGGGCTTGGGGTGGAAGGAACGCTGGAACTCTCAAGGTGTTGATGCCGAACCACCTGACGTTTGACAGTGTTTCGTCAAGCCTTGCCTCGCCTAGTATCAGTAGCCCGTCTGTCTGGAACGACACCGCGACAACGGCTGTCTGGGAGGGCCCGCTCTTCCTGACTTCTTCGCTGAGTTTAGCGACTTCGGCGCTGTAGTCTGACTGGTCTGGCTGATAAGCCACTGAAGCAACTGTCCCGCCTGCGCTTTCGAAGTCCTTCTTGAACTCTCGGAACAGTGATTCGCCGAACGCCTCAGCCCTGTAAATCACTACCGCTTTCTTGAACCCTTCTGCGAGAACGCTGCGTGACAGTGCCTTGCCCTGGACGTCTGCCGAGGCTATGACTCTGAAGATGTAGTCGTTGGGAAGCTTTAGAGTGACTGCTGTTGAGCAGCAACTCACCAGAACAACTTCTTTCTGGTCGAGGTATCCTTTTACCGCGGCAACACCGAGGCTGCTTATGGGCCCCACGATGATGCTTGCTTTGTGGTTCTCGACGAGGCTTTGTACGGCTCTTACTGTTCCCTCGGGGGTGCTGGCCGTGTCCTCCACGACCGTCTTGAACCGCACCGGGAACCCTGACTTCTCCAGATAAGAGTTAGCTTCAGCCACTGCTAGTAAGCCCGCATCCCGCATGTCTACTCCAAAGCTTGCCTGCGCACCCGTAAGCTCGTAGGCAAACCCTATCGTGTACTCGGTTATTCTCGCCTGACCCTCAACCGTCCGGGTAAGCGTGGTGGCTGCCGTTATTATCTGAGTCTGGGTGACCGTTCCTCCCACAGTCACGTACTCTGTCTTTGTTGCGGCCTGGCCGGTTGCCGATGACAAACCTGCGAAGTATCCTCCGGCGACTCCCGCTGCTAGGAAAACTATCATCAAAACAGCGGCTACAGTGGTGGAGATGGCCGATTGTTTTGTCATGGTTCTACTCACCGGGTCTACAAGTATAAATACGTTTCCGTAAATCCCAGCATCACGTCAAGCTACGGAGGCGTCATTAAAACATACATAGGCTAGTGCCCCTCGCAGAGTTGATGGGCTGTCTCTAAAGGCTTGGGATGCGAGAGGGTTTTGAGCAACTATACGGCGTCTGTGGCGGCTGTCTACATCGTTCCCTTCGTTGAGGGTGCGCTGATTGTTCTTAGGTCGCGTTCGGCTGCATGCCTCAGCGCTACAGCCAGCGCCTTGAACCCTGCCTCTACCTTATGGTGGTCGTCCGACCCATCCAATACTTTTACGTGAATGGTTGCGTTCATGCTGGTTGCAAGCGTTTCGAGGAAATGAACAATCTCGGAGACAGGTATGTCTTCGACAACGTCCACCTTCGTCCTGAGGTCTATGACTGGCTTAGGCCTCCTGACTAGGTCCACGGCTGCGTACGCCACCGCCTCATCCATGGGGATCAAGGCGTATCCAAACCTCCTGATGCTTTTCCTGTCTGCTAGGGCCTTCTCCAGAGCTGTGCCCAACACAATCGCTGTGTCTTCGACGACGTGATGCCGGAGGTCGCCCGAGGCTGATACCGACATGTCAATCAGGCTGTGTCTCGCTAGTGTTTCAACCATGTGGTCGAGAAACCTGTAGCCTGTTGAGACGCTGCAAACCCCTGCGCCGTCGAGGTTGACCTCAGCCTCCACCCTTGTCTCCCTCGTTTCTCTGAATGCTCGCCCCGTCCTCAGGCCTAGCCACCGCTCCGCTGAAGTATCTCCTCGAGCGGTAGGAGCAGGTTCGGCTCGTGGACGACAAGCCCTTGAGCAAGCCTTCTGAGCGTGGGCAGAATTTTGAGGAACTCTGTCTTTGAGACCACTGTGTTTATGGCGTACCATCCTTCGTCGGAGAGCTGGCTTACTGTTGGGCTCTTCAAAGCCGGCAGGGATTTGAGAAGGGTTTCAAGGTTCTCTTGATGCACGTTGGCGAATATGTGCAGCTTCTTGCTGCTCTCGACCACTCCTTTGAGCAGCGTCAGGATGTCGAGTATCTTCTCACGCTTGGCTGAGTCTGCGTAGGACTGTTTGTTGGCGATAAGCATGGCGGTGGACTCGGAGACCACCTCCAACACTTTGAGGTTGTTCTGTTCTAGAGTAATCCCCGTGGCCGAAGCATCGACGATCAAGTCAGCCTCCTCGGGCGGCTTTGCCTCCGTCGCCCCGAAGCTGAGATAAACCTCCACCATCTCGTTCTCGCCCTTCCTCCACCAAGGAGTGACAATCAAAGGCCGTCTTCCCCCATAGTACTTCCTGTAAGCCGGTGTCGATGAAACATATTCGGCGGTTGTGTTCAGGTACTCTGTCGAGATCTTCAACGGTTTCCTCTTCATGGCATACTCCTCGACGTACTCGTTCAACGACGAGAGGCTGGATGTTTTTGGAGCGGCGACGACAAGCCGTACGTATCCATACTCTAGGTCAAGCAAGATGTTGACGTCGGCCTTAGTTTCGTTGATCCAGTCAACCCCCGTTATGCCCATGTCGTAGGCTCCGCCGCTCACCAGAAGAGGAATCTCCTGCGGCCTGAGGATCTTGACCTCTATCTCCCTGTCGTCGACCACCGGCCTGTACGTCCTTTCCACCCCCCTAAGCCTAAGCATCGCCTTGGACAGGATCTCATGCGTCCCAGCCTCCAACGAGCCCTTAGGTATGGCGAACTTTACAACAGCCAACTCGTTCCCTTAACCTGCCTCGCGCAACGGCTTATTTAAACACAACACCCGCTGAGAAACGGTAATATGGTTGCACGGGGTCGCGGGAGACGGGTTGAAGGCATTCGTCCTCCACTACGGCGTGGGCAACGTCTTCAGCGTCGAGAAGGCTTTCAAGGGGCTGGGGTTCGACGTCGAGGTTGGAAGGAAGCTTCACAAGGGAGTCGACTGCCTAGTCTTGCCCGGAGTGGGCAGCTTTCAAGCCGCCGCCGAAGACATCTCCTCCTACCGTGGTGAGCTCGTCGACGTGATGAGGTCTGGGATTCCCGTCTTGGGAATATGCTTGGGCATGCAGATTTTGTTCGAGGAGAGCGAGGAGGGCCCTGGGAAAGGGCTTTCTCTGTTAAGGGGGCGTGTTGTCTCCCTGCCTGAGGGTGTGAAGAAGCCTCACATGGGCTGGAACAGGATATGGAAAACAGGCTCGAGCAAGCTTCTGGAAGGCGTCGGGCATGAGTGGGTTTACTTTAACCACACCTACTACCCTTCGCCCGAGGACTCTGGCTTGGTGTTGGCTAGGACGTCGTATGGCGTGGAGTTTCCGTCGGTGATCGGGTCGGGGAACGTTTACGGGACGCAGTTCCATCCCGAGAAGTCTTCATCGACGGGGTTGAAGATTCTGCAAAACTTTCGGAGTATCGTCAGGGTTTGAGCGTGTTGTGGAAGCAGGTTTTCGCTCCCGTGTGGCATGCGGGGCCCTTGGGATGGACTAAGTAGAGGACGGCGTCTCCGTCGCAGTCAGCCCTCACCTCGACTACGTCTTGATAGTTGCCCGACTCCTCCCCCTTCAGCCACAGCCTTTGCCTAGACCTGCTCCAAAAGTGAGCCCTTCCCGTCTCCATCGTCAAACGCAAGGCCTGCGGGTTGGCGTAGGCAAGCATCAGAACCTCCTTCGTGTCGGCGTCCTGCACAACCACGGGTACGAGGCCTTGCTCGTCCTTAAACTTCAGCTCCTCAATCCTCAAAACCTCACCGCAACGCCTCTCTCAGCAAGATACCTTTTAACTTCTTCGATGCTGTGCCTGCCGTAGTGGAAGATCCCAGCCGCGAGCGCTGCGTCGGCCCTTCCCTCGGTCAGCACGGCGTAGAAGTGCTCGGGGCCTCCCGCTCCACCGCTCGCTATCACGGGAACATCTAACGAGCCGGCCACCAGCCGGGTGAGGCTGACGTCGTAGCCCTGCCGTGTTCCGTCCATGTCGATGGACGTCAGCAGTATCTCGCCAGCCCCCAGCTCCGCAGCCTTCACAGCCCAGTCGACAGCGTCCAACCCCGTCGCATACCGGCCGCCGTAGACGTAGACCTCGTAGCCCGATGGCATCTCCGGGTTAGACTTGGCGTCTATAGCGACGACGACGCACTGGGATCCGTAGGTCTCAGCCAGCCGTTTTATCAGCTGCGGGTTGTTGACTGCGGAGGTGTTGACGGAGATTTTGTCTGCGCCGTTTCTGAGGACTAGGTCGGCGTCCTCTAAGCTTCTTATGCCTCCGCCTACTGTGAACGGGATGTTTATGACGCTGGCAACGTCTCTGACGACCCTCACAAGTATCTCTCTCTTCTGGGCTGATGCGGTGATGTCGAGGAAGACAAGCTCGTCAGCTCCCTCCTCCGAGTACTTTGCGGCCAGCTCAGCCGGGTCTCCCGCATCCATGAGGTTGACGAACCTCCTTCCCTTTACCACTCTGCCCGCGTCGACGTCTAGGCATGGGATTATTCTCTTGGCCAGCACTTCGGGTAAACAGCTCGGGCGGGGTCTATTTAGTGTAGCGTCGGCTCGAGAGCGTTTCTGACTCTCTCGAGGCTGAGAGTTTCTTCGTAGAGGGCTTTGCCCAGTATGGCTCCCTCGTATCCGAGGCGGCGGAGAGCTAGGACGTCGTCGACGGAGGCCACTCCGCCGGCGTAGGTTATGTGGCTGCGGTGGCTCTTTTCAACCGCATGTACAAGCTTAGAGTTCACTCCATGGAGCGTCCCGTCCCTCGACGTGTCGGTCAGAACGATGTGTCGGAAGCCGTCGGACAAAGCCGCCTCCACGGCCTCCGCCAGCCCCGTCTCCGTCTTCACCCTCCATCCCCGAACCACAACAAAGTCCTCACGACAGTCCAGCGACAGGGCGACGTGCTCGGCTCCAAGAATGTCAAGAACCTTCAGAGCCTCATCCCTTTTCGTGAAGTAAAGGCTCGAGACGATGACCCTCGACGCTCCAGCATCTCTCAGGGCCGTGGCCCTCGCTAGGCTCCGGACTCCTCCGCCCACTTGAACGAATGCGTTGAGGCTTTTCACGAAGCTGGTTATGACTTCCGTGTTGTCGCCCAGCTCGAGGGCTGCGTTCAGGTCTACCACGTGCAGGGCCCCCGCTCCCTCGCTCAGCCATCTTCTGGCGTAGTGGGAAGGGCTGTAGGGGTAGTAGGTTGCCTTCGCCGGGTCTCCCTTCCAAAGCCTTGCCACACGACCGTTGAAAAGGTCTATCCCCGCGTAGACCGTGAACACTCCGGGTTGAGGTCTCGGCTGTCAGGCATTAAACGTTGCGTAGAAAACATCTTAACTTACTCGTCGCTTGGGTTTAGCCGGGCTTTGGACTCTGCTGGCTTGGTGGAGTTGGTGGTCTCCACGGACTATAACATGCGAGGAGTCGTCAAGCATCTACATCAAGCTGCACGGGAGAAGCTCGGAGGTTCATTATGCTTGATGGCTGCCGAGAAGCTGGCTCGTTCCAGCAAGCCTCTGCTGGCCACGGGTTTCAGGATCCGCCGGTTCAACGCAGCCTTGGAGACCGACGGCCCCGTCTCGGCGACGCTTCTAGCCACGTGCCTCGAGAAAGTACTCGGCGTCGAGTCAGTAATAGCCACTGACATGGGGTTTGAGCGTGTTTTGCAGAAGGGTTTGCAAGCTGCCGACGTCAAGCACTCCCGGGTCATCGGGCTTCCGGCTGACTCGGAACTTTCGAGGCGTGTTTTTACCAACTTTGTCGAAGAGGAGTCTCCCGACCTCTCCGTGGCTATCGAGAGGCCTGCCGCCAACAAGCTCAACGTTTACCACAACGCAGTTGGCGAGGATGTGTCGAGCCTTCACGCCCCTCTCGACAAGCTTCTTGAATGGCTGCGGTGGAATAAAGTTCCGTTGGTTGCGTTTGGCGACGGAGGGAACGAGGTTGGTATGGGTCTAGTAATGGATGCTGTGCAGAAACACGTCGAGTACGGCGGTGTTTGCAGATGTGGGTGCGGAGGAGGAATAGCGTCGAACACAGGATGCGACGTTCTCGTAGTATCGTCTTTCTCAGACCTAGGTGTTTACGGCACGATGGCCTTGATGCAGGAGTCGATGCTCGACCTGGCAATCGATAAGCTCGGCGACGTGATGAAGGTTTTAGTGGATGCGGGGTGCGTTGACGCACGTAAAGGCCTTGGATACCTTGGCGTCGACGGCCTAAGCCTCGAAGGCATCAAGTCCATCGTTCATCTACTGCGGAGTGTCAGCCGCAGTGATGCTCAACTGCTATGATGTATTTCTCGCCGTCCACTTCGATGACTGCCGCTGCGTCGTAGAGTTCTCTTCCAGTTCTCTGCTTGATCAGCTTGTTTAGGCGTTTCAGCTTCTCGGCATCCACTACAGCCACCACTGGGGTGGGGTTCAGAGCCTCGAACTGCATGGGGTAGAACTCCGTCGAAGCCCTCCGCCTGCTTTCCACGAAAGCCTCTAGCAAGCCTTCAACTTCGCTGTTCGACAAAACCACGTCAGGCCTAGCGTTCCTGACATGAACCAGCTTGATCCTAACCCTTTCCGGAGCCGACCGCAGGTAGTTCTCCTCGAGCATCTAATACCCACCCCTATGTCTGAGAAAGCCTGCAACACCTTTGAAGGCTTTCATGAACATTTCACCCTCCTCATGCTCCGACGACACAAGCTCGACTTTTACGTTCATCTTCTCAGCCTCCGAGATAAGCTTGTCGAGCATCAGCGTCGTCTGCTTGAGCGCAAGGCTCTGGTTCAAGCATTTGGGGCATTTCTCTGCAAGCTTCTTAGGAACCTCCGACTGTATCTGGTCCTGGTCTAGTATGGTTGTTTCTTGATACCCGCAGTTTTGGCACTGTATCATAACCTCGACTCTGTCGAGGTCTTCGGAGACTATGAGAAGGTCGAGCATGTTCTTACGGAGAGCTTCGAGGACCTGCTCCTCGCCGTAGACCGCAAGCCCGTCCATCCTAGTGGCTTCATGCATCAGGTTCTGGATGAGCCTCTGCTCTTCAACCATCCTCAGCTCGCGGAGAAAGTCCGCCGACTTCGCCACAGCCTCCCGTATCCCGCTCTCACCTGAATACGAGGTGTCCACTACGTGGATTTTGTTGCGAAGCGTGTAGTGTAGATATTCGCCTTGGGCGAAGACGTCCTTGGTAGGGCCTGGTCCGGCTAAAATAACTCCCTTCATCTCGGGGTACTGGAGGAAGAGCTCGTTAGCTTTTTCCGCCACCCGCTTGTAGAACTCGTTAAGCGTCATCTCCCTAAGCCTTTCAAACCTCCTCGCCGACTGGCCTCCTGCGTGATGCTTGCCGGGAACGCCCGAGGTGTAGGTTTTGAGCTGGGAGATGCTGCGGCCCTTGACGACGGCCACGGCCGCCTCCTCGTTGTCGATAACCAGGACACCGTACACAGCTTTCTCCTTTAACAGGTCCTTCAGCCCTTCGACGTGAAACTTGCTGTCGCAGCGGTACAGGAAAGTGGTGATCGGCTCAGGTGGGATGATGTGGTACACCTCGATCTTGCTGGTAAGCCCGCCGTTCTGGGGAACGGCTCCGCTGAACACGACGAGGCCCGTCGGGCCGGGGTTGTCGAAAAGCTTCAGCCTCTGGATGGCGCTTTCGATCGCGTCTTGAACGTTTTTACGTGTCTGCTTCGACTTGATGTTGGAGGCTGTAGCGTACTCCTGACGGAGGTAGTTGATGACCTCCGAGATCGACTTGTCGGGCGGTATGTACAGGGTGACCAGCTCGGTTCCCCTGCCCTCCAGCTTCTCGATTGACTCCAGAAGGCGCCGGAACCTGTACAGAGAGACGGAATCCTTTTTCACATAGTTCAACCTAGAACACCCCGGCAAAACAAACGCTAGCAGAGCTGTGCAGCGGTTGACAAGCCAGCCCGTCAAACCCTTTACACCGTAGGTAAAATAGGTTTATCTAGGCGGGTGGGGGCGATATGTATTAAAGACCGGTTAAAACGCCGTAGACGGACGACTATCGATGTCCGAGCCACGTCCTTGGCACGCCTTAACAGTTGAAGAAACCCTCTCCCTGATGGCTACAGACCCTGTTCGAGGTCTCTCCTCGGAGGAGGCTAGCGCACGTCTGTCGAGGTATGGCCCCAACCTGATCGAGCCCATCCCCAGGCCCTCAGCCCTGAGGATCTTCCTCAAACAGTTCGCCAACATACTAGTGGGCATTCTGCTGGCTGCGCTGGTGATATCTAGCTTGCTGGGCGAGCTGGTGGACTCGGTCGTGATAGGGGTCATAGTCTTCTTCGTCGCCGTCGTCGGCTTCGTGCAGGAGTATCGTGCTGAGAAAACCCTCGAAACGCTGAAGAAAATGCTCACTCCAACGACCTCAGTCATCAGGGACGGTGTGGAAAAGGAGGTCGCTGTTAAGGAGGTTGTGCCGGGCGACGTGGTGGCCCTAACTGCTGGGTCGAAGGTTCCAGCAGACCTTAGGCTCATAGAGGCCGTGAACCTCCAACTTGATGAGTCTCCTCTCACAGGCGAGTCGACCCCCGTCTCTAAAACAACTCACCCCGTCCCAATGGAGACAGCCATAGGCGACCGTGTTAACATGGCCTTCGCCGGGACGACCGCAACCTACGGAAGAGGCCGTGGTGTCGTAGTTGCAACAGGTAGTTTAACAGAGTTTGGAAAGATAGCAAAAGCCGCTGCAAGCGTTGAGGAGGAAAAAACTCCTCTCGAGGTTAGGATGAACGAGGTCGGGAAAAGGTTCGCCGTCCTGGCGGCCGTTATAATCACAACCATAATAATGGTTGAGCTTGTTAGCGAAGTCTTGGCCGGCTATCTGTCTCTGGGTTTCTTGGTTGAGGTGATGTTGTTTGCCGTAGCCTTGGCGGTGGCGGT
>JAVYLK010000023.1:0-22014 GCA_038740895.1 Candidatus Caldarchaeum sp.
GCTGCATTGGCTTACGTGATGGGCATCGCTCCCCTGTCATTCCCGTTCCCGCTGCTGCCGTTTCTCCGGTTCGACCTCGCTGAAATCCCGGACATCGTTTCATTCCTACTGTTTGGCTGGAAATACGGCGTGATAACAGCCCTGGCGCACTGGTATGCATTGGTTATTACCGCTACCGGTGTTTTTGCTCCACCCCCGATTCCGCAGCTCATGAAGCTGACAGCTGTTCTGTCGATGTTTCTGGGCGTTTATGTAGGGTTGAAGGTTGCGGAGAAAATTGGCCGCGGTAAGGTGGTTTTGTCGACGTTGGGCGGAATAGCTGTGAGAGCCGGCGTGATGGCGCCGATTACCTTCGCCCTCTACTACCTGCTGTTTCCGTCAATATACTTGGCGTTCGGCAAAAGAACTCTCACCAACCTCGGATATGTCTTCGGAACTGACCTAGACGTGGCTTTGATCATCACAGGTTTGACGGCGTTGTTCAACGCAATTTCCGCGGCCTACCTCGTTCCAGTCGGCCATTCCGTCGTCAAAGCACTGAGAAAAGCCCTCGGCCCAAGGCTGGCCCTACCCTAAACCCCCTCCCCCCCTTTATCTTCATGCATCATTTTTTATAAAGCAGTCACATGTTTGTAGAATTTGACGGATGACCAAGAAAACAGCTGAAAAAGAGATTGACGTGTTTGATTTGCAGAGTATAGACGGTATTGGAAAGGCTACTGAGGAGAAGCTTAATTCGGCGGGGATTACTTCGGTGCTTGACCTCGCAGCCGCTACTCCGCGTGAATTAGTGGAGCTGGGAATCGGTGCGGAAAAAGCTGAGGAACTTTGTCTCAAGGCCCGTCTCCTGCTTATCGAAAGCGGTTTTCTGGACAAGGAGTTTGTCCCCGCGACCGAAGTCTTAGAACGTCGAAAATCGATGCAGAAGCTTACTACGGGTTCGAAAGCGTTAGACGCTATGTTGGGCGGCGGCGTGGAAACACAGGCCATCACAGAGCTCATCGGCGAATACGGCTCGGGGAAAACACAGATATGTCATACTCTATGTGTGACGGCGCAGCTTCCCCGTGAACAGGGCGGCCTCGACGGAGCAGCCATCTACATCGACACCGAAGCAACGTTCAGGCCCGAACGGATTATTCAAATCGCCGAAGCACGGGGCCTCGACCAGCGGAAAATCCTGGAAAACATTATTTTCGCCAGCGTCTACAACTCAAGCCATCTACAGCTTACCATCAAGGAACTCGGCAGATACATCGAGAAATACAAGGCCCGGCTCGTCATAGTTGATTCAATTATTTCGCATTTCCGGGCGGAGTTTATCGGTCGTGGAACTCTTGCCGAAAGGCAGCAGCGACTGAACGATTTGCTTCACAGGCTTCTACGGACGGCTCAGGTTCACAACGTCGCCGTCGTCGTAACTAATCAAGTTCAGGCCAACCCTGACCAGTTCTTCGGAGACCCCAACAAACCCAGCGGAGGCCACGTTCTCGCCCACAGCAGCACCTACCGCATCTTCATCCGAAGAGCCGCCAACAACACACGCCTCGCCCGCGTCATCGACAGCCCCTACCACCCACCAACAGCCGAAGCATACTTCAAAATCACAGAAAAAGGCGTAGAAGACCTCCAAGACGGAAAATAAAGACCCAAAAACCGCCGCACAATTATTTGAAACGCTTCATTTTGACGATGTGAACAGGTTCCTCGACCAATCCATACGTTAAGACAAACGTGTCGCCTTGTTCGGCCAATCCTGTTTTTTCCAGTGTTTCTTCGAGTTTTTTGATTCCTTCGCTGTATGTTTTGGCTTCTATGAGGATTGGTGTTACTCCCCAGAGCAGGTTTAGACGTGGGATGACGTGTTTGTTGGGTGTTGCGGCTATTATTCCTCCCACGGGTTTGAACCGTGCTATCCGGCGGGCCATGTTTCCGTTCATGGTGAATATCGCGATTTTCGCGGCGAGTGATTCGGCGAGGTTGACGACGGCGAGAGCAAACCTATCAACTACTTCGGCGTCTGGTGGCAGGCTTCGGCGTGGCTTCATCGCTCTTTCATAGGTTTCCGCAATTTTCACCAGCCACTGAAGCGATTCAATCGGATAACGTCCAACCGCTGTTTCCGCGGTGAGCATCAACACGTCTACTCCGTCTTCCACGCATGACATTACGTCGACTATTTCGCTCCGCGTAGGAACGGATTCATTCACCATGCTGCCGAGAAGCTGAGTCGCCACGATGACGGGGCGGTTGCGGTTGTAGGCCGCTTCAACTATTGTTTTCTGGAGACGCGGCACAAGCTCCAGGGGAAAATGCATCCCCAAATCTCCTCTCGCAATGAGTATAGCGTCGCTTTTCACGCAGATTTCGTCAATGTTTTTTACCGCGGAAGGTGTTTCGATTTTCGCAATCAATTCAGCTCTGCAGCCGCGTGATTCAAGATATTCTCTAACTTTGTCGATGTCTTCGCCGCTTCTCACGAAGCTGAGGCCCACGTAGTCGAGTTCGAGCTTGATGGCTGCCTCTATTCCTTCTCTGCTTGCTTCGATGTAGTCTGCGGCTTCGACTTCTTTTTCGCGGATGACGATGGATTTGTTGGGGGCGATTGTCAGGGGTCTCGCAACTTCGGCGACGATGGATTTTCCGTTGTGTTTTACGACGTTGAGGATTCCGCGGCCGTCGTCGAAAACGAGAACGTCGCCGACTTCTACTGTTTGGAAGAATTCAGGATGCGGTAGCTGGATGGGCCCGTCCAGAGAGAATTTTATCCTTTCCCCCGTGTTCAGCGATATGCTTTGCTCCAATCCTTTTACGCGAACCGAGCTGCCTTTCAAGTCTCCCAGCAAAACAAGGTTTTCACCCGTTTTTTCAGCGGCTTTCCGAACATTCGCCGCAAAAGTTTCCCAAACATCGGGGTTTCCATGGCTAAAATTAATTCTGAAAATTCTACATCCAACCGAAACGGCTTTCACGATGTCTTCGACCGTTGACAGGGAAGGCCCCAAAGTACATGCTATCTTCGTCTTCAACCCAGCTTTCTGCAAACCTTCAACGTAAAATACCTAATTGCTTAAGCCGGTTTATCATCTGCTTTTTACGCGTTGTTTTAAGCGCTTCCACATCCACGCCTGAATAATCATAGATGCCACGTCCTTTATCCATGCCGAAATGTTGTTTTTCGACGAGTTGTTTAAGAATGGCCGGTGGTTTGAACCGTTCTGCGTTAAGCTCGGATGCGAGATAGTTGTCAACTTTGTGAAGTATGTCGACCCCGCCCCAGTCGAGAAATTCCAAAAGCCCTTGAACAGCGAGCCTAAAACCTATCCCAGCCATCAAAGCTTTGTCAACGGATTCGGGCGAAGCGACACCTTCCTCTACGAGACGTAGAGCTTCATTCATCAAAGCGGCTTGCAGACGGGCTGAAACATATCCTGGGCTGTCGCTACAGACCACGGGAATTTTTCCACAGCTTTTGAGAAAAGACACCGTGTCATCCAGAACAGTTTTCGACGTAAATGGTGAAGCAGCGACTTCGACCAACGGAACCAACTCAGCAGGGTTAATCCAATGCGTTACGAGAAAACGGCTCGGGTTTTTCACGAATTTCGCCAAAGCCGATGGCCTGATGCTGCTACTCGCGGAAGCCAGAACAGCGTCGACGGATGTTTTTTCAGAAAGACGTTCATAGACGGCTTTCTTGATTTCGATGTTTTCCGGCACGGCTTCGACGATGTGGAAAGCTTCCTCAACTCTATCGTATCCCGAAACAAATTCAACTTTCCGCATGATTTCCTCGGGTTTTTCTCGGAGGGCGTTTTCGCCGTCGAACAACAGGATGCATTCATACACGAGGGATAGTGCTTTTTGACGAATCTGATTTTTCTCGGTTTCAGTTCTTTGTTTGACGTCGCGGAGCCTGACGCTGTATCCATGAATGGCTACGCATGCGGCTATTCCATGCCCTATTCGGCCCACGCCGACGACATCCACGTATTTCATGGTTTTTTCCGCTTCGAGTTGTTTCTAAACATTTGTATGTTTTCGTTTTCCGATGAGAGTGGATGGTGAAGGTCAGCGTAGTCGTCGAAGGCGATAAACCATTTTCCGCCCTTCTCGAAGTTGCTAAAACCGTTGATGAATACGCGTTTTATTCTCTGCAGGTTTACGAGCATCTGCCTTACAGGCCTGCTTGGGGTATTTGCTTCTCGGTTGCGCCATTCCTAAGAAGAGTACTTGTTGGCCCAGTGACGGTGCCGGCGAATCTTTACAGCCCACATGTGAACGCGAGGTTTGCGGCGTATCTGGCGTCAGTTTCTCCAGGCGCTGTGCTGGGAATTTCACGCGGCGCCTACATGGGTGAACGTAGGGCAACCATCAAAGAAGTGGTCGAACACGTTGAGCAAGTTGTTGCACATATGGCTCGGATGGATTGGGCCCTCGGTAAGCCACCGGTTATCTACGTTGGCACGAGCGGGCCCTTACTGACGAGAGCAGCTGCGAAGTCAAGTGTCGTTGATGGAGTTGTTGTTGACAACCTCGCCAACCCAATCTACGCGGCTATGATGAGGAAGTGGATGGACGAGGCCGGTGGAGCTGGAAAAGAGCTTGTGGCGAGGCCTTTCACCTTTCTTTCAGAGAAACAGAATGAACAGAGGCAATTTTTGAATGTTCTTCTCCGGTACGTGGTTGACTTGGTCGACGGCTCGCCTATGATGGAATACGCGGGCCTACGGCTGGAGGATTTGTCGGATGTAGATGATGAGGTGGCCGCCTGTGTGTTGGACAATTTCTCTATCCACGGTGATGTGGATGATGTGGTCGAAAAGTCGGTGAAGTTGCTGAAAAACGGCGTCAACCATCTGGTTTTCGGCCACCCTATTGCAGCGAACATCGTCGATGGATGTCGCAAAATCGGTGAAAAAGTTGTTCCCGTTTTACGGGATGAGTTTGGCTAAAAGTCGCGCCACTTGGTCACTTGGATGGCGAGGATTATTCCAACGGCTGCGAGGCCCATCACTATCAAAGTGGGGAAAAATGCTTCTTCAACACTGCCGGCGATGAGCGTCATCCTCAAAGCGTTGTGGAAATAGAATAGTGGGACAAAACGCGCGACCTGTTGCATGAATGGGGGCATTAGCTCCACAGGCCAAAAAGCTCCTGAAAGAAACATCATCGGGAATGCGAGAGCATTTCCGAGAGCTGTGACAGCTTCGGCTTCTTTTACGGCGCCGCCGATAAGGATTCCGAACCCGGTGAAAGCCAAGGTCCCGATGAAAATCACCGCTAAGCTGTAGATGTCGGGAATCACGCTTATCCGGAACACGAGCCAGCCGACTAATATCATCACAGATGTCAAAATCAGAGACGCAAAGGTCTGAACGACAAGCAGCGAGACAATCCACAGAGACTTCGAAAGCGGAGTCGAAGCCAATAGCTTGGTTACATGTCTTCTGTTCAAATCGCTGACCATCGACGAGACCCCTATCAAACCATTCGACATGATGAACGCGGCGATGTATCCTGGTAGATAATAGTCAACAGGGCGCATCTGCTTCATTTGAATAAGCTCGGTTTTTACTTCGATTGCGGATGAGGCGTTGAGCAACGTGAGCTCGAATTTGGACGCTATGATGTTTATCATTCCTTCGATGGCTGGGAGAACGCGGTCGTCGGCGCTTCCTTCAACCATGAGGATGTTTTTCTCTGCTTTTATCATTTCTCTGAAAATCCGCATGCCTTGCATCGATGCCGTGATGTTCGCCCGTGTTTCCGGAGGAATGTTTTTGCCAGCCATTTCCTCCATTTTCATGATGGTATCCGCCGTTATGTCGATGCGGTTGACCATCGTCATGTTTAGCAAATTACTGGTAAATCCTTTTGGAATGGTGAGGATACGCACAGCGGCGAATCCTGTGCTGCGTGGAATCGGGTCGTAGGGTTTGAGAAGTATCACTTCGAATACACTGTTGTTCAAAGCTTCGATGAACGCCTGCGAGAGAAACCCGGGTTCGTTGTTCTGGTCGATGTCGAGGTTTCGCACATACAGAGTGTAGTTGGGTGGGGAAGCGCCGCCGAAAATGCTTCCAAAAACTAGGAGAAGCATCACGGGAAAAAGAATTCCAAAGAAGATGCTCGTTTTATCGCGCATCCATGTTTTGAAAAGAAGCTTGACCAGAGTCGGAAACGTTTTCAAATTAATTCACCTGTCTCGCTCAGCTTCGACCCGATGACCTTGAGAAAAACGTCCTCCAGCCCAGCTCTTCGGATTTCGGGATAAGCCTCGCTACCGGTTTCGCGCAGAATTGACAACACGTCGTAGAGGTCTGATTCTTTTTCGATTTTGACGATGACGTGGCCTCTGACGTTGGCTTCGACTTCGTATCCTTTTTCCTTTAACACGTTCTGCACATGGTCGTCGAGCTCTTCGAATAGTAGCTTTGCTTTTCCACCGTGTTGATTGATGAGTAGTTTGACTTCGCCCTGCACCGCGATTCTTCCTTTGACGATGATTGTTACATGGTCGCTGAGTTTTTCCGCTTCCTCCATGTAATGTGTGGTGAGGACGACGGTTACGCCGGATTGTTTGAGTCGCTTGATGTAGAGCCATGTTTCTCTTCGCGCCTGCGGGTCAAGGCCCGTCGTAGGCTCATCGAGGAAAACGATTTCAGGGTTTCCAACCAAGGCCATCGCGATTCCAACCTTACGTTTCAACCCGCCAGAAAGCTTGCCAAACATCCTTCCCCGAATATCCCAAAGCCCAAGAGCATCCAAAACTTCTTTCACGTCTTTAGACTGTTTAGCAGCGGCGGCAAGCTCCACATTCTCGTAAATCGAAAGATTTTCCACCGCGTTAAACTCCTGAGGCAAAACACCTATTAGCTTTTTAATACGCTGCACGTTTGAAGGGTCTCGGATGCTCAGACCTTTGATATAAGCGTCTCCCGAATCAGGTGTTCGGAGACATTCCAGCATCTCCACCGTGGTTGTTTTTCCCGCACCGTTAGGGCCCAGCAGAGAAAAAACTTCTCCTTCACGAACGGTGAACGATACATGGTCAACAGCGACCAATTCACCGTATCTTTTGGTCAGCTGTTCGACCACTATCGCTTCAGAACCCACCACGGTGTTAGATGAGTTTTTCACGGATTTAATGATTGGAGGTTTCTGTTTATATAGATGGATGTTTCAAACTGTTTCCGTGCCTGAACCAGTTGTCCGTGTAGTTGGTAAAGCTGCTCCGCTCGAAGCGGATGACGTTGACACAGACCAAATCATCCCAGCGGAATTTCTCAAAGTCATCGAGAGGAAAGGCCTTGGGAAGTATCTTTTCTATCGGTGGCGGTATGATGAGAAAGGCGGTTTGAAAGGTGATTTCGTCTTGGACAGGCCTGATTTCCGGGATGCGAAGATTCTCGTGGCGGGCCGTAATTTCGGCATCGGCTCAAGCCGTGAAAACGCCGTATGGGCTTTGACCGACTTTGGAATACGTTGCGTGATTGCTTCAAGTTTCGGCGACATCTTCTACGGCAACGCCAGCAAAAACGGGCTGGTCTGCGTCAAGCTATCGGAGGAAAACGTCGCGAAGCTAAGAAACATGGCGAAATCAGGAAATTTGCTGGTTTCGGTTGACCTGCAGTCACAGACGGTTTCATACGCAGGCGAAACAATCTCCTTCAACATGGAGCCACACATCCGTGAAAGACTGATGAAAGGCCTCGACGACATCCAGACAACTCTCGAAAAATACAGCGGCAAAATCAGCGAATACGAATCAAGGATGCCCGAATATCTTAAACCCAAGCCCCGTGGAATAATAGTAGAATAGTTTTTCCGGTGCCGGAGGTGTGGGAAATGAGGAAACTTGTTCCGTTCGTGCCCACACCTATGCCGGTGGTTTACCACATGCTCGACCTCGCGGGAGTAGATGAAGGAGAGACCGTCGTGGACCTCGGATGCGGCGATGGCAGAATTCTTTTCACGGCAGCTGAACGATATAAAGCCCATGCAATAGGATATGAAATCAGGCCTGCACTCGTCAACCACGTCAGACAATCGGCGAAAATCAAACGCCTCGACGAATACGTCCAAGTCATCCAAGCTGACCTGACTCGAGCAAACATCGAAAACGTCGACGTAATAACCCTCTACTTAACACCAGACCTACTCACACAGGTCAGGCCTAGGCTTGAAAACGCTCTACGACGCGGCGCCCGCATAGTTTCACATGATTTCCGAATTCCGGGCCTAATTCCATCCGAAGCAGAGAAAAAACACGGGAAAGTGATTTATCTCTACAGACGGTTCGAAAAAATTTAGATGTTCGCCATTTTGCGGATTTTTTCGCCGACTTTTTCTATCGGATGTTCGCTTATTTTCTTCATGAGTTCGTTGAGTGTTTCGTAGGCGTTTGGGTTTCCTGTCCATGTTTCCACGAATTCGCCTGACCTGATGCGGGCGAGTGCTTTCTCCATGTTCTGCCTGACATGGTTGTCGACGATTTGAGGACCAACAGTCAGGCCTCCATACTTAGCCGTGTCTGAAACAGCCTTAAGCATATGAGTCATCCCGCCTTGGTAGATGAGGTCGACGATAAGCTTCAACTCGTTCAACACTTCGAAGTATGCGAGCTCGGGTGGGTAGCCGTTTTCCACCAGAACTTCGAAGCCGTTGCGGATAAGCTCCATAACGCCGCCGACGAGAACAGCCTGCTCGCCGAAAAGGTCAGTCTCGGTTTCGTCCTTGAAAGTTGTTTCAATCACTCCGGCTCTTGAACAGCCGTTCGCCTTCGCCATCGCCAACGCTGTCTCAAGAGCTTTGCCCGTGTAGTTCTGGGCAACACCGACGAGCGCGGGCACGCCTTTCCCCTGCAGATAAAGTTCACGCATCCGCGGCCCCGGTGATTTAGGAGCCATCAACACCACATCAACATTCGGCGGCGGAACAATCTGACGGTAGTGAATGTTGTATCCATGTGAGAAACCGAGTGTTTTACCTTCGCGGAGATGTTGTCTGATTTTTTCCCGGTAGAGAAGCGGTTGTTCAGGGTCGGGGATGAGAATGTGAATGACGTCTCCTTGACGCGAAGCTTCTTCAATCGTCAACGGTTTAAACCCGTCTTCCACAGCTTTTTGCCATGAAGAGCCTCCTTCACGGAGACCCACCACGACGTCAAGCCCGGAATCACGCATGTTCAAGGCCTGTGCACATCCTTGGCTGCCGTAGCCTATGACAGCGATAGTCTTATTCTTCAAAACGTCAAGCGAAATATCGGCGTCGTAGTACACTTTCATGGCTAGTTATCCCTACATGGTCGGTATTAGACTTGTTTTAGAAGGCTGGCTGAACGGTAGTAGGGGAAGTTGAGGAGTTTGTTGGTGAGCCATTCGGCTTTTCTTTCTTCACCTTCGAGAAGCATGATGGCGGCAAGCGTGTTACCGTCGGTGCGGTGGATGTTTATGGATTCTATGTTGAGGTTGCCTTGTTTTACCGTGAGCAGCATTTTCGCAACCGCGTCGTGGCTGTTGACGAGCTCCACGAAAACAATAAATTTCATTGTGGGCTTCACGCTGTTGTTTTGCCTGCTGCGACAACTCGCTGGCTAAGGTCAAAACCGGGCGGAAGCTTCACGTCCTCCAGCCATTTACCCGGCGGAACCATCGGGAACACGAGCTCGCCAACGTCGACTGGAACATCGACTGTCAAAGCGGTATTTGTTCTCGCAGCCCGTGTAACCACTTTCAGCAGTTCATCATAGCTTTCAACCCTGACCGCCTCCACGCCGAAAGCCTCGGAAAGCTTAACCAAATCTGTGCGGTCGTTGTATTCAACGTCTTTGTAACGTTTGTTGTAGAACATGTCCTGCCACTGTTTCACCATTCCCAGCGAACGGTTGTCGAAGATAACCGTGATAACAGGCAGGTCGTAGTCAGCCACGCATGCAAGCGTTTGACAAGTCATCAAGAAGCTGCCGTCACCGTCGAGGTCAACTACAACTCTATCAGGAGCAGCTGCCTTCGCCCCAAAAGCCGCTGGAAGCCCGAAACCCATCGTGCCCAGCCCTCCGCTCGTAATCCAAGTGCGAGGGGCACGGTTCTTCCAGAAAAGCTGAGCCCACATTTGATGCTGGCCAACGCCGGTTGTTACGATTGTGTCTGGCGGAAGGGCATCCGTCAAAAGCGAAACTACTTTCCATGAATGAAGAATAGTTCCGTCGTCGAGCGACATCATGTATTCATCATACGCCTGCCCGATTTCACGCAGTTTTTTCGCCAACATGCTTTCAGGCCTTTTAGCGACTACATGTTTCGTGTATTCGACGAGCTCCGCCAGAACACGTCGACAATCACCGGGAAGAGAAACCGTCGGCTTCACGTTTTTGCCGAATTCGCTGGTGTCGATGTCTATGTGGATGATTTTACGGTTTTTCTCGAAATCTTTCGCGGGCCCGATGGCTCTGTCAGATAGACGGGTTCCGACGCAGATTACGAGGTCTGATTCGATGACGGCGAGGTCGGCTTCTACCCTTCCATGCATGCCGACGACTCCGAGGACAAGTGGATGGTCTTCGGGGACAGCTCCCTTGCCCATCGTGGTCAACACAATCGGAGCCGCGATGTGTTCAGCGAGCTCAAGAATTTCACGGCCTGCCATGCTGTAAACCCCTCCACCGCCCACCAACACCACGGGTTTCTCCGACTCCGCTATCAGCGTCGCAGCCCTTTTGATTGATTCGATGTCGGGTTCGGGAAGTGGTTTCGCGAAAAGCGGTTCGGGCTTTACGTCGATTTGGTTCTCTACTTCTTCTAGCTGAACGTCGCGTGGAAGGTCGATGAGCGTTGGCCCGGGCCTAAGGTTGGCGGCGATGCTGTAGGCGTTAACGAATTCCTGCACCACGCGGTGAGGGTCTTTCACGGTTACAGCGTATTTGATGTGCGGTAAAACGAGGCCGACGATGTCGGCTTCCTGAAAAGCATCGGTCCCCATAAACGCTCGGACAACCTGCCCAGTTATCGCTACCACGGGAGTGCTGTCCATGTAGGCGTCGACAAGCCCTGTGATCAGGTTGGTAGCACCAGGGCCCGAAGTTCCGCTGCACACTCCCGGCCTTCCCTTAACCCGTGCATATCCTTCAGCCGCGTGAACCGCCTGCTGCTCATGACGCACCAACACGCTCCGAATATCAGAATCCTTCAAAGCGTCATAGAAAGGCATGTTAGCCCCGCCGGGAATGCCGAAAACATATTCGACTCCCCGCTTCTCCATAGCCTTGACCAGCGCGTCAGCCGCCCTCATTCAGCCTCCAACCTCCGTCGGTCAAACAAAAGCTGATGCGCCGCACTGGTGACAGCCCAGACAACAGCAATCGACGGGTCGGAGCCAATGCCTCTTCCAACGAATTCACCGCCTCTACAGGAAATCGTTACCTCAGCCTCGGAGCTGTGACTTCCGCCATAAGGTGTGTGAACCTTGACGTCGACGATGTCCATTTCAATGATTTTCCGCAAAGCGTTTGAAACTGCTTTCAAGGCGGCTTCCACAGCTGAAGAACCTTCGCCAACGCCTGAAACAGGTTCACCCGCCATCATCAAATCCACTTCAGCCTTGAAAACATTTCCAGCCAACATCAAGAACAAATTTTTCACGAAGGAACGGTGGACGCTTCGGCGACCATAAACCTCTTGAGCATAAGAAAGAACCGTTTCCTCCGAAACTTTCCCGCCTTGGTCAGCATGCTCTTTAATTTTCCTCAGGATTGTCGAAACCTTTTCTTTTTCCACCGTGAACCCGTATTCTTTCAGGAATGCTTCAAGCCCATGAATACCCGAATGTTTGCCGAAAACGATGCGTCGGCGTCTGCCGAAAATCTCTGGCATGACTGGTTCGTAGGTGGTGGGGTTTCCGAGAATGCCGTGAACATGAATTCCGCTTTCATGCGCGAAAGCGTTGTCTCCGACGATGGCTTTGTTCTTGGGAACAACGATGCCCATAAGTCGTTCAACCATCCTCGAAACCCGGTAAATCTTCTCAAATTTTACGTTAGTTTCAACACCGTAGAGAAAACGCAACGCGGCCACGATTTCTTCGAGGCTCGCGTTACCAGCTCTTTCACCAATACCGTTTATCGTTCCATGAACGATTTCAGCACCTGCCTCAACTCCCGCCAGAGAGTTAGCGACCGCGAGGCCAAAATCATCGTGACAGTGCACCGCGACGGGAATTTTCAAAGTCTTAACAACTTGGCTGACAATTTTATTCATGGCGAGTGGGACAGCTGTGCCAACTGTGTCGGGAATGTCGACGCTGTCGGCTCCAACTTCTTCAACCTTTTTGAACACATGAAGAAGGAAAGGCATCTCCGTCCTGGTTGCGTCTTCAGCCGAGAAATGCACGGTGAAGCCCATCGACTTCGCGTACTCAACCGAAGTAACGGCTTTTTCAAGAGCTTGTTCCCGTGTCAGCTTGAGCTTGTGTTGCAAATGGATGTCGGAAGTCGCTATGAAAACATGTATCCAGTCCGGGTCTACTTTGGCAGCGGCGTCGATGTCTATTTTTTCACATCTCGACAAAACGCAGATTTTCGACGGCAAACCCATCGATGAAATCTCTTTAATGGCCGACGACTCACCCATAGATACAGGTGGAAAACCAGCTTCGATGACGTCAACTCCCAAATCAGCCAACGCCTCGGCCAGCCGTATTTTGTCATGAGGCCGTAAAGCCGCGCCAGCCGTCTGCTCACCATCTCGCAAAGTAGTGTCGAAAACAACGACTCTCGACGGTAGATTCAACCCTAAGAATTCACGCCACGCCATGAAAACCACCCACCGGAAAAACGACGAAAACCACAGCTACGGAAGCCGCGTCAGAGGAGCAGGTTATACAAACAACCCGCGAAGCAATAATCTCACTCCTCAGTTAGAATTCATGCAACGAACATCGTATTTAAACCTTCCCACGACAAACATGGACCGGCAGGGATTTGAACCCCGGACCTTTCAAGTGCACAAAAAATGAGGTCAGCTGTGTAAGCGCTCCTGTTTAGATTTTGGTACGAAGTCGGGAGATGAAAAATTAACGTTGTAGAATTTCTCTGAAATCACATGTCGAAGGTCTTTAGGTTTTTGAAGGGCGGCGGAAAACGGCGAGAAACTTTTTAAAGTTAGTTAGTTTCACACGACGATGGGGCCGGTAGTTCAGCCTGGAAGAATGGTCGCCTTGCACGCGACAGGTCGGGGGTTCAAATCCCCCCCGGTCCATACAGAAGGGAAAGTAATACGAAGGTTGCTGGAGGTTGTCAAACGAATCAGCGTCAGATAAAACCATGAAAGGCTGGCCGCTTGCACGCGGGTCAAATACATAGGCTGGTCATGATCTTAACCCCCATGGATTCTCATGAGCAGTTCGTTGGATGACTGTAGTACTACGTTGTAGCTAAGTTTCCTGTATTTCCTTGCCTTTTTCAAACGCTTTTGGCTTCGGGCTGCCAATCGTTTTCAGCACAGGCGGCCACAAAACCAACCTCGACAATCCCTTTGCCCACACTTTCTTTGAGAAGCTGGTCGAGTCGTAAGGTGTCGTTCAAAAACCTGTTAATTTTATCGGCGTCAATCTTCCTCCGACCTGTATATTCATAGTATCCATAGCCATTATACATGGCTACGAGCACGTCATGTTGTAGGCCGCGGGTCGCAGGCCTTTGCTGATAAGATAAGATGCAAAAATCATCTCCAGAAAAACACCCTCTATCCTCAACACTCCGTCAAACGATACAACACTTTTCTGACGCCGGCCAAAACGTTCATCCTATTCCAAGCATAGTTGTCCTACGTGTCTCATTTGGCTTCTCCGTCCTCTAATGAATAGTTGTTTCATGTTCTCATCTTCAGGTTACAAAGCCGGTGCGTCACTCAGCTTAAACAACTAGGGCCACACATCTAGAAGAGGCTCATATTTGAGTAAAGGAGGGTATAAACCATGGTGTCGCCGGCTGAGGTTGTTGTGGTCGGCAGCATTCACGCCGACCTCGTCGTTAAACTGGGCAGACTACCCAAACGTGGCGAAACAGTCATAGGCGGAATCTTCCAGATATTTCCGGGCGGAAAGGGCGCGAACCAAGCCGTCGCGGCATCTAGACTCGGTGTAAACACATCCATCGTAGGACGCGTGGGCAACGACTTGTTCGGCTCGATGCTTGTCGAAAGGCTGGATAAAGAACGTGTCATGACAAGACACGTGGTCAGAGACCCTGAAGCACACACAGGCGTTGCGTTGATTATGGTCGACCAGCAGGGCAGTAACTTGATAGCGGTGGCTTCGGGAGCCGACGAACGCCTGACCCCCGCTGACGTTGAAGCCGCCAGAGACGAAATAGCCTCCGCCAAAGTCTTGATGCTTCAGCTCGAAATTCCTATTCAAACAGTTGAGCACGCGGTCAACATAGCCAACCAAGCTGGCGTCAAGGTGTTGCTAAACCCTGCACCCGCGAGGGCCTTGCCCAAAAACTTGCTGGAAAAAGTTGACGTCATCGTCCCCAACGCCTTGGAGGCCTCGTACCTTTCAGGCGTCGAAGTGCATGACGTAAGCACAGCCATCTCAGCAGGAAAGAAACTCCTCAAAAAAGGCGTCAAAAATGTCTTGGTAACCTTGGGCAGTAGGGGCGTGGTGCTCGTGACTGAGAGGGAAACGCTTCATCTAAAAGGTGTGAAGGTTAAAGCTGTCGACACAACCGGGGCTGGTGACGCTTTCTGCGGAACCTTGGCTTACGCCCTCTCCAAAGACATGAAACTCCATGAAGCAGCTGAGCTGGCCAACGTGGCAGCAGCCCTTGCCACAACAAAGCTAGGAGCACAAGAGGCTATGCCAACCTTCGACGAAATCAACGAATTCATCAGCTCAAACAAAAAAGCCAGAAACCTCGGCGGCTTGGTCAAAGGGCTGGAGACAGACTAGACGGGCGGCTGCAGCCCAGAAGACGTTTAAGCTCATCCGCAGCCTCGTCTAAGGTGAGCATGCTGACGACATATCCATACTCCCTTAACCCATTTGCAAGCTGAACGGTTTGAGGAGGTTTTATCGCAGCGCTGGCCAGTAGCTCCACGTCCGACAGTACCCTTCGCGTCGGACCATCGGCGGCAACACGACCGCCAACCATGACAACAGTCCTCGCAGCCGTCTCGACAACGAACCTCATGTCATGAGTTATTACAACAACCGTCTTCCCCGCCCGATTCAGCTGCCTGACTATCTCCGCAACTTTCCTCCTCGACCGATGGTCTTGACCTGTCGTCGGCTCGTCCAAGACAAACACTTCAGGGTCGACCGCGATGGCTGAAGCAATGGTCAAAAGCTTCATCTGCCCATAATCCAAGTCGTATGGATGGGTCCTGGGGTTCACCATTAGGCCCACGGTTTCTAGAGCCTTGGAAACCCTGTCGTCGACTACATTTTTTGGCAGGCCTTGTTGTAAGGGACCGTATGCAACCTCCTCGTAGACTGTGCTCATGAAGATTTGATGGGATGGGTTTTGGAAGACGTATACAACTATGGACGCGAGTTTATGGATTGGTGTTTCCTTGGTGTTGTGTCCTTTCACGTAAACTTCTCCCTTAGAGGGTTTCAGGAGGCCGTTGAAATGCTTGGCCAAGGTTGTTTTTCCACCACCGTTCTGGCCTATAATGGCCACTGTCTCTCCCGCATCTATGTCTAGGCTGACCCCCTTGAGAGCTACGACATCGTTGTTGTACCAATACCATACGTCGCAAACCCTTATCAAGCTCAAATCTTCCCACTCCTTTGCAGATGTTCCAGAAAGATTTTCAAAGCCTCCTCCACGGTCAGTGGATAATCTTCAAGCTGGAGGTCGCATTCCTTATCAACTATATGGGCCAGCTCGGTGACGGTGGGAGGGTTCACACCTAACGACTTGATGAGACTTACCTGCTTCAACACGTCTCTTGACGGGCCTTCACAGACCACTCTCCCCTCGTTCAACATGATTATACGGTTGGTAAGAACAGCCAGCTCTTCGACTTCATGCTCCGCTATGACCATCGTCATTCCATTCATCAAAAGTTCTTTGAGCACGGCGAAAACCTGCTCCTTGCCCAAAGGGTCCAGCTGTGCTGTCGGCTCGTCCAAAACCATTACCTCAGGCTTCATCGCTAAAACTGTGGCTATGGCCAGCCTCTGCTGCTGCCCGCCCGAAAGCTCGAAAGGCGACCTGTGCTCAAGACCCTGCAACCCCACCTTCTCCAAAGCTTCCCGCGTACGCTCAACTATTACGTTCTTTGGAAAACCCAGCATGGATAGGCCGAAGCTTATCTCGTCCTCAACGGTTAACGCTAGACCCGACAACTGTGTTTCGGGCTCTTGGAAAACGAGGCCGACCTTTGTAGCCAGCTCAGCTACCGTATGTTTGAGCGTGTCCATGCCTGCCACGTAAACTCTTCCACGCATCTTCCCCCCATAGAAATGGGGAACCAGCCCGTTGAGAGCCTTGCAGAGAGTTGATTTTCCCGCGCCGTTTGGACCTATTATCCCCACTGCCTCGCATTTGGTGACGGTGAAGCTGATGTCGTTGAGGACATTCGGCCTTGAAGGATAGCTGTAGCTAAGGCCTTCCACGACTACAGGATGCTTAACCGTGTCGAGGATTGTTTGCATCTCTCTACCCGGCCAGGAGATACCGAAGACGGACAAATGGTGAATAGCCTTGAGTCACGTAGAGATATCCTAGATAGACCGTGGCAGATGTCATGCATGCGAAAAACACGTAGTCGACAGTCTTGAACCTTATGTCGTAGAGCATGGTTTTTCTGACGGGTGAGCTGAAACCCCTCGACTCCAAAGCTATGGCCCTTGTCTGAACTTTTTCAAGCGAGCCGAGTGTCAGGGGCACTATTAGCAGGAGCATGTTCCAAACCCTTTTCATGGCGCTGACGTCTGTTCTGAGACCGCGGGCCAGCTGAGCTTGGTAGATACTTTTCACCTCGTCAACCATCAGGGGTATGAGCTGGAGTGTCGCAGCAACCATGTAGATGAACTTGAAGGGCATGCGAAGCTTAAACAACATGGCTATGAGCATCGTCTGCTGCGTAGTAAGATAGAACAACATGGCGGCTGATATTGTCACGCCTATTCTAAGCGGCCACGTAAACCCCCACGCCAACCCCTCAAGATAAACTGGAAGGTCCAGTCCGAAGATGTTAAGCCTGTAAACAACTGTCTCGTTCCATGGAAAACCAAGCGGGAGAGACAGGATTGGAACTGCGAGAGACATCCATGGAACAACTACAACTGCCAGTGGCAGGCAGACCTGTCTTCCAACCCTGCCGGCGAAGGCCAGGAGAATGTTTGCGGCAAGGAAAACAAGGGTTAGGATGTAGTCGTAGAAAACATAGGCAAGGACAGATATCCAGATGAAATAGAGGAACTTTGTGCGGGCATCAGCCATATGCAGAGGTGTTTTGCCCGCAAGGACGGTCTTTTTAAGAAGGAGCGATCCGAGGGCGCTCAGCTCTCAACACCGGCTGAAGTTTTATTTCTTCAGAAGCACCAGCCGGCGCGGAACCCTTGAGGCGATAGCTAAAGCTACTACGAATGAGATTATCTTGTCAGGGATTTCTGTGCTTATGGCTTGGATATAGTTTGCGAGGTAGAAGTTTCCTGTTGCGCTGAGCGTGGCGGCGTAAATGGCCGCTGGTATTGGTTTCCAGAGAGGGCCTCCGCCGAAGAATATTATGGACACCGCTGTTGTGAATATAGGGTATACGAAGCCAAGCAGCAGGAAAGCTGGTATTAGCTTTACTGGACGACGCAGGTCAGCCCAGCCCATCTTCACACACAAAACAGTTATCCCCGCGATGGCAACGTTGGCAAATCCCCATATCCAAGTGGGCAGCCCCCAGAGCGTGAAAGCCATGATAATGTTGTAGAGAAATCCGCCGATGCTCCCGACCCAGAAGCCTGAGATCAAGGTTCCAAGCATAGTCGCCCATGTATCGCCCCATATCGGTGCTTTGAGCAGTTCTACTATAACTCCGCCAACATAGTTCAAGGCTGCGATGGTAGGTATCATCACGACTGCAAGGATTTTAGCCCCGGTCGGGACAATTTCAACCTCACCATCACCACCGGGCTCCTGCTTTTTCCCGGCCAAACTGCATAACACCTCGGCGTGAGAAGGTTTTCAAAATAGATAAACTTTTAGTGAAAGCTTTAGAGGATGTCTTGTCTGAGCAGTTGGTTAAAGTAGTGTTGGACATGGATCCCGGCGTCGACGACGCCCTAGCCATAATGTTGGCTGTAAATTCGCCGGAGCTCGAGATCCTTGGGATCACAACAGTTAGCGGAAACGTCCACGTTGACAAAACCTCAGTGAATGCTTTGAAGATTTTGGATTTGTTAGGAATTGATGGCGTCCCTGTCTACAAGGGTGCCACGAAGCCCCTCGTGAGGGATTTGGAGACCGCTGAATGGGTTCACGGCGAGGATGGGCTCGGCGACTCAGGTCTTCCTCCGCCTAAACGCCACCCTCTACTCGGTGCAGTCAGATTTCTAATCGATGTACTGATGAGTGAGCGTGGTGTCACTTTGATTACCACAGGGCCTCTTACGAACGTTGCTCTTGCGTTCCTGCTGGAACCGGAGCTTCCGAAGAAGATAGAGAGGATGATAATGATGGGCGGTGCTTTCTCCATGACACCCTACGGCCATGGCAACGCCACACCCGTCTCCGAGTTCAACGTCTACGTAGACCCAGAGGCCGCCAGCATCGTCTTCCAGTCGGGCGTAAATCCCTTATGCGTTGGACTCGACGTCACGACAGACCCTACAACCACCCTAAAAACACAAGACATCCAAAGACTTCGGTCATCGTCTTCACCTGCAGCCAAGACCGCTGTGAGAATCATGAAGAAATTCGTCGACAGGTTTGGTTTCATGCAGCTCCACGACCTGATGGCAGTAGCCGCAGCCATAGACCCTACACTCTTCAAAACAACAAACAGCCATGTATACGTGGTTTGCGAGAATGGGATCACAAGAGGCCAGACGATCGTGGAGAAAAGGTCTTGGGTTAAGGTGGGGCCCAACGCCGAGATATGTCACCACGTCGATTCGGAACGTTTCCTTCAAATGTTTTACGAAAGGCTCAGCGCTGTTTAACGACAGTTGAATCTAACTTTTCGAGTCTCACACCCATCTAGTAGGTCTTTTAGGCTGACCCGCCGATTCTCCTTATGTGGATTTTTATTCATGTTTTGGAACTGGATAGGTGAAGTTTTTTATTCTTGTTTGGGTTGGTTGTGTTTGTGCTTCGTGTTGGGTTGATTGTTCCTTCGTCGAATACGACGATGGAGGGGGAGTTTTGGGAGGTTTTGCATGGGTTTGGCTCTGTTCATTCGGGTCGTGTTTTTCTGGAACGTGTTGACGTGCAGGAGTTGACTGTGATGGAGGATGAGGCGGTGAGGGAGGCGCGGAAACTAGCTACGGCTAAGGTTGACGTGATTGTTTACGGCTGCACGAGCGGGAGCTTTGTTAAAGGTGCGCACCAATTCATGGATGTTGAGAAACGTTTGGAGGAAGTTTCCCATGTGCCATGTGTAGCCACGTCGGGGGCTGTTGTCAGGGCCCTCAAGCATCTCGGAGCGGTGAAAATCTCACTCATCACGCCTTACATCCGTGAAATCACCGAAATCGAAAAAACATTCCTCAAAATCAACGGGTTTGAAACAGTGTCGAGTTTTCACGCGTCGATTCTCGCGAACACCGATATCGGACGTGTGTCCGATGAGCAGGTGCTTGACTGGTGTTTGGAAAACGTTCATCCATCGGCTGACGCCGCCTTCATCAGCTGCACAAACCTCAGCACCTTCAAAGCCTTGAGAAAAATAGAGGAGGAGACCGGGAAGCCAGTTGTTTCAAGCAATTCTGCGACGTTGTGGAATGTTCTGCAAAGGCTTGGAATCAAGCTGAGTATGCCGCATCTCGGCCGGCTTCTGACGTGAGTGGTGGAAGTTTTGGTTGTACGGCTGAAGGTTGCAGTGGATGTTGGAGGCACTTTCACAGACCTTGTCGCAGTGAACTTGGAGACAGGCGAGCTTTTCAAAGTAAAGGTTCACAGCACACCCCGCGCTCCTGAAAAAGGTTTTCTCGAAGCAGTGAAAACGCTCCTCAAACAAGTTGACGACCCTTCGGTCGAGCTTGTCGTTCACGTAAACACTGTGGGTACGAATTTGTTCAGGGGCCAGCTCGGTCTCCGCCTTCCCAAGACAGCGCTAGTTACGACGAAAGGGTTCAGAGATGTTTTGGAGATTGGGCGGCAGAACAGACCTGAGCTTTACAACATTTTCTACCGGAGGCCTGACCCAGTGGTTCCACGTGAAAGAAGGTTTGAAGTGCTGGAGAGAGTGGACAGCGATGGCGTTGTTTTGACACCCGTCGACGAAAACGAGCTTGCGAAAGTCGCGGACGTCATGCGTGAAATCGGCGTTGAATCTTTGGCGGTTTGTTTTTTAAACAGCTACGTCAACCCCGTCAACGAGCAGAAAGCAAAACAATTCCTCACAAAAATTCTCCCAGCACCTGTTTTTGCATCCCATGAAGTAGACCCTGAACACAGGGAATACGAGAGGTTCAGCACCACAGTGGTTAACGCCGCCCTGGCTCCCGTTGTCGCCCGCTATCTTTCAGCGGTGACAGAGGGCCTACGCGAAATCGGAGTCTATTCCCCTGTTCATATCATGAGTTCTTCGGGAGGGTTGGTTGATGTAGAGGAAGCTGTTTCGAGACCTGTGGCGTGTATCGAGTCGGGGCCCGCGGCTGGAGTTATCGGTGCAGCGCGGATGGCTGAGATGACTGGTTTTCGGAAGGTTATCAGCTTCGACATGGGCGGCACAACGGCGAAAGCAGGCGTGGTCGTCGACGGATTGCCTGCAACTGTTCCCGAAATTGAGGTCGGCGGCCGTGTTCACATGGGCCGCGTGGTTAAAGGAAGCGGCTATCCAGTCAGGTTTCCCTCAATCGACTTGGCTGAAGTAAGCGCCGGCGGCGGAACCATCATAACGGTCGACAGCTCGGGCTCTCTCATGGTAGGCCCTCTGAGCGCTGGCGCTGACCCGGGCCCCGCCTGCTATGGGTTGGGGGGAACTATGCCGACGGTTACTGACGCGAATTTGTTGCTGGGCAGGGTTGAACATCTTCTCGGCGGAGCGATGAAACTCGACCAAACACTCGCGGAAAAAGCGATGAAAAAAGTCGCCGAACAACTACGTGTTTCAGTTCTTGACTGTGCATGGTATTCTCTTGTTCTCGTTAACCTGCAGATGGCGCGCGCCATCCATATCGTGACTCTCGAAAGAGGGTTGGACCCGTCTGAGTTTGTGTTGTTTGCTTTCGGCGGCGCGGGGCCCATGCATGCCGCGGAGCTGGCTGAGGAAATCGGTGTATCCACTGTGGTTGTTCCACCTTCGCCAGGCCTTTTTTCATCGCTTGGACTTTTGATGACCGACATGCGGTACAGCTACGTCAAAGGCTTCGTCAAACTTCTTGAACCCGGCGACGAACACCTTATCGAGGAAAAATTCCGCGAACTCGAAACAACCGCCTACAACAGCCTCCGGAACAAAATCGACATCAAACAATTCCGCGTCATCCGCAGAATCGACATGAGATACTATGGCCAGGGATATGAAATCGAGGTTGAGGTGTCTAAACCTTTCAGCTTGCGTAAAGCTGTTGAGAAGTTCGAAATGCTGCATTCATCGATTTATGGCTACGGTCATGCAGGTGAAAAAATCGAAGCTACCGCGGTTCGCGTGGCGCTCATAATTCCTTCAGGACATACAAAGTTGAAGTCGGCTGTTTCTCGGAGATCTGTGGAGAAACGTGTTCGGAAAGTGTTTTTCCGCGACGGGTTTCATGAAACCGTTGTTTTGAGGCGGGAATTGCTGGGAAGCGGGTTTGAGGCTGAAGGCCCGTTGATCGTTGAGGAATATGATTCGACAACGGTTGTTC
>JAVYLK010000024.1:0-21906 GCA_038740895.1 Candidatus Caldarchaeum sp.
GCTACCTGTCCTCCGTCAGTCAGGGGTCCGACCACGTCGACTTTTACGTCTTCACAGCCCCCCTCGGCAGGGGGAAGATGCTGCTGGCCGAGCTGAGCACGCAGGAGGGGAACATCTACGACATAGCGCTCCTCGACAACACCCAGTTCAGCCTCAGGTACAACCAAACAGGCGACAGGCAGAAAGCAACCATATACCTCACCAACGAGGATCCGGGGGAGAAGACATACTTCCTCAAAGTATCGAACAACGGAGGAGTCGGCGGAGGAGGGCCCTACACAATCAACCTCTCAATAAAGCAGGTTGTCTCAGGAACCACGACTACAACCAACACCGGCCAGCAAACATTCACTACAAACACAACCGTTCAGCCGACGATACCTCAGGAGACGGCTAGAGCCATCGTCTACGGCAGCGTGGTGGGCATAGCGGCGGCCGCCGTAGTCGCCACGGTATTGATGAGGAGACGCAGCCAAGCGGTTGTAGCCGAAGAAGAGTGGTGGAGCCAGGAGACCTGAGATATACTCTAAAAGCAGCCCGAAACACGTACAGGCGGGTTGTCCCAAGCCGGCTTCAAGCAGCTCCCCCACACAGCAGACATATACATCGAGGCCTACGGCCGAAGCCTTGAGGAAGCCTACGAGCAGGCCGGGCACGCCCTCTTCAGGACGCTGATACCCGAGGCCGAGGGAGTCGAGGAGAGAGTAAAAGTGGAGGCCTCCGGCTCAGACCTTCACGAGCTCCTCTACGACTGGCTGGAGAAGCTTCTCCACGTGTTTGAGCTAGGCCAGCTCGTCGGCACAGATGTAAGAGTGTTTAAGATATTCAGGGACGAGGTTTGCAGGCTTGAGGGCGAGGTGGGAGGCGTCAAGTACGACCGGCTGAAGCACAGGACAGGCACGGCGGTCAAATCACCCACCTACGCCTTGATGGAGGTCGACACCGACAGAAACGTCGTCCGGTTCGTCCTCGACATATAGCCTAGGCTTAAATGCTCAAGCAGGGAACACACGGCCGGTGAAGCAGACACGAAAACAGCGCCCGCAGTCCTGCTGCCCCATTCCTTCGCATCCGACGTGCCCGGACTCCGAGAAGCCACGGTAAAAGCCGGCCTAGTAGGCAGAATCCTGGCCACTTTCAGGGTTGAGGAGGTGATCCTGTACCCGGACAGACGTGGGTCGCCCGACGTGAGGAATGCCCGCTGGCTCAAGGAGATCCTCGACTACCTAACCACAGCACCCTACCTGAGAACGGTGAAGTACCCGCTGAAGCCGAGCCTACGGTACGCAGGCCTCCTACCACCTCTCAACATCCCCACGCATCCCGAAGCCGACGCAGTCAAGTCGGACGGAACCCACTACCGGCAAGCCCTCGTAGTGGCATCGGGGGAAACATCAACACTCGAGGCAGGCCTCCGCAAGCCCATCAAGATAAAGAAAAAACTCTCCAAAAACACCGTCGTCAACCTCAGGGTAAAAGTCAAGGGCAGGCGCATAAAATACGGCCTCGTCCCCAGAACCGACCCCGTCTACACAGGGTTCAGGACGAGGATAGCCGACAGCTTCGAGGATGCTCTGAAGCCCTTCAGCTTCAAGATAGCCGCCTCGAGGCTTGGCCAGCCTGTCAACGAGGTGCTCGGCGTGCTGAGAGAGAGAATGAGGGGCGGAAGAGTCTGCGTAGCCTTCGGCGCTGCTGACAGAGGTCTGAGGCAGATAGCTGAGGAGCTGGAGCTGGACCTTGGAACGCTTTTCGACGTAGCCGTCAACTTCGCACCGGGGCAGGGCGTCAAGACCATCAGGACCGAGGAAGCCCTAGCCTACACCCTCGCCATACTAAACCTAATATCACTCTAGAACAAGGACAATCATGGCGGCGGTACCCAAGCCAGGACAAGGGGCGGGCCTTGAGCACCAGTCGAGAAAGCCCGTGGCCTTCCAGGCCTCGTGGGTTCAAATCCCACCCGCCGCGTAAGCATTAAAATCCCGCCAGACCCGTCCATAATGGATGGAGTTTAAGATTGTGGGCTACGTAAGGGTTGAAGCAGACGACGAATATGTTAAACAGCACGCAGGGACGCTGCGGGGACGTGTAGAGCTGCTGCCCGAGTTCGAGGACGCTCTTGACGGTGTTGAAAAATACTCACACATCTTCGTCATCTCTTTTCTCCACAAATCTCCACCCGAACACCGAACCCTGCTGAAGGTAAGGCCGAGGAGGCTGCTGAGGCTAGGGGTCAAGGAAGAGGAGCTACCCGTCCTGGGAGTGTTCTCGACAGACTCGCCCGTAAGGCCCAACCCGCTAGGGCTTACGCTGGTGAGGCTGCTCAGCAGAGAAGGCCGGATACTGTATGTCGAGGGCCTCGACCTCTTCGACGGAACCCCTGTCATCGACATAAAACCCTACAGGCCAGACTACAGGGCTGAGACCTACAGCTACCCAGACTGGGTCAAGCTTGACGCGAGGCCCTCAATTTGAGCAAGGAAGACGAATACATATGTCCTAAGTGCGGCTACAGGCTGACCATTCCGACGAAGCCCAGCGACTCAAAAGTGAGAAAAGTTTGGAGCCTGTACTGCCCACGATGCGGCCACAGCTGGTACGTCAAAACACCTCTCGAAGACGTCACCTAGACAGTAGGAAGACCGCTGCAACGGCCAGCAAAACCCCCAAGGCCTTCGTCCAAGTGAACGTCTCGTTAAGGAGGAACAGGCTCAGCACGGTCGCTAGCGCAAGACCCAGGCGTGAAATCGGTATCACCACGCTCCCCTCCCCCACGCTCAAACCGGTCATCAAGGCGATCAACGCCACGGCAATCGTCGCCCCCGACATCAAGGCGTAGGGTATCGACCCGGGGCCGGGTGGAGGAATCCGGCCCCCGAGGAGCAGCGCAGCGACTGGAATTATGGCCAGCATCACCACGGTCTCGAGCAGAAGATAGCCGAGCGGGTTAGCTCCCTCGACCGAACCCTTCTTCCTCAAAAAATCTGTCACGCCGATGCACACGAAGGCAACCATGGCCAGAAGCACGTCAGCCCTTTCAGTCATGCAGGACATCCGTCAAACCTCTTTAAAACCATCACCAACGCATGCTTGGAAAACTATTTCTAGCCGACGCACACATAAACAGGACAGATGCCAGCTTACTTCATCAAGCTACACGGCCGGGTGCAGAGAGTTGGTTTACGGAGGCACGTCCAAGAGCTGGCTCAGGACCTCGGCCTGGCCGGGTACGTCTGGAACGAGAGAGACGGCTCCGTCCACATCTTTGTGCAGGGTGAAGAAGACCCGGTTGAGAAATTCATCCAAGCTCTGAAAACCCCGCCGCCCCCCGCAGTACTGCGCAAGATGGAGCAAGCTGAGGCCAAACCACGTCCAAATCTTAAGTACTTCGAGATAAGGTACAGCAAGCTGGCCGACGAGCTTCAGGAAGGTTTCGGCTCCATGCAGACGATCTTCATGAACTACTGGAGCGAGTTCCGAGATTTTAGGACGGAGTTCAGGGATTTTAGAGAGAAATTCAGAGACTACAGGAACGAGTTCAGAGATTTCAGGGAGGAGTTAAGGGATTATCGGGGAGAGTTCAGAGATTTTCGCAGTGAGTTCAGTGAGTTTGTCAAGAGGATGGATGAGTTTTCTGAGAGGCTGACGAGGGTTTTGGAGGTTTTGATGGAGGAGTCGAAGCGGAACAGGGAGATTCTTGAGATACTAGTTCGTGATTCTAGGGAGACGAGGGAGATGCTGAACGAGTCGTTGAGGATGTTGAGGGAGGTTGCGAGCAGGGTTCTATAGCTGCTCGAGCTTCCGCTGGTGTTTGAGCATCTTTACCAAGCTGCTGCGTACGAGGTATTTTGCGGCGGGGATGAGCAGGCTGGGTGAGATGGTTTCCAGAGCCTCGTCCAGAGTGGCGCATTTAACGGCCTTCTTCTCCAGAGCCTTTCTCACGATTTCTCTGAACCGCCAGACGCCCAGAGGAACCCATCCCGGGTAGACCTCGAAGAAGACTATGGCTCCTGCCTGCTCTCGCCTGCTGTAGAGGTGTTTGAGGACTGCGTGTCGGACGGCGTAGTAGGCTCCTCCCGTGTTTTCGGCGTAGGTTTTCCGTGGCTGGAGGTATTCATGGTCAGAGTAGGGCGACTTGCTTGGGCTCCTGAGCCATCCTTCGAGGAGTTCGAACATCCACGGAGTAGGTGTCAGGATTACGTGGGCCGCGTTCTCCAAGGCTTGGTGGCTGTGGACTCTGAACTCGGGGATGATGTTGTTCCGCCTCACTTGTCGGTAGAATTTTCGGCCGAGTATGTCGTCTACTGCGGTTATGCTCCACTCGGTTGGGACAAGCCTCCGCTCAGCCATGAATCCTAACAACCCCGCCGAGAAAATACGTGTCAGGTAGTATTCGTTGACGTCTTCGCTGTAAAGGGTTTGGACGGCCTCCTCCGCGGAGACGTAGGGGTCGTTCACCAAGCTGTCAACCCTACGCGGAACCGAGACGTTTCCGACGAGCTTTACCGCGCCTATTCTCGCCGAAGGCCCGTAAGGCGCTCTTCTGACTCCGAACCCCGGGGCTGCTACGGGCGTGCCCTCCACCACAACCTCGACCTCGACGGGTTTAGCGGACACGGCTGACTCACGGACGGTTTCAAGGGTCTTGTCGCCTTGCTTGACATGCTTGACTGCTCTGCCGTAGAAAAGCGAGAGCCTCATCTTCAGAAGCTCGTCCAGTGGTTTCTCGAGCCATTTTGCCGCATCCTCCGGCTCGTAGCTGTCGGCGAGGGACACGGCGGGGCCGACTCGTACTCTTGGATAGCCTTTCTCCCCCACGATGATGGTGGGGGGCGAGGGGCCTTGTATGACTCTGTTCTTCATCCTGTCCAGCATGCTTCCCGTCAACACGTGCCTGTAGAAAGGACAGATGGTTATTTTGCAGAAGCGGGCGAACCCTCTGCAGACTTGGCAGACAGCTGTCTCCAGCCTTCTCTCGGAGGCTGAGAAAGCCTCCATGCCAACCCCCTACCTGTTTCGGGGTGATACTTCCACAGACAGGCCCGCTTGCCTCGCCAGCTTCAACACTCGGTTCTGGCATTTCTTGAAGTACGTCCTCATGTCGGCTGGACTGATCTTGACGACGAGCCTGTCGCCGAAAACCTCGACCGAGAAGTCTGAGATGTGTTTGGCTATGATTCTCCTGAAGGCAACCGCTTCGTCGCCGTGCTGTTCGCTGGGTTGGACTGGTACGAAGAAGACTCTCTCGCCGAAGACGTAGAGCTCGTAGACGGGCTTGTCGTTCAGGAAGTCTTTGACGACAACTGTCGGGCGCGCTAGGTCGGCTCTCTTCAGGCCTGCAGGCACTTTGACGACGACCTCCAGCGTGTGTATGCTGGCGACCCTGCCTTTGTCCATGAAGATGAGCGTGTCGACTATCGACGGCAGTATGCCGATGTCGACTTTGTTAGCGATACGGTGGAGGGCGTCTATCGGCGTGCTTGCGTGGATCACTCCGATCATGCCTATGCCTGCGTATCGTAGATCTATGTACATCTCGAAGTCGCGGGCTTCACGCATCTCGTCGAAGACGGTGTAGTCGGGACGGCTGAGCAGCAGAACGCTGTGGATGGCTCCGTCGTCGGCGGCGCTCTTCGAGTACTGGGTTATGTCGGGCGGCAGGTCCAGGTCTCGTGGGCTTTCAACGGTTTTGACGACCCGTCTCATGTTGCGGTAGTGCTCCGCTAAGGCCTGTGCGAACGTCGACTTACCCATGCCCGGAGGCCCAGCTATCAGAATCCCCTCAGCCCTCCTCTCAAGCCTCTCGAGAACCTTCGGAGGAAGGCTGTAATCCTCCAGCTTAACCCTGATGACTGGCTTGACAACCGTGATCTCCATCCCGTCCGAGAGAGGAGGCCTCGTTATGACTATTCTGAACTGTCCCAGCTGGAGGATGGTCAGCTCGGGCTTGTCGACCTCGACGAAAGCCTCCGTCCCGAACACGCCGTACGCCGTCTTCATGATGTAGGCGACGAGAGACTCCATCTCCGTCCTCGTGACAGGCTTCTCCCTGATGCTCTCGAAGACCCAGCGGCCTGGATGGCCTCTCTTGATCTTCGGCTCCAAGCCCTCCTTGACGTGCAGGCTCATGACGTCGCCTGCGAAAACTGACTCCATCTGGAGGGGAGGGCTGGGAACCATGTAGATGCATTTAATTCCGACGGATTCTGCTACACGTGCGACCAGAGGGTCTGAAGTTAGAAGCGTTTCGCCGCTTCTCCTACAGTATTCAAGCACGGCATCCCTCCAGCCTCCCTCGCTCAGCTCGCCTACGTACTCGACGTTGCCGCCGGCGGACTCGGTGAGCTTCTTCAACCCCTCGAGGGCGGCTAGGTCTCCTGCGAACGCCCTCTCCTGCACGTGCTTCAGCAGTGCTTTGTGAACGAGTATCTTCCAGCCTTCCTCAACAGCCTGCTCCACTGCAACGCTCAGACGGAGCGCCGACTCGTCAACCACAACGCTGGAGCCCAACCACCTTCACATACTCACGCCAGTTAATAACGGTAAACAGGCTCCACATCTCAGCCCTGCTTCGCCGAGAAGCTCAGCATCGAGTCGTCGTAGAGCTTCCTGCGGCCGAAGTACTCACGGGCTACGTCAATAGCTCCCTTCCTGAGGAGCATGGCTCTCTTGACGCGGGCTTTGGCGACCTCGAGTGCGACGCTGCGTGGAGGTTTCTTCGACTGGTCGGACTCGCTCAGAACCATCTTCACGTTGCTCGATATCTTGTACTTGATAAGCTCGAAGGCGTCCAGCTCGGTCCCGCCCTTGTACTCGACGAAGGAGCCTATCACGCCTCCCGCGTTTGCGACGAAGTCTGGGATTATCCAGACACCGCCGTCGAGCAGGACTTGCTCGCCTGCAGGTGTTGTGGGTATGTTGGCGGCTTCGACCAAGACCTTCGTGTGGGGCAGGAGCTTGGGAGCTGTTTCGGCGTTCACTGTGTCGGAGGTGGCTGCGGGGATGAATATGTCTGCTGGATAGTCGAAGATTTTCTCCTTAGGCATTTTCTCATATTTCTTGAGGTTCGATATATGGGTGCAGTAGCTGAGCTCCTTCATGATGCTGGGTATGTCGAGGCCTTCTGCGTCGTGGATGCATGCTGAAACGTCGCAGATCGAGACGATCCTGTAGCCCATCTCGTCGAGGAACTTTGCCGTGAACGAGCCGACGTTGCCGAAGCCCTGTATCGCCACCCTAGCCTCTCTCCTGTCGAGCCTCAGCATACCTGTGTTGTTCAGCATCGTCAGCGTCAAGTCCGTTGCCACGGCCACGCCGTAGCCGGTCGTCCCCAGCTCGTGAGGTATTCCGCCCAGCTCCCGCGGCTTGCCTGTGCAGGCCCTCATGTCGCCTACCTCGTGGGCGAAGACAGCCATGTCGAGCTCAGTCGTCCCCATGTCGGTTGCTGCGATGTACTGCAGGGGGACGTAGGGCCTGATGGCTTTGGCGAAGGCCCTCATCCAAGCAACTCTGTCGACCTTCGAGGGGTCTCCCATCACCCCGCCCTTGGCTCCTCCGAAAGGCAGGCCCGCTAGGGCGCATTTCCACGTCATCGTTCTTGCGAGGCGGAAGACCTCCACAGGAGTCACCGTGTCTGTGAACCTGATGCCTCCCTTGCCAGGCCCCATCGCCGTGTTGTCTATAACCAGCACTCCACGCATGCCCGTGTCCGGGTCGTAGGCCAGAACGACTTTCTCAGGCCCCCACTCGTCCGCCAGCCTCCAGACATCGGTGTCGAGGGAGTTGCTGGATGAGTCCGACATGCTGGCAAACCAAAGCACCTGCTGGATAAAAACCATGCCTGTCCTATCAAGTCGCTTAGACGGAAAACAAGCCGGTGGTCCGGCTTTTTGATTCTAGCGAAACAGCTAAAGCAACCGCAGAGGATACTGTCGGCCGTAGATGGAGTTCTTCACGCCGGAGTTCTGGACCAGCTTGACGGGCTACGGCTATCTCGGGGTCTTTGCCGCAAGCCTTCTCGGAAGCCTCATCCCGTTCGTCTCGGGCCCTTACATACCGCCGATAATACTCGCCGTCATGGCCGGCAAGCTCGACCCTTTCCCAACGGCTCTGATGAGCGCTCTGGGCGCTGCGCTTGCCAAGCTTGTCCTGTTCCGCTTCTTCAAGAGCGGCAGAGCCTTGATCGGTGTTGAGACGAGGAGACGTATGGAGCCGTTGGAGAAGCTCGTGGCTAGGCATGGATGGCTTGCAGTAGTCGGAGCGGCTGCAACGCCTCTGCCCGACGACGTCATCTTCGTGCTGCTCGCAGTCTCCAACTACAGCAGCAAGCTCTTCCTACCCACCGTGTTCGCAGGCAAGCTGCTCATCACCACAGCTGTAGCCTACGTGGCCCTCTACTGGGGGAGTTTAGCATGCTACATCGTCGAATGCGTCGTAGGCGAAATCAACATCACCCACACCGTCCTGATAGCCGCTGCGACAGCAGCCGCAGCCATGGCCCTCGTCTACCTGCTCACACGCCTCAACTGGGAGAAAATACTCGCCAGGGTAGGCCTGCATCAAGGCTGAACAATAAACTCCCAGGGACAGGCCTCCCAGCCCCTTTTGGCCGACCGAGGCGTGAAACCCATCAGCCGCTAACCCGTAGCCAACCACGCCGTCTTCACCTACGTGGAAGACGTTATACAGAACAGTTGTTGGAACGCTATAGGCGTTAAGCCTCGAAGTCTTCCAGCTCCTCCTCAAGATGCCATGGATTCCTCGAGTACACGTCGTCGAAAATTGTCGAGGGATGCAGGGGCTGGGCTTTCTCAGCTATTTCAACCTTCTGGCTTACTAGGCTGGTCAAGCTGCTCCACAGCTCACGCTCCCGCTCCTCGTTCCAGAGGCCTTTCTCCTCGAGCATTTTCCTGCAGACGTGCAGGGGGTCGTGTCTTCTCCACTTCTCAACCTCTTCCCCGTCCCGGTATCTTGAGGGGTCGTCCGCCGTCGAGTGGGCTGCAAGCCTGTAAGTCAAAGCCTCTACGAGCGTGGGCCCGTCTCCTCCACGGGCTTTCTCTGCAGCCCTGCTGACAGCGTCGTACACGGCCAGCACGTTGTTGCCGTCAATCCTGACCCCCTCGAAACCGTAGGCTACGGCCTTGTCTGCAATCGTCTCCGCCGCCGTCTGCTTTGAGACGTGCTGGGATATTGCGTACTGGTTGTTCTGGCAGATGAAGACTGTAGGCGTTTTGAAGACTCCCGCAAAGTTGAGGCCTTCGTGGAAGTCGCCTTTAGACGTGGCACCGTCTCCGAAGAAGACGAGCGCTATGCTGCTGTCGTTCTTAAGCTTGGATGCTAGGGAGAAGCCTGTTGAGGTGCAGAGATGTGCTGCAACAGGCCCCGGGCCCGTGATTATGCGGTATCTTCTGTCGCCGAATAGAAGAACCTCATGCCCTTTGAGAGGGTCGAGCGATGTGGCCAGCTGCCGGGCTGCCAGAATTTCGAGCGGCACGCCTCTAGCCACGTAGGCGCCTGTTTCCCTGTATGTTGGGAATATCCAGTCGTCGTCTTTCACGGCGTTGACTGCGCCCACGCCAACAGCCTCCTGGCCCTCGGACGACGTGTAGGCCGCCACCTTGCCTATCCGCTGCAGCTTGACCATCATGCCGTCGAAAACCCGGGCGAGAACCATCTCCCGGTACATTTTCACGACAAGGTCTTCGGGAAACACTCTAACCAACTCCGCCGCCATGTTTTATATGTTTAACTTGGATCGAGCAGACGTGTACGCATGGAGTTTGGGATCAGCTTCGGAGCCTTGTACGCAGACCCTCTGACTGTCGTCCAATACTCCCGCGAAGGCGAGGCCCTTGGATACAGCTACCTCTTTTATCCCGACTCTCAAACCCTCTACAGAGACCCTTTCGTCATCATGGGGGCTGTCTCTCAAACAACGAAAAAAGCCAAGCTAGGAACCCTGATATCTCCTGTCGCGACGCGAGACCCTTCAGTACTGGCTTGCGCAGCTTACAGCGTCCACGAGCTTTCCGGCGGCAGGGTTGTTCTGGTTTTGGGGACGGGAGACAGCTCGGTCAGACGGATCGGCATGAAGCCCGCGGACCCCGACCATTTTGAGAAGACTGTGCAGTACGTCAAAGACCTCATGGCTGGGAGGATGTTTAACTTTTCGTCTGGGGAGTTCTGCATACGTTTCGCGCGGGGAGGCGTGCCCGTGTACACTATTGCGACGGGGCCTAGGATGCTCAAGCGTTCGGGGAGGATGGGCGACGGGGCCGTAATCATGGTTGGCCCAGCCTTGACGAGCTGGGCTGTCGGCGAGGTTAGGAAAGGAGCTGAGGAAGCTGGGCTACGGTTTGAGGACAGGGAATTGTTCTGGTGCGGGTTCTGCATGATTCATGAAGACCGGGCAACCGCCGTCGCCCGCGTCAAGCCAAGCGTGTCTTGGTACGCCGTAAACTTCCCGAAGCTAGTAGACATGACGGGCGTGAACCTTCCAGCGGGTTTCTGGGAACGTGTTAAGACGTTCCGGGAAAACTATTCACGGTACGACTTGGTTCATTCCGACGCATGGGAGCAAGCTGTTCGGGAGGCGTCGTTCATACCTGACGAGCTGGCGGTTAAGATGTCGCTGGCGGGGAACGTTGAGGATGTTGTGAAGACGTTGAGAGATGTTGAAAGACTCGGCGTGTCCAAGGTGGTCATCAGGCCGCCGTCGCACGAAGACTGGTACAGCGTGTTCAAGCTGTTTGCGGAACATGTTATTCCGTGCTTCAAGTAGCTGGGGGCTTGAAGATTTAAATACCCTGTCAGGGGCGCTGAAGCATGAACAGAGTCGGAAAAGCGCTGAGCGTCGACGACGTGAAGAAGGTGGCTCACCCAGCCTACCCATACATGCTGCCCGAGATGCTCCCCGTCAGCGAGGCCGATGCCTACAGGCATCTGAAGGGGGCGGTTGACATGCATCTGCACGGTTCTCCAACAGGCTGGATGCCTTACAGGCCGTCCATGCTCGAGACTTCTCAGGAGGCTTCCGCAGCCGGGATGAAGGCCCTTGCTTTCAAGGACCATTACTACATGACAAGCCCCTTAGCCAGAGTGATTCAGGAGTCGTTGGAGAAATGGTGCGGTGAGAGAGGCTTAACACCTGTGGAGGTTTACGGCGGCGTCACGCTCAACTACGCCGTCGGCGGCCTAAACCCCGTGGCTGTGAAGACATCCCTCAGAGGAGACTTCAAGGAAAAGACGAAGGTCATCTGGATGCCCAGCATCGACTCTGACTTGACGCGGCGTGCAGCCAACCTCGGCCCCGGAATCACGGTCTTGGAGGACGGCAGGCTAAAGAACGAGGCGAAGGAAATTGTCAGCATAGTGGCGTCGAGCGACTCGAAAGTAGCCATCGAAACCTCTCACCTGTACTATCAGGAGATTCTAGCCCTGGCCGAGGAATGTGAGAAGCAAGGAGTCGACCTAGTCGTGACCCATGCAAACCAAGAGCTCACTCTCCTGACTGTCGAGGAGGCGGTTGAGCTTGTGGAGAGGAAGGCTTGGATACAGCTGGCTGTCATATCGATGCTCGGCACGCCGATAGCTGCGCCGGGCTGGGTTGTGAACTATCATCACAGCATCGAGCTGCTGAAGGCCGTGGGCCCTGACAGGGTCATTCTGGCGACCGACGCAGGGCAGACGGGTGCTAAGCCTGTTGAGTACATGAAGATGGGTGTTTGGAGCCTGTTGTCGCGGGACGTCAGCTCAGACGTCGTGGCGAGGATTGTCGGCGACAATCCCAGAAGAGTTCTAGGGCTTAAGTGATCGGCTTAGTTGGCTTGAACCCTGCCTTGACGGCGTCGAAAGCTTGTCCAACTCCTCTCTCTTTCAGCAAGTATCTCTGGATGCGTTGGGTAGGTGTTTTCGGCAGCTCGTCCACGACCTCGACGTACCTCGGCACCATGAAGTAGGGGAGGGCTTTATCGCACCATCGTAGGAACTCGACGTGGTCTATGCTTGCGCCCGGCTTCAGCTTGACGTAAACCTTGACGTCTTCGTCGCCGACCTCCGACGGAACGCCCACCGCAGCAGACTCCAGCACGGCTGGATGCTCGTTGACCACGCTCTCAATCTCGTAAGGTGATATGTTCTCACCCTTCCGCCTTATCGACTCCTTAATCCTACCCACAACGTAGAAGTAGCCGTCCTCGTCTCTGCGGAAAAGGTCTCCTGTGTGGAACCAGAGGTTGCGCCAAGCCTTGACAGTCTCGTCCGGCTTCTTGTAGTACTCCAGCATCATGACAAACGGTCTCCTAGGTCTGATGACCAGCTCGCCCACCTTTCCCGCTGGAAGCTCGTTGTCATCCTCGTCTACAACCATCATCTCAAAATACGGCAGAGGCTTCCCCACAGAGCCCACCCTTACGTCCTGCCCTCGGCTGAATATTGCGATGGCGCATGTCTCAGTCATCCCATATCCCTCCAAAACCCGCACGCCGAACCTTCGCTCAAACACGGGCCATGTTTCCCTCGTAGCGCCGCCTGTCATGGCTACCCTTACCGAGTGTCTTCGGTCGTATGGTGTTTCAGGCTGTTTTAGGAGAATGTTGACCATGGAGCTGATTAAGAAGACCACAGTAGCGCCGTACGTGGCCGCGTTCTTCCAGAACTGGGAAGCGTGGAACCATGGGTCGAAGGCCGCCGTCAAGTCGTTGACCAACGCTGGGAGAATTATCTGCAGCTGGCCGCTTGTGTGGAAGAAGGGAACCGTGCTGTAGAAGACGTCTCCCTCCCGTGCCTCGGCTATGGACGAGTTCATCAAGGCCGTGTTGATGTAGGCGTAGTGAGGCAGCACGACGCCTTTGGGAGGGCCCGTCGTCCCAGACGTGTACATTATGGTCGCCGGATGCCCTGGAGAAACTTTCTCAGGCTGGGGCAGATGCTTGTCCGACTCGAGAAGATGATTGAGGTGCAGGAAGCCGTCGACGTCTTCGTCGGCGACGTGGACGGATACGTTTTCCAGCTGGTCCTTGACCTCTAGGTACTGTGGTAGGAGCTGTTTACTCACCACCGCTATTTTCGCATCCGAGTCGTTGACCTGATACTTGAGCAGAGGTCCTTTGAGCGAGATGTTCAGAGGAACGCACACGGCTCCCAGCTTCATCGCCCCGAACCATAGATACAGAAACTCGAGCGAGTTCGGCATGTACAGCGCGATTTTGTCGTTTTTCGATACGCCCAGGCCCTTAAGACCCCCCGCAACCTGCGACGACTTCTCATCCAGCTCCTCGTACGAGAGCCTCCTCCCCTCCGTCAGCACAGCTGTCTTATCCTTGTTCTTAACCCTCTTCCTCCCAAGTAAAGCCGCAAGGTCTGAGATACTTTCCCAGGTTTCATACATTTACTTCACTTCTCGAGAAACGCAGCCACGGTGTCGGCAAACTCCTGCGGCATCTGCTCCAGCAAAGCAACAGTCCCACCCTTGATCTCGACAACCTCGGCATTCTTTATACTGGCCTTGAGTTTCTCCGCATGAGGGTAGGCGAACGGGTCCGCCGTGCCGGCCACGACTAGAGTCGGGCACTTGATCCTGCTCAGCTTCTCCTCCATCCTGTACTTGGACACGGCCAGATGCCCCTCAGCCGCATTCTTCCCAGCCTTCAAAGCATCTATGATGAAGCGGTCCAGTATGTCGGGCCTGTCGGAGGGGTAGTATGGCTGCCTGCCTCTCCACAGCTCGAGGAGATGAGACCCGTCCATCGTAGATACGTATGCGTCGATTACCTTCTTGCCTTTACGCTTCTCCCTCTCACCTGCGTCGACGTAGGGACAGCCTGACAGGACAAGCTTCTCCACAGCCTCTGGACGGGATGCAGCCACCTCCACGGCAATCACCGCACCCGTGTGATGGCCGACCAACGAAGCTTTTTCAACCCCGAGAGCGTGCAGAAGCTGCTCAACTCCAGACGCCAGCCTCTCAATCGTCATTTCGCCGTCAAAACGGTACGAGTCGCCAAAGCCGACCGTGTCCATAGCTATGGCCCAGAACTTCCTGCCGAGAAGCGGCAACACCTCAGCATACTCGTCGGACGAACGTGGTGTTTGATGCAGCAGGACGACGGGCTTGCCTCCGCCGCACACACGGCAGTGTATCTGGCCTTCAGGCGTGTCTATAAAAATTCTTTTTACATCCATGTAATTTAATGAAAATCGGGAAAACTATAAATCTATCCGATTGCCGCAGTCTATCATGTCGGAGAAAACAACAAGGAGAAACTTTCTATCAACTCTAGGCATAGGGGCCGCCTCTGCAGTGGTCTTCGGTGTGGGCGGCTACCTGCTCGGCAGCTCTGGAACACAGGCCGGTGAACGGACAGTCACTCTGGCCGGAGCAACCATCACAGCCACGAGAACACAGACAGTCACGGCTCCGACCACCGTCGTAACCACCGTCAGAGAAACCGTGGCAGCCCGGCCTACACGCCTAGTCATCGCATGGCCTTTCGAGATAGTGACCTTGAACCCCTACAGGTTCAGCAGAAACATCCCAACCGAGTCTCCTATGGCTGCAATCTACGACAGGTTTCTGTCTCAAAGCCGAGACTTGATACAGCAGCCCGGCGTTATAGAGAGCTGGGAGTGGGGTGCTGAAAAAACATCTCTCGACCTTCGAGTTAGACAGGGTATAAAGTTTCATGACGGTACTGAGCTCACGGCGGAGGATGTTGCCTTCAGCCTCACGACGATGAAAACACCGCCCAACGCCTACGCAGGTGTGTGGGGAGTGATAAGCGACATCCAAGTAGTCAACCCACGTCTAGTTAGACTAACCCTCAGCAGGTTTGACCCATCAATCATAGCTTGGATGGGGTTCTTGGACGCCTTCGTTGTCCCGAAACACGTATGGGAAAGGGTTGGGCCTGACGAGTTCGGTAAAAACCCTGTCGGAAGCGGGCCCTACAAAGTCAAGTCATACAGGCCTGGAATACTGGAGCTTGAGAGGTTTGATGGCTATTGGAGAGGAGCCCCGTCCATAAGGGAGATTGTTTTCAAGGAGGTTCTAGACCCACGGTCTAGAGCTGTAGAAGTTGAGGCTGGAACGTCTGACTACACGCTAGAGGTCGACATAAGTGATTTCCAGAGGCTGTCTCAAATCCAAACACTCAAGGGTGTTTCCCAGCTGGTCACCGACGTAGCCATCCTGATGATACCAACATACTATCCTGAAACCGCTGATGAAAACGTTCGCCTAGCCATGCACTACGCCATAAACAAGGAAGCCATAGTCAGGAACATACTCAACGGGCACGGCCGTGTCGTCCACACCACGGAAGCACCCGGATACAGAGCCTACGACCCCGCCTTCACCTTCCCATACGACCCAGCCAAGGCAGCGGACCTGCTGGCGAGGGCCGGCTACTCGAGGTCTAATCCAGTCAAAATAACTGCCGCAACCTTCAGAGGCTCTTTCCCGAGAGACTACGAAGTCATGCAGGCGGTCGTGTCGATGTGGGCTGAGGTAGGCATTCAGGCCGAGCTGGAGGTGATAACGATCGCTCAGCACTTCGAGATGCGCAACACCGGCAAGATGAAGCACGCCCAATTCTACGTGTGGTCGAATGCAACCGGCGACCCGATAAACTCCGTCGGCTACTCTCAGTGGCCCAACTCGCCGTTTTCGACATGGCGGGGCCTCAAAGCAGCAAACCTCCAAGACTACTCTGGCCTAATGGCTCAAGCAACGGAAGTACTGAACCCCGTTTTCCTAGAGAAAGACGAGGAGAAGAGGATAGCCGCCTCCAGACAGGCAGCTAGATGGGTTGTTGAGAAAGGTCTAGTCATACCGCTGTACCAGCTGGCCCAGCTGCACGTGATGAAGAGGGAAATAAACTACGACCCCTGGCCTCAGGGATGGGTCTTGCCCCAGTACATGACCTACTGATGCCGATCTCATCCTACTACTTAATCAAGCGAATAGCCCAGATGGCGGCGGCTCTGATAGGAGCATCGCTAGTCTCCTTCTTCATCTTCCGCATACTCCCCGGCGACCCAGTCTCGCTGATGGTCGGCCCAGGAGTCACTGAAAAGTACATAGCCGAGCTGAGAGCCTACTTCAGGCTCGACCAGCCGCTCATCATGCAGTACTTCTACTGGGTGGCCGACCTCCTAACCCTGAACCTCGGAACCTCCTTCAGATATGGAACGAACGTCTCCACGCTGATCTTGGAGAGGCTGCCTGCTACGCTTGAACTGGTTTTCGTAAGCCTGGTCATAGGGATTGGCCTCGGTGTTTTGACGGGAGTTGTTGCAGCGACAAGGCGCCGTGCAAACATGTTCCTCCAGGGCGCAACCATCGCTGGACTGGCCATACCGCACTTCCTCTGGGCCACAATCCTAGTGGTGTTGTTTGCAGCCGTCCTCCGCCTGTTCCCCGCATCGGGACGGGTCGGGCTAGGCGTAGAAATCCAAACCATCACAGGCTTCTACCTGATCGACTCCCTCATCACCGGCAACTTTGAAGCATTCCTCAACACCCTGAACCACATAGCCCTGCCGGCCGTCTCGCTAGCAATAGGCCTCACAGCCCTTATCCAGAGAACACTGAGGTCGAGCATGCTCGACGTCCTCGGCGAAGACTACATCCTGACCGACAGGATGAAAGGACACAGAGAAAGCTACATAATATTCGTGCGTGCTTTGAAGAACGCCCTCCTACCAGTAATCACGCTCTCGGGCATCCAGTTCACATTCCTCCTGGGCGGGAGCACTGTGGTGGAGAAGATATTCGGCTGGCCGGGGATGGGCAATCTGTTGTTCACAGCCGTGCAGTACAGAGACTACACACTAGTTCAGGGCATCCTGATGGTCTACACCTTCATAGCAATCACGACAAACTTTATCGTAGACGTTCTCTACACCTACATCAACCCTAAGGTGGAGTATAAGTGACGGCCCTTGACACGGTGTTCAACCCACAGCTGCGAGCTGTTTTAAAAAGCAGGAAGATAGCCGCAAGCCTGCTTGTTGTCCTCGGTTTCGTTGCCGTGGGAGCGTCCGCCCCGTTCCTCCCGTTGATCGACCCGAACAAACAATCGCTAGCCGAAGCAGCGCTGCCGCCTTTCTGGGTCGACGGCGGAGTATTCAAGCACCCGCTGGGAACAGACAGCCTAGGCCGAGACATTCTCAGCAGGCTCGTCCACGGCGCCTCAGTAGCCCTCTACGTAGCCGTTGCGTCAACGGCTTTGACCGGGTTGGTGGGCACGGTTTTGGGGCTCACTTCAGGCTACCTGAGAGGAAGGGTGGACGACCTGATAATGAGGGTGGTAGACATATGGATGTCGTTCCCGCCCATAATACTGGCGATAGCCCTGATAAGCGTGCTGGGAACTGGAGTCAACAACGTCGTCCTAGCCATAGCCATAGTGGACTGGACGCGGTTCACCCGTGTGGTGCGTGCAGAAGTTGTCGCAGCTCGAGAAAAAGACTACGTTGCAGCAGCCAAGGCCGTCGGGTTTTCGCCGCACTACATAATGTGGAAAGAGATCTTCCCGAACGTTCTTCCAACAGTGATTGTTCTGGCTGCTCTGGAGATGGGTATAGCCATTTCGGTCGAGGTTTTGCTTAGTTTTGTGGGTTTTGGCGTCAAGCCCGCAACGCCTTCATGGGGCACGATGATAGCCGACGGCCTGAACTACTTCCGCACAAGCCCCTACGGCATGCTGTTCCCGCTGGCGACGGCCATAGCCATCGTACTCAGCCTAAACCTCCTCGGAGAGGGGCTTAGGGAGAAAATAGACCCACGGCTGATGGTGCAGCGTTGAATGACAAACCTTCTGATGGTTGAGGGTCTAGGCGTCGAAATCGCTGGGAAACCCGTCGTCAACAACGTGTCTTTCAACGTTGCGCAGGGAGAGGTGTTCGGGCTTGTGGGGGAATCGGGTGCGGGCAAGTCGTTAACGGGGAGGTCGATAATCAGGCTCCTGCCTCCGACGGCTAGGGCTGTTGGAAAAATCCTCTTCAAGGGAACGGACCTGCTAACGATAGACGAGAACAGGATGCGGAACGTGAGGGGGAGGGAAATAACCATGATCCAGCAAGACCCCGTAGCATCGCTCAACCCGGCGTTCAGGATAAGAGACCAGATCGTTGACATCATCAAGATGCATCTCAAGGCCAACGGCTCGGAGGCGGAGTCGAGGGCTATCCAGCTGTTGAGGGAAGTGGGCATAGCTTCGCCGGAGAACGTGCTGCGCAAATACCCGCACCAGCTTAGCGGAGGCATGTGCCAGCGTGTGATGACCGCCATAGCTTTCGCATGCGAGCCCTCTCTAGTCATCGCGGACGAGCCCACCACAGCGTTGGACGTGATAACTCAAGCGATGGTTGTTAACTTGATGAAACGTATGAAAAACCAGTTCAACACAGCCATCATATTCATCACGCACAACCTAGCCCTAGCCGTAAACGTGTGCGACCGAATAGCTGTGATGAACAAAGGCACGGTGGTGGAGACGCTGCGGGCCTCCGAGTTCTTCCACGAAGCCAAGCACGAATACACCCGAAAGCTTTTAGCCTCAACGCCGTCGATACACAGCGTGCGGGGGATTGGGTGATTTAATGCTGCAGGTGGAGAACCTTAGGAAGAGCTTCACCGAGCCTCCCCGGAGCTTGGTGGAGGTTTTCCGCCGAGAATCTCGGAAGGTCTACGCTGTCGACGGTGTATCGCTTAGTCTTGGCGAGGACGAGGTTCTGGGGGTGGTCGGGGAGAGCGGCAGCGGGAAAAGCACGTTGGCCAAAACAGTTGCACGGATCTACGAACCCGACGATGGCAGAATATTGTTCATGGGGGAAGACATTACACACCTCAACTCCAAAAAACTCCTGCCATACAGAAGAAAGATTCAGATAGTCTTTCAAAACCCCTACTCATCGTTAAACCCGCGCCGACGAGTAAAGGACATCATCAACGACGCGGTCAAGCTTCACCGCCTGGACGACGGTTTCTCGGTGTATGAAGCTCTTCAGGCTGTCAACCTCGATAAAGACTACGCCGAAAGGTACCCGCATCAGTTGAGCGGGGGCGAGAGACAACGGGTTGCGATAGCACGTGCCTTGGCGCTCCGGCCGAGCCTGATCATCGCAGACGAGATCACCTCCTCCCTCGACGTGTCGACTCAGACGCAGATACTCCAGCTTCTCAAGAAAATCAGGCAGGAGTACGGGATGTCGATGATGTTCATCTCCCACGACCTGGCGGTGGTAAGCAACGTCAGCGACCAAGTCGCCGTAATGTACGCCGGCAGAATAGTCGAGCAGGGCGAAGTCTCCGAAATCATAAATAACCCTCTCCACCCATACACCAAGGCTTTGATAGACTCTGTACCGGACCCGTACAAGGGTTGGAGGCCGCAGATAGTTGAGGTTGAGAGAGACGCATCAACGGCCGGCTGCAGGTTTGCACCACGATGTCCCCACGCCTTTAAGAAATGCTTCGAAAACCAGCCGCCTCTGATACAAGTGTCAGGCGGCGGAAAAACAGCGTGCTTCCTCTACGAATGAACGTCGTCGTTTAAACAAAACCTCCTTGCCACCCTCTCAACGAGAACGAGAGGAAGACCCAAACAGAATACATATGTTGGCAGAAACATGCATCGAACGATGCTTTAGTCAGGATAGAGAGCGTCGACAACCACCTTGTCTGCGACAGGAGAACATCATCGCAGCCAGTACATGGACCGTTTCAGGAGACGGCCAGATAACGACAACGAGGGTCTATTTCTCCTCAAAAAACTTCATCACCAACAAAGCAGCCAAGACGGCTAATGGCGGTTGTCTGGCTGTTGAAACAGATAAGAGCAGGTAGCAGGGGTGTTACCTAGGTAACAGGGGTGTTATCTGATGACATACTTCTCGCCAGGGCCTAAAACCGACCGGAGAGACCTCTACGACAGGGAGAAAGAGCTTTCGCAGCTCGTTGACGCGCTGAGGGGGAGGGACAGGCTTATCGTCGTTACGGGCATAAGACGGATAGGAAAAACATCGCTCATCCGTGTGGCTGTCAAAGAATCCAAGCTTCCATGCGTCTACCTCGACCTGCGGAGGCTTGAGGCATACAGCGACGCGGCTTTGCTGAGCCTGCTGTCAGACGAGCTCAACTCATTCATACCGCTTCACAAACGGTTGGCCGGCTATCTCAAATCCGTCCGAGGCGTGTCGGTTGAAGGCCTGTACGTCTCCCTTAGCCTGAAGCCGCCGAAGCCCTCTTTAGCGAAGCTGCTGGACGAGATGGACAGATGGGCTGAAAAAGAAAACCAACCCCTCGTCATAGCCTTGGACGAAGCCCAAGAGCTACGGTTCTTCAAAGGACGCTACAACTTCGCGAAGATCATCGCATACTCATACGACAGCCACAGAGCCGTCAAGTTCTTGGTTTCAGGTTCGGAGGTGGGTGTGCTTTACTCAACGCTCGGGCTAAACGACGCACGCTCGCCTCTCTACGGAAGATACAGGAAGGTCATCCAGCTTGAAAGGTTCTCGCCTGATTTAGCCCGAGACTTTCTCGTGGAAGGCTTCAAGCAAGAAGGGGTTGTCGTAGAGGGCTGGGTTGTCGAGAGGGCTGTTGATGTTTTCGACGGGGTTGTTGGCTGGCTGGCCTTCTACGGCGCCGAGGTAGCCGACAGAGTAAGAAGAGGGGAGGAAATCAGCGAGAGCGTTTTGGATGCAGTTGTTGATGAAGCGGTGGAGACAGTGAGGCAGGAGCTGCTCAAGCTGAAATCCTTGTCCAGGCTGTACATACCTGTTCTCAAGAGCTTGTCCACAGGCGATAAAACATGGAGTCAAGTCAGGAGCAGCGTAGAGCAGAGTTTGGGGAGGACGGTGGCTAAAGCTCAGCTGAGCAGAGCCCTGCGCAACCTCGAGAACCTGAGCTACATACAGCGTGTTGACGGAAGGTACGTGTTGTTGGACAGGCTTACGGGGGTTGCTGTGCGTGGCATGAGGTAGCTATTCCGCGGCGGCTTCCTTGATTAGGTGGCAGATAGCCCGGTTTATCTGACAAAAAATTTTTTATAAAACTAACAGTGGGCGATAAAATGATGAAGTTTGGTTTGGTTTTAGTAGTCATCGGTGTGCTGGCCGTGGCCGGTTTGGTTATTGGTTTGCTTTTCACCAACATCCCGAGAACAGGCTCGACAACTTTAACCACAACTCATGAAGCCACAACGACTACCCGCATCACACAGACCGGAAGAGCTACTTCTGTAACCCCGCCTTCAGATTTTGGTAAAAAATTCAACAACTTCATAGCTTCAATCCTTTCAGCAGCCGTTGGAAGCAAAGTAACGCTCACCGAACACAAGGAAACAACATACGGCGACGTGTTACTCATAACGGCAGAGTATACATTATCGTCTCCGATAGAGGACCATTCAACAGCCGCAAACAAAATCAAAAACGAGTTGGAAAACAGAGGACTACGGAAGGAAGTAATATTTGTCTCCGTCACCTCCAACGAAGCGGTCATAAGCGTTGGCGGGCCAAACACGGTTGAGGATAGGCTGTTGGGCATGCTCGAAATCACTGTCCATAAGAACTCGGACACGATCGAGGTCTCAGCCCAGCTCTCCGCAAAATAAAGCCGCTGCAAAACTAGCTTCGACGTAACTGGCCAAAACATCAACCTGATGAAAACACCGGCTTAGCGTAGCCACGACATCCACATCATCAACGTGGTGCAAACGTAATATCGAGAAGCCGACGATTCCCGTCCTTTATAGCAGGTTTTTCGGCTCCCTCCTAGGCGTTTTCAACCCGTCCAAATGTTTGTCGAAGGAGACTATTGACTCCGCATTACTCGACAGCGCTGCTGAGTACTGTATAGCATCATCCATGTCCAGTCCTTTTGTCAAAGCGATTTCGACC
>JAVYLK010000025.1:0-21728 GCA_038740895.1 Candidatus Caldarchaeum sp.
CTGCCTTCAGGCATGCAGAATCTAAGGAAGGATTAAAAATACTTCTTAAACCGTAGCCAATCGGCTGGGAGTCATCGACCGCCACTGAGAACTTTGTTTCACGAATGTTTCAGCAAAGTGTTAAATGACTTTAGACCGCTCATTTGAGTGGCATGACCGCAAAATTGGCTGTTTTGTTGGCTTTGTCAGCGGCTGTTTTAGCCGGTGTTTTCGCGTTCCCTATTTTGATGAATGTTCAGCTGGGTTTTTCGCAGCAACCACCTGTGTACGGATATTCGAGCAACTTGATGGGTATGCCTTCTTGGATATTGGGCCGGTGTCCGTTCATGGATGAATATGGTTGGCAAAGCCCTGCCAGACCGAGGTTGAACATTCAACAAGCCGTCGATGTTTTGCAAAGATATGTCGCGGCCCTTGGACCAAACTTTAAGCTTCACGAAGTCATGGAATTTCAGCGAAACTTTTACGCCATCGTTATCGAGCTTGACACTGGCGTCGGGGCTTTCGAACTTCTCGTCAACCCCTACACAGGCGCGGTTTATCCCGAACCAGGCCCCAACATGATGTGGAACACCAAATACGGCATGCAAGCCGGCAGAAGAGGATGTTATGCCATGCCAACAACCGAGATGCCGGTCACCCCTGAGCAAGCGGAACAGATAGCGCTTGACTATCTTGTCCAAATGTTCGGCGGGAACGTGGAAGAAGAGCATCCGGTCATGTTTTACGGCTACTACACCATCGACTACAAACTAAACGGACGAATCCACGGAATGCTCAGCGTAAACGGCTACACGGGCCTAGTCTGGTACCACTGGTGGCACGGCCAGTTTATACAGGAAATAGAAGTGGAGGATTAGCTTATGACGGCAGCGGATAAGCCTACGGCAGCTTTCATCCTATCTCTAGTCGGGGGCGTACTCATACTGTCTGGAGCTTTGTTAGGCTTTGTCAGATGGGTGGTTTGGGGCGGCATGATGTGTCCCGGATGCGGCATGATGGGATGGTGGACACCATGGGCGTGGACTGCTTTCTCATCGCTAGGCCTCGTTTCAGGCATATTGGTTACTGTGGGAGCTTTCATGCTTCAAACCCGTCCGCAACAAGCTAACACTTGGGGTAGCATCATACTAGCCTTCTCAGCCATCAGCCTCATCTCCATGGGTGGTTTCGTAGTCGGAGCATTGCTCGGAATAATCGGTGGCATCCTTGCCATCGCATGGAAAACAGCGTAGAAAACAATTCAGCATGTGGAAAATCAAGACATTCATCGACCTGACACTTCTGACAATAGCCGCCATCGCGGTCACAACAATTCCCCAAAACCCGTTTACGCCGCAAACCAGCGAAACAACACCGACCTTCATCATTTACAGAACTGAAACATGCTCATGCTGCAGAGAATACGAATCATACCTCAGAAAACAAAAAATCGAGTTCAAAACAATGGTCGTCGATCATGTGGAGTTGGAGAAAATAAGGGAGAAATTCGGAATACCACCGTAGCTTTATAGTTGTCACACGATGAAGGCTGGGCAATATTTTATTGAGGGCCATGTTGCAGTTGAGGCCATTAGGAGATTGTTTTCGGAAAAACCAGAAATCGAAGGAATAACTCTTCCGGGAATGGTGGCGGGCTCGCCGGGAATGGGCGGCATCAAACAAGAACCTCTCCAAATCTACGCCAAATCAGGCCACGTAACAACTCTGTGAATGACCCTCAGAATCGTTCCGTATTCTGAGTCAAGACTTGAACGTACACTGCGTAGCATTTATTAACGTCTAGAAACCTTTTTCGAAAAACTTCTACAACTCATTCCGCTTCGTTTTCGACGATAATCACGTTAAAATATTATTAAATGGGTCGTTTAAGGGGCTGTAAGCCTTGATTGATATGGGCGAATATGACCAGTCTCAGAAGCTTTCAGATGAAGAACTTCTGTGGCTGGTTCGTCATAAAGTCCGTAAAGCCATTATCCTCGCGGTGGGAGAAGAAGGCAGAATCGGCGCCACAGCCCTGAAGCAGAAACTAGGTATCAGCACAGGTTCTCTCTATTACAACCTTCGGCAGATGAGTCAGCTTATCACACAGGATGAGCGGAAAACCTACCGCCTGACTGAGGACGGCCTTAGAATCTACAAGGCTTTGACTGCTCAGAGCAACGCCGAAATTCCGAAACCTTCGAGAACAGCCGAAGTACTGTCGTCGATATTCTTTCCGATGTGGCTTTTTTCACCAATCTACGAAAGCAAAGTCGTCGCATCAGTCCTAGGACCGCTATCCCTATTCGTCGTTGTTTTTGTGCTCCTTGCAGGCCGGCATGAAATCTTCATGCTCAACGTATTTCCCGCCCAACCCCTCAACCACTCCGACTTCGTGTTAAAACTTGCCGCAACCTACCTCTCAGGATTCATGATTCTCAACGTGTTCAGCTACCTTTTTTCGGGCAAATTCAGGTCAGCATCATCCGCGTTCAAATCGCTTAAAAATTCTAAAACACGTGAAATTCTAGCCGAATCGGGAAGACTACTGTCTGCTTTTTCAGTGACGTTGCTTCCGCTCGGGCTTGTTCCAGGGCTCGCAACAGTTGATAGAGTGTTAGGCACGTCTCTACTTGGAAACGTTCTCGTGCGCGACGCATTAATTGTTCTATCTCAGACTATTTCGATATTTCTGATTAGCGCGGCTATTGCATACGCTAAAAAAATGAGATGGCAGACATCGATGGGCGTTGCGCTTGCGTTCTTCTATCTATCGCACTTAGTTAACTATGTTAGCTTGCCCCGAGTATGAAGAAGGCCACGACGATACCGTAGATACCTAACGCTTCGGCGAAAGCCGAGATGATGATTGCCGTTGTCCTGACTTCAGGTCTTTCAGCCGTGGCCGCCAAACCAGCGGAACCAGCTCTGGCAAGGCCAAAAGCAGAAGAAGCAACCGCCACCGAAAACGCAATGGCCGCCGCGAAAGTCTTCGATCCCAGCTCTCCGACTAACTGGCTTCCATCGACCGCTGAAGCAGGCGTCAGCAGTGAAAAGAACCCCAGCAAAGCTAGAGAAGCTATGGGAATAACTAGTCTGTTCATGGTTTCTTCGTTTTCGCCATGTGTGTCTATTATTTAAGCCTGCATAGACGTTCTACCAACTCTCTCCAAACGATTTTCTGAAAACCTCTAATCACGGAGTTGGTCTTTGACGCATCATAAAGAGCTGCGTTGGTTTTCGTTGCGAGAATTTCGAGAAGCGATTTGCCGATTTGGAGCTTGAGTTTCTTCCGCATCTTCTCCTTTTCGTCCAGTAAGTAGGGTTTGGAGAATTTTCCGATTTCTCCGTCGAAGTCCATTCCAGCAACCACAATAGTTTTAACACCGAGTTCTTCGCAGAGAAACACCGCTCGGTCTCCGTCGGTGAATCCTCCGAAGTTATCCAAAACTCCTACCGGTTCGGTCTGTGTGGTTCCCAAAACCTTGGTGTCGAGTTTTGGCACGAGATGCTGTATTTTCGAAATGTTGTCCCCGTGAGCGTGGACGACGAAAAACCGGCTAGTCGTGGCTACACATAACAAGGCTTCGTCCCCGCCGTCTAAATCTGTCACAACCACGTCGGGCCTGACGCCTAAGTCGAGAAAGGCTCGAACAGCACCGTCAGCAACAACAATCGCAGCTCTTTCACAATCAAAACTTTCTAGAAAGTCTTCGAGGTCTTCTTCAAGCGACGACGCCGCACCGAAAACCACGGCGAAATTTCTTCCTGCAAAAAATTCAGCCACGTCTGCGCGGCTAACGCAAACATCCCGTATGAGGTTTGAGAGAATTTCTGCGGCCTGAAGGTCTTTCGCAGGGTCTATCCCTAATTTTTTACAAATCACATAGTAATGGTTAAGCCATTCCGTTGTTTTCAAGTTGTCGCCGTATTTTTCCGAATGTTGTTCGGAGTCTGGACTGGAGGTTGTGTCTGTGAATGCTTTCGAGCGATTTGACTTTTATCGCGATGCGATGACTGTCGGGAACGGTTGGAAATCTTTTCACCATCAAGTTGGCGGCCGAACGAACCACGTCTTCCACAAAACGAGGCTTCTCAACAGCTGAAACAACGAGGGCCGCTTCGTCAAGCCTTTTCAGAAGCTCGACAGTTCTGCTGCTGAAAGATTCCCTTAGTATTTCGAGGAGATCTCTGAGTTGGATTCTTCCGTCTGTTTCGACGACAAGGTCGGCGTAGGCCCGCTGCATGTGTGTCGGTATTAGCGAGCCGTTCTCACTTCCGCCGTCCGCTTTCGCGTAAACTTCCCTAATGACCTCTTTGGCACATGGACAAGCCGTTATCCCAGACGCTCTTACCCCGATAAAGTTTCTCGTTATAATGGAGCCGTTAACACGGTAAGCGTATGATTTCAGAACGGTGTCAAAATGTTCGATTGAATCCATGTTGCTGACAGGTGTTTTGGCGACGTCGAACAGGCTGGCGCGTATGGCTGCCTTCGCCTTTGTTGAATAGATGTGTTTCTCGAGAAGTGTTTTAGCTATCTGGGGAGCGATGCTATAAATGTCGGGGTATTCAAGGCTGTCGAGGGCAATTTTAACGGCTTCGTAAGTTCTGGACGCGTGAATGCCGCGCTGTTTGTTTGGAAGGTTGACCGCCGCCTCTATCAAAGGTGTCGAAGCCAAACGGTAGCCTCCGAGCTTCTTCTCGTCAATTGGAAAGTAGACATGGGTAACCGTAACCCAGTCAATTTCAATAGGAGTAGGAGCTGCTTCAGACTGCACGTCACGACTTAGAATCAATTCAACCACGGTCCGGGAACCGTCTTTATAAATGTGCCGTAAACGCTCTTTTTTGGAAATCCATTCCTGCTATCACTGCTAATAGTTATTATATGCCAGGGCTTTCCATGGCTCGGAAATGCTTTTCCGCGAACTTGTAGAATACTACGAAAAACTCGAGGCCACGACGAAAAGGCTGGAAATGACGGACATCCTCGCCGAACTGCTGGCGAAAACACCCACCAGAATCATCGACAAAGTTGTCTACATGACGTTGGGGGAAATCTACCCAGCTTATAAGGGAATTGAGCTGGGGGTGGCTGAGAAACTTGCTTTAAAAGCTGTTCGGCAGGTAGCGGGAGTTAACGAAAAAGAGTTGCAGGAAACTTATTCCAGACACGGAGACGTGGGAACCGCGGCCATGCTTCTTCTCCGTAAAAAAGAACAGACAACGCTGTTCACAGAAGAGCTTACCGTCGAAGACGTCTACAACGCATTCGAAAAGATAGCTAAATCAACCGGGCCCGGCGCAGTTGACACGAAGCTAAGCATTTTGTCAGGCCTTTTAGCAATGGCTTCACCCGTCGAAGCCAAACACATCCTCCGAATGGTAACGGGGAAAATGAGACTGGGCGTGGCTGATATGACGATTCTCGACGCATTGGCAAAAGCCTTCGGAGGAGAAAGAGACGTGTATGAAAGGGCTTATAACCTCAGCTCTGACATCGGGCTGGTTGCATTGGCGGCGGCGCGTGACGGGCCTTCCGGAGTGGCAAAATTCACGGTCAAAGTTGGAATACCTGTACGATGCATGCTCGCCGAAAGACTGTCGTCAGCGGAAGAAATTCTCCAAAAGGTTGGAGGGGCAGGGTTTGCTGAATACAAGTACGACGGAGAACGTATGCAGATACACAAACAAGGCAAAAATGTTTCAGTCTTTTCACGGAGGCAGGAAAACATCACCAACCAGTACCCCGACGTGGTCGAAATGGTGCGGAAAAACATCAAAGCAGTCGACGCCATCCTCGAATGCGAAGCCGTCCCAATAGACCCCGAAACCAACGAAACACTACCCTTCCAAGAACTGATGCATCGAAAACGCAAAAAAGAAATCGAAAAAGCCGTCGAGGAATATCCTGTCGCTCTCTATTTCTTCGACGCGTTATACTGTGATGGTGATGATTTGACGACTTGGACGTTTCTCGACCGGCGTAAAAAACTCGAGGAAGTCGTGGAAGAAAATGAAAGATTCCGGCCCAGCACAGGCGTGTTAGTGAAATCGCCTGAGGAGATTGAGCGCATTTTCGCGGAAGCCATTGAAGCCGGATGTGAAGGCGTCATCGTGAAATCGGTCGGCGAAGACAGCGTTTACAGAGCTGGAGCTCGTGGATGGCAATGGATTAAGTTCAAACGTGACTACCGCAGCGAGATGATCGACACCGTTGACTTGGTTGTCGTGGGTGCTTTCCACGGCCGTGGAAGACGAAAAGGCAAATACGGCGCGTTGCTGATGGCGGCGTACAACAAAGAAAAAGACGTCTTCCAAACCGTCTGCAAAGTCGGCTCAGGCTTCAAAGACGTCGACCTTGAAAACTTCACGGAACTTATCAACAGGTATTGGCTCGGGGAAAAGCACGCCCGCGTCGAAGCATTAATGGTTCCCGATGTGTGGGTGATGCCGAAAATCGTTCTCGAAATCATCGGTGCCGAAGTAACTCTAAGCCCCGTTCACACTTGTGCAAGGGACGTTGTGAAACAAGGCTACGGGCTTGGCATCCGGTTTCCAAGATTCACCGGCCGATACCGAGAAGACAAAACACCTGAAGACGCCACAACAGACGCAGAAATAGTAGAGATGTACCGCCGACAGCTCAAGAAAATTGAATCCGACTTGTCATAAACAAAGGTCTTTAAGCACCTACATCCAACTGACAAACCGGGATGAACTTCGTGCTAAACATACTGATAATTGTTGTTCTGATGGTATTTGCCGTGACTTTGCTCGCTGCGGCTTCTGCGCGCGGCACGGGCAGAGCCGATGGATTCGCCTTCTTTCTCATCGGGCCATTTCCCGTGATTCTCCGAGGCAAACCATGGGTCGCAGTCTTAGCTGCAGCTGTGCTGGTCATCTTGCTACTACTGGTGATGCGATGATGCGACTCGCATTTGTAGCAGTGGTGTTGATAATTTTCTCCTTCCTCATACCGTTGCTACTAATCGCGTCCACGTCCAATTCCACCGAAATGCGCGGCTTCGGACTTGTTCTAATAGGACCGTTTCCGCTCTTCTTCGACATCTCAGACCCAAGGGCATTCGCGTTCATCTTCATCCCAGTAATTTTGTTGTTCTTAGCAATATCGGTCTATATGTATCTTCGAACACGCGGCGTCGAAATAAAAACAGAGTAAAAAGTTTATGGGAGCTCTTCGAATTTTTGGCTCAATGAGTAGGAGAGCAGTCATCACTGCCGCCGGCCTTGGCACACGTCTGCTTCCAACCACCAAGGAACTCCCCAAAGAGATGCTTCCCATCCATGTTAGAGGCTCGAAAGGCCAGCCGGTTCTCAAGCCCCTCCTGCAGGCGTTGTTCGAACAGTTACACAGCTACGGCTTCCGAGAATTTTGCTTCGTAGTGGGTCGCGGCAAAAGAGCCATAGAAGACCACTTCACACCACATTGGGACTTCGTCGAAAAACTCGAAAAAACAAGCGAAACATCACAAGTCACCGACCTCGTCAACTTCTACAAAATGCTCGAAGAATAGATGCAAAACTTATGCCGTCTGAGCTGATAATGCCCATGAAAGAAAAAAATGATAACCGCCCACAAAGAGTAACAATTTTATGGATTTGCGCTAAAAAAATCGGACTAACATAGTTATTATAACCTAATCTACGGGAAACATCTGAATGTTGGGAGGGCGGGCGCGTGACAAAAGTGACTTTGGGGCTGTGCGTCAAGAACAGCGCGCGAACGGTTTCGCATACGTTGAATAGCATACGTAGTCAAAGATTTCCGAGCGACCAGATGGAATTGATTGTTGTCGACGGGTTGTCAACCGACGGAACGTTACAGATTATGGAAAATTACTTGGATTCTTCCGCTGAGTTCAATTATGAGATTTTGAGTGATGGCGGACTTGGTTTAGCGTATGCGAGACAGCTGGTTTTGCAAAAATCTAAGGGAGACTTTATTGTCTGGGTTGACGGTGACCACATTCTTCCCAGCAACTATGTTAAGAACCAACTCGAGTTTATGGAGAAACATCCTCGTGTAGGAGCTGCTGAAGCCATTACGCTGCCTGCACCGAACAGCAACTGGGTTGCGCGGTTGGAAGGTTACACTTGGACGATTTATGGTCTCAGGAATTTAGACAAATTCGTACAATCTGTGGGCAGCGCGGGCACCATATACCTAAAACGCGCTATGACTGAGGCAGGTGGATACGACACGAGATTCAAGAAGGCCGGCGAGGACGGAGACATCAGCAGACGCATAGTTAAGAAAGGGTGGAAGCTGGCGATTAATCCAAACGCATACTATTACCATATCTGCCGTGATTCTTTCAGAGGTCTTTTCCACGAATACTACAACTGGGGTATGGGGGCTTACATGGTTGGCAAAAAGCATGTGGGAGCTGTTTCGCCTGCGAGGTTTTTCCTAGCCCCTCTCGCAGGATTCTTGCTTGCCATAAAAGTAGCGAAAAAATTTCATGACTCAGCGAGTCTACTACTGCCACTTCACTATACGCTAAAAAGAGCGGCCTGGCTTTGGGGATACTATTCTGGCCACATTAAAGGACTTTCTTGAATGCACTATTATCGTCGCATTCGGAGAATGTTCGCGACTACAGCGTAAAACAGCTGTCGAAATTCTTTGTTTATCGCGAACAACACGATGAAGTAGGCTGCCGCGCTTGCCACTATTACTGGAGCCGTTATGGAAATTGCAGGAACAATTTCGACGTAAAGTTTTTCAGGCTTTAATGAGTATGCGACTAATGATAGAGCCCCGCCCGCTACAACATAAGCCGGTAAGTTTCTTGTTGGAAACTTGAACTTCACCATGCTTGTCGCCATGTATGCTTTGTAGATGAAGAATGGGATGTATGCAACGAGATTGACGGTCAACCATAGAGAAACTGTTTCGATAGGATTTTTTGGCTTCGTGAAAGTCATGGCGATGAGAAGGGCTGTAACATATGTTAAAGCGTGAGCATAGTTTAATGTGGGGAGTTGGAAGAGTTTACTTCTCACAAGGTCAGTGAACCGAACTTTGGTGTTGAAATCTACTCGTTCGCTGCCAAGAATTACCGATTCCATTATGTTTGACATTACGAACAAAATCGCCTGTATAACCGCGATTGGAAGAATTATAGCGGCTACCGAATATTCTGGTCGTAGAATGTTGAGGAGATGGTCTGCGAGAAGAACGATGCCTAAACTCGTTGGCAGCAGAAACAAGAGCACAAGGTTGATGACGGTTTCGACGTTTTTCTCTGATGCGTCCTGCAACATTCTGGGATAGAGTCCTGACGCTAACGTTCCGGTCATGATTACGACGCTTCCAAGAACAAATATAGCTGTCGCGTACCCAAGTGGCTCCGACGAACCAACCAAAGCCGCGATGATTAGCGCGTCAACCGTAATTAAAGCACCGGCTCCGTATTGGTAAAGCGGTAGCCAGGTAACCGACGACATTTCGGTTAAGGTCTTGCCACTGAATTTCCCCCATTCAAAGTCTTTCAAGAACAAGGCCATCGCTGCTGCTCGAGCAGCGAAAGCTATCACGGTAGCAATAATGGCGCCCATCAGCCCTAAACGCAGAAACAGAACTAAAATGACAGCGATTGGAATTTTCAGAAACTCTTGGACCAGCTGTGCATAATAGTTCAAGTATGGTTTCTTCGCGTAAGCTACTGATTCGAACAAGGTGTAGAGGTAAATTGCAGGTATTTCAAGCGCCGCAACTAGGAAAACCGTCGGTACAAAACCAACTACATTTGAAAAAGTAGGTGATAGGAGCATGAATACAGCGGTTGCTAAGATTGACGCTGTGGTCATCGATATGACTAGGGTTTTTAAAACGTTTTTTCCGCTTGCAGTGAATCTTGTAGCCCAGAAGCCGTAGAGGTTGGCGGGTATGATGAAATAGCTGATCAACGTGCCTATGTAACGCCATGTTCCTAACTCCTCAGCCGTAAGACGCCGAGTTATCAGCATCGTGAAGACCAGCCCTGTCAGGGTCATTAACACGGAGACGAAGTACGCGGTCAGGCCGGTGAACCTAAGGCGAATTTTATCCAAACTTTCACCCAAGTGAAACAACAACGAACTATTTAGGCAATCTATAAAGGAATGATTCGACGGTTATGTGCATAAAAATTTTGGTAACGTGGGTGATTTCTGCTAACGCATGTAGATGGTTTTGAAATCTATGTGTTTGCTACCCTCGCTCGCTTAGAAATCATGATTTCGTCCTAAACTGGTGAAATGCCCTCGTCCTGAATGTTAACATTATACAAGTCGATTACGAATAGAACTTCCACGTATTTCGTTTTTAACGATAACACTCAGTCATATTCATGTTTATACAGAGCCGTACGTCGTCTTCGCGTATCTTCGCAAACGCGGCCGCATCATAGATGAAGCCATTAGACATCTAGTTATATGATGTCGAACAAAAAAAATTTATGCCCACTAATGCAGAAGGCATAAAACACTTGTTCCTGATGAGAAAATGCATGGCGGTGAGCGGCTACTTATCTCGGTCCTACTAATTTTCTAAACAATTCATATAACATTCCGGCGGTTCTTAACAGCTGTCTAACCACCTCAATGAAAGACAGCACGACTTTCTCAACATTCTTCAGGTCAGGCAATCCCCAATACTTCAAGAGATAGTTCAGATAAACAATGACTTGAAGTAGTGGGAAAAGCAACGCCGCTGCGAGCAAAATGTTCTTTGGTGTTAGCAGAGGAACCATGTCTGGATGTTTTTTGTAGATTTGGACATAGCTCCGGCCATAGCGAAAATTCATTTTGCACAAACGAGCTCTTTCTAAATGCTGTGCCTCGACGCCAAGGTAGTATAACTTGTAACCAGCTTTCCTTAGCTTGAAGCTGATGTCGCTGTCTTCCTTGGCGAAGAAGAAGCTATGGTCGAATCCGTCCACCGCCTCCAACGCCGATCTTCTATACATGGTACATGCCGTGTGCAACGCCGGTGCTTCATAAGGGTAGACTGGCTCGCGTAGATGAAGATGCACACCAAGATTTTTAGCTTGAAATGCAGCTAACCACCCCTTCTCGAGAATCACTGGTCGAAGCTTTGCAGCAACACCTCCGACCCGACTATCTAGTTGCAGAACTTTCATCGCTTCCGTTGGAAAGTCGGGCGGTATTATCACGTCGCTGTCCAGCATGATGACGTACGGGGAACTTACACTACGCCAGCCGATATCACGGGCATATCCTAAACCATGACCTTGGTCAGATAAAATAACGATATGTAAACGCTCTCTGAAATTTTTCACAATTTCCAGGGTTGAATCAGTCGAACAACCGTCAACGACAACCACGTTTTCGACTAAACTAGACAACGCTGCAACCGCTTCTAAACATTGCCCAATAGTTAACTCAGAGTTCCTTGTTAAAATGACCACCGAAACACTGCTCATGGGCTGTATCAACAACAAAAAAAAGATTCAGTTAAAAGTGTAGTTTTACGCAGATGCGAAGCCTTCCGCATCGAGAGAATTCATGGTTTACGTTTGAATTTCTTACTCTCCTTCCACAGATATTCGAAATAGGTTTTGGCAAATTTTGCGAGGCCAGCGTGGTCCGACCATATGGCGAGGACGGGGCCTTTGTCTTCGGCGAAGACGATGACGACTTCGCGGTTGTCGCAGATGATTCCGCCGCCGAACATCTGGCCGCGAACCCTTACTTCAGCGATTTGCGAAAATCTGTTGATTATGTTGCTTGGCAGGGAACTCGACAACATCAGCTGTACTTTCGTGTCTTTCGCACGCACAGATAAAATCAACCCGTAAAGAATGTCGGCAAACTCTTTGGTGAAAGATGGAGCCGCTATCAAAAGCTCTTTTTCGCATCTCGAAACAGCTTCTCGAATTTTCTCCGCGACGCTTTTCTCTCCTCGAAGTATCCAGATGTCGGGCCTTTCCCGCCCTCCTTTTTCCTCAAAAATCAGCATCAACTCTCTTATCGCGATTTCCGATTTTTGATGCAGGTCTCTTTCAAGAGACTGGACGAGCGATTCAACAGCGGCGGCGGGCGATTTTGGAAAATACTTTGCAGGCCTTCCTTGTTGCGTTTCGACGAATCCTTTCTCGACAAGTGAACCGAGAACTTCGTAAATTTTCGAATAAGGGATGAGCTTTGTTTCGCTGAGTTCGCTCGCGGTCATGGGCCCGTGCTCGACAAGCGCCAAATACGCTCTAACTTCGTATTCGGTGAGACCGAGCTCGAGCAAGGCACGGCGGACTTTGTCGCTAACAATCGTCTGCGGCTCCTCAGACATATCGCGATTCAACTCTGAGATATCGGGCCACTGCTTTGGCCAGAGGATAGCCGATGACCAAAACAGCTACGACCGAACCGAGGAAAAGACCCAGCCACGCATAAACCACCGGATGCAATCTCAAGCCGATGACGGCGAAAGATTCCGCGATGGCTGCCATCTCCTCAGCCGGAAGCAGGACATACAGGTAAGTGCCGACGATGAAAGTGATGATGAGGACTTGGACGAACGCCGCGAAAAACCAGGTTCCTGTGAACGCGAAGTTGCGGGCCACTTTCCACGCGAGATAAGTCGCGATTAGATTGGTTAATGTGCCGCCGAGTAGGTCGACGATTCCGAACGGGCTGAACATATTGGCGATGAAGGTTCCCACCGTGATGCCGAAAACAGCGGGCAGCCCGAAAACCATAGCCATCGGAAGAAGGGCGTCAGATATCCTGACCTGTATTATTACGAAGCTGATGCCCGGCAACGCTATGACGCCAGCTGCGTAAAGGCCGGCGAAAACAACCGCCGCCGACAAATCCCTCGCTCTCATGATGTCTAAAAACCATGGCGTTGGAATTAAAGGTATTCTAACCTTATAACGTGTAGAAACTATGCTATTCTTGGCCTTATCTTGTCTCCTGCGGTTTTGATAGCATCGTTTATCCTGTCTTTTTCTATCCGGTATGGCTCCAGAGCTATGTGATGGCATCCAGCCTCCATGAAAGAAGCTATTCTGTCTATGCATTCTTCCACATTACCGTAGATGATTGTAGGATCGGCTAGCGTGTCTGGAACTTTGCTGGCCAGCTCATCCCACAGCTGCGGCTCCAACATAAGCTGCTGCGTTCTCAGCCCAGGGTGTTCCGCCCCCTGTTCTGCAGCCCATTGTATGTCTGGATAGCATGCCAAGTAATGTTTCGCTGCACTCAAGATCCTGTTGTAGGCTTTGTCATCGGGCCCGAAGGGATAGTAGATGGCTGCTAGACATGGCTCAAAATCTTTCAAATCCCTGCCAAAATCTTTCATTAAAGCTTGAATCCGCTCCAGTGTTTTTCTGTAGGTTGCAGGCGTGTGAGATTCAGGTATCCAGCCGTCAGCAACCTTCGCAGTGAGCTCAAGCATCTTGTGACCATAAGATGCAACATACACGGGGATCTTAGACGATGGCTTTAAGGGTACGCCGGCTTCTTCAAGCGTGAAATATCTGCCTTTAAAATAGGCGGGCTTTTTGGGTGTAGCTCCCCAAAGCATTTTTATCACGTTTATCCCCTCCTGCAGCTTTGACACCGGCTGCCTCACACTTGTTCCAGCCCCCGCACCAACACCAAGAACAACACGCCCAGGTGCTAGCCGGTTTAGGGAGGAGAAGGCGTGGGCTCTGACCATTGGGTAGCGTCTCAATACATCCGTAACCATGGACCCGATGTAGAGTCTGCGCGTGCTTGCAGCGACAGCGGTGAGAGCGACATAAAGCGCCGCCGTCTCTGAGAAAGGAGCTCGATAGTCTGGGTACCAGACGCCGTCAAGCCCAACGGCTTCGCATAACCTCGCCTCATCCACCAAACCTTCTATAGGTGATGCAAGGCACCAGCTTATCTTCACGCCCAACCGCTGTCAACAATGGTTAGATTGTTTCTAAACTTTTACTATCCGATTTAACTCTAATCCATCTTTGTTTAGCATCATGCACGTCCCCAGATACAGGTAAAATTTCGCGTAACAGCCCATCAATTTTGAGGAGCTGCTAGTGTTGTTTATTCCAGAATTCCGGCTATGTCTGTTCGCCAATATGTAGGTCGTCTCAGCAGGTAAGCCTCCGGCGTCAATCTCCAACAAATGCGTTTCCCTTGCTTTCATAAGCTGTCTCTGACAGTCCCTGTCCTCTACTCCCTTCTCCAGCCAAGCCCTCCCTTTATTTTTCCGATTCGAATATGTTTTGAAGGGTTGGTGTTAGATGTGGGATGTAAGATTTTTCAGGCAACTGCCAACGCCATAACGCTTGAGGTTATAGATTTGACGCAATGGCTTCGATTGAAATCAGGTGTGATTTTCTTCGGGAGGTTGGCTGAGCGCTTCGTATGCGGAGGGTATGCGGCTTGCTAGCCTAGCTGAACGCATCTTAGCCGGTGTTTCAAGCTCTATTTCAGCAGTGATGAGCTGCTCCCCGTCCCCTGCTTCGGCCAAGGTCTCCACAATACCTACACCCACGGCTGTTTCTATCACCGTTATTATGGCTGACCGGCCGCCGTATCTGCGGGGGAGGGCTATGTTAACCCCTACAACGGGCAGCCTGTTCTCCAAGCATCTTGCTTCTAGGTATGTTCTCCACGGCCCACACCCCTCCGCAACTATCCTGGATGGGTTGAAGACTATTTCAGCACCTTTAAGGGCTAGGCTTCTCGCAGCCTCGGGAAAGACTATGTCATGGCAGACCAGTATCCCAGCCTTAACGCCGTTGATGTCGAAGAGGTGAAACCTCTTACCGCGTTTGAAGACCGTTCTCTCATGCCTGAAAAGATGCACCTTCTCCTGAACCCCGACAACTTCGCCGTTGGACGATATGACGGGAGCCACCACCCTAGGCCCTTCCAACCCAGCTGCATAAAGCCCTCCGGCTAGAACCCATACTTTATTGTCGGCTGCAGCTTTTGAGAGCTTTTCGACGATGGTCTTGTATTTTGAAAGTATTTCAGACAGCTCCGACAACGGGGTGGTGTGAAACCAGGCCTCCGGCAGGCATGCAACTGATGCCTTCATGTCTCGGGCTAGGCCGATGAATTCAACGGCTTTCTCAAGGCTTTTTTCAACGTTTGATGGTGTGAGCTGGACAGCGGCCACCCTAACCTTCCTCATGCTCTCAACTTCTCGAAAGCATGGAGGCCGCTTTGTCCAGCAGCATGGCAGCGACCTCGCTCTTCCTCCTGTTGACAACATGGACCACGCCATCGTTCCGGTCTATTATTATGCCGGAGGTTGTTTCAGAGCCGAACCAAGCCTCAGGCCTACTCACGTCAGACGCATACACAATGTCCGAGTAGGCGAGCAGCCTTCGCGCCTTATCCTGCAGCTGCTTGTCGTCAACTCTATACTCTGCTTTGAACGCCACTACAACCGTTGAAGGGCTGAGGGATTTTGCAAGCGGCAGCACCTTGTCGACGGCGCTGAGCTGGATGGAGATTCCCGGCTGGAGGGCTGTGTCAACCTTGTTCTCTATTTTTGCTACGGGCTTGTAGTCGGCAACGGCGATGGCGCTGAAGTAGATGTCCGGAGGGGTTGTTTTGAAGACTCTGGTTATCGTTTCTCTGAGGCTTTCAGAATCGTTTACGCTTACCTTCTTGATGTAGCTCGGAGGCTCTACTGAGGCGTGGCCGAGAATCAGAGTTGTCTCCGCCCCTCTTCTGTAAGACTCTAAAGCTATCTCCAACCCCATCCTGCCCGAGCTCTGGTTGGTTACAACCCTTATAGGGTCTAAATACTCCACGGTAGCTCCCGCTGAGACCAGAACTTTCACACCTTCAGGCAGCCTCTTAGGGTGGAGCAGCCTTAAGACCTGCTCAGCTATGTAGGCTGGCTCGGCGAGCTTCGCCTTCTGCTCTACAACAGATGGCTCTAGAACGACTACACCCATACGACGCAATGTTTCAACATTCCTACGGGTCTGCTCAGCCATCCACATGGGTTCATGCATGGCGGGTGCCACAGCCACAATCTTCCCATACCCCATCGCGGTAAGGGCTAAAGCCGTCACAACGTTGTCAGCGATTCCGGACGCTATTTTAGCCAACGTGTTTGCTGTGGCAGGCGCTACCAGAACAAGGTCCACCTCCCTTCCGTACCTAACGTGCTCCAGCTCTCCCGTCATGTCGGTTACAGCAGGGTTTCCTGTAGCCCATTGCAGAAGCGTAGGCGTCACAAGCCTGCAGGCATCACGTGTGAGGAACGCTGTAACCTCAGACCCATGTCTCATCAACTCTCTCGCTATCGCAGGACTTAGGTAAGCTGAAACACTGCCCGTGACGCAGAGAGCAACCCTCCTACCCTTAAGCACATCGTTCAGAGAGCCCACAATCTCCTTAGAGGGATGCATCCAAGCTGTTTGACGTGAACGCCGGTATATCGGTTTTCCGGTCAGCCAAAAAAACGGGAATAAACATCATTTCACTGTAAACTTCACCCACAAGCCTTAGTGTGGTGAGGTAGATGAATGTTATGAGTGTACCGGGACAGTCTATAAAGACATACGGCAAACAATGAGTCCGAAAGCCCTGCCCTCCATCTAGCTCCAGTACTCAGGTTTCTCCGACCTTCTCCTAACCTCCGGCGAGTCGGTGGAAAGCCGCCAGTCGCCTGAAGCCATCCTCTCTATCACTATTCCAAGCTCCTCGCCCAGTTTGTCGTTTATTAGCACTTCTTCCTCTATGTCGGATATCAAAGCGTCGCAGACGGTCTTGTTTCTAGCCTCTCCGCCCACCAGTATCGATACGTCAAGCCCGTTCTTAACCAAGTACATGCGTGAAGGGCCTCCAGCCGTGCCCAGCACGACTGCCTCAGCTTCTCTGGGAGGAGGCCATAGCTGGAGCTTTTCAGCCAGCCTTCTAGGTAAGACCAGCTGAGGCCTTTCGGTTTCGAAGCCTGTGTTGACAAGCGCCGACGACTCCGCAACATTGTTAAGACTGCGGGCTTCTATCCTTATCCTTACCCTCACCGCCACCGTTCTTCACCAGCGTGAATATATGGCCTATCCTCCTCCGCCTGCTGAAAATATGTCCAACCCGGCCTGTCAAGAGAGGCATCCCACGTGTATGTTTCCACCCCTCTTTAAAGGTGTTTACACAGCTTTTCCCAGGGCCAGCCGGCGAACGTCTCTAAACTGCAGTAGCAAATCCAAAGCTTTCTGAAAAAGGTGCAGGCGCTGTCTGCTGGTGCCATCGCCTTGCCATTATTTAGAAACTACTTTTGAGCCCATGTCCATGTCTCACCCGTCCACTTGAGACCATACCGTTTCTTCACGTCCTCAAACAATCTCCGGACTTTCTCTAAAAAAATAGCGTCTGACTGGAGAACCACTCCGTACTCCAAAGCATCAAGGATAAGAAGGTTCGGCCTTTCAATCTCTTTAACGAACATCTCTGGAGTATAGCCTATTGGGTCTATCCCCGGCTGTTTGAGGTGCATAAAGTTTTCGCCAACGTCAGGCGACAACTTTTCGGAAACAACCACAACATCTATGTCACTCTCCTGTGTCCAGGAATTTCTGACGAAAGAGCCGAAAACTATGACGAGACATGGCTGAAAACTCTGCTTCAGCCATTCAAGATAATTCTCCAATCTTTTCTTCAACAGCTCGTACAATCATACTCGCCTCCTGTAAAGCCCTTGCGGCATCCTGCTCCGTGTAATAGTCGACAGGGGCTCCGGAGTAGAAGGTGTTCACATAGCGTGACTGCAGATAATGTCTGTCCAAGTTAAGCGCAGCCCTATACAGGTCTTTAGAGAAGTCTACGTTCATGTCGCTGCATTTTCTCAAAAGCTCGGACACGCTATGCCCCCTCGCTTCAACCCCTAGGTAGGCAAGTAAAGCCTTTACCGAGAATTCGGCTGCTTGATGCGAAAAGAAACATGAAGCCCAGAAATGTCCCTGCTTGAGAGAATCCTCAGCCTGTGCCAACGCAGCCTTCGACTGCTTTATCCAGTCACCCCACCTCCTCAACACACAAATTCCTACAACGGCCGGATTTAACTGCATGTACAACATGCCGACAAAAACCGACATCCCACCGCAGAAACACCACTCTCCCCACTAACAAGCCAAGTCTTCCACAGGCAGCCGTCCAACCCACAGCACGTGTATGGAAAACTGAAAACATACTTCAATATTTTTACCCGTATATAAGGTGTAAACCTTTAGTGGCACGCTATACCGCAAATTTTCGACGTCAGCTATGGCATAAACGATGCTGGTTCTGTTTCAAACCCTTATGAATTTTTTGCAAACTTGCAAAATTCTAGCAACCTCAACAAAGCTTGAAAAGCCTATGTCGAAAAGCGGCGACAATTTTATCCTCTGATTCTAGTTTGTTAAAAATAATCGGGCTAGGAAATTTTTATCTGATTGATTTTCCATCATGTAGCCTATCATGAAGTCATCCGAAATTAGATTGGTGCTGGTTGCTGCAGTTGTTTTAATTATCGTACTTGGTCTTGTTCTGGAGATTGCGGGCGCAGCCTACAACCCTGAATCGAAATGGAGGAGAACCCGCACCAAGACCACCTCAACCTCTCGGACAATCACAACCACATCATCTAGGGCCACTACGACAACCACGGTAACAACTACCACGAGTACGGGATATTCTGACACGTTTCCAGCTGTTAACCCGGCGATTCTCGGCACATGTCCTCCCGAAGTCCACGACAGATACTACGTTATCGGCCCCGACGGAAGAAAATACCGTACATGGCATCCAGTAACCGTTCCAATCGACCCAGCAAATCCTTCAAGGGGGTCATGTACGTTCGCCCACGAACATGGCGACAACCCGAGGCAGGGAAGCTTCACAGACCTTCCAGCCTTTGGATATGCGGCTAAGGTCGCCGGGATGGTTGAAGAAATAGCTGCACATGCAGGCTTCAAGGTCTTTTACAAGCCAAGGACAGGTGACGGATTAGGCAACAACGCGGAATGGAGAATTGTTGTGCACCAAGGTACTGGTGGAGCTCGCCGGCTTGTTCAAAGCTTCCACAGCATTCAGATCGACATCGTCGACGCGGCTGGGAGGAGGACCAAGGTGAACCTGATGGCCCCAACCGGGAACCTCAACCCCAAATGCGGTCCACGTGTAGGAGACAGAATCATTCCTGACGAAGAATGTGTTTTACGAGGACTGTATTACGAGGTTTGGTATTTCTCGGTACGTGTAGGTTCAGGCAACATCCATGGAGCGAGATTTTCCGCGGCACCCGGAATCGCTGTTTACAACCCGATGACCTACATGAAAATAGGAGACCTTTCCCAAGTATATCCTATATGCGGAGTGGTTGAAGGCCTTCCGTTCGGCGACCGACGCAGCTTCTTCCTCGGCAACCTGAGAGCCGTTGAACATCCAGACTTTGGCTGGGGCAACCCAGGCCCGTCAACGTTCTGGACAGACGCGTACGGAAACGAGAGGGCGTCTGGATGCGACGCAACGACCTGCATCAGACAAACAGTTCCGTCAGGATACTACGCATGGTTTGACGACGACAGCGTTTTTGACTGGCCATGGATAGACCTGCCCGTCGGAGCACCAGGCGGAAACTAGAACGAAATTCGAACTTCTTTAAACAATCCCTTCTTTTTTATTTCAACCCTCTAACCCGTTTCACCGTGGGTATGTTTGGAAAATGCTTAAAACCCCAGCGGCCAGCTGAAAAGCCGGTATGGCGGTAATCCTAGAAAAGACGGAAACGCAGGTAGGACGTAAACTCGTCACAAAAACGCGAAGCATATGCCCCGAATGCAACCGCATCCTCGAAGCAGACGTCGTCGAAGAAGAAGGCAAAATCAAAATCTACAAAACATGTCCCAAACACGGCGAGTTCGACGACCTCTACTTCGGCGACGCCGAAATGTACTACAGGTTTGCGAGATGGCTTCACGACGGCAAGGGCACAGGCAATCCTAACGTCGAAATGCCGCGGTGCTCGTGCCCAGCCAACTGCGGCCTCTGCAGCAGCCACCTCAGCCACACAGGCCTGTCAAACCTCGTAATCACAAACAGATGCGACCTCCACTGCTGGTACTGCTTCTTCTACGCCGAAAAAGCAGGATACATCTACGAGCCGACACTTGAACAAATCCGCGAAATGGTCAAACAACTCAAAGCCGAAAGACCAGTTCCCGGCAACTCCGTCCAGATCACGGGAGGAGAACCATGTCTCCGCGACGACCTCCCCGAAATAATCCGCATCCTCAAGGAAGAAGGCGTCGACCACATTCAACTAAACACAAACGGCATCAGACTCGCCCATGACTTCGAATTCTTCAAACGAGTCAAAGAAGCCGGCGTCAGCAACCTTTACATGAGCTTCGACGGCGTCACGGCCCGGACAAACCCGAAAAACCACTGGGAAGTTCCCAAAACTCTTGATAACGCACGGAAGCTCGGCGTCGGCGTCGTCCTCGTCCCCACCGTCATCAAATCCGTCAACGACCACGAGCTAGGCGACATCATCCGCTTCGGTTTCCAAAACATAGACGTCGTCAGAGCGGTCAACTTCCAGCCAGTAAGCCTGACAGGCCGCATGCCCAAAAAAGAACGTGAAAAATACCGAATCACAATCCCCGACTGCATCATCAGAATCGAAGAACAGACAAACGGCGAAATACCACGAGACGCATGGTTCCCCGTCCCCGCCTGCACACCCCTCACAAACTTCATCGAAGCAATAACAAGAAGAGCACAGTACGAGCTCAGCATCCACTTCGCATGCGGAGCAGGCACATACGTCTTCAAAGACCACGACAAACTCATACCAATAACAGCATTCGTCGACGTCGAAGGCCTCATCAAATACCTCCAAGACAAAACCGAAGAAATCGAAGCAGGCAAAAACCCATTCTACGTAGCCCTCAAAGTCCTCGCAAACATCGGCAAATACATCAACACAAACAAACAACCAACAGGCATGAACCTCAAACACCTACTATACAACATCATCATCAAACACGACTACCACAGCGTAGGCGACTGGCACAGAAAATCACTATTCATCGGGCAGATGCATTTTATGGACCCCTATAACCATGATGAGGAACGGCTGCGAAGATGCGACATCCACTACCTGACGCCTGACATGCGTATCATACCGTTCTGCGCTTTCAACGTCATACCGCACTGGTACCGTGACAGAATACAAGCTATGTACGGCATACCTATCGCTGAATGGGAAAGAAAGACTGGCCGGAAGCTTAAGGACGATTTTTACAAACGCCAGCTGCCAGCCAAACAAACGGCAGTGCCTGCGGCTTCGACTAAAACTGCTGGGTTCGGTGGACTAAAGCCGCTACCGACTGTTCAAGGTGGGTCTGGAAAGGAAGGAAGCTTCGGCCCATCCTGTGGCTGCAGTCACTGAGAATCATTTCCTTTCACTTATTTGTATTTCGATGCTTGGGTTGTCTGAGCCGTCTGTCTGGATTAGAACAATGTGTTTAGGGTTCTAGGCGGTTCTAAATGTTCGTGATGTGTATTTAACATTGGCTGTGTTGATGGTTTTAGGTCTTTTTGGAGCGTGTTGCTGGGACGCTGGGGGTTGTGTTCGGCTTTCTCCCGTCTGGAACGAGCGTTGTTCGATGTTTTGGCGCATGCTATAATGTTTATATACCATGCTCGATTAACTATGTCCGCCGGAGATGCGGCTTGCCAAAACGGCTCAGAAAGCCGTAAAAACGCGAAACAAG
>JAVYLK010000026.1:0-20683 GCA_038740895.1 Candidatus Caldarchaeum sp.
TGACAACTTGAACCGGTGAGACCATGCCGTACCTGAGGTAGGGGCTGAGCTCGGAGGAAAAATCTTCACCAGGATCCGACCTGCCCTCAGCGTACCGCCGAAGCTTTTTCTCCGTGAAAACCTTAAGCCGGCTCAAAGCATCGTCCTCTCCACCGGTAAAATAGTCGACCGGCGAAGCTGTTCGGTCGATTTTGACGGATGAAAATAATTTCTCAACATCATTCTCGAAGTCGAGTTGAATGGAGGAGTGTTCCGGTGTTTGGACTGGGAGGTCTTCTAGGAACTGGTTGAGATGCTTGATGAGTTTGGGCCTGATCGTCCGTGCGTAGGGCTCTGGCTTATTCGACGCAATCTCTACCGGAACCACGACGTTTCCCTCAACTTCGACAACAGAGCACTGCGACGACTCGGTGATTTGGTTGCGAAAAGCCCTCTGAAAACCTAGGTACGCCGTATCAAGAACCGTGAAACACGATTCAGCCAAAAACCGCGTGATGCGGTCGGCTTTCTCAACTAAAACCCTGATCTTTCTCGTCTCAAGCACTTCTCTGAGCTTCGTCAGTCCTTCGAACATGAATTTGAACCGCCTCAAGTTAGCGTGCGGCATCTTTTCGTCGACAGGAACAACCGCGATGAGTGGATGTCCCAGACGGTTGGCTTGGTAGACAGCGTACTCTAAAGCAAAGTTGCCCAAACTCCTCTGACACGCATCCATAACGTACAGAACGAATTCTCCCCAAGTCTCGGAAACCGCCTTCCTAACGTGGATACGTTCGGGCCTCATGAACGTGGGCGGAGAAAACATAGAACAAACACGCGCAGCGACTAAATATAGGTGCTCCGGCCGGGATTTGAACCCGGGTCTGCGGCTCGAGAGGCCGCCATACTTGACCGGACTATACTACCGGAGCTTTTCAGAGGTTGTCGTTTACCCGTTAATAAATATCTTAGTACCGCGAGCGGTGTTGCGGATGTATTTCGGACGGGTTCCGTTTCCCGCTGAGGTGTATATGCTTTTATCCTCGGACGTCGTGGTCTGGTTTGGTGGATTTGACCGAGACAGTATGCAGCCTAGGGTATGTTAACCGCATTTTTCACAACGTCAGCAACGTAAACCTTGACGAGCTGGAGCGCCTTCTCCACGACGTCCAGTCAGCCGGAGTGATCATACCTTTGGGTGAAGGCAGGTCGAAGGGGGCGTTGAGCATAGCTGCCAGCGAGATGGCTAAGATGCGGGACGGCAAGATCGTGGTGGACCGTGGTGATGTTGGGTTCCCCGGAAGAGAGATCAGCGACGCGGCGCCAGTTCTCAAGCAGAGGTTCGGCCGTGTCTGTCTGTTGGTAAACTCCGGCTCCGGCAGGTCTATGACCCCGCTTGTCGACGCTCAAAACCTCGCATCATACATCGGAAAAACAGGCGCCCACAGAGACTACATGATAGACCTCGTCACCTCCGACCTAGATTCTCCGCTGGCCAAGATAGCCTCCAAGTACGGAAGCGTCCTCGAGCTGATGGGCCGGGAGGAGGTCCACGAGGCCGAAGAGGCCAAGATCTTTAGGGACGTCGGCATAATGGAGGACACCTTCATACTTGGAAGCGGAGCTCTACTGCACGCAGTGGCAGAAGCTCTCCACGACAAAACACTCCCCTCCAAGGCCCTCGAGTACGGCAAAGAAGTATGTCTAGAAGCAGCCAAGGTTGTGGACAAGAGCATAAACTCCGAGTTCTACGAGTTCGTCACCCGGAGGCTTGAAACACGGAGCACATGCTTCTTCGCAGGCTTGGGCAGCAGCTACGAAGTCGCTAGGATGACTGCTGTAAGGGTTGGCCACATCAAGCGGGCTCTAGGAGACCAGGTTTACGTTGCTAGAGAATCCAGCACACCAGGGCCTAGGCATGGAGACCTGCTGATAGTCATCTCAAGCAGCGGCGAGACCGAGATAGTTGCTGCGTGGTGCAAGAGCTTTAAACGAATGGGAGGACAGCTGGCCGCCGTCGTCGGCAACGCCGACAGCACAATAGCCTCCATGGCTGACGCCGTCCTCGAGATACCTACGAAGTTAGAGCCGGGCAGGCCCAGCAGGTTTTACATCTACGCCGCCTTCGCCCTGAGCCCACTACCCATTCTCCTGGTGGAGAGCCTCGAGACCAAGGGGTTCAGGCTGCCTGAGTACATCCTACGCTGGCATCAGAGCGTGACGGCGTAGCTACTCCATCACCGGCCTCATGGGCCGGCCGAGCTGCTCGTAGAACTCACGCATCCACGGAAGTATGTCCCTGCCGAGTAGGTTGAGGAACCGCTCCTCGTTGGGGCTTGCGCTGTGGATGTAAACCCTGTCGAACCCGAGCTTGAGAAAATCGGCCAAAGACTTGAAGATGTCGTCGACGTCCGTGGTAATCAGCCACGTCTGCTTAATCTTCTGCCTCTCAGCCTCGCCAACCATGGCCTCTAGAACCCTTGGGTCTGAAACCTTCTCCCGTTTCTCACGGGGAATGGCGGTGGGCGCCCAGAAGAGAGCCGACCTGAAGGCCCTCTCATAGTCATGGTCGTAGGACACCTTGAACTCCAGACACTTACTCATCTTCGCAGGGTCTTTACCGGCCTTCCTAGCGCCCTTCTCCAAGGCGTCGATTATCTCTAGATACTTCTCCAACCCGCGTGGGTTGGTCAGTATGCCGTCGCAGAGCTCCCCCGCAATCCCAGCCACTGCTGCGTTGGACGTTGCGACGTAGACGGGTATCTTGGTCTTTGGCCTCGTGTAAAGCTTGGCCGTTCTCATCCGATAGTATTTCCCCTCGTAGTTTACGAAGTCGCCGGCCCAGAGCAGTTGCATAATCTCGATAGCCTCCCTAAGCCTCTGAACCTTCTCCCTGAAACCAGGCCATTCGAAGCCAAGCGGCGTCTCGTTCATAGCGTGCCCTGTGCCGACGGTGATGAACACCCTACCCGGATAGAGGTGGTTGAGCGTTGCGAAGGCTTGGGCCACTATGGCTGGATGGTAGCGGAACATCGGCGTAGTGACAGCCGTGCCTACCTCGACTCTCTTAGTCCTCTCCGCAACGGCGCCGCAGAAAATCCAAGGAAACCCCGCTTGACCACCCGTGTCGCTCCATGGATGAAAGTGGTCGCTCGCAACTATGATGTCGAAGCCGACCGCTTCCGCATGTATGGCGTGCGCCAGAAGCCTGTCAGGCGAGTATTGCTCCATGCCGGCCCAGTAGCCAAGCCTGAGCACGTTCTCGGAGGCCACGTAATCTTCTACGAACAGCTGATATTAAAGATGGATTAAAAGTAATACTATGATAACATCCTCAAACAACGTGGGACTCGACCAGTTTTTGCTCTATACCAAGCCCTCGGCATTAACCTTCTCAACCACCTCATGGCTGTAAAGCCGTCTGTGGAAGGGGACTTCGTTGTAGGCCCTCCAAACAAGCCTCCGAAACTTCTCTGACTGTAGCTGCTCGAGCTTTTCACGGCTGTACCACTGGGAACGCATCAGACTACTCCAGTAAAGGAGTGTACGCAGCATCCGTAGAAAACAACTATAAACTAAATCAACTTTTATAATCACGGCGACCTGTTCCACGCTCAGTGAAGCTCGACAGAGAACACGTGGTCGCTGTTGGGATTGCCCTGCTCGGGTTTGCAGTTAGGCTCTACAGGATTGACGTTCCAGACAGGCTGATTGGGGACGAGGTCTACTACGTGCCGGCGGCTAGGAGCATACTTGGACAGAACGAGGAGGGCGTTCCGCGGGATCGTTTACTCGGCCATCCTCCGCTAGCCAAGATGATCATAGCAGCGGGCATGCTGTTTTTCGGCGACAACCCCTTTGGATGGAGGATAATGTCCGTCTTCGCTGGGACGCTTGTCATCCCAGTCTTCTACCTCGTAGCAAGGAGGCTGGCTGAAGGCAGGAAAGAGCTCGCCAGCGCACCGCTGTTAGCCATGTTCATGGTATCGTTCGAGACCCTGAGCTTCTACTTCTCAAGAGTTGCACGGATAGACATCTTCATGATCTTGTTTTTCCTAGCCGGAGTTTACTTCCTGCTCGACAGACAGCAGGCCCGTAGGCTTTTGTCTGCTCCGTTTTTCGCAGCCTCCTTCCTTTGCAAAGAAGTCGCCGTTTTAATGATTCTCCCCCTGCTGGGCTACATTATGGTTAGAGAGGTGTCGAAGAAGGATAAGGGGAGAATCAGGAAGGTTTTTGTTCTCGACTTCAGGAATGTGGGATTGCTGGCTGCGGCAACAGCTGCGGCTACCGCCGTCATGTGGTATCTGCTTGAATGGGTTATTCTCACGCCGTCCCGCCCCAACATCGTAGACCGAGTTCTAACAATGTTCTCAAGGCTTGCGATAGAAAACCCTGCCGCCGTAGGGCGGAGCGAGATCTGGATGTGGTTTTTCAACCAGCCTGTCACGAGGGCGGCAGCAGTCCATCCCGGCGTTAGGGTCGATTTCTCGACCGTCGTAGTCGGCCCGTTGCTCAACCCAGACCTCCGTTTTGCGTACATCGTCCAGCCCAGCTGGACTATCGTGCTTCCGATGATACCCGTGGCTGTGTATTATTTGTTTAGGTCTCGTGCGGACAGCGTGGCTAGGTTCGTTGCTCTGTCTTGGTTCGGAATCTTTGCCGGATGGGTTTTCGTCAACCTTGTTTACAGAGGGCTGGTATATCTCTTCTACGTCCTAACCCTTATACCTCCGCTGATTCTCGGAATCTCATTCATACTCAGCGCCAAACTCTACGAGGAGAAGAAAACAAAAAGCATCAAGTGGTTCGCCGTTACCTTGTTATTTTTACTGCTTCATACTGTGAACTTCCTCGCACTCTATCCTGTTCCTCTGGTCTAACACCCTTGACAACAATCATCTCAGCATACCTTTTTACAAAATCGTACCTGAGCTCTAGCAGAGTGAACGACTTGAGAAGCAAGCGGAATAAACGACTCCTTCGAAGAAATTCGACGTCTCTGAAGGCCAGCCATAGGTCGAGCCATCTAAGCTGTTTGGGGAACAAGTGGTATCCCGATACCTTGATGTCAGACCACCCAGCTGCCTTGGCGAGGGCTACGAGCTGCCGTCTGTGGAAGTGTTTTTCAGGGTTTGTTGCTTTACGCATCAGCCCAAGCAGGTGAAGTGTCTTAGCCGACATCATTCTCATCGAGAAGTTAGACACGTTTGGAACGCCGACGACGACGTCGCCACCCTGTTTGACGACTCTTGTTTGTTCGTAAAAGGCTTGAACATACTCCGGTACATGCTCTATGCTGCCGAAGCTGCAGGACATGTCGAAGGACTCTGACCTGAATGGCAGTCGGCGGAAGTCGGCCTCGACTGCGTGAACACGGTTGTACAGGTTTTGTGCAGCGGCGTGTTTAAGGGCTTTATCGATGATGGTGGACGAGATGTCGACAAGCGTTAGTTCATCAAACTTATTGAGCATGTAGTATCCGTACTGGGTATGCGTGGCTTCGTTGTATGCGTCTAGCTTGAGCAGTCTTCTGCCGGTTTTTGATGAGAGAGAATGGAGGAGTGAGATGAGGATTTTTCGGTAATAGTAATCGGTTACGGCTGGTTTGTTCTGCCTTAGGTGAAAGGAGTTTCGGGCCACATACTCCCAGTAAGCCTTCAGGTTTTCCTCGTTTTCCTTGATCGGCTTAGCTCCGCCGCACCGCAGCATCCCGGCTTTTCTCCAGCCTCTGTATGATAAAAGTTTGAAATAGCGGCTTTTCGTTTTCCGGCTTGTGTGGGTTCTTCTGTCCCATAAGTTATCCACGCTGACGCCTTGCTACGACGACGGGCCTAGGCTTGAAGTCATTCCCGTCAAGCAGGTCTCTAGAGGCGACAGCAGCAACAGCTACTCGGTGAAGCTTTTCAACCACTTGGGGACGCATGTAGACGCACCCTACCACTTCGACGAAGCAGGTCGGAGAATAGCATCTTACACCGCTGAGGAGCTTTTATTCAGCAGGCCTCTTCTGGTCGACTTGCCCAAGAAAGAGGGGGAGCTGATCACCGAGAACGACCTAAGGCCCTACGCTGCGGAGATAGCCTCTGCAGACCTGCTGCTGCTACGGACTGGGTTCCAATCCTTGAGAGAGTCTAGGCCCGAGGTCTTCATGAAGAGAGGGCCCTGCTTGTCGTCTGGAGCGGCCAGCTTCCTGAGGAACTTCACCGGTCTGAGGGCTCTCGGCGTCGACATGATCTCCATCTCCTCTCCCATTAACCGTGAGCAGGGTAGGGAGGCACACCGCATACTGCTGAGGGGTCGGAGCTTCTTGATAATCGAGGACATGGACTTGCTGGACAAGCCGTCCAAGTACATGAGGGTGGTTGTTTCTCCTCTGCTGATTGAGGAGGTTGACAGCGCCCCGTGCACGGTCCTAGGCGAGACCTGAGGACGTGGACTAGGCTACCGAGCCTGTGAGGAAAGCTACTAGGGCCAGGAACATCCACAACAGCGTGAGGTTCTTCTGCCTCCTTCCTTGCTCTGCGCTCGGGCTTTTGATGAGCTTGATGCTGGAGTAGATGAAGCCTGCATCCGCCGCAGCGACCACCAAAAGGTACAACGGGCTCGCTAGGTTCAGAAGATATGGAAGCGGGCTTAAGGCCACTGCGGCCATGTACAGCGCTGACCCGGCCAGAGCTGCTTTTTCAACACCGTAAACCCTCGCCACCGTCCTTACGTCTCTCTTTGCGTCGCCGGCCACGTCCGACATCCCCTTAACAACCTCCCTCCCCGTGTTAGCCAAGAACGCCAGCAGAGCGAAAACTGCAACTCTTCCGAGAATCTGGCCCCCAGCTACCAGCGACCCGTACAGGAATGGGGCGACTACTGTAAAGCTCACAGCCATGTTTCCAAGAAAACCCGTCTTCTTCAAACGCCAGTTATAGGCTGCAGCCACGCTGTAAGCCGTCAAAGCCAGCGTGAAGCATGGAAGGCTAGTGAGTAGGGCTGACGAGAGGCCTAGGCCGGCTGTGATGAAAGACAGCGTTAGTGCCGAGCTGGGCGACACCGAGCCGGAAGGTATGGGTCTTGAGGGGTTGTTTACGGCGTCAACCTCCCTGTCGAAGTAGTCGTTCAGAATCATCGAGGAGCTCGTGAGTCCGTACGAAGTTGCCAATGTTAGGATGATTGTCTCGGGGGAGGGTAAGTAGGAGTCCGAGACAACCATTCCCACGATTACGGCGAAGAACATCATCAAGCTGTTCGGAGGCCTAGTTAGCCTTATGTAAGCCGGCAGGTTCAACTCAGACCATCTTACTTGTTTTGAAGGTCTGCCAGAGCTGCGTTGTAGTAAACGACTTCGTTGCGTCTGTCCAGGACAGCCGTCACAGCCTGCTTGTTCATGGCTCTGCAGGACCTGAGAAGGTCGAGGAGCTCCTCCACGGAGATGCTCTCTCCTTCGTACAGAGGTATCACTAAGTACTTGGCAGGCTTTTCAAGATACTCCCCCCTGTCGAAGACCCTGAACCGTAGCTTAGGCCCAAACCCCTCCTTTACAACATATCGTCTCTTACGCAGGTCCATGTAGATGACGTAATCCCTCCAGACGTTCATGTCTTTCTGAATGAAGAAAGTTAGGAGGTCGTTGAACCCCAGCCGATTGCTGAGCCGGTAGACCTCAGCCTTCCCGTTCTCGACCAAGTAGAGTGTTTCGACGGGGCTGAAACCCCATCTGCCGTCCGGACGCTTATCCCCGTACCCCCTAGCCTTAAACCATGATAGGTCGCCCTCCACGAAAACCACCGACCCGTCATCCTCCAGCTTCAGGCTGCCGATTACCGCAACCGAGACCGATTCCTCGTCGTTCAACCCCAGACAAGAACTCAACGAACCATATAAATACATGAAACAGCTGACGCAGCACGCCTCCCATGTATCACGGAAATAGTTAAAAACAAAGCCTCAGTTATTCAACCTAGTTGGACAGAAAGCAGGCAAGCCTTGTTTTGGTAGCTGCGGCACTCATGATACTGTTTAACCTATTCCAGCTTGTTCCACCCCTCTCGAGCACTTCCCTGGCGATTGATTTCTCTCTCGGCGAGTCAACGTCGAGGCCCTACATACTGAGGGTCAGGGTTGAGAAAACTAGGCTGGTTGATGAGTTTCATACCGCAACCGCTCCTGTCCCTAGGATGATCGTTAGGCTCGACGACAAGACCGGCGTCACCAACTCCAACGGCTACGCCACTTTCACCACAACGCCGGGAAAGCACGTGATAACTATCAGCTCACCGCAGCTCATACTACCCACCTACAGCGTGGACGTCGACATTCAAGACTACATCACAGAGCTTAGGGTTCTCTACATAGAGGATAGATTCAGGATCGAGGCTGCCAGCGTCTCTATTGACAGCGTCTCCCAAACCTCCCACGTAAGAGCATTCTACACTATCCCATTCAACACAACCTACTACGTTGGGTCTCCCTACCTAGTTTACGTTAATTTTGAACAATACTTCAAGATTTTCAACGGCGACAGCATAACAGCCTACACGCCAAACATCGAGGTAAATTATCAAGGGCCTTTCAACATCATGATCCCTACCGAGGAAGGAGCTTCTATGGTTTCAGAATCAACGGTCCAAGACTTGATTCAAGTGATCATTTCTCTGTACAGCTACGTACCTGCGTACAGGGTTGAGAACCAGCTTCTGAGGATGAGTTGAAGATGGCGTCCTACCTGTACGACGTATCTTTCTGGGTCGTCGTCAACCTGTTTCTAGCCATCGCCGTGATAGGACTTGTTCTGATAAAGTACTCGATGGAGCGGTCTGCTGTTCGTGTAGAGAAGGTTGAGAAGAAGCCTAGCCTCGTTGAGTATTTAGACTTGTTCGAAAAGCTTGCGCAGCAGGGGGATTTCTCTAAAGCCGTGTCGGAGACCTTTGCACGCCTCTTCAAGAAATTATGCGAGCTGAACGGTGTTGACCCCAGGTTTTCGACGCCCATGGAGGTCATTGAAGGCGGGAAATTACCTGAACACGTCAGGCAGGCCTTGACCGAGATGTATGCTGTCTACGAGCCTGTAAGGTACGGCCTTAAGCAGCCAAGCAACCAGGAGATGGAGGTCTTCCGCAGAACCCTGTCCAAGCTGCTGGAGAGTGTTTAGGAATGCTGGAGCCTCCACTGCTGGCGATCGTTATTCTTTCAGCCGCCGGAACAGCGGCCATTCTCCTAACCCCACGTGAAAGGAATAAGAGGCAGAAACCCACGAACCTAAACATCGATGGACTTGACGACTACGCCCTGCTCTACATGCTTCACGTGCATGGCAAGCGTAAAGAACTTGTGAAAACAATCAAACGTCTTGCGGGAAAAACCAACGACGCTGAGAGGAAAGCGGTTCTCAGGAAGCTTGAGACGGTTGTGAGAAGGAATGCCTGAAACCACTGTTGCTTTGGCAATAGCTAACGGCGTTAAGCGGGAGGTTGGTAAAGTCATAGTGGGGATGGGTGAGTCGATCGAGTCGCTTCTGATAGCTTTCCTAACAGGCGGTCATGTAATCATGGAGGGGATCCCGGGTCTGGCCAAGACTCTTCTCGCGAAGTCTTTCGCCATGTCTCTAGGGCTCAGGTTCAAGAGGATACAGTTCACTTCTGACATCCTACCGTCGGACATCATAGGCGGGCTGGTGTTCAACAGAAGGTCGGGCGAGCTGGAGTTCAGGCCGGGCCCAATTTTCGCCAACATAGTGCTGATCGATGAGATAAACAGAGCGCCTCCGAGAAGCCAGTCGGCGCTGCTTGAAGCTATGCAGGAGAGGCAGGTGACTGTTGAAGGTGTTTCCTACAGCCTGCCTGACCCGTTTCTCGTAGTGGCCACCCAGAATCCTGTCGAGCTTGAGGGGACTTTCCCCCTGCCCGAGGCTGAGCTTGACAGGTTCATGATGCGTGTGATCGTGCCCTACCCCACTGCCGAGGAGGAACGGATGATACTGGAGATGAAAAACATCTTGGGCGAGGAGGTGCCGGTTTCTCCAGCCGTAGACCTTGAAGCGGTGAGGGTCGCCATGGACGAGGTGAGGAACGTAGTTGTTGTGCCTGAAGTGATAAACTACATAGTTGATGTTGTGTCCACGAGTCGTAGGGACAGCCGCCTTGTGCTGGGGGCAAGCACTAGAGCAGAAATAGCGCTGCTGTACGCAGCGAAGGCTCATGCGGCTCTCAGCGGGAGAATGTATGCAACCCCAGACGACGTGAAGAAAGTGTTCTTCAGAGTTCTAAACCATCGCTTGCAGCCCAAGCCTGAGTTCTCCGGCCTGTCTAAGACACCGGACTACAGCTTTCTGTCAAAAATCTTAAAAGAGTACCTGGATTCGGTTGAGGTGCCTCTCTGATGCTTACACGTGAGGGTTATGGACTGGCCCTCACAGCCTTCACTCTAACAGTTCTCACCTCCACCGTCATCGTTTACCATCCACTGACGCTGTCCCTCTTCGCAGCAACGATCTTCAGCCTAGTATACATTCTGTTGACTACTAGAAGCCTGAAATCATTAAAACCCACAGACTTCACGGTCGTACGCACGATAAACAACCAAGACCCTAAGCCGGGTGAGGTCATCGAAGTAAGAGTCGTGGTAGTCAACAAGACGGGGCGAGAGCTTGTTCTGACGGTTTTCGACGGCTTCGAGGGGTTGACTCTAGTAAGGGGAAGCATGATGGCTGAAAAGCAGGTTAAGCATGGTGATGGGGTCGAGATCCAGTACGCCGTGGCGGCGGAGGAGCGGGGAGTCTACTCGCTAGGGCCTTTGACCGTCAAGGTAGCCGATGATTACGGGCTGTGCTGCAGATTCATTACGCTGGAGCGTGAGGCCAGGGTTTTTGTTAGGCCGAGGATGACGGAGAGGACCAAGATGGTGGACAGCGTGAGGAGGGCTCAGACGCTTTTTATCTCGGGTTCAGGTTTTTCCATGAGGTTCGGGGCCGACGACCTCTTCCGTGAGATAAGCAGGGCTGAGGAGGGGCAGGATTTGAAGAACATAGACTGGAGAAGGACGGCTAGAGAGGATGGTGAAATCTACGTAAGGAAGTACGACAAGCTCAACAGGCTCCGAATTGCTTTCCTAATCGACTGCACTGCCTCAAACTCGGTCGGAAAGCCCAGCTTGATGGACTTGTGCATGTCGTCTGTTGCTTCCTCGGCCCTCTCCATGCTTGAGAAAGGCGATGCCGTGGTCGTCAAACCGTTAGGCGCAGCCGAGCCGAGCGTTTTCAACGCTTTAAGCACAGCAGATTTCGAGAGGCTGGCTGTTTTCCTGACGAGGCTGAAGCCAGGGCTGGGGTTTGACTTGATGGAGGAGGTCAGGAGCTTGGACAGGTTCGACGTCGTTTTCCTGATAGGACGATTGGCTTCGGTTGACGGGAATGGGGTCAGACTTGTTGAGGACGAGGTGAGAAGAAGGAAGGGGGTGCTCTTCACGATAATCCCGGTGCTGGCTGGCGGGGGAGACTTTATGCAGACGCTCAACCGGCTGGAGATGCTTCGGGTCGAAAACCTCAAAACACAGGCCAAGTTTGTCTATGTAGTCGATGCAGCCAACCTGCCACAGTACATAGCACATCTTCACAGAATGCTGAGGGCTGCGACTTGATGCTGAAGCTCGTTAGGATGACTGCGCTGGCTCCTCCCGTGTTAATCTCCTTAATGTCGTACACTAAGTTCGACTTCAGCAACTACTACGTGGCCGTGGGAATAGTCTCTCTTCTCCTGATATCCTCGACCGAGAAAGTCAAGTGGGCTGCTGTAGGCCTCGTCTACATCCCAGCTATATACACTGTGGGACTGCTGCTCACAGGCAGCGCAGCACCCTTCCTCGGCCTAGCAGCAGGATACATACTAGCCTCGCCGCTGGTGATATCTATATCCACATACTCGAGCCGAAGCCCTTCCGGCATCCTTTCCGGCTACTTCTCAGCATACATGACAGCCCTCCTCATCTACGGCGTCGAAGGCAGCCCGGCGAGGCCTGAAAACCTTTTCATACACCTTGTTCGAAACATCTCAGGCTTTTTCAACCAAGAAAGGGTGAACGTCGTCCCGCCCGAGACACCGCCCTCATTCCTGCTGGCTTCTGCAACCTCCGTGGCAACTCTGGCCCTCGTGCTCATGATAGCCTTCAGAAGGTCTCCCGACAAGCTGAGCGTAAAGCCGGTTTTTCTCAAGTCTCTCATCATAACTCTGGCCTTGATGGTCGTAATCACCGTGGCCTCCTTTTCTCTCCCGACGCTCGCGTCTCTCGTCCTGTTGACAACCGTCGCTACCCTGGCTGTGATGATGGCTTTGACGATGCGTGGCACCCATGCTTAGCGTACTGCTCGTTCTCTCGATGCTTCTGTCAAGCCTCTTCTACGTAAACCAAGCACCTCCTCATTTTTGGCTCGTCGGCTTGGGAGGGGAGGAGATGCTTCCGCTTCTGGATGGGGGAGTGCTCACGGCAAGAGTTGGCGAGAGCCTTGCAGTCCGGTTGATGGGCAGGGACGGGCGGTTGAACGTCTTCTCACCGCAGGGGGATGTTAGAGAGACGTTCATCCGAGACGGCTTACTCACAGTTTTGAAAAAGTTCACCGTCGACGACGTTGGAGAATGGGTTGTTGAGACTGACGAGGGAGCAAGGCTCACGATCGTGGTCGAGGATCCACAATTAAAGCCGCCAGTCTCTCTAAACTTCTGGATAGAGAACACAACGGTAGTCGCCACAGTCGCAACAAGCCCGAACGCTTTCGCACTCTTCATGGATGGTAGAGGTGAGGACGTCTACACTCCAGGGTCTACTCTGCTCATGAACATTCAAGGATTGAACGTCCAAGTTGTTAGGTTTGACTTGCTGAAGAAAGCCGACCGCATCAGGTATGCTGGAAAACTTAACCAACTCCAGTACACGGTTGAGCTCGACCAAGTTGTGTCATCTCAGTTTGTTCAAGTTAGAGGAGGCTTCGTGTCTCTCCAAATACCTGCGAAGGATTTTTCAGGACCACAGGGGCTGAGGGTGTTGGGGTATGGACAGTACGTGGCTAGGCTTGTGGCCACGGGGGACAACAGGCTTATTGCCGAGAGGGAGATAACGGTCGTGCCGGAGCGTTTCCGGGGCTTCGGCGGCCTGTCTAGAAGCGTTCGAGTAGACCTTCACCAAGCCATGTCGAGGAATTTTACACTTGTAGTCGGGAACGAGCTGGGTGATGTCCGGGTCCTCCAGTTAAGGCTGCCTGTCACGGTTTTCAACGTCTACGACAGGACGCACAGCCAGCGGATAGACAGATACCAGCTCTTCCTCGAAAACTCCAGCAGCCAGAAAACAGGGGACACAACGCTGCTGGCCTTCTACAACTCTCTCAGCATACAGGATTACGAAAACAACACTTACCTAGAGCCATCCAGAATTTCAACCTTTACCCTAGCGTTCGACGGCCATGTCGTGGAGTACAACAACTTCAAGTTCAGCCCAGGCGTCCCCACGACCATAGACCTCAACCTGTACAGCCTCGTTTTGCGGCTCGTCTACCCCAATGGCTCTGTCCACCGCGGGACCCGGGTCGTGGAGGTCAACGGCATGGCGTTTAGAGACTTAGACGAAAGGCTTTTCCTGCTCCCGCCAGAGAACTACGTCATCAGGGCTCTGGAGCCTAAAAGCTTCGCTCCAGTCCATTACACGCTTACTTCGGACACAGTGTTAACCATCATGGTTCTGGAGAACGCTGAAGCCCTAGCTTCTCTGAGGGTTTCGGCCTTATTCATGGCTCTGCTTCTTGGATACGCTTCCTTCAGGCTGTTTAGGATGCGTAAGACCTTTTACCGAGCGCGTAGCGGATAGTGTGATGATTCATGAGGACGACTATCTCCGTCATAAAAGCTGACGTAGGAAGCGTTGCTGGACATCATAAGCCCCATTCAAAAATGCTAGAGATGGCGGCTTACAAGTTGAGGCAGGCTGAGGAGACGGGGGTCATCAACAGCGGCTACGCCACCCACTGCGGAGACGATATTGTGCTCGTTATGACCCACCCCAGGGGGGAGGACAATCCCGAGGTGCATGGTCTTGCGTGGAACATTTTCAAAGAGGTCACGGACAAGGTGGCTAAGCCGTTCAAGCTTTACGGCGCGGGCCAAGACCTACTCTCAGACGCCTTCAGCGGCAACATCAAGGGGCTGGGTCCAGGGGTTGCGGAGCTGGAGTTCGAGGAACGGAGGTCAGACCCGGTCATAGTCTTCGCAGCGGACAAGACAGAGCCCGGAGCGTGGAACCTTCCCCTCTACAGGATTTTCGCATCGCCGGACAACACGGCCGGCTTGGTCATCGACCCCACGCTTCACGACGGGTTCAAGTTCGAAGTACTCGACCTCATCGAATCGTGGTCTGTACTCCTCAAAACACCCGAGGAGGTTTATGACCTGATTGCTTTGATAGGTACGGTCGGAAGGTATGCTGTTTCGAAGATCTACAGAGCATCTGACGACGAGCCTGCAGCTGCCGCGAGCACGACCCGTTTAAGCCTGATCGCTGGAAGGTATGTCGGCAAGGACGACCCTGTGATGGTTGTCAGGGCTCAGGCAGGCTTTCCAGCGGTTGGCGAGGTTCTGAGCGCGTTCGCACAGCCTCCGATCGTTTCAGGGTGGATGAGAGGCTCTCACAGGGGGCCCCTCACGCCCGTGTCCTTCCGCAAGGGTCAGAACGTAGTCTCCTACTTTGACGGGCCTCCCAGGGTGATTGCGATGGGCTGGCAAGTCTCCCACGGACGGCTGGTGGGTGTTGACGGGCTGGAGCCTTCTGACTTGTTTGAGGACCCGTTCTGGGACCTTGTCAGAGCGAAGGCCGCTGAGACAGCCATCATGCTGAGAAGCATGGGCGAGTTCGAGCCTGCAAGGCTTGGGCATGAAGAGATGGAGTACACGACGCTGCCTCAGATAATCGAGAAGCTGAGGCCCAGGTTCAAGCCGCTGGAGGTCAAAACATCTAAAAAATAGCCTAAGCCCTACGTCGAAAGCGCAGGGGGACAGCGTTCAAAAGTCTTCCTTGACCAGCGTCTTCCTGCCGTTAGCCTGACATCTCTTGACGGCTTTCGCAATCAGCTCTCTGACAGCAGCGTCGAGGCCTTCCAACGCGTCAGCGCTAAGCCTTATCCCCTCAGGTAGGGCTTCTCTTACTCTAGACTCCACAACCAGCATTTCTTTACCCATTTCCGGTCGTGGTTAAGGGCTTAAAAAGGCTTTAAAGGCTTTTCTCTCCGCTGTAGGCGGGCATTATCAAGGTATTGCTCGGTTAATACGCCGGACATTATTCGGCAAGGCGCCGCCATGCGGACGAAGTCATAGAGCGCCTAGAAGACTGTAATGCTCGACTCTAGGCTTCTCCGCCAGAAGGCCTGCTTCGTTGGGGTGGATGAAGGGCTCCCTCCAGTTCTCGCCCGTGAAACCCTTCAGGGCCTCGAGGTCCCGCCAAACCGTGACAACCACAGCCTTCGCTGGCTGAGAATCGTCAAAGCCAAAGAACCCGTTCAAGCAGCCGTCCTGCCTCCTCAACAGCGGCAGCGCGTCTTCCAAAGCGAACTTTTCAAAAGCTTTCTCGGCCCCGCTCTTCAACCGACACGTCCACACACGAATGATCATGATTCAGACAGCTTAAGGGATGTTGATAAGCTTTAGCCGCAGAGGTTTAATTCAGCCGCGATGGTTTCTCTCCATGCAGTATTATCAAGCAGTTAGGCTTGGTGAGGCAGAGGCTTTGAGGTCGCAGAGCCTTCTGGCGAAGTACACCGGAATGGCTGTGGCAGCGATGATTGTGAAAGAAACCTCTGGCGGCTGGGCTCCGGTGGGTGTGGAAAACTTCTACGCGGTGGTCAACAAGGATGAGAACCTCTGTCTGCTGGTTTTGTGCGACGGCGACGGATATGTAAAAGCCATGTCCAACACCATGCCTTGCAGGGTTGCGGAAAGCCTTGCCGCCAAGATGGAGAGCGACGGCCTACGCAGGTTCCTCGGCCGTTTAACGCTTCCACTCTAGCCGATGAAGTTTAGTGAACCTCTCCGCATCATCAGCCATCGACACGTTGTTGAACAGGACGAATGCATCCTCGACGATGAATTCGCTGACCTTCTCGGCAAGCCTTCGCAGGTCTTCGTCGGTGTACTTGTATGAGTAGTTGACTTCTTTTCTCCCGAGTCCATGGAGCCTTGTGTAGAGAATCGGCGACTCCACTGCAGGGCTTGCCCGGAGCAGGTCTGTGATATGTATGACGTTTGTTTTGCTGCATACGTCCGAGACCACATGCTTTAGTTCTGCGATCTTACCCCTAGGCTCCCAGCCCACGCTCAGCCCGGAAGATGAAGCATACCTGAAGAACTCGACGGCGTTCTTGACTGACTGGTCGTCAGCAGGCATGGTGGGCGGGGTCTGCACAACAACAATCCTAGCTCCGAGGGCCTTAGCCACGTCGGTCGACATGTCCCAAGCCTCAAAGTTCTCTTTCACAGGCCTCAGAAACCCGTATCTTTGTTGCTTCTCTTTGCCGACCTTCAGCCCAGCCCTTCGCCAGGTGGGGCTTGAGACAGGATGAGAGACCGCCTGCCAAGCCTTCATGCAGAACACAAAGCCTTCCGGCGCCTCCTCCCTCCACCGCCTCGCCGTCTCTAACCTCGGAAGCCTGTAGAAAGTCTCCTGCAGTTCTATGGTTGGAAACCTGCTGAAATACGCCTTCCTACCTCCTTTGACAGCCCAGCCGCAGCAACCCACTAAAACCCGGGCCACAAAACTAAACAACCGGTCAAAACCTTAAAAACACTTCGACACATACATACTGCGGTGGCGGCGGGAAAGGCCGGGGAGCTAGCCCTTCCCTTCACCCGAGACGGGCTACACGCGGGGGCCGGACAACCTGTGGGGGCGCTTGCGGCCGGCCTGCCTGCCGTGCTGCACAGAGGCGATGAGAACACGCCGGGTAGGGGCGTCGTAGGAGGGCAAGGCCCTCGTAGGAGGGCCCCAGCCTCCTAATGCGTCGAACCGTGTCAGGCCCGGGAGGGAGCAGCACTAAGACGCAGCGACGCAGCCTATCCAGAAGCGTGTCCGAGAGCTCATGCAGCACGTGGGCACGGTGTCGGGTCCTAGCCACCCCAGGGAGCCGCCGCCACCGTCCCTAGACAAACTCAAATAGCCGAGTATGACAAGGTAATCGCGCCCCATGCCCAAGCTATCTCCGTTCGCAATCTCACGATTTCTGTCCGCCCTAGCCGCCACAGCGTTGTTAATCATCCTCCTAGCAGCAGGAGCCTTAACCCCTGTCCCGGTGCCGGAAGCCCAAAACATGGTTGAAAGTTTCGAGGAGCTGGTGGCAAGCCTGACAGTCAGCCCCGCAGGCATATTCTTCAACAACCTCGTCGCATCACTGTTGATGATTATCCCGGCTTTGGGCATGGCTCTGGCTGCCTACATAGTTTACAACACAGGTCTCGTCATCGGAGCTATTTCAACCACTTCAAACACACCTGTTGGGCTATCGCTGCTAATCCCGTTTCTTACTTTCTACGGTTTCGTCGAAATGCTCGCCTACGGCTTCGCTGTTTCCGAAAGCTTCTTCCTTACCTCCGCAGTTGTCAGGAGGAGGTTCAGGAGTGAGATGGTAGTCGTCCCTTACGTATTGGGTGTTGTCGTGTTATTGCTAGCTCTTGCGGCCGTTATCGAGTGGCTGCTCATCAGGCTCTTCCAGACATTCCTACCGAGCTAGCGAGTACAGAACCCGGCCCATCAAGTCGCCAAACACAAGGTTGATGAAGTATCCAGCCGTGAAGAACACCAGCAACGGGATGCCGGGAGTGATCCACAAGTCATCCGCCTCCACCCTGTCGATTTCGTCGATAGCCAGCTTAAACTCAAACCGTCTAACCCCGTTCACGGTCTTCTCCACTGGGCTCCAGAAGACCTTGCCCGCAGATTTTGAAAGCCGAACTCCTATGAAGCAGGCTGCCATCTTCCTGAGCCTACTCTCAGCCTCAAACCCTTCAAAGATTTTTCTGCCCCTCAACAGCATGTAGAGGTTGTAGAGTGCGAAGGATAATGGAAGCGATGCGGAGAGGAGCATTCCGTTGGTCAACACAGTCAGGGCGTTGATGCCGTGGAGGTACGGCCATACGTAGACGTATGGCTGGACCAACCCGATCGTAAAGAGAGCTTTTCCGTCAGCACCTCCGTAAAGCCCTGCATAGTACAGACCGTAGCCTACAGCTCCTGAGACCACGACGGCGAAGACGTAGCGTAGAAGCTCGTCGAAACCAGAGCTGTAGATGTTCAGCGAGTTGAGCAGCAGGCCTAGGATGGCCGGAACGACCCACACGTAGTCGTCGACTTCACGTTTCCTAACATCCAAGTAAGAGGAGTAAAGGAGAGTTGAGGCGGTTATTAACGTGCTCCACGGCTCCATCTCAGCCTACGGCCAGATCCCCAAGTAGTTAATGGCTTCCGCAACCTTCCCCACTGCGAGGACCATCGCACCCTGCCTCATGGAAACACCGTGCTTCCTCGACGTATCCATCACGTCTCTGAAGCCCTTGACTATCTTGGCCTCCATCTTAGAGTTGACTTCCTCGAGGCTCCAGCTCTCCCTCTTGAGGTTCTGAACCCACTCAAGGTAGCTGACGGCTACGCCGCCGGCGTTGGCTAGTATATCCGGAACTACTGGAATACCGCGCTCGTTCAGTACTCTGTCCCCCTCGGAGGTGGTTGGCCCGTTGGCACCTTCGACCACGGCGCGGGCCTCAATCTTCTCAGCCACCTCTTTGGTTATCACGTTCTCCAAAGCAGCTGGGATGAGAAAATCGCATGGAATCGTCAACAGCTCTTCGTTCGAAACAGGCTTAGAGTCCTTGAACCCGGCCACAGACCCAGTCCTAGACTTATGCTCGCCAACAGCCTCGGGGTTCAACCCCCTCTCGCTGCTGATGCCGCCCTTCGAGTCGCTGACGGCGATTATCCGGGAGCCGTATTCGTTGTGAAGAATCCTAGCCGCGTTGTACCCCACGTTCCCAAACCCTTGGACTACTATCCTAGCATCCTTCAGAGGCTTGTTCATACTCCTCGCCATCTCCCTCAAAGCAACCGTCAACCCCCTAGAGGTTGCCTCCAACCTCCCCAAGCTTCCGTAGAGGCTTATGGGCTTGCCGGTAGCAACCTCGGGAGTGAAAACACCCCGCATCATGCTGTACGTGTCAACCATCCAAGCCATGGTTTGAGCGTCGGTGTAGACGTCTGGGCCGGGGATGTCGACGTACGGACCTATGACCTCGTAAATCATGGCCGTGTACCGCCGAGTTATCCGCTCCAGCTCTGTCTTGCTGAGGTTCTTGGGGTCGCATGCAACACCTCCCTTGGATCCGCCGTAGGGGAGGTCGACCACAGCGCATTTCCAAGTCATCAACATGGCCAGCGCAGTAACCTCGTCGACGTCCACCGTCGGGTAGTATCTAACTCCACCCTTGTATGGACCCCTAGCGTTAGAGTGCTGAACACGCACCCCGGTGAAGACTTTGAGAGAGCCGTCGTCCATCTTCACAGGCAACGACACCACCACGACTCTTTTCGGAGTCTTGAGAACCTCGTGAATGCCAGGGTCTATGTTAAGATGTTCAACAGCCTGACGAACCGATTCAAGCGTGTTCTGTAGAAAAAGACTACCGTTGCTCACAGTATTATGCTGGAAGAGTCATCATAAATAGATTTTAGCTGCTAAAGCAGCTGGGCAGGGTGTCTAACTAAAATTCAGCCGGCTGGACAAGATTAACATGGAGACGAAAGCCGTCGGGCGGCGGAAATTCCTTGTCCTCACGTGGACAGACGTGGAGATGCTTGTGGACCGTCTTGAACGACTGATAACTTCGGACGGCTACGGCGTCGACACAATCGTAGGAGTTCTTCGGGGCGGGATGGTTGTGGCCAACCTTCTGTCCGACCTTCTAGGAGTGAGGGAGGTCTACGTAGTGGGGTGCAAGTCATACTCGGACACCGAGAGGGAGGAGCTTAAGGTCTACCACGACCTTGAGCTAAGAGAATTAACCGGCAGGAAAATACTACTCGTCGACGACGTGGCCGACACGGGGGCAACTCTAGAGGTCGCGGTAAACAGGGTTTTGAAACCCCGTCAACCAGACATGGTTAGAACCGCAACCCTGCTCGTAAAGCCTTGGAGCCGCATACGCCCCGACTACGTCGTCGAGTCAACCGATGCATGGATTGTTTTTCCCTGGGAGAGGATGGAGACGGTGAAGGCCGTTGCAAAGATTTTTGTCGAGGAGTACGGGTTAGGCGAGGGGGTGAAGCAGCTGGCGGTCATGTCAAGGCTTGATGAGAAAAAGATAGTAGAGGCCGTCAAAAATTTCTACACCATGTCTTGACGGCGTCACTGCAAAAGGATGGGCGCGTGGTCTTTGCTTACTTCGGCGGGCAGCATGGGCAACAGCAGAAGGGACAACTCAACCCGCATCACCTCCAAGCAACCATCATGTTTGGGGTTGAACTTATTGACTAGCCACAACACAGACAGTTCTCAGGCATCCTGCAGACGCAAAGATGGTAATTGCCTTCGGCGGTCCGGCAAACCCAACAGGCTTGTCTCAGCCTTCTAAGAATTCTTGATAAAACCTCCTGATGCAGTCCAGTGGCGCGTCTGAGCTCGTTGAACCTGAACCGGTGC
>JAVYLK010000027.1:0-20665 GCA_038740895.1 Candidatus Caldarchaeum sp.
CCATCCATGTCATAAAATTTTCTCCCAGCCCTTCGGCAACATTCACACGAGAACCGAGAAAACAATCACGTCCTACGCAGCTATCTTTGGACCTGCTGCCTCGAATCTAAAAAAGCATACATGTTAAGATTTTAGCTGTCTTCGAGCGAGTTACACGGTAGCCTCATATTGGTCTACAATGCTTTTAGCAATTGTCAGCCTCGTCTCGAGGCATAACAACAGGAGATGGCTGGCGATGGTCCGTACGATCATTCAATGTTTCCTTGAAAGGGTCCGTCTCATATCGCAGGGAGACATCTGACGCCTTAGCATGACAGGCGTTAGACGGAATACATGGCCTCCACCTGCTTTTATCTAAGCTTCGCACATCTACTTGCTCCCGAAAGACTCTAACCCGACGAAAAAGTAACGGACGAACGTGAAACTTCATAGCAATATTGGCAACAAACGTGAAGTACAGTCGGTAAAACTTGGGAATTCCATCCATATGCTGGTTTCAGAGCTCAGACGGAGAGACAGGTTTTGCAGCCACACGTCTCAATCATTTTCCACGCATGTTCGCCTAAAATTTTTACTCCTTTCTTATGGCAACCTATTTCTGGGCAGAAAATTCTGGTACGATATCGTTTGCATGCAACACTGAACATACTGCAACCATACTTTTAGGGCTGGATATCGTCGACCGGAGCGGTTTACATATACTTATCGATTATTCAAACTTGATTTTAAGCCAGGTCCTTCCAGTTTTTTAAACTCTTTGTCCGACGTTATCAGTATCAAGTAATTTTGCGTAGTAGTTGACGCAACACTTCGAGATAGCGACCTAATGCTCTATTTCACTACATTGTTCCTTTAGCCAGCGATTGTATTCGTCACATAGTTTATTTAGGCCTTCCGTCCCTGCATCGATTATTTCTTCAGCTTTTTGTGCGAATTCTTCTATTAACTCGTTGGGCGTATCAACATAAAACCTGATTTCAGTTGTTCGCTTGTTTTTAGAGCATTCACCAACATTCTCTTTAAAGATAAGTCTGGCGAAAAGCTCTGAGAAGTAATCTTTGTCACCATAGGACCTGAAGTTGACTCTTCTAGTGATTGGTCCATGAGGAAGACGCCATGCTTGATGAATAGCCTCGTGAACCAGCACGAGTATTGTATCCCTTGCACTTTGGCACCGACATGAATAGTGCCATCATCTTTTATCTCACCCCACATAGAACTGTCGTTCTTAAACCTGACTCTCGTTATAATTCCGAAAAACCTATCTATTTTCTCGATTATCTTCGAATATTTGATATGTGGGTCTTCTGACTCAACAAGCAACCGTCTTGCAACGCTATACCAAGAAACCCCAGACCTACGCATTATCTAGTCCTCAAACTGGAATATATCTCTGCTTGGTGTTCAAACAATCTTTTTTGGACGCTGAAAAATGATCAGGGTCTTGAATAGGATCGTAGTCGAACAAAGGCTAAGCTCAAAGAATAGAGACAAACCATGGCTTTCAAAACATTAAATGATAACGCAAGACTTAAACAATTCAGCACCTAGCAATGATTCTCCATTATACTCTCCCAAGACAGAGGGCGAACGAAATACTGAAAAGCATGACGAAGGAGATTTACCCTTCATGATGAGTTTCAGCCAAAACGAGATTTGTCCACGACACTACGTAGCGTGCTGAACAATGCAAGAAATATCAAATGCGGACAGCATTCATATGTATAAGCCGTCTTTTCCACACAAACTCTTCTATGCTCTTTACCTTATTGGTGTTTGTGTTGTTCTAGAGCCTCCTTGTCCTCTACTTCAGCTTCCTGAACAACCTCACCCCGAACGTTTCCTGGAAGCATTCTATGCCTAGACGTTCAGAGCCTATGGATACCATGGACCAATGTCCACTATTACCTTCGCATGCTCTAGGACCATCCTGAGGAAAGCATAGACCTACCTCTAGAAGCGTATACCGCGGTTATCTCGCCCAGCCTTTTCCCAACCGTCTCAAATCCTCCCGGGCTCACGCATGGAATTGAAGACCCTCCCCAGCCTATGGACCCACCGCCTAACAATCTCCCTACAGGCATGCGTCGACACATACCTCTCAGAAACGTCCCTTAAGCCCAGCCAACAACAGGCGAGCATAAGCCCTCTCAGCAGGCGGATAGTTATCGAACCTGAAGAGGCTGGAGAAACGCTCGACCAGCTAGTCGAAGACACGCATGGCCGAGCGGGCAAAAGCCCAGGCCACAGACATTCCGAGAAAGGCTTAGTAAAAGTTCAGTGCACAGGAGTTATGGGAAAACATATATATACCTACTTTGAATAACATCCCGTATGATTATTTCTAGAACAGTAGCTGGTCTTCTGACGGCTGTCATGCTGTTATCGATGCTTTTCTCAAGCGCTCTAGCACAGCAACCTAACGTTGGAGGCACCATTGTAGTAAACTTGGTCTCCGAGCCTACGGTCATTCCCGGAAGCGCCGCTTGGAACTCCGGCTTCGTGGCTGCTCAAATCTTCGATTCACTGTTATCGCTTGGCCCAAACCTAGAGCTTCTACCCGGTCTTGCAACCGAATGGAGAATCGACACATCCCAGCGAGCCTATGTGTTTAAACTCAGGAAGGAAGTTAAATGGCATGATGGGATAGACTTCACCGCCGATGACGTCAAGTTTTCTTTTGAGAAAATCATCTCAAGATTCCATACTTTCGGTGCTCTGTACTTTAAGAACACTGTGGTCGAAATAAGAGGAGACGAAGTCGTCATAAAGCCTGAACGTTTTCTCCCGGGTGCTCAGCTTAGGCTTTTCGCCACAACTGAAACGATAATCTATCCAAAACATCTTCTGGAAAAAGATGCCGACAACTACATGACAAGCGCTTTCAGAACAAATCCTGTGGGCACAGGGCCGTTCAAATTCAACGGCTGGACTAAAGGCAACTTCATGGAACTGGTGCGCAACCAAAACTACTGGGATCAGGGAAAACCTTACTTGGAAAAAATAGTCATCCGCTTTCTATCTGATCCTGCGTCAGTTCTAGCGGGTCTGCAGAGAGGTGAGGTTCACTACATGTTCAGAGGCATACCTTTCGAAGCTATTTCTAGCCTCCAAGAGAACCCGAACCTAAAGGTTTATCTGAGTACGAGACCACCATACAGCGCCGCCCTATGGATAAACGTCAAGTCCCCGCCGTTGAATAATGTTGAAGTCCGGAGGGCGATTGCCTACGCAATAGACAGAGCTGACATCGCGCAGAAAGCTACCTTTGGAATATCTAAACCAGACCAGTGGATGATAGACCCGCTACAGGTTCCGCAGAGTCCAAATCTGTACTTATACAGTTACAACCCTGAAATCGCTAACATGATACTGGATAAAGCTGGTTTTCCACGAGGACCTGACGGCTATAGATTCACCATAGAGTTAATGACGCGAACCGGAGAACCCGATGAACAGCTTTTCGCCCAACTTATACGCGACCAGCTTGACCAGGTTGGCATCAAGGTGAACATAGTATCCCTAGACTTCGCCACATACTTAGCACGGCAACAAAGGTTCGAATACCAGATAGCCACGGTTAAGTACTGGATAGACCCGTTATGGGTTTACCAGCTGTTCCACACTGAATGGATTGGAAAAGGGGCTTTCACAAACAACTTCCAGTACAGCAACCCGGAGGTTGACAGTCTGCTCGACCAATGGCTCGTCGAAACAGATAAGAAGAAGCAAGTTGAGCTTCTGCAGCGTGTCGGCGACATTCTCAGCAGAGAGCTCCCCGCCATAATTCTTTACGAAGTTGTCTGGCCCAACGTGCTTAACAAAAACTTTGAAGGTCCAAACATTCCGGTGGGACGGTTTGTGTTCTTCGACCCATTAAACGAGATTTATAACATACCCTTGCAGAAACAAACATTAACGCAGACGATTGTGGCAACGACTCCAACACAAATTGTTACGCGAACACTAATGGTGACGACAACCGTTATCAGGGAGACCGTAATACAACAGGCTCAGGATACAATCTCGACTTCAGCACTCCCGCTTATAGCCGGTCTTGTTATCGGAGCTGTGGCCACAGCAGCTTTGACGACTCTTAGAAAGGGGCCGAAAAAGCAGGCCTCATAATCGATAAAAACCACATTTTTATTTTTTACCCTGAGCCGGGGAGGGCATGGTTCTCCTCAGCGTTAAGAACCTGAAACTACACTATAAAACCGGTAAACAAACTTATATCCACGCAGTTGACGACGTATCTTTCGACATTGCCGAGGCCGAAATTGTAGCCTTGGTCGGCGAATCAGGGTCGGGGAAGAGCACTACCGCTTTGTCCATACCACGTTTGCTTCCACCATCAGCGGTTATTTTAGGTGGAGAAATATTGTTCAAAGGAGTCGACCTACTTAGCTTATCAACAGCTGAATTGAACAAAATCAGGGGTAGAGACATAGGCTTCGTATTCCAAGAACCGGTATCCTATCTAAATCCGTTGATTAAAGTCGGCGATCAAATAGCAGAGGTTTTGATGACGCACGAGGACTTGGATAAAAGAGAGGCAAGGCGAAGGGCTCTAAAGCTGTTGGAGCAGGTGAGAGTTCCCGACCCAGAACGTGTTTACAACAATTATCCTCATCAATTGAGCGGTGGAATGGCTCAAAGAGTAAACATCGCAATCGCCATAGGTTTGAACCCCTCTCTGCTGATAGCTGATGAGCCTACGAGCAATTTGGATGTTACTGTCCAAGCCCAGATACTTAATTTAATAATGACGCTGCAGAGGGAATTTGGTATGGCTGTCCTTTTGGTGACCCATGATATAGGTGTGGTTAGCGGCATGGCTGATAAAGTGCTTGTAATGTATGCCGGCGAGATTGTTGAAGAAGCACCAGTGTCCATGATATTCCGCTCACCACACCATCCATACAGCAAACTGTTGCTAAAAAAATTTAAGCAATCAAGTGCGGAAAATATCGAAATAATGGGGAATGTGCCAGACCTAGCCAATCCGCCAGAGGGGTGCCGCTTTCTTCAAAGATGCCCTGCCGCCATGAAACAATGTTCACAGAAAGTGCCTGAAACATCGCTGAACTCCAGTCACCGTGTCTTATGCTGGTTGTACGCGCATGGAAATGAATCCTAACATACTTTTATCAGTTGAGAATGTTGTTAAATATTTCCCCCTACGCCGCGGTCTCATTTTTAGTAAGAAAAATTACGTAAGGGCTGTAGATGGAGTTTCGTTCAAAGTTGTGCAGGGAGACAACTTAGCAATAGTAGGTGAAAGCGGTTCTGGAAAAACCACTTTAGGGAGAATTATCTGCAGGCTTCTGGAACCAACATCAGGTCAAATATTTCTAGACGGGAAAAACGTTTATTCCTATAGCCCACACGATTACGCTAAACTCGTCCAGCCTATCTTCCAGGACCCTTACTCAGCACTGAATCCCTGGAAAAAAGTTCATCAAATTCTTGAGGCTCCTTTCAAAATACATCACATCAAATATACCCAGGAAGACTTGGTCAACCTTCTAGAGAACGTGGGGCTGACCAAAGATTTTTTGAAAAGATATCCGCACGAGCTGAGCGGTGGCCAGAGACAAAGAATTGTCATTGCACGCGCGTTGGCCCTGCGGCCAAAAATCATAGTTGCAGATGAGCCTGTGTCAGGTCTTGATGTAACGGTTCAGACGCAAATCATTCAACTGCTCAAACAGATTCAAACAATAAGCAACAGCACCTACATCGTTATTTCCCATGACTTAAGGTTGGTTGAAAGACTGTGCACAAGGGTGGTGGTCATGTATTTGGGGAAGATTTGTGAAATAGGCCCTGTTAATAAAATTATAGGTAGCCCCGTCCACCCGTACACAAAGTCATTGCTAGCGTCTTTTCCATCGGGCGACCCTGAAGACCGAAGATGGGTTGAATCTCCGCCTTTAAAAGGTGAAGCCCCCTCAGCCGTCAGCCCACCTTCAGGTTGCAGGTTTAGGACCAGATGCTCTCTAGCTCAGCCTAAATGTGCCATGGAGGAGCCTCCGCTTACCAGGATTGATGGAGACCATTACGCGGCCTGTCCCGTCGTTTTGGGCGGATGGAGGGACTAACCCTTCCTTATCTGCCTTGGGTTGATGACCTTCGATAGACCGTCGCCCAGCAAGTTTAACCCTAGAATAGAAATCGACAAAAACAGCCCTGGGAAGAGAATCCCCCACCAAACCCCTACGTATATCGAGCGGCTTGCCATCCACAGAACACGACCCCAGCTTATAACATTTTGGTCTCCTAAACCTAGGAAACTAACACCGGATTCTACCAGTATGGCGAAGCTCATCTGAAGCGTGATCGCGGGCAGAATTGGGATGATAATGTTGGGAAGCATTTCGCTAAACATGATCCGTAACGAACCAGCTCCCAGAGCTCTAGCGGCGAGGACAAACTCTCTTTCTCTAACAGATAAAACCTGAGCACGTATGATGCGGGCCAATGTTGGCCATGAGACGAGAGCTATTATCATGACTATTATGTTGATGTTGCTGCCGAACAACACAATTAGGAAGATTATTAAAACAAAAGACGGGATTGACAAGATTACGTCTGCTACACGCATGAGCACTTCGTCTATAATACCACGAAAGTATCCAGCTGGAAATCCTACGGCAAACCCCAGAATCACGGAAAGTAAAATTGAGGTGAATGCCACGTACATAGCGGTTCGAGACCCATAGATCACTTGGCTGAAGATGTCGCTTCCAGCTTGGTCGGTGCCCATTAAATAGGTTGGCGATGGTGGTGTAAGAGGTGGTCCAACCCGTGTTCGCAGCGGATTGTAGAGAGCTATGAACTCAGCGAAAACGGCGGAAGCAATTACAGGTATGAGAAATAACACTGGTATTAGCAGGTATTTTTCCCGGCGTAAAACAGATAAAAATGCTACTGAGACGTTCGCCATTTACCTAGCACCTTCGCCGCGTATTCTCGGGTCTACAATCATATACACGATGTCTGCGATGAAGTTGGCCAAGGCTACTGCAGCCGATGTGAAGATAAATATCCCGGTTACGAGCGGATAGTCACGGTAGCTAACAGCCTGAATCAGCAGGCTTCCTACTCCAGGCCATGAAAAGATTGTTTCTGTGAACACAACGCCTCCCACCATCAAGCCTAACTGTATTGCTAAAACGGTTATAAGCGGTAGAAGCGCGTTTTTCAACGCATGCTTTAGCAGTATTTTGTTTTCCGGAACTCCCTTAGCTTGCGCTAGGACTACATAGTTCATCCCCAAGGCCTCTATTAGTCCTGCCCGTGTCATCCTCGTGTATGTGGCGAGGAAAAATGTTGATAGCGTTGCGCTGGGAAGGATTAGGTGATGCAGCACACTAGCAACGCGTGTCAAAATGTCGTCGCTTATGTTTATGTCCATCATCCCCCCTATTGGGAATACTGGGTACTGGAGTGCGAAGACGAAAATCAAAACAAGCCCGAGCCAAAAAGCGGGGATAGAGTAGAGAATGATGGTTACTGCGTTGATTAGACCGTCGACAATCGTGTAAGCCTTTTTAGCTGATAGCAGACCGAGGCCCACACCCACCATGAAAGACACTACTATTGAGGAGCCGACGAGGAGAATCGTCTGAGGCAACCTGTCTAGAATAACATTCAACACAGGGCTGCTGAAAGTTATTGAGTATCCTAGATTTCCCGTTAACAGCATACTTAGGTAGATTATGAGCTGGTCGACAACCGGTTTATCCAGCCCATACAGTTTTCTGACGTTTTGGATGTATTCGGGGGAGGCTGCCTCGCCGGCGATTAACGTCGCCGGATCGCCTGGAGCGAGTCTCACGAGGAAAAAGGATAAGATCACAACTGTAAAGACAACCGCAACAGCGGTCACAGCTCTTTTTATTAGATAAACCCACAAACCGGTCATGCAGAATCTCAGAAATATAAAAACCTTGTGTTACTGGACTCGTACCCTGCTGGGTACGTCTCTCATTCTGGTTTTCAAATTGTTTTTCCAAAAACCTTATCTATGATCATACATTATCGATGCTTTATGAACTTAGAGAACCGCAGGATCATGTACCTGGTCCCTGGAGTTGGATTAAAACACGAAGAGCTTGAGAGACGAAAGCGTGTACTAAACTCTTTCGCCTCGCAGGGTTTTTCCGTGGACATCGCCGCAGTATCGAGCGGCCCTCTGTCCATCGAGTCTTACTGCGACGAATATGTCTGTGTTCAGCCTACGTTAGAGCTTGCGTTGAAAACTGAGCAGACGGGATACGACGGAATCATCATTGGGTGTTTCGGCGACCCAGGCATAGAGGCGTTCAGAGAGACGTTGAAAATACCTGTGGTCGGGCCCGGTGAGGCGTCTATGCATGTTGCATCCATGCTCGGATATGGTTTCACCATAATCACAATCCTGAAAAACGTGGTCAACCCGCTAAAGGTTTTGGCCAGAAAACTAAGCCTTGAAGACAAGCTTGTTTCCGTGAGAGTCATAGACAAGCCAGTGTTGTCGCTTTCAGAGAATGTTGAGAACACAAAAATACGGCTTCTTGAGGAGGGTGAGATGGCTGTCAAGGAGGATGGTGCGGACACTCTTGTTCTGGGTTGTATGTCGGAAGCGTTTCTCGGATTATCGGAATTTTTGCAGGAGAAGTTGGGGGTTCCAGTCGTAAACCCTGTCGGCGTATCGGTTAAGACAGCAGAGTTACTAGTGGTGAACCGGCTCAGCCACAGCAAGCTTGCCTATCCGCCGCCACCGAAGAAGCTCGTTGTTTAATGGCCTGACAGAAAATCGTCTACGAGTGAGATTGCTGAAAGGATTGCAGCCCTTACCTTGTTCCTTCCTCTGACAAGCTGAGCCTGCAGGAAACGATACTCGTCGGATTTAGCAGGCAGCCTGCTGAGCTCTCGGCATGGAGCCAAATCAGGGTAAGCAGGAACCTCCAACGCAGGATCGTGAGCAAAACGCCCATTCTTCGTATAGTTTATGGGAATGATTATTCGTGAAAGTTTCAAAAGCAGGTTGTTGAATTTTTCCACAGTTTCCTCACGGTCGGCTTGGTGTGTCTTTTGATACGCCGCGTCAAGCTTTTCTCTCAATGTTTTCAAGTCGTCTATCACGGGCGTCAAGTCGAAGTGAGCGCCTGCTGCTCTTGCGTATTCGGAGATTATCTCTATGCTCTTGTCTACCGTTTTCCTGAAATCCATGGGATAAAGTTTGGACGTTGCAAGGCGATAAACCGCTAGCAAATAGATTTTGGTGTCGGTCTCAAGTATGGAGCGATCGGCCACTCGCATGTCGTCGTGTTCAGTATGCCATTCAACGTTTCCACCGCATCCGCCAACTGGATACAGTCCTCTCTCTTTCCGAAGATGTTCAGGCATGTTTGAAAGCAGCATAAACATTGAGGAAATACCTATTCCATGAAACGAGTAATCGCCAGCTCGCAAAGGCCTCGTGCCTTTAGAATCCTTACCAGTAACATCTTTGATGACCTGTTTGCCAAACTGCTCCATCTCATCCATCCACATAACTTCCTCGTATGCGTTTGCATCGCGGCAGCCGGGAGAATCACAGTTTATCTGAGCTATACATCGTTCGTCAAGCTCGAGGGCGAAGTTATCGCAGAACCATGTAGAGCCAGCGTATCTCCCCGTCGAGTGACCGGGCCACCAAGCTATTTTCACACCACGGTTGAGCTTGTCTCTGTTTTTGTGTAGGACGAGGGCAATTTCCAAAAGCGTGGCGTTGCCTACGGCGTTATCGCCTATTCCAACGTGCCATGAATCATAATGACCATGAAGCAGGATGTATTTTGCATCCTTGTTGCCTGTTGGGAATATTTCCGCTACTGGAATTATGCAGCGTCTCCATTTCGTGTCGACTTCCGCGGAGACTCTAACCCGCACCGGGCCCTTGTTCAAAAGCTGCTTCAGATATTCGCCGTCAACCTTCGAAATGCTGACCGAGATTATGTTAGGAATCATATGCATGTTTTCTAAGGTGGGGGTTCCCCAAACAGGAGTTATTATTCCTTCATGAGTCCATTTTCCTGGGCTTATCCCCACAACCGCTGCCGCTCCGCGGCCCTGAGCAGCGTATGCCACTGCGGGAAAAACAATGCCCTCGGTCGCCAAAGCCTTGCCATGCACGTCGCGTCCGTTTTCCAACTGAAATTCAAAAAATCCAGAAAGAGGCGAGGCTCCTCTTTTTCCCGAGATATATTCTATCTCGCCTTCGTAAACACCGTTTTTTGAAAAGGAGCTTGTCTTAGGATTCATCGCTTTATCTTCGTGATTGGGCATGTAGGACACGGGTTCCAGTATCTCGAATTCAGCTTTCTTCGGAATGCTAATGTAAAGTTCAGGCTCGTAAACTGTTACTTTGACCCCGTAGGAGCGGAGAGAGTTTATGATGTATTCTGCTGCTTCATACTCTTCCTCCGTGCCTGAAACCCTGACCAACTTGGAGAACTTTTCCAAAAGCTTCCACTCGTTTTCAACATTAACCTCGTTTAGAAGCTGTTTTTCAAACTCGGTTAAAACCATGGGTTTTAAGATTCTAAACCCGAATATAAGCTTATAGAACTTGGGGACGTATTTTCAACAGATGGTCATGTTTTTCCAGCTGGTTTGATAAGCATGTTACGTGTCAGCACCGTGGCTGCTACCGCCTCGTCCATATCTCATACAACGTCGCAAAGTGATAAACTATTTAACACCATAAACAGACGATATCGATGAGGCTAAACACCAACTTATAAGGCATAAATAAAAGCCGCCGTAAACCCCGCCTGAAAGAAATTTGAAAAACACGGTTGAAATACTATGCTTGGGCGACATTCAATTTGAACGCCAAATTTCAATAGACCCTTTGCTCACAACCTTGCTTGCAAAAGCTGACATCGTTTTCGGAAACCTCGAAACCCCAATATCGGATAGGGGGAGCCCGGCAAATAAGGTCATAACTCTGCGGACAAACCCGGCCTACGCTTCGGAGCTGCAGAAGCTAGGCCTCAAAGTCGTCACCCTAGCAAACAACCACATTCTTGACTTTGGCCCTGAAGCCATGTTTGATACGCTAAGCTTGCTTGCTAAGCAAAATATTCGCTATGTGGGTGTGGGTGAAAACCTAAAGAAGGCAGCCAGCCCTGTTGTTTTTGATGTCGGGCCTTTGAGGATTGGTTTTCTGGGAGTGGCTTGCACGCTTCCTTCGGATTTTGCGGCAAACGAATTCAAGCTGGGTGTGGCGCCTTTAAGAGTTCGAACCTACGTCAGAATCGACCCGGCAATTGAGCAAGAACAGCCAGGCACCCCTCCGTTCATATACACGGAACCGGACGCCTACGACCTCGACTACTTTATCCACATAGTAAAAGAAGTGAAGAAAGAAGTTGATTATGTCATAGTGGGCATACACTGGGGGGTTCCGTTTCAGAACAACGTGTTAGATTATCAGGTTAAGATAGCGGAAACACTGGCTGGAAATGGAGTAGACTTTCTAGTGGGGCATCATCCACACACTTTACACGGGATTGCGTCGATGAACAACAAAATTGTCTTCTATAGCTTGGGAAATTTCGTCTTCCATCACAAGCCTAGGCCAGAATTGGTTAAGAAATTCTCCAAAATAATGGGGCGGATGGAAGGTTCACCTTATTCGGCTGTGGCGAGGCTGTTAGTTTCGGAATCGGGGATGGAGACCGAGTTGATACCCGTAATGCTGGATGAAAAAGGTGACCCGAGGTTGGCGAATCTGGACGAGGCGGAGAAGATCCTAGTCCATTTGCAGAGTCTGTCGTCTGAATATGGATGCAAGCTTAAGATGTTTGACGGCGTGGTCAGAGTAATAGTTAAATAAACCGTTTTGCGTAGGCCTCCGATGGACGTTTTCGAAACCATTTACACGCTGCGCAGTATAAGGAAGTTTAAAAAAATACCCGTAGAGCGTGAAAAAATTTTCAAGCTAATCGAGGCAGCAACCAAGGCGCCTAACGCAAGCTTTACCGAGCCATGGCATTTCATAGTTGTGCAAGATGAAAACACGAAGAAAAAGTTCACACCTTTGTATGCTGAGGCGTTCAGACTCTATCAATCACAGCGAAGGATAATTACAGATGAGATTAAGAAAAGATTAGAAAAAGCAAAGCACTTCGCCGAAAACATTCACGAAGTTCCCGTCATGATATTTGTCCTCATGGACCCGTCAACCCGAGCGGTAAAAGAAGGTTTTCTAAACGAGTTGGTTTTACAGTCGATGTACGGCTCTATCTTTCCAGCGATTCAAAATTTGATGCTTGCGGCGAGAGCTCTAGGCCTCGGCTCGGTCCTCACAACCCTTCTTAACTTCTACGAGGAGGATGTGAAAAAAATCCTTGGAGTGCCAGAATCGATCAGGCTGGTTGCGATGGTTGGAGTTGGTTACCCTGCTGTCAAGTTCTCCCAACCCCGACGAAGCCCGGTCGACAAATTTTTACACTGGGAAAAATGGTAAGCACTGTGTTTTATTTTCCTCCAGTAGTGTGGGTTTTCCGGCCGCGGCCTATAGTCCGGTGAAAAATATTGAACGGTTGATGGGCTGGAAACATGTGGTTTTCACCCTTCGTTAAAAAGGTCAAACATTAGAGTCAACCTTATCAACGGGGCTGGCGCGGTTTTCGTGGATGGGTTCCTCGGAGCTGGATGAGCTCGACAAGATAGCGGAGGAGGTTAGGAAATGAACGCTCTGCCCTCTGTGGCGTAGCAGGACCAAAACGGTTCCAGGCGAGGGCAACGACAGGGCTGAGGTAATGCTCATAGGTTAAGGGCTTGGCGAGGATGAGAACGTTCAAGGAAGGTCTTTCGTCGGAAGGTCTGGGAAGCTTTTAACGGAGGCGTTGAAGGAAGCGGGCTGGAGCCGTGAGGATGTTTTCATAACAAACGTTGTGAAATGCCGTCCGCCGGGGAACAGGGAGCCAACACCCGAGGAAAGAAGCATATGCTCCGAGAAGTATCTACGCAAACAGATAGTGGTTATTAACCCGAGCCTTATTTCGTAGTCTAGGTCTCTTGCAACGGTCCTACTTCTCACAAGAATTTCTGCAAATAACTCCTGAAAACAGTTGTAAAGCTTGTCACAATAGTTATGAAAGCTGTCAACGAGTTTCTTCTACAACTTACTCAAACATAGACCTGAGGCGGTAGACGCAATGTTGCAACCTGGGCTAAGTCTATTTGCTCGAATGTTTAAATGACTTGGAGTCATATGTTTTTTATGGCTAGAAGGAGTCTGTCGGTAAAGATTTCGGAAGCGTTAGAGCTTTCTGAACGGCTGAACAAATTGCTGAACACTCTATCACCTGGTATTCGTCAAATAATCCTCAAACACATGCAGAGAAGGTCTATGCGCGGAAGCAGGAAAGCCAGGACCATTTTTAGGCGAGGCAGGCCGAAGCGGGCTGGGAGAAGGTCTGTCAGAAAGAAGGTGGGCAGGAAAGTTACCGGGCCTGCTGCAGAGGCCTAAACAACCGGCTGTCTACCGTTTCTGGGGAAAGATCGGGTCTAGGCCTGAGTGAAACGCCAGCGGTGTGTCTCCTCAGCCATGATCTTCATCTCCCCACCGTTTGCATGTGTTCTAGGGTTCTTGATCATTGCTTTCGAGCTGGAAGTCTAGGGGTGAGGGAAATCTGGTAATGTCAGCCACGTATTACGCCCTTTCTGTCTTTGGTTTTGTTTAGTGGGGTATGCATGAAAATCAATCAACTGATTTTCATCAATTTTGCCTCTACGCGAATAGGTTCCTTTCTTTTTATCTGGAAAACGTAGCCGAATCCATCCATTTCAATGACAGGGAACGGTATTAATACTCTCTGACTTCCGTCACTATGCGACGCGCTACCTCTAACAAGCGAAAGCAATTTTCAATGAATTTACCGAAGGTTTCGGAATTCAAAGCAAGTCTATAGTTATCTATGAACGCTTCTCTTAAACTAGAAAACTTGTCTTGGCTTTGTTCGGGGAATAACTGAGATATAAGACCCAGAATTCTACCCACCACCTCGTCAATTTTTCCTCCTAGACCAAATATTCTCCTCTTTAGTCTAGATAGCGCTTTCATAGATTCCTCTTCAGCAATTTTGGTTTGTGCTGGTAAGAATTTCGTCTGTAAAGCATCGTTCTGATGGAGAATTGACTTAAACTCTCTTAGCATACCCTCTAATTCAATAACGAGCCTCTCCGATTTGTAGAGGTTGTTTTTTAAAGCTTGTTTTCTTTCTTCTATAATATCTCTACTTCTTCTACGCTCATAGATTCATACTTGCACTGGTCCTGCTACCGAAGCTATGCTAGCAGCTACATTAAGGATCATTAAAGCCACAGATATTGGGTCTGGGTCTCTACTGCGGGTTTGCTTCTTCAACTTAGTCAGTCTATGATGGTGTCTTTTTATTGTCTTCCTGAACATCCCTGTGTAAGTTTTCCTTCAACCCTGCGAAGCCAGCGGTTTTAGTCGAAGCCATAGCTACCGTTGTCTGTTTCGTAGGCAGCTGTCGTTTGTAGAAGTCATCTTTGAGTTTGCGGCCGGTTCTTCTTTCCCACTCCACAATAGGAATACCGTACTGAGCCTGAACACTATCCCTGTACCATTCAGGGATGACGTTAAAGGCACAGAACGGAATTATCCTCATATCAGGGGTCAAGTAGTGTATATCGCATCTTCTCAAGCGTTCCTCATCGTGGCTATACTTGTCTTTTTTCATGTACAGCTTGGCTCTGTTAACTTAAGCCATCATCGTCACCTGTCTTATGTTGTGGATTATGCTTGGCGTCTCGGGCTGGCTGAACAGATGGAAGAGGTTAAGCCACCTACATACATGCTCAAGACTTGCTTCTGCATGGGAAATGGTCGTCGAAGCTCTCGGCTCTATCCTTCAGCATCTGTACAGCCCTCTCCATAGCCTGGAACAGCCAATCCCCAAACCTATACCTATGATACCATGGAGCCTCATCAGTCCAGACAGGATGCCTACCAAAAGCCATCACAAGACTCTCCAGGAATAGCCCAACCTGTATGCCGTTCCTAATCCATGAAAGCCTGAATGATATGGTTCTTTTGCTGAAAGGCTCGTAGGCAACCCATACCCATGCCATAAACCCTTTAACCATGACAGCAGCCTCATCCACAAGGAATAGGGATACGCTATACTTGACCCTGAACACCTCCTGAACCCCGGGAGCCTCTAAACCCACTTAGCCACATGACCCCTACGAAAGGCTTTAGAAGCGCATCTAAAGCTCAGGCCTAGGGATACGAGGTAAAGCCCGTAGAGGACCGCAGGTAAAGCCGTTCTCCACCTAACAAACATGACAAAACAACCACATCCCTAGGACAAAGGACTTAAGTTAACAGAGCCGATGGCGTGTTAGATAAAGGTTATTGGCACGGCATGTTTTTGTCAGAAATACTTTTGTGAAAGTTTTTCACCAATGATGTGGCAACGGCTGAAATAGTGGCCATGAGCCTCATTTAGCACGCGTGTAAAAACCTAGGAAAGAGGTATTAAACCACTTTAGCGAAAGATTCTCATTTCTCTACTTCAGAGAGATGTTTTACGTTTGTTAATGGGGTTTTTGCTACAACCTCTCTATCCGCTGTATAGAGCGTGGCGTTCTGTAGCACGGCTAGGGAAACATAGACTGCGTCGTATAGTGTTATGCCGAACCCGTAAGCTAGTTCCACCGCTCTATCCCTCAACTCTCCTTTAAACTCGTAGGTGGTTATGCCCATGTCTTCTAGAGCTCTGAGAGCTGCTTTAACATCTTCAACCCCAAACCTTGGATTATACCTTAAAGCATTCGCCACCTCATAGTGCAGAAGGTCTGGAGCTATCAATTCTATCTCTCCGCTGGCATATCTGTTCCTTATCGTTAACGCCTTCTCCCGCAGCGGCTCGACGTTGAACCATTTCACAGCTACGCTTGCGTCAAGTACGAGTACCTTCTCCTCCTCCATCTGACCACCTCTTCATCACCCATCCAGCCAGACCCCTCAGACATCCCAGCCAGCCTATCCATCTCCTGGATAGCACGCTTAATGACTTCTGGGTCTTTAGAGGGCCTCATCCTCCGCTCCTCCTGCTCCACAACAGCCTCAACATATCGTCTAAGTAGCTCGCTCCAGTTTATATGGCGGAGCCTCTCTATCCGAGCTTTAAGCCTCTTATCGACTCGGAAGCTTATGACGCTCACATGCTTTGTAATACACTGCTCTCTAATAAGTATTACAAACCATCACACCCAGCCCCAACTATAACAGAAAACCGAGCAGGATAGTTATCAACAATCCAAAAAAGATGCATGGAAAGAACCGCTGTCCAAGCCCGCTTCGGTCCAAAAAATTTGATTTTGTTAACAGCAGGACAAACAGCAGTGCTTTGAAGATGTGTTGATGCCGTTGGAGAAGACTGGCCTAAAAGCGGATACCCTTTTTTGACCTTTATCGGAATCCACGATTCTAAACTTCGATTGTCGAAGTTGTAAATGTAATGCGTAAAAAGGTTAACCTGTCTTCAGATTTACGGTTAACGTTAGCCCTCAAGCCGACCTTTGTTTATGCCCGGTCTTTTTTGTAGCGAAATACATAGTTGTGCCAAATAGCGCCACTGTTAAAGTTAATAGCGAATACGTTATGTCTGTCATAGTTTCGTACCTCTTCTTCAGTTTCTCGTAGTCGGATGAAAGTTCTTGGAATCCGCTTCGCATCGTATTGTAATCCGATAACAATTTCTCTGAATCAGCTTTTAAGCTATCATAACTATCCTTAAGTTGTTCATAGTCTTTTCTCAAGGAGTTGTATCTTGACCTCAGCTCCTCATGTTCAGCCAACTGATGTTTAAGGGCTGCGATCTCTTCTGAGCCGTGTGTTTTCCTTACTGAGCTCTTTCACCAAATTGTCAACAGATTCCCTAAGGTTTTGCTCCAACTGTATGGTCAAGTTTTCCACCTTCTCGAAATCATTTGAGAGGAATCTCTTAACAGTCTCTTTGAAGAGCGCAACGTGCTCAGTGACGTTATATCCTCTGGATCTGTAGTCTTTGAGCAGGTGATAGCTTCTGTTCAACATGACAGCTGCACTCCCCCTAGCTGTTGACCGGTCAGCCATGACGAGCAGGAAGACGTCCCTTTGATCCAATTCGACCTCGAGTTTATCACCTAGTGTAAAGATGGGGGGTGAGAATTCACCGTTCCTCACCACGTAAGCAATGCAGTCATGACCACATCCGGCGGCGAGCTCCCCTAGAGATATGCGTACGGTAATCCGTGACCCTATGTTAGTCACCACGATGCCTATGCTCCCGTCAGGTGCAGCCCAGGACGACGCCATGACGCTAGGCCATTTGAATGGTGGGATGTCGACTCCAGTGTATGGGATAAATCTGGCTCCCGGTATCGTTATCATTGTGTTGTTCTCAATGAGGGGCGGGCGGAGCATTCTCCCCTCAACCAGATAGGGATAGGCGTACGTGCTTCTAGCCTGCGCAATTCTCTTAGAATATTCTAAGATGTCCTGCTCGTAGATGCTTAACTGATAAGGTGGTCCTTCGCCTTGCGGGTCCATGCTTACCATTGGGATCTCGCCCCAGACAAGAGGAATTGCCAGTCCTCTCAAGTAAAACAGCTTGCTGTTATCAGCAACAATCCATGCTTTCGATGTGATGACAATAGCTGAATATAGTATAAGGTATTCGTGGTATACTGAGTGCCAAAGGGGTATATGGATTATCGGAACTTTGTCGCCAAACATATTGGTTATGAAAGGACTATGTCCTGTATTGACTGGGTTGTTAGAAGCGTCTAAGTATGGTAGGTAAGTTTCAGCAAACCATTCCGATGATATGATTACATCGTTGTCAATTGACCTCAATCTTTCTTTCACATCGTTGAAGACTTTGATGAGATTCTCAGCCCACCATGTACCACCTCCCTTAGGCAACACCGGATTTGCATAGTTTAAGAAAGGAAGAGACGGACAGCCGTCCAGCTGTATCGCGTCTACACTAGCTGTTATGAGCGGTACTGATATGTTGAGCATATTTCTTAACATGAAGTCCCCCGGCGCCATCCAAAAGATGGTTTGTCTAGTTACTACCCCACTATTGTTATGTATCATGTAAGAGAATGTGTAAAGGTTTCCGTACCTGTCCATTGGTGCGTAGTTACGTGCCTTTTCCCAACCTGTAGCATTAAAACTATGAGTGCAAAGATGCGGGTAAACCAAAATCCTTCCTCCTTTCTCATGTGTGGCGGCCACGTTTTCCGTAAAGCTACGCCACCCCTCAGTTGGAGGAAGATAGTCTGGCACAGCCATTCCGAACCCATGCTTCTCCCACCCCCGCCACATGAGGAGAGGGGTGGTGCCGTAATACTCAGACATCGCTCTCGCAATTCTCGGAACGTTTGAGAACGGCCCATTCCACACACGGGAGTGTCTCTCCCAGTACCTCGTAAATACGTCGGCAGCGACCCCGACCTTCTTAATCCACTCTGGTAGGTCATCCCTTTCCGAAACAGTTCCCTTTGAGGTCCACCATTGCTTCACGGCCCAGGACTTGTATATCTGTGCAGCATCCATCCAGTCTCCGTTGAATATTTCTATGACGACAGGGTAGGGTAAAGTGTACTTCAAACGCGGCTTAAAATCAGGAGGGATGTGTTCGTTCCGGAACCATAGCCATCCTGCTGTGTCGTATGATATGGGAAATGCTTTCATATGTTTACCTATTTGGTCTAAGTTCATTATGATAAAACCTGAACTCGGTTTGGTTGTGTAGTAAGCAATAAACTGCATGTTATTGAATCCGCTAGGATAGGGGACTCCGCCTAGTCCTATCTTGTAAATGGCCGGGTTCTTGATGAGGATTCCAGAGTTATTGGGGACAACTAAGTAATCACCGCTCTCTGGGTCCGCAATCTGACTCACACCTACTATGAGTGGAAAATGTATACTCTCTATTACTGTGTCGTCCCTGCTGTCAACCGATATATACCAGTAGGACTTCTTTGAACTCGATGGAATATATATTGATGCCGAGACCGTGACGTCAAAGTACTTATCACCGGCCTCCGTCGAGGATAGGCCAGACCATGTTATGTTTAGCTGTGCTCCGTCATCCCAAACTCTGTAGATATATGTGATCTTTTTTGCATTCCTGCCCAACATTCCTTGATACCAGCCCTTCTCCTCAGACCAGTATTCTAACGCGAAGAGGCCGATGCCAACCGCGTCCTTACGTCTAATGAAGTCTACGCCAGTTGACTTGTCTATAATCCCATATATTCCACCACCCGTATTATTGCCAAACGTAATTACCAACTCGATGAACCGATTGCCTATCCTGACAAAGTCTCCAGAAAAATGAACGTATGCATCACCTTTAATTTCACTTACTACTGCTGGCGGAATAAGCATTAGGATTGGAAGAGTTAGGGACAGCCATTGAAATACTACAGCATTAACCCCCCTATTAGACACTTTTACCAAACTATTTCATCCTTATTATCCTTTAGGCTCATTAAAATTGGCACTGTCAACTTTTACTTTTCGGATAGGCCTATGGCTTGAGATGTTCTCATCTGGTTATGCGTGTCAGAGTCCTCGTGGGAAGGCTTACGCTTCTGTTTTATTCTTGGCTGGCCTTAGGCTTATGGATGTGTCTGAGAGGTATGGCTTCACAGATGCTTCTAGGGAGGGTGTTAGGGGGTGGGTTCGTAGGCTGGGGAGAGCCTTCAACCCTACACGTAAGGCTGGTCGCGGTGGATGAGGCTGTCGGGAAGAGGCTTGGCGAATGGGTCTATCTATGGTCAGCGGTAGACGTATACGCCTCTAAAGGCAGGCCCATTCTTAATGCCCTGGTGTTGCTGAGGATGCATGTGAGGGCATAGTCGTGGATAGGGGTCCATGGCATCCACTGGCATAGAATACTTCCACGAGACCTCTGGGAATAGGAACAAGACAGGACCAGAAGACTCCACAACAACATAAACTCCAAGACAGTAAAGAGTATAGAGGAGATAGCAGCAGCAATATCCCTAATACATAACCTACTCCTCAGAACCCAAACAAGAGAAGGAGGCGTAATACCTAGCTGACAGTACCACTCCCACCTACGAAAGGCTTAAGAACCCTTAAGACACATCTAAAGCCCAGGCCTAATGCTACCAGGTAAAGGCTGTAACATGGGAAAACAACCACAGTTCAAAAATCCGCTGTTATGCCAGCCACTGATATCCGCATATTTAACCTTAACGAATCAAATTTGGATGACCTAATCTATGTATGTTCCTCCACTAGGCTTGAAGACCCCATTCATAGGAAGGGCGTGGAGATAAAGAAAGAATGGCTGCGAAAAATGCTTAGAGACTACGGGCCTGTCGCCAATATAGCCCATTACAACGACAAACCGGTCGCCCAAATTCTGTACTACCCAACGGAATCAGACCCGACAAGTCCCAAGAAGGCAGGAGTACTCTTCCTTCACTGCGTCTACAACCCCTTCCCCGAGGCACAAGGCAAAGGCATTGGAACAGCCCTCATGCAAGCGCTTCTCGCAGATGCCAGCAACGGCAGCGGATGCTTGAAAGGCAAGACCTGCTCCAGCATCGTCACTCACGCCTT
>JAVYLK010000028.1:0-20657 GCA_038740895.1 Candidatus Caldarchaeum sp.
GTTTTCACATGCTTGGCGAAGAATTCAACGCGATGAGAATCGATAAACTCAGCGCCTCCGTCAACGACTTTTCTAGCTCACAGGGCCTAAGCCTATTCCGAAGTAAACGAGAGCTTTTGAGAATAATTTGGGGTCGAATACTCTCCGGCCGTCGATTACAACAGGGTGTTTCATACGTTTTATGAAGTCGTTCGGCTCTAGCCTTCTGAACTCATCCCACTCGGTTGCAACTATGCAGAAATGAGCCTTGTCGATGCATTCGACAGCAGACTTGGCGTAGTCTACTCGTTCGCCGTAAATACGTCGAACGTTTTCCACGGCGGCTGGGTCGTAGACCACGACTGAGCAGCCTGCTGCGAGGAGACGGTCGATTATCTTGAGCGACACAGCCTCACGAACGTCGTCGGTGTTGGGCTTGAAAGCAAGCCCCAGTAATGCCGCCCTCCTCCCAGCCAAACTGCCGAGAATCTTCTCTGCAAGCTCGACAGCTCTGTATGGCTGGTTGTTGTTGACTCTTTCAACAGCCTCGAGCACTTCAGCCGGCTGGCCTAAAGACTTCGCATAAGCTATCAAAGCCTTCACATCTTTCGGAAAGCAGCTTCCTCCATACCCAAGCCCTGCGTTCAGGAAACTTGGCCCAATCCTCTTGTCCATTCCAACGCCCTTCGCGACCACCGAGACGTCCGCCCCCGGAGTACGCTGACAAATGTTAGCAATCTCGTTGACCAAACTGATCCGGGCTGCTAGGAAGACGTTGCTGGCGTACTTTATCATCTCGGCGTTGACCGTGTTCGTCCGGAGGACGGGGGCTAGTTTCCCACCATAGAACTTCCTGTAAAGCCTGAGAAGGACGCGTCCGCCGCCTCCCCAATCATCACCCACGACGATCCTGTCGGGGTTGAACATGTCGTTCACGGCAGACCCCTCGCGGAGAAACTCAGGGTTCACGCAAAGGTTCAAACCATCCCCAACCATCTTGCCAGACGTCTGCTCAAGACTGCTCCTAACGTGGTTTCTAGTGGTTCCTGGGACCACTGTACTTTTCACGACAACGGTGTGTGGTCTAGGCTTAGCCGACAACACTTCCCCGATGGCTTTAGACGCATCGATGACGTAGGTGAGGTCTATGCTTCCGTCAGCCCTTGAAGGCGTTCCAACTGTTATGAACGTGACGTCAGTGCCGGCAATTTCCGAGTAATTCGTGCTGCATCTAAAGCTGCCCCCGCGCAGCACACGGTGAAGAAGCTTATCCAAGCTAGGCTCCTTGAATGGCGCTTTTCCTCCATTTATCAAATCTATTTTTCCGGGGTCCAAGTCTACGCCTACAACCTTGAACCCCTTCGCAGCTAAGCAAACCGCCGTAGTGAGACCGACGTATCCCAGGCCTACGAAGGATATCTTCAAGGTCTTCCACCACCGATGTACTGGTAGGATGATTTTAATGCGTGCAAGTAGGTCTCGGGCGTGCCTATGTCAAGCCGCAGCTCATCGTCTGCTAGGCTCACGGCAAACACCTCACCCTGCTCCTCAATAAGCAGCTCGACTGCGTCGGTTAGCTGAACCTCACCCCCTACGCCTGGAGGTGTTTTATCCAGCGCTTTCATGATGTAGGATGTGAAGACGTAGAACGGCATTATTGCTAGGTTTGAGGGAGGAGTTGACGGCTTCTCAACAACTCTCGAAACCCGAAGCAAGCCGTCAGAACGCCTCTCAGCCACCACGACGCCGTACTGTCGAGGGTCATCAACACGCTGGACTAACAAGGCAGCTCCACGGCTGTCCCTAGGCTCGGCGGCGAGAAGCCTCTGAAGGAAGTTGTTGTTGGCTGAGACTATGTAAGTATCGCCGGCGCATAGAAGAAAATTTTCATCGCCCACGAAGTGGTGAGCCATTCTAACGGCGTCGCCGAACCCTCTGGGGTTGGGCTGGCTTACCCAAACGATGACCGAGTCTTCAAGCATTCTGTAGAACTTGGTCAAATCCAGCAAAGTCGATGATTTGCCCTTCCTCTCCAGCTTCTCGACAAAATCCCAGTCGGGCGTGAAGTGGTCTTCGATGGCTCTCTTGCCTCTACCGACGACGAGGCAAAACTCTCTGAAGCCGTAGAGGTAGAGCTGCTCGTAGAGGGCTTGCAGCAGCGGTTTGAGGACGGGCTGGCCGTTGCCCCCCTCGACGTAAATGGGAAGCATCTCCTTAGGAAGCTCCTTGGTCGTGGGTAGCAGGCGAGTGCCCAGACCGGCCGCAGTTATCACAACCTTCCTCAGCATCGGATAACACCCGGTCAAGCCGTTAGATAACCTTGTCCACTCCTTTCCGAGTTCATCCCAGTCCTGACCCGGTGTACGGGGCGGTTGGGCGTATTTCCCTCTTCTCAGCCTCGGCGCTGGCGGATGGGTTTGCCCGGATGACGGGCGTCGACTTATAAACCCTCTGGGGCAAGGCTGCCGTCAAACTCCTCTACGTCCCTACCGCATTCTCTAGGCCTAGACTTTCCAAGAATCGTTGTCGGCTCTCAACATCGCGCCGCACAACCTCCACCGCCATCATACAAGGGTGTGTGCCGTCTTACTCCTCGACAACCATTCCATTACGCCGCTGGAACCATCCCGGCGAAACAACATCAAATGTCCTCAAGCCCGGATCCAAATACGTCGGAAAGACTGCCCTCCTGCACGGCACGCATCCTTACAGAGTTGTTGGCCCTAGCCCGGGCCTCCGCAAGCCTCTCCCGAGAGGTTTGAACAAGCTCCGTCGAGGCTTTGAGTCCTTATACGCCTGCGTACCCAGCTGCGGCTGGCTGTTTTTACTGGAACGGTCTGGTTGTAAGCGGGTAGGGTTCTGGCTTTGCTCCCTTGAAGTAGTGGTTGACGAGAGAGGCTACGGCAACGAAGTCGAGGAAGACCATGGTAAGCAGCATGGCGAACCCTGCTTCGTGGTGGAGCTGGACGCTGAAAATTACTGGGGGTGCGACGTAAAGCGGTGTCTCCACCAAGGTTAGCACGAACCCGTACCACCCCATCACCTTGCCTAAAGCTATGGCCAAGGCTTCCCTCCAAGGCTTCGACATCCCCGTAGCTGAGAAGTAGATGATTGCGCCGGCTGCGAAGTATGATGTTCTCTTCATCTGGTAAAGGAGTGGGTCGTTGAGGTCTGCGGGACAGACGCCGAAGCCGAACAGAGAGTTTACGGGGAAGTGCCAGTACGCGACTATTGCCGCCGAGGTCGAGAGGCCCAGCACCGTCAGCCTGAGGCTTCGTGGGTTAATCTTTAGAAAGCCTCTAGCTAGGTATGCTGTTGAATAGCCTGCTGCTGAGATGAAGGCTGGCCAGACGTCCATGTAGAAGAGAAGGTTTGTCAGCTCTAGTCCACGTATTACCGGGTATTGGAAGAGCGTCAGGTATACGAAAGCAGCCAGCAGGAGGGTTGAGAGGATTGTTTTGAGCCTCAACCGGCTTATAGACGTAGCAGGGGTTATTTAAACCAGCTCCAGCCCGCCAATCAGGCCTTGATCTGGGCTGCTTTTCGCCGCAGCTCCTCAACCATCTCCTGCTTCCTCTTCCTCAAAGCCTGCCGAAGCCCTTCCAGCTGTTTATCCGTCTCTTCAGCCAACTGCCTGCACCTCCTTCCTTCTCTCGAGGATTTTTTTGACGTGTTTTAGTTTGACAAAGTCTTCTCTTTCCCTCTCCTCGAGGTTTGCGCTGATAAACTTGATGGCTTCCTGATAACGTGGTATGATCAGGTGTTCGAGTGCGTTAAGCAGCCTTTGCGTTTTTTTGAGTTCTTCCGCCAGGCGGATTATTGCGTTCTCGACCTCTGCGACCCGGCATATGGGTGTAAGTATGTCTCTGAAGTTTGCTACGGCTTCGTCGAAGGACGAGGTGGTGTCTAGGAAGCCGTAGGTTAGCGGGAGCTGGGCCGTTGTAGCCTGCAACGTCGGTATCTTTATTCCCAGGACTGTTTTTTCGCTGACCTCGACTTGGATCGATACAGGCGTCGTGGATGCGGCTGCCTCGACCTTCATGGAGCCCATCTCGGCGTATGCTTTGAAGAGCGATGCGTAGGCTTGTTTCAGCGGCTCCACCATCTTCTCCCGCTCGGCTTCAGCCACGTCAACCAAGTCGTTCAGCCTCTTCACGAGAACATCCCTCTTGTCTTCGAGAATGCGGTAGATGCTCCTCGCAACTTGAAGCGATCGTCTCACCCTTATCAGCTCGAGCTTTGTGGGAAGGAACTTTCCTCCGAAACCGCTTACAGACAGGCCCTCGGCACCCAGCCCAAGACGGCAATAGCCTATCTAAAAACATATCTCCCCGGCCTTGAATGCTAAATACTTGTTCGCCGGGGTTTTTCCCATGCTGTTCAGGGCGGTTGTTGCTCAGAAAGCGTTGATGGTTGCGTTGCCTGCCCTGGCGTTGAAGGCCGTCGTAGCCTTACTTGGTTATGAGTTCATGGTTCTCAACCCCTTGGTTGGGAGCGTCGTGGCGGGAGCGATATTTGTTATGGGTTTTGTTCTGGCTGGCTTGATCAGCGACTACAAGGAGGCTGAGAAGATACCGGGCGAGATGCTTTCGGCTCTTGACAGGCTCTGGACGGAGGCGAGGCTTGTCCACGCTAGCAGGCAAGAGTTTGACGTCGAAAGGCTGCGGGACACGTTGGTGGGCATCATACGCTCCTTCATTACGGGTGTCGAGAAGAAAAGCGGCTATTCAAATCTCCAGCCCTGCATAGAGGCTGTCAACAACCTTTCGTGGCTGGCCGCCGAGATGGAGAGGGTCGGGGCGCCGGCTCCGAGCATCACGCGTGTAAAGGACGGGCGTGAAAGCCTGCTCAGGCTGGTGATGAGAGTCTACTACATACAGCGGACTGTTTATCTACCGTCAGCCCGCGTTCTTGCAGAGTTTCTGACGATAAGCGTCGTCGTTTTGCTGATGTTCGTGAAGCTCCAGACCCTGGCGGAGTCGATTGTCACTTTCGCCGTCATAAGCTATTTCATAATCTACCTGAGGTACCTTACGTATGCTCTTGACACGCCGTTTCAGCAGGGTGAGAGGACGATGGATGACGTAAGCCTTTTCCTGCTCAAGGAGTACGAGAAGAGGCTGGCCTCTGAGCCCGCATCGCTCCCGAGGGCTTGGGTTAACGCTGGGAGCTTGTAGAGAGATTTATATAGCGTTCACGTGGCAAATCTTCAGATGTCTACAGCGACTGCGCTCAACAAATACCGGAACTTCAGCGAGTGGTTTGACAGCTTGCTTTTGGACGCTCGGATCGTGGACGACCGCTTCCCCGTCAAGGGCTTCTCTGTTTATTTGGAGAACGGTGCGTTCATCCTGCGACGAATTCGCGAGATGCTGGAGAATGAGCTCAACACGACAGGCCACAAGGAGATGATCTTCCCCCTAGTCACCACCGACGAGCTGTTCGGCAAGGAGTCTCAGCATATCAAGGGCTTCAGCCCCGAGGTCTTCGTCATCGAGTCTGCCGGCGGGAAGCCTCTTGATGTTAAACTGGTTGTCAGGCCGACTTCGGAGACAATAATGTATCCCATGTTCAAGCTTTGGGTCAGGAGCCACGCAGACCTTCCCCTTCTCGTTCATCAGAGCAACATGGTTTACAGGCATGAGACGAAGGCCACGAGGCCCTTGCTCAGGGTTAGGGAGATTCCGTGGAACGAAGCTCACACTGTTCACGCCACAGCGGCTGAGGCCGAGCAGCAGGTGAGGAAGGCTGTTGAGATATACAAGAGGGTGCTCGACAGGCTGGGAGTTGCGTACTTGGTCCTTAAGAGGCCTGACTTCGACAAGTTCGCTGGAGCCAAGTACTCGGTGGCCTTCGACGCATGGAACCCAGACGGCCGTGTAAACCAAGTGGGCACGGTGCATAACCTTGGGAAGAATTTCTCAAAGGTTTTCGAGATCGAGTTCGAGACTAAGAACGGAGACAGGGACAACCCACATCAGCTTTGCTACGGGTTCGGGTACAGCAGGGTGTTGGCCGCGTTGATAAGCCAGCACGGCGACGACCGAGGCCTAGTCCTCCCCTCCGCCGTGGCCCCGCTTCAGGTCGTCGTCGTACCCATCGTCTTCAAGGGACAAGAGGAGACCATAGTCGACTACTGCAGAAAAATAGTTGCGGGTCTCAAAGATTTGCGCATAATGCTCGACGACAGGGAGGACATCACGCCGGGCGAGAAGTTCTACCACTGGGAGAAGATGGGGGTTCCTGTGAGGGTTGAAGCAGGGCCTCGTGAGGTCGCTGAAAACACTGCAACGGTTTTCCGCAGGGATACGCTCGAGAAGAGGACGGTGAGCCTCGAGAAGGTTGGAGAATACGTCGAAGGCCTGCTTCGTGATATAGACAAGAACCTTGCAGAGAAGAGCTGGAGGATTATGCGGCAGATGGTTTCGGACGCCTCGACCGTCGAGGAGGTCAAAAAACTCATCTCCGAGAGAAGGGTGGCTAGGATAGGCTGGTGCGGCAGCACTGACTGCGCCATGACTTTGAAGGAGGCGGCGGGGGGTGAGCTGAGGGGAAGCAAGTTCGAGGAGGCTGAAGCTCCTTCGGGGGGATGCATCGTCTGCCAGCGCCCCGCTGTCGAGGTTGTTTACTATGCAAGAGCCTACTAGGTTGTTGGAAAGAAAAGGAATAAATAGAGTCGATGATGCGTTAAAGCTACGCGAGGGTGGGGTTTATTGCTTCACGACCTAGCTTAGCCGTGCCTTCTGTCGATGGTTCTCCGAGCGAGGCTTCTCTGGGTTTTCGTGCGGGAGGTGTTGCGGATGGCTTGGCGTAGGCTGCTAGAGAGCGCTCTGCCTTCACGGGCTGTTATCTTCGACACAACGCTGCGGGATGGGGAGCAGACGGCTGGAGCGGCTCTGCGGCCCGAGGACAAGGTGAGGCTCGCTGAAGCTCTGGCGGACCTAGGGGTTGACGTTATAGAGGCAGGGTTTCCACCGGTTTCCAGCGGAGAGTCTTTAGCCATAAAGCAGATCACCGCAGCTGGGCTCGGCTCAAAGATCTGCGTGCTTTCACGATGCGAGAAGGCTGACATCGACGCAGCAGCCAAGGTAGAACCCCAGTGGGTTCACGTCTTCATCGCAACTTCAGACATCCACCTACAGCACAAGCTGAAGATGAGCCGTGAACAGGTTTTGGACAAGGCTGTCTCATCGGTTGAGTACGCAAAGTCCTACGGGTTTACGGTGCATTTCTCAGCCGAGGACGCCACGAGGACTGAAATCCCTTACCTGCTTCAAGTTTTTCAGGCCGTTGAAAGGGCTGGAGCTGACAGCATAGACATACCCGACACAGTCGGCACCATAATACCGACGGCTATGAAGAGGCTCGTGGCCGCCGTCAAAAGCTCCGTAAGAATACCTGTGGCTGTCCACTGCCACGACGACTTCGGGCTTGCGGTAGCCAACTCTCTTGCCGGCGTCGAGGCCGGGGCCGAGATCGTCCATGCCACCGTCAACGGTATAGGCGAGAGAGCGGGCAACGCTAGCTTGGAGGAGGTGGCTGCTTCTTTGAAGTTCCTGTACGGAGTTGAGACAAACATCAAGTTTGAGAGGGTTTACAGGGTTTCGAGGCTTGTTGAGAGGCTGATGGGTATAACTGTTCCGAAGAACAAAGCGATCGTGGGCGACAACGCCTTCGCCCATGAAAGCGGCATCCACGTCCACGGCATACTAGGAAGCCCGACGACCTACGAGCCTGTGATGCCTGAGGTATTCGGAAGAAGAAGACGGATAGTCTTCGGGAAACATTCAGGGATCCACGGCCTCGAGGCTTTTCTCAGGGAGTACGGCTACTCTGTTGACAGGGGTAAAGTTGCAACGATTCTCAGCCGGGTCAAGGAGATCGCCGACAGGGGCGGTAAGATTTCGGAGGAGCTTGTGCTGACGCTGGCCGACGAAGCATACGGCAGGGAGAGCAGAAAGAGGTCGTTCGTGAAGAACCTCGTGCTGGTTCTGAACGGTGATGTTTTCAGAGCTCAGTGTGAGTTGATGATGGCGGGTGAGCTGGTGTCAGGCGAAGGAGGCGGTGCTTCAGCCGTCGAAGCCGCTACGCAGGCTGCTCTGAACGCCGTCAAGAAACTGGTCGCGGTTCAGCTGGTTGATTTGAAGGTACACTCCTCTTTTCTGGTCAACCACGCGGCGGAGGCGGAGGTTGTGCTGACATCCAACGGCGTAGACCTTGTCGGTAGAGGCATAGGACCCGACCCCGTGCAAGCTGTTGTCTCGGCTGTGACAAGCGCAGCTCATCAGCTTTTGTTCGCTCAAGAGAGGTTGGAGGTGTGATGAGGGCGGCTGACGCTCTAGTTAACGAAATGGCCCGCAGGGGTGTGGAGGTGGTTTTCGGCATCCCCGGCGGAGCAAGCATGCCGTTCTACGACGCCTTGAAAGACTCCGACATAAAGAGCATACTCGTGCGGCACGAGCAGCAGGCCGTCCATGCAGCGGAAGGCTACGCACGGATAAAGGGAAGGCCCGGTGTCTGCTCTGGGACGTCAGGCCCTGGTGCCACCAACCTGATTACGGGACTGGTGGACGCTTACATGGACAGCATACCCGTTCTGGCGATAACCGGGCAGGTTGTGAGGTCTTTCATGGGGACGGACGCTTTTCAGGAAGCTGACATCGTCGGGCTTGTTTTACCGCACATAAAGTACGCCGTCACAGTAAAAGACCCCAACAGGCTCATCCAAGAGTTTGTAAACGCCTACAGCGTCTCGATGAACGGCAGGTACGGGCCAACGCTTCTCGACATACCGAGGGACGTACTGACCGAGGACGTCAAAAAAGCTGAAGACATACAGCCAGAGCCTCTCTTCAACAGGCCTCCGCCCGAGCCGGACATCGACTCCATCAAACAAGCCGCAAAGCTTGTGGTTGACTCCGAGAAGCCCGTCATCCTAGTCGGCGGCGGAGCTGTGTACAGCATGGCGGGTCGTGAAATTCTCCAGCTCGCGGAGCACATAGCTGCCCCGATCGTCACGACAACGATGGGGAAGGGGGCTGTTCCAGAAGACCATCCTCTCGTCCTCGGCGTGGTGGGCATGCATGGGCGTGTCGAGGCGGACCTAGCCATCATAGAGTCGGACACAGTGATATGCGTAGGTACGAGGCTTTCAGACAGGGCGATAGGGCCTGCGAAAGAGTTTGAAAAAGGCCGTAAGGTTATACATATAGACGTCGACTTCAGCGAGTTCGGCAAGAACGTCAAGCCCAGTATAAGCCTGCCCGGAGACGCTAGGAAGGTGCTTGCTGAGCTGGTCGAGTACATCAAGCATCTTATACCTCGCAGGCCGGAGTCTAAGCTGGCTCAGAAGCTCCACGACATAGGAAGCGCCTACGAAGAATACATGATGTCCATAGACGACGGTAAAGTCCTACACTCCTGGAAAGTCGTCTCAATCCTCAACGAGATCCTCCCACACGACACAATCATAACAACCGGCGTAGGCCAGCACCAGATGTGGGCCCAGCTATTCTGGAAGACGCGAACTCCCGGGTCGTGGATAACCAGCGGAGGACTAGGGACGATGGGCTTCGGTCTTCCAGCGGCATTCGGGGCGAAGGTGGCTGCGCCGGACAGGGTCGTAGTGGACCTCGACGGCGACGGGAGCTTCCTGATGACCTGCCAGACGCTTGCGTGCGTGACGGACTACGAATGTCCTGTGATTACGGTGATTTTTGACAACAGGTCTCTGGGGATGGTGAAGCAGTGGCAGGACATGTTCTACAGCAAGAGATACAAGGACGTCGAGTACAACGACCGCACGGACTTGCTGAAGCTGTCAGAAGCCTTCGGGGTCGAGGCCTTCAGGGCTGAGACCTACGAGGAGCTCTCCAACATCGTGCGGAGAGCCGTCCGGACGAATTCAGCGGCCACCATAGACGTGCCCGTTGACAAGGGCGAGCTGGTTTTTCCCATGGTCCCTCCCGGGAAATGGCTTCAGGACGTCAAGCTCCCGCCCGGGTTCGACCTAACCCAGCGAATGATCAACGTAAGCAGGATGGTCTGATGAAGTTCGTACTTCACGTCGTCTGCGTCAACAGCGCCGACGCAGTGGCTAAGATGATGCTTGCAGTCAAGCAGGGAAACCTGAGCATAGAATCCGTGAACATTCACAGCATCGACGGCGGCAGCAGGCTCTCTGCTGTACTCCTACTCAGCGGGGAGGAGGGAAAGGGAGAATGGCTCGCCAACAAGCTCCTCAACTTCCCCTACTACCAGTCGGCTAGCCTGATGAAGACGAAGGAATAGTTTTTATCAAGGCCTATACCACAGTCCGTCATGAAGGTTTACTACGATAACGACATCTCGCTCGACGTGCTGAAGGGCAAGACTGTTGCTGTGATCGGCTACGGCAGTCAGGGAAGGGCGCAGGCGCTCAACATGAGGGATTCGGGGCTTCGGGTCGTTGTGGGGCTTAGGCCGGGAGGGTCTTCTTGGAAGAAGGCGGAGGAAGACGGCTTCAAGCCACTCACCGTTGAGGAGGCCGCGAGAAAGGGAGACCTAGTCCACATCCTGATTCCAGACATGGACCAGCCGACGGTCTACCAGAAAAGCATAAAACCCCATCTCAGTGCAGGCAAGACCCTAGGCTTCAGCCACGGATACAACATACACTTCCGCCAGATAGTCCCACCTCCCGACGTCGACGTCGTCCTAATGGCTCCCAAGTCGCCGGGGCCACGCATGCGCGACCTTTACCTCCAGGGCAAGGGGGTTCCAGCTCTAGTCGGAGTCGGTCAAGATTACTCGGGCCACGCCCTCCGTACAGCCCTAGCGATGGCTAAAGCCTGTGGATGCTCGAGAGCTGGAGTGATCGAGACAACTTTCAAGGACGAGACCGAGACAGACCTTTTCGGCGAGCAGGCTGTGCTCGTCGGAGGAGTCATGGAGCTTATCAGGAACGGCTTCGAGGTCCTCGTCGAGAACGGCTACCCTGCTGAGCTTGCTTACTTCGAGGTTCTGAACGAGCTGAAGCTCATCGTCGACTTAATCTACCAAGGCGGCATGGTGCACATGCTGAAATCGGTCTCCGACACAGCCAAGTACGGAGGCCTGACCGTCGGGCCCCTGATAGTCGACAGCCACGTAAGAAAGAACATGGAGAAAGCCCTAGAACGCGTGAAGTCCGGGGAGTTTGCAGAGACCTGGACAGGCAACCCACGAGCCTACGATATTCTGAGCGACTTGATGAACAAGATGGCACAGCATCCCATCGAGAAGGTGGGCGAGAAAATAAGGAAGATGGCCAATATATAGAAGACAAAAATAGGGGGAGCATTCAGTTTAATCGGTCCCTTGAGGAGGAAGACGACTACCAGTAGTTTCGGCTCGCCGGGTAGGGTGGGGCATGACGCAACACCGTTCTACAACCGCAAGCTCTACGATGATGTAAAAGCCCAGAAGCCGGAGCCATCAGAGCTTGTTGAAAACCCTGTTCCCGAAGAATTTTTGGACAAGGTCGTCTATGGCGACGCCATCCATGTGCTCAGAAAACTACCAGATAACTGCATTCACTTAATGGTCACATCACCACCTTACAATGTGGGGAAAGAATATGATAGGGACCTGACCCTCGGTGAGTATCTCCAGTTCATCGCTGACGTCATGGATGAGGTTTATAGAGTGTTGGTATGGGGTGGTCGTGCATGTTTTAATGTGGCAAATCTAGGCCGTAAGCCCTACATCCCTCTACACGCATATCTGTCCAACGTGTTTGAGCGTTTAGGCTTCATGATTAGGGGCGAGGTCGTATGGGACAAGGGAGACGCCGTAAGCGGCGCATCAACCGCTTGGGGGTCGTGGCAGTCGGCTGTCAACCCCGTTTTAAGGGATCAGCATGAATACATCATAATTATGTCAAAGGGCACGTTCCGCAGAGAAAGTGTTGGTAAGGAGAGCACTATAACCCGGGGAGAGTTCCTAGAGTTCACCAAGAGCGTGTGGAGGTTCTCACCCGAGTCCGCTAAAAGGGTTGGCCACCCAGCGCCATTCCCCGAGGAATTACCGTACCGCTGCATACAGCTTTACAGTTTTAAGGATGACGTGGTGCTGGACCCATTCGTAGGCTCTGGAACAACATGCGTTGCAGCTCTTAAGACAGGCAGACACTACATCGGAATAGACGTCGACGCGGACTATGTCAACATAGCTGAAAAAAGGCTGGCAGAGCTACAGGTAGATAGGAAACCAAGTCGCGAGAGTCTTTTCAACAATCCATACCACTCGCTCCAGTATTCGGCTATTAGAGAATCTAATTTTAATGGCTCATAGTTTGTCGAGACGTAGTTCCCCGACTTCACTGCAGTCTCCATCAATTTCTTAACAGCCACAGTAGCAATCCCATAGCCTCTTGGATTGGTGCCTCCACGAGGCATCCACCACATCCTATCCCCCAGATCTCTCCTGACTCTTTTTAGGTCGTCAACATCAAAGACGTATACGGCTAATTCCTTCATTCGCTTGCTATTCTTAACGTATTGGATGCATGAATTTATGCATCCGAGCCCTCTCTATTGATGGAAAACCATCCCACGCTATCTTTATTGGTAAGACACCTTCAGAAGTCTTTAACCTGTAAAATCTTTCCTTATTGCCTATCAATACGCTGAAGTCCCACGACCTCTCCATGTAGGGTGCTGCCGTCACTTGAGCTCATTTTCCAGTACGAGGCGTATGAGGTTCTCCCTCCTAATCCCGACATCAGGAGATTTACTTTCTAAGTATAATAAATCCCAGGCCCGGCCGAGGAATTTCAAAACGTCGAGCCTGCTCTTCAGAAGAGCGATCAGCTCGTCCACAATTATTTCCAAACTCTAGCGATTATATACTTTAAAGTCTGGGCTTTCTGTACAGGTAGATGGTGTGCTTGTTGAACCTCTCCCAGTGTTCCGGCCTCCATCCAGGTATTGGGTAGTCGTGGCAGACGACGCGTGCGGTTGGCTTGAGCTCCTGCTCCAGCTTAGGCCGCAGCTTTCCGAGCAGGTCTTTCGTCAAGTAGAGGGATACGACGTCTGCGTCGTGGAGAGGCATGCTGAACATGTCTTTCCTTACCACGGTTATTCTGTCGTCGAGGCGGAGAGCTCTTACCCTGTTCCGGACGTGGTTGACTAGGGTAGGCCGCAGCTCGCAGCCCACCGCCGAAGCCCTGAATTTTCTGGCAGCGGTTGTTAGAACCCGTCCATCGCCGCAGCCCAAGTCGTAGACTGTCTCTCCCTCGTCGAGACCAGCCAAGCTCAGCATCCTTTCCACAACATCAAGCGGTGATGGAACGAATGGCACGAGTTTTTTGCCAAGCATGAATAATAGGTTGTTGAACTTTCTTTAAGATTTTTCGGCAACTTGGCCTGGATTACTCGTGGAGAAAGCTTCTCGGCTTGGGCTTGAGGTACTCCGGCATCCGCTGCTCGTACAACTCTATCGATTTACTGTACTTTTCGACGGTCAGCTGTATGTCGTCCAGTCCTCTCATCAGCCGCTCCTTTATGTGGGGCTCGATGTCAAACTTGACCTCTTCACCGCTGTATGAAATGGTCTGGCTTCCGAGGTCTATTGCTAGGTGGAGGTCTCCCTTCTTGGCTAGGTTCCGAAGCCTAGCCACTTTGTCGTCGGGCAGCTTGACGCAAACGAGCCCGTTCTTGCTTGCGTTGACGTAGAAGATGTCGCCGAAGCTGGACGCTATGACGCATTTTAACCCGAAGTCGGTCAAAGCCCAGACGGCGTTTTCACGGCTGGAGCCTATTCCGAAATTACGGCCAGCGACGAGTATCTTCGCATCCCTGTACTCGGGTCTGTCGAGGACAAAATCACCCTTCAGCTCGCCTTTCTCATCATAACGCCAGCGGTAGAACAAGTATCTTCCAAGCCCCTTACGCTCGATTACCTTGAGGAACTCGGCTGGGATAATCTGGTCGGTGTCGACGTCGTCCGCCTCAAGCGGAACAGCCTTTCCAGCTATCCGAGCAACAGCCTCAGGCAAGGCGAAAATATCTTAACATGCGTCTATTTAACCGAAAATCCTCACAACCCTCGATCCACAGGGTTTGCAGCAGTACGAGTGCTCACAATCCCCGAGGGGTTCACAGGCAGCGTACTCAACATGACCATGGTCAACCGAGTGAACATAATGCAGGACACCATTCTAAGACTCGTTCAAACGGCTGGAGAGCAGATTCCGGAAGAGATGCAAGCCAACATCACGGCGTCGATGCAGCAGATAAACATGTTTAAACAGTCAATGAAGGCTGAGCGAAAGACGCTAATGCTTGAAGGCAGCCCCGACGACAGAATCCTCCAGCCCATAGAAGGCATAATAAACATCATAGCGTCCAAGTTTGAGACAGCGCTGCTCAACGCGTCGTCGACGATGGCGATAAAACTCGTCTACAGCGAGGCCAGACAGCTTCGCGCAGTCGATTACTATCTACCGGGGTACATAGCGGCGTTCATAATGACCAACGGGTTGATCGGTTTTCGTCGCTCATCTCAGACTTCAACCGGCGTGGAGTCGTCAAGCTTCTCGCCTCAACTCCCATCCCGAAGTCTTACTGGATTGTTTCGCTGGTTGTCGTCCAAACTTTTGCGGCGTTGCTGTTGACGGCTGTCATGATCGCCGTGGGATGGGCTGTGTTCAGGATAACAGCCATTCCGGACATCTTCAGCCTCGTGGTCGTTTTGCTGGGAACCTTGGCTTTCACAGGCCTCGGCGTACTGATAGGAGGCATGGTGAGGGAGGCTGAAGCGGTCACCGCTCTCGGAAACATGCTTTCCTTTCCCATGATGTTTCTCTCGGGAGCCTTCTGGCCTCTAGAGATAATGCCCCAGTTTCTTCAGGAAGCCGCAAAGTACGTGTCGCTCTACTATTTCCACGCAGCTTTGAGGGAGGCTTTGCTGACGGGGTCGCTCTCAACAGCCCTGGCACCATCCTTAGTGCTAGCAGCTATGGCTGCCGTAAGCATGTCTCTGGCAATCTTCACGACTAGTGGCGGGACTTCTAGTCGTTGAACAGCTCAGCCAGAGACGGCAGCACCTTTTTGGCTATCATCCTGACTCCATCAACTGGGTTCGGGGAGATGGGGTGGCCAAAGCATAGATGCGACACCCCGGAACGCAGAAGCGCTACACACTTCTCCAACACCTCCTCGACAGAGCCGCAGACCGCAAAGCTTTCCAGCATCCTGGCCCTAGCTTCATCATCGGCCTCATCCAAGTCGCGGGGCTCGAGCCCGGCGGCCCTAAGCATCGGCGAGCCGTCCACGAGGTCGACGACGTATCTTCTAAGCTCTTCGACGAAACGGTCAACTTCCTCCTGCCTTTCCGAGATGAAGGTGAAAGGCCTCGCAACAAGCTCCTTACCACTCCCTCCAGACTCGTCAATCACCCTACGCATCTCAGACGCATACACCGGATTAGCAAGGTTGTCGACCACAACCCCCTTGACCTCAGGCATGGCTGCAGCCCTCCGCGTCAAAACAGGACCGCTAGTCCCGACGTAGATGATCGGGTCGGCGAGCTTAGACCATCCGGCTCGCCTCACCTCCTCAACGGTCTTCTGGACGGCTAGGACGACTTCGCCGACCGATGCCCTTCCTCCAGCCATGTAGGCCCCCCTCGAGATTCCAAGCAAGGCTCCCGGGCTGATGGAGTTGAGGTAGGCGAGCAGGCGGGCGTTGGCGACGGGGCTGTAGAGGTTTGCTGGGACGGTTACGGGCCCTAGCTTGATTTTCCGGACGTGCGGCGCCAGCGACAGGGCTATGCCCCATGCGGGCTTGTGAGGCAGGTGTTCGTAGAGCTGGAGCGAGTAGAAGCCTGCTTCGTCGACGGTGTTGGCGATGGCCAGGTAGGTTTCGTATGTTTTGTCGCCCTCGAGCACCACGCTGAACCTCGGCATCTCCTGCGTGGAAGCTGCAGGCCGGCGATACTAAAGCTTGTCCGAAACACAGGTTTTTTACGTTGAGAGCATCGGTATGATGCAGTTGAAGACCAAGCTGGCTTGTACGCTCGGGCCTTCGCTGTCGTCTCAGGAAGACATAGCTGAGGCTATCTCGCTCGGTTGCAAGATCTTCCGGATAAACTTCAGCCACGGGGACATGAGTTTCTGGCGTAGGCTTGCAGACGATGCGCGTCAAGCGGCTGATAAAACAGGCGAGAGATGTGTGTTGATAGGAGACTTGAAGGGGGGGTCGGTGCGTGTTGCCGGGCTGGACAGATCTTTTCCGCTCAACGTGGGCGAAAGAGTCAGGTTCTCGCTCGACGGCCCCGTAAACCTGCCCTATCCCGAGTTTTTCGAAACAGTCGAGGTTGGGGACACGCTTGTTTTCGACGACGGCCGTGGAATTTTGAAGGTCGTAGCTCATCGAGGCCGTTCTATAGAGTCTGAAGCTGTGCGCCCGCTAACCATCTCGCCCAACAAGTCCATCGTGATACGTGGAAAAGAAGTGGAAACACCCGACTACCTCAAAGCAAGCAGGGAGGGTCTGGAGGCAGCCGTCAGCATGGGCCTAGACTATGTTGGACTCAGCTTCGTCAAGAGAGCTGAAGACATAGACGCCGTCAGGAATTACCTCGAGTCAAGAGGCTCCTGGATGGGTTTGATAGCCAAGGTGGAGACCCCGTCCGCCGTCCAGAACATCGACAAGATATGCGAGAAATCAGACGCCGTCCTTATCGCCCGGGGAGACTTGGGCATGCACTTCCCGCTCGAGCTCGTTCCCAAGCTGCAGAAAACAATCATAGAGGCGGCGTACAACGCATGCAAGCCCGTCATAGTGGCCACCCAGCTCCTAGGAACAATGGTCAACGAACCTGTTCCCTCGAGAAGCGAGATAGTCGACGTGATGTCCTGCGTGGAGGACGGAGTCGACGTCCTCATGCTCACGGCTGAGACGGCCGTCGGCCGGTATCCGCTGGAGTCCATACAGTGGCTGTCAAACATAGCCGAGACCTACGAGAAGGGGACGAGGCCGAGGAGGACCATTCCACCGGATTCGGAAGTCATGGACAGGTTCGCCCTAGCCGTGGTCAACCTGGCCGAGTCGCTTGCGGCTAAGATCGCCATATTTACGATGAACGGGCACATGGCTAGGAGAATCGCCAGGTTCAAGCCCGTGGGAGGTGTTATAGCAGCCACGCCCAACAGGCACGTGCTTCCACGGCTGCAGGTGATGTGGGGTGTTGTCCCGCTGGAGATCGATGCTCAGAGCTACGCCGACGGACTTGAGAAGCTGGAGAAGACGCTCGAGGCGAAAGGAATCGCCGAACAGGGAGACACTTTCGTGCTTACCTACGGACTGGTCAACGAACCCGTCCACATAGTAAAGATGAAGAGATACCAGTAGCCGAAGAGCAATCCCGTAAAAAAAGGAGGTTTAAGGCGGGGGAGGTGGCGGTAAACCCCTGCCCCGCCTTCCTAACACCGCTGCAACTGCTCCGGCCGCTGCAGCGACCACGGCGGCAGCTATGAGTATCAGGCGTTGCTGTTCCAGGCTTGCGGTTTTGCTGACTTCCTGCGTGAGCTGCTCGGCGAGCTTCTTGTTCTCCGACTGTGCTTGCTGAAGTTCTGCAGTTGTCTTGGACAAGCTGTTCCTGAGTTCGTTGACGCTTGTCTGCAGCCTGCTGTTCTCCGTCTCGAGCTGCTGCAGCTGGGACCGGGCCTTGGCCAAGTTTTCATTCAGCGTTTTCGCCTCAGCCTCGGACTTCTCAAGCCTCCCAGCCAGCTCCTCGTTCTCCTCCACAAGCGATGTAATGCGGTTGATGACGTTCTGAGGTGTTTGGAGGACAAAAGAGGCCTCTAGTATTTCGCGGTTGTTGTAAAGCAGGACTACTTGCCACACGCCTAGGGTTCGGTTTTCGTTAATCGCTATCGATGTCCAGACCCAGTAGTCGTTGAAGACGCCCTGTTGGGTGTTCCTCGATGGGATCTCCGTGGTTTTTCCGTCAGGATCCACCCATTTGAATAAAAGCTCGAACGGGGCCCTGATCGTCTTGAACTCCACATAGAAGTAAGCTCGAGGGTTCGCCGTAGTGAAAAAGCCGTAAACCTCGCCGTCCACAACGACGTTCGCAGGGTTCATCACCAAATTCCTGCTGTCGACTGCTCCGTAGAAGCCATACTTAGCTACTTCTGAGCCCTCCTGAGACAGCGCCTGAGCCGGGGCTAGCAGTAAAATTACTACAGCCAAAAAAGATACTTTCTCACGTAGTATTGTATGTACTGCAGGATTTAAAGTAGTAATTCTTCGCCGCGACTGCTTGTCTCACGCAATTAATTCACTTCCCCTCCTGAAGGTCTTCGACGCCCCTCTCACTGATTTTGAAGTATGCTTCGGCCGTGGGCGGGTGGTAGGGGCTGTCGATGATGCGGGCGAGGCGTGTGTTGTTGGCTGCACGGCGGATGAAGATGCGGTACGTGCTGCTGTGGGCTAGTACGTGGCCTCCGCTGGGTTTGTTGGGGTCGCCGAAGAACTGGTCGGGGTTGGCTTGAACCTGATTGGTCACGACGACGGCTACGTTGTGGACTTGGGCTGTGCGGAGAAGCCTGTGAAGCAGGTCGTTCAACCGCTGCTGCCTCTCAGCCAACGTCCCACGCCCCACGTACTCGGCCCTGAAGTGTGAGATGATCGAGTCGACGACGACAAGCCGCGCCTTGTACTTCTCGATGTACCGGCCCAGCTCCTTGACCGTGAGCTGCAGGTGGCTGGAGTTGTAGACGCTGGCGAAAATCACGTTCTCCAGAACTTTCTGCGGGTCGAGGCCACGAGCCTCAGCTATCTGGCTTACTCTCTCAGGCCTGAACGTTGCCTCCGTGTCGATGTAGATGGCCGTGCCCTCAAGCCCACCCTGCTGACGTGGAAGCTGCGTCGTCACACAAAGCGTGTGGCAGAGCTGGGTTTTGCCGCTGCCGTACTCGCCTATCAGCTCCGTGATAGCCTGCGTCTCCACACCACCGCCCAGCATCGAGTCGATGGCGTTCGACCCCGTGGTAACCCTCTGCATGGCCTTCCTCCTCTCCAGCACCTCCGTGGCCGGGACAAACTCCTTGTCGAGGAAGCCGCTCTCGATGAGCAGAAGCCGTGCCTTGAGACACAGCTCCTCAGCCTTCTCAGAGCTCAGCCCAATCTCCACAAGCTCCCTGGGCGTCGCAGCCGCCAAGTCCAGCACCGACGTTATTCCGGCGGCGTTGAGCTTCTCCTCAGTCGCCTTGCCCACGCCCTCGACGCTCTGGAGGTCGAAGACGTCCAGCTCCTTCTCAGCTGCTTTCTTAGCCACCATGGCTGTTCGAGCTTCTACCGGTTTGGGAGGTTTATAAAATGTGGCGGCCTCCGTGCGGGGGGAGGGGGGTCAGACAGCCTCCGCCAGGACCAGACGATGTCCCAACGCCCTCTTCAAAGCTTTTGCGATGGAGAAGCAGAGTGGAACGAGGTAGAGCGCTGCTAGGGCGTTGAAAGCCGCCGTGAAGCCTGTTATGAGCGTTGCGACGGCGAGGTCGGAGTCGACCACGTAGCCGGCTGTGGACAGCACTCTTTTGCCGAAAGGCAGGTAGATGGTGGGGAAGAGCAGGTAGTACACGGCGAAGGTTATCGGAGCCATGACTCCAGCCCTCGTCAAAACCGCCATAGCGGTTGCGGACGCTGTCTGGGCTTTTCCAAACCTCTTGGAGATTCTAGTTCCCAAGTAGACGCCCAGGAAAGTGGCAAGCACTGCGGTGAGCTTCATGAGCTGTGGTACGGGTGGGGGGGCGAAGACTCCCTGGGCTGTTACGAGTAAGCCGTACCAGTGGGCGAAGGCTGTCATAAGGCCGTACTTCCATCCGAATATGATGAACGACAGCAGGTCTGGTATCTCGGCTAGGTCGAAGCGCAGGAACGGCAGAAGCGGGAAAGGTATGCTGGCCGGCGCCAGTCCCATCACGTAGGCCAAGGCTGCGAAGGACGATGCTCCTGCTATTTTTTTCACCCTATTCATGTGAATGTTGTGTTTTTTAGCAGGATATAAGCTTAATTTTATATGAAAATAATTTGACTTTTAGGTAAAATTATTTTTTCACGACAATTTCACTTCCCAGCGAAACCGCCCTGTCGAAGACGGCGGGAAACCTCGGAGCAACAACCCTCGAACGCCCAACCTCGTAGATCGTGACGAGCCCCGCTTTCTCGAGCGTCTTGACGTGTTTGTATGCGAGGGCGTACCTTGTTTTGGTCAGCTTGGCTACAGCCTTGATGTGGAGCGGGCGGTCGCTTGTCGAGACGACTTTCAGCATCTTGAGCCTGAGCGGGTTGCCGAGAGCCGAAAAGACTTCAGCCAGCTCTCTCAACGCTTCGTCGTCCACGTCTTCAGCCATGCCAGAACCTAACAGTCAGCGCTTGCATGTAAACCTTTATTGTTTCATCATGTTCCTCAGGACGTACTGGAGTATTCCTCCGTGCCTGTAGTACTCGACCTCGATGCTGGTGTCCAGCCTTGCCGTGGCCTTGAAGACCGTTGTCCCCCCGTTCCTGTCGACCGCCCTTACTGTGAGCTTCTTCTTGGGATGCAGGCCCTCGGCTATGCCCGTTATGCTGTAGGCCTCCATGCCATTCAGCCCAAGCTGGCGCCAGCCCTCTCCCTCCTCGAACTGCATCGGCAGCACGCCCATCCCGACG
>JAVYLK010000029.1:0-18191 GCA_038740895.1 Candidatus Caldarchaeum sp.
CTCCGCCATCTCCCTGACTACGGCGGCTATCTCGCCCTCACACCTCTCAAGCTCTTCAACCCTCTCAGCAATCTTCATGCAGTAGTACGCAACCCTGCCTAGCTCCCTCACGGCTATGATTCTCACAGCCAAGCTAGGAGCATCCTTGACCTTCACCATCTCCCGTACAGCGCTACTTCTAAGAGCCTGAAAACAGACACGCATCATCAATCGATAGAGACGAATCAGCTCAGCACCACGCTCGTATGCATCATGCGCAAGCGTTTTATCACCGACTTGGAGAGCGTTGACAGCGTCTCGTAAAACCGCCCTAGAGAGCTGAGTGAACCTTTCCAGCAGCTGGTCCACCTCGAACTTCGAAGGGTCGACCAGAGACTGTAGGACCACACGGTCGGCATAGTCCTCGACGATCTCGACGCCGACGAGGTTTTCGACAGATTCTCGCACGCTTCTCTTGTGGGCTAAACTCATCTTGCCGTTCGCGACTACCTGAGCAACGTCATGACCCATGATGTAGAAGTTGACGATGGCGAGACCGAGAAGCTTGGGGTCCTTGAAGTCCGTTATCTTGATCGTCTTGCTGACGATGCTCTGCCTTGGGGTTGTGGGGGTCAGGACTATGCGGTCGTCCTCAAGCTCGACTCTTACGACGTGTTTCCTGTCAAGCCCCAGCGACTTGACGAACTGCTTGGGAAGCGTGACCATGTATGTTCCGCCGGCTGTTGTCTGAATTGTACGTACGAGCATGGCTGCAACCGTCTGTTGTGTAATTTATGCATTATGTATAGAGATCATCCATCAACTTACAGGCGATACGTATAAATTATCCACCACCTCCGTACACAACCAACATGAACCCGCTTCTAGAAGCCCAAACGCCCGAAGAGCTCGAGAAGGTCTGGAAATCGCCGCGATGGAACGGCGTTGTGAGGAAGTACTCGGCTGAAGACGTGCTGAGGCTTCGTGGAACGTGGAAGATAGACTACTCAATAGCCCGCCAAGCCTCGGAGAAGCTCTGGAAGCTTTTGAACACGTCCGACTACGTCCTCACGGCAGGAGCCCTGACAGGAAACCAAGCCATCCAACTCGTGGAGGCAGGGCTGAAAGCAATATACCTAAGCGGCTGGCAGGTAGCCGCAGACAACAACCTATCCGGAAACATGTATCCAGACCTTGGACTCTACCCCTCCAACAGCGCACCACACCTCATCACCAGCATACTGAAAGCACTCCAGAGAGCCGACCAGATACAACACCTCGAGCAGCGAGAGAAGAAGACAGACTACTTCGCACCCATCGTAGCAGACGGCGAAGCCGCCTTCGGAGGCCCCCTCCATGCCTTTGAGCTAACGAAAGCCATGCTGGAGGCTGGGGCTGCAGGCGTGCATTATGAGGACCAGTCCCCCGGCGAGAGAAGATGCGGCCATCTGGGGAGCAAGGTGCTTGTGCCTACGAACCGCTTCATAAGCATCCTTACTGCCGCAAGGCTCGCAGCCGACGTCCTAGGCGTGCCTACTGTCCTGATAGCTAGGACCGACGTAATTGGAGCGAGGTACATCACGAGCGACGCCGACGAAGTCGACCAACCATATCTTACGGGCTCGAGAACCAGCGAAGGCTACTTCGAGGTGAGGAGCGGGATCGACATGGCTGTGTCGAGAGGTCTGGCCTGCGCACCCTACGCCGACATGATATGGTTCGAGACTTCAAAGCCGGACTTAGAGGAGGCCAAGCAGCTGGCCGACGCTATTCACAGAAAGTATCCGGGCAAGATGCTTGCGTACAACCTGTCGCCTTCGTTCAACTGGGTTAAGCTTCTGGACGCCGACACGCTGCGAGAATTTTGCAAGAAGCTTGGCCAGATGGGGTACAAGTTTCAGTTCATCACGCTGGCGGGCTTCCACACCCTCAACTCGTCGATGTTCGAGCTGGCCAAGAACCTTGAGGAGCACGGCATGCAGGCTTATGCGGAGGTCCAGAAGAAGGAGATGGAGCTTGAGAAGAAAGGCTACAGAGCCTTCAAGCACCAGCGATTTGTCGGAGTACACTACTACGACGAGGTTTTGACAACCGTAGAGGGGCGTGAGACCATAACAGCCCTGTCTAACTCGACTGAAAGCTCCCAGTTCACTTGACGGCGTCCGAACATGTTGCTGCTGAGAGAAGTCCCGCCTTCAGGTAAGGAAGTTCTCAGCAAAGAAGCCGTCGACTTCGTGGAGCAGCTTGTCCGAACACACAGCCCAAGCCTTAACAATCTCATGCATCAGCGGAAAGCCGTCGCCGAAGCTCTCCGCAGCGGAGGAAAGCTGGACTTCCCAGCCGAGACAGCGGATGTTCGCAGGTCCAGCTGGAGAGTGGCGGAAATACCTCAAGACCTCAAAGTCAGGCATGTTGAGATAACGGGGCCGGTTGACAGGAAGATGATGATCAACGCCTTAAACTCGGGGGCCGACGTTTACATGGCTGACTTCGAGGACTCGTTTTCACCCGTCTGGGAGGCTGCTGTGCAGGGCCAGCTAAACCTGATGGATGCGGTGCGGAGAACGATCGAATACAGGGGCCCCGACGGAAAACGCTACGAGCTGGCGGAAAAAACAGCAACCCTTGTGGTTAGACCACGTGGGCTACACATGCTTGAGAAAAACGTGAGCGTGGACGGGTCGTCGATTCCGGCTGCTCTGTTTGACTTCGGAATATACCTGTTCCACAACGCCAAGGAGCTGGTTAGAAGAGGCTCAGGCCCCTACTTCTACCTCCCCAAGCTAGAGAGCTACCTCGAGGCAAGATGGTGGGCTCAGGTGTTCAGGGACGCCGAGAAAGCTCTAAACCTGTCCCACGGCACGATAAAGTGCAGTGTTTTGATAGAGACTATCACAGCGGCTTTTCAGATGGACGAGATTCTGTACGAGCTGCGGGACTACGCCACAGCGCTCAACCTCGGGCGCTGGGATTACATCTTCAGCTTCATCAAACGCCTTGGACACGACCAGCGGTACATCATGCCCGACAGAAGCCATCTGACGATGGACAAGCATTTCCTCAAGTCGGCTGCGCTTCTCCTCGTTCAGACATGCCATCGGAGGGATGCCTACGCCATAGGAGGCATGGCTGCGCAAGTACCCATACGTGGAAACCCTGAGGCCCAGCAGAAGGCTTTCGACAAGGTTAAGGAGGACAAGCTTCGAGAGATTTCACAAGGGTTCGACGGAGCCTGGGCGGCTCATCCAGACCTTGTACCGCTCATCAAACAACTCTTCGTCGAAAACGTAAAAGGCCCCAACCAGCTCAACATCAAGCACGAGGGCCTCGTTATAACAGCCGACGACCTCCTCCAAATACCTTCGGGCGAGAGGACAGCTGAAGGCATGAGGGCTAACATGGAGGTGGGACTCCGGTACCTCGAATCCTGGCTGCGTGGAAACGGCTGCGTCGCAATTAACTTCCTGATGGAGGACGCTGCAACTTTCGAGATAGCCCGAGCGATCATCTGGCAGTGGGTCAAGCACGGCGCCAAGCTCTCCGACGGGCGCGTAGTCACACCCGAGGTTTTCGAGGAAGAGCTGTCGAAGGTGTTGACGAAGCTGAGGGACGAGATGGGGGATGAGAAATACAGAGCGTCGAAGTACGGCCTAGCAGCCGACATCCTGCGGGAAACAGCTCTAGCCAGCGAGTTCATAGAGTTCACCCCACCCATCGCCTACAGACACCTCGACTAGCTCTGTCCCGGCCGACGAAGACCTGCATGCGTTTCTTCGCAACGACGTTCCGCGGGCTTGAAGACGTAGCTGCTTCAGAGGTCTCTGGAATTGTGGGAGAAGAGGCGGAGGCAGATGTTTCGAAGGTGTTTTTCACAGGGTCGGCCGGGGACTGTGTCAAGGTTAACCTAGCTTCACAGACCGTTAACAAGGTTTTCCTCCTCCTGCTGAAAGACCGAGCCGAGTCGCTGGAAAGTGTTGAAAGCCTTGCGGCCAGCGTCGACTACACTGACTTGATCACGAGGGGGCAGAGTTTCGCAGTGGAGGCGGAGAGGGTTGGAGCCCATCCGTTCACGAGCTTGGACATAGCGGCGGCGGTTGGGAGGGCTGTCGTCGAATCCTACCGAGCGGCTACAGGGTTCAGGCTTAGAGTTGACTTGAAGAATCCCGACATCAAGCTTTACGTTATTCTGCGTGGCGATGAGCTGCTGCTGGGGCTGAACACGACAGGCGAGTCGCTTCACCGAAGGTTCTACCGCCGAGGAGCGCACAGAGCAGCCCTATCACCAACGGTAGCCAACGCCGTAGTCAGGATATCAGGCTGGAAGCCGGGGCGAACTCTCCTCGACCCCTTCTGCGGAAGCGGAACCATACCGCTCGAAGCAGCCATCTACGGCCTCGGCATGTGCCCTGGAGCAAGGACCGGCCGGCTGGCTTTCCAAAAAATCTGCTTGTTCGACGCTGAAAAGGCTGAGAAGGTTAGGGAGGGGGTGCTGCGACGTGAGAGGCGAGGGGCCGTCGACGTGGTTGGGCTTGACATCTCTGGTAAAGCTCTGGCGTTAGCGGAGGAGAGTAAAGCCGTCTTCGGCTTCGACTGCGGGGTTAGGTTCGTCCAAGGCGATGTGTTCAAGCTCGACAAGTACATAACTCAGCGGGTTGACACGGTCGTCTGCAACCCTCCGTTCGGAGTCAGGATAAGGGTCAAAGACCCGGAGAAATTCTACACCGAAGCGTTCAAAGCTGTGATGAAAGCCTGCCCAAACGCATTCCTCACAGTCATCTGCAACAAGCCCTTCAAAATGCTGCGGGCCCTGGAAAACTCCCACTACAACCCTATCTCGCTGAAGAAAGTTCTCCTAGGAGACATAGCTGCCTACGTCTTCTCTTCAGTGGGCATGAGCGTGGACTCCGTATTCGCCGGTCAAAGGGTCTCGGAACAGATCTAGCTCAGGAGGGGTATATGTGAAGACGAAGAACAGCAGAGCCGCAACGGCTAGCACCGCTACTGGGGCTGGGTTGAACGGCTTGGCTCCGTGCTTCAGCGTGATGCGGTAGCTTATAGCCTGGCCTGCTGCAACCGACGCTATGAAAAGCCCGATGTCGTATGCGAGGTTGCTGCTGTGGAAAACAGCCTCGTAGGCGTAGAAACCTGCCACGATGATTGCCGGCATGGAAATGATGCCGACCGCCTTTCCGTACAAGAGGTTTGGATATGTTTTACGGATGCGGGCATACTGGTAGACGGTTAGGGCAAGAGCTGGGAAGAAAGGCAGCTTCAGATGTTCCCAGACGCTTTCGTTCACGGCAGAAAACAGGGCTACAACCATGTTTCCGCCTGAAAGCTCGTATGTGAAATGCAGGAGCGAGCCTGCGAATACGATGAAGAAGAAGCCTCCAACCTCGGTTTGCTTCAGAATCCTCTGGTGCTGGACCGCCTCCATCAAAGAGTTTTAGGTATGACCTAAAATATAAACCTTGCCAGCATCTTGTAAACAACACATCCTAATAAAGCAGCAACAACTCCATGCCTCGACAAGAGTTGCGTGAAGATCTGGCCGTCGACATACAAAGGGACGAGGAGGAGGTTCTGAAAGCTCTGTCCACGGCCTCCGAGGGGGAGGTGAGCTTCAGCGGCATGCGGAGGGCTTTGGGGATGCATCAGGAGAAGCTTTCACGGATACTTAAGCGGCTTGAGAAGCATGGCCTCGTTCACCGGACTGAGACCGGGTACAGGCTCAGCGGGAAAGCTCTAAAGCTTGTCTCAAGAAGCGGCCGGAACCAGTCGCACGTCGTCGTCGACACCTTGGTGGAGGATGTGGGGTTGTTGCTTGCAGGTGTTGCGGCTCTGCGGGGAAGGTGGGTGGATGAGCTCCGCTGGCTGGGCTACAGCGTTGAAGACGACGCTCACGTGCTCCGCTGGATTTCACAAGACGGAGCACTCACCATAACCCTCAGGCTTAAGAACAGCCGCCTCACAATCGAAAGCAACGCAAACGACCGGAGAGCCGTCCGAGCAGCCCTAGCCATCCTACGCAAAGCCTACGAACTTGCTCTGGTTGACGACGAAACACCATTCAAAGCACTCCAAGCAAACCCCTTCAACATAGCCGCATAACCGTGACTAAAGGCACATCAACTCAGTCGCTAAACACAACCCAACACCATGTTTACTGAGCAAAAATGACCACGATAGTTGGTTTGAAAGCGGTCGACGGAGTAGTTCTCGCATCGGACAGAAGAGCCAGCAAGGGTTTCTTCATAGCTTCGAAGACGACGCAGAAGATCATGAAGGTCGACGACCGGCTGGCCGTTGCTGTTGCGGGCTTGTTGTCCGACGCCGTCTACCTAGTCAACGTCGTCAGGGCCGAGCGAAAACTCATCTCGCTAAGACGTGGATACCCGCTGTCCGTAGCCGAGTCAAGCAAGCTCATAGCCAACCTGTTCTACAGCGGAATGAGGAACTACATACCCTACTTCGCCGAGCTAATCGTCGCAGGAGTAGACGACGAAGGGCCCCACGTGTTCAGCAGCGACATGAGCGGGTCGATGGTTGCTGAGGACTTTGTCTCGTCAGGCTCAGGCTCCCCCGTCGCCTACGGTGTTCTCGAAAGCCTGTACTCTCCCAGCCTAAAGCTCCAAGAAGCACGAAGCATAGCTGTCAAAGCTGTCGAGGCTGCTATGCAGCGAGACCCCGGCTCAGGCAACGGCGTCGACGTTCTGGCTATCCCAGCTGGAGGTGCTTAGGAAATGTCGGTAGACCCTTCAAGGTTCCAGATGTTCTACGGCCCCGAGGGCAGGATGACCCTCGTCGACAGAGCTCTCGAAGCCGTGATGCGTGGAGCCATAAGCCTAGGGCTTCGGTTCCCGTCCTTCGCAGTCGTTGCCAGCATGGTAAAGCCGACGAGGAAGTTGATGAAGCCCAGCGACAAAGTCTTCACAGTCGACGACCACGTGGGCATAACTGGGTCCGGATACATCAGCGACCTCTACCGGGTGGTCGACCACATGCGTGTAGAGGCCCAGCGGCACAGGCTCTTGTTCGACGCCCCGATGGACGTCGGATCCCTTGTCGACTCGGTGAGCGGCTACTTCCACGGCTACACCCTCTACCCTGTGAGGCCTCAGGGCGTTGCTGTAATCATAGCGGGCGTTGACAAGCTCGGCGTCCAGCTCTACCAAGTCGACCCAAGCGGCACAGCCTTCAACGGCGACGCCTTCGCAGTAGGCATGAACAGCGACAAAGCCCTAGAGATAATCGAGAACGAGTACAGGCCCGACATGAAGCTGGAAGAAGCCGTCAAGATGGTTGTCTCCGTGGTGGAGAGGGTAGGCAACCCAGAGCCAGCCATACAATACGGATACGTCAGCTTAGACAACCCCGTCTTCACGAGAAAGAGCATCAACAACTCAAACACCGCCACGTAGGCAGAGCAGCCAGAGGGGAACAAGCCGAACTCCGTCAACAACCCCCTCTTTATTTTTCGTCACAACAACCCCCGTCTTCGAGCCATATTTGTTCATGAAACGCTTGACCGACCTAAGGTCTTCTTGCCTAACCTCACTCACATACTTCACCTCGACAGGAGTGTCGTCCAACAGAAAATCAACTTCAATATCATCTTCACGCCAATAATGCCTCGCCTCCAACGTCGCCGCAGCAAGGCTCTCAGCGTACTTATCATCGGACGGATTGTAAGGCAGCATAAGCACGGGATGGTAGGGATACACTCGTGCAAGCTTTCGTGAAACCGACCTAGTTGATGGCCTGAAGTTCATCACACGACGTATGAGCAGCGATGCCTCAAGGTAGAACAGGCATTTGTAAATCGTTGTCTTAGCACGTTTCATGTCCCGTGAAAGGCTGTCGACTGAGAGATAGGTTCCGGGGTGTGTGAGGAAGTTTCGTAGAAGCGACTCGACTAACAGGACGTCAACCTCTCTAAACTGCAGCGGTATATCCTTGAACAGAACAGGGTCTAGCACAGACTCTCTAACATATGTTTTGATGAAAGCCTCGTCAACCTCGTGAACTATTTCAGGGAAGGGTCTTTTCACATATCTTTCAAATTCCCGCTTCAGCTCTTCAGAGTAAAGCCTTGGCTTCGAGACATCTACCTTACTTCCAACGAACAGCAAGTACTCTTCAAAGCTTAGGGGCTTCAGCTCGTGGTATAGCGCCCGGCCTGCAAGAGACCGTTTCGCCTCGGATAGAAGGTTTAGTCCGGCAGACCCTGAAACAACAAATCTGATGTTTTTGTAGTTGTCGTAAAGCAATTTGACCTCCGACGCCCATTCGGGATATTTCTGAGCCTCGTCCACGAAAAGGTAGAGGGCTCCTGTTCTGTAGTTTTCGCCAGTCAACTCTGTAAAGTCCTTCAGGCATCCGACCACGCCTTTCTGCCGTGCTTCCGGGTCGTCGAAACTAATGTAAACTATACGTAAGGGGTTGGTTCCTTGGTTGATTAGCTGTTTGATTAACTGGAACATCAGAGTTGATTTTCCAACACGCCTGAGACCCACTACCACCTGGATATATTTTCTGAACAGGCCGTTTGAGAGGGTTTTGAATAGGTCTCTGTGTTTTGGAGGAGCTAGGTTTTCGTTGACGGTTGCGGTTTTCCACCACGGGTTGAGCTCTTCGATATGCACATTTGTTTTTTACGGAAACGAATAGATAGGTTTTTCGTTCTCTATAAAAACGAATGTATTTTTAGGCGCTTACAACCAGCATAGTCAGCGTTGACCTTACCTTCTCGAGCCTGCGAATGCTCCACGAAACGATCTCCTTCAGCTTCTCCATCGAGTCCGCCTCAACCTTGGCCACTATGTCGTAAACCCCGTAGACCACGTACGCCTCCTTGATGTAGGAGATCTTTTTCAGCTCGTTCACAACCTCCTCCTCAGCGCCTATCTCCGTGTTGATTAGGACGAATGCAGACGGCATTTATCCTCGCTTTATCACCGCAGCACCTGTATTTAAATAATCTGGGAAGGTTCATGCGTAGAGCTTTGTGAACAGCTTCAAGCCAGCCCTAGCCCCGAGGAACATGCCTGCGGCGTACATCCATCCCTCGGGCCTCAGCGTCGCGACAGAAGCCCAGAATCCCGAGATGTTGCATCCCACGGCTATCCAGACGGCTACGCCCATGAACAAGCCTGCTGCGAAGCCCACGGCCATGTCTCCGGGCCTTCCACCACGGTAGCAGCCGAAGCTGCCCGACGTCGTCGACCCCAGCATCGCTCCCACGACAAGAGCTATGACGAGGAGGAGAAGCGGGTCGTTGAACGGTTCTCTCAAACCCCATCTACCGGCCCAGGCAGCTTCCTCGACGTCCACCAACGGGGAGGCTGTCCAGAGAGCTAGCCTTGCGATGGGAAGCTGGACGGAGAGCGACGAGTAGAGAGCGAACTGGACGATGAACACGGCCGCCATCACCAGCCCTCCCAGCCACGGAGGCCACCATCCTGTCTTGAAGACGAGCCTCAAGCCTGACACGAGCGTTCTGAAGCTGGGCAGGTTGGGACTTGCTGCACGCCTCTGGATCACGACTAGCAGGAGAATTATCAGGCCGAGGTTTAGCGCCAGCCCTCCTAAAGGCCCCGTGGTAGGGTATAGGCCGAATCCCCTGCCCAAGTCTATGAAAGGCTCGACGAAGCCCCACACGAAGAAAGCGCCCAAGAAGTTGCCGACGAGTATCCCGGCTAGTGATGATAAAGCCTTCGCCTGCCCAGCGCCAAACCTGTACATCACCCCTGTTATGCATCCTCCTGCAAACGGCATGGCCAGCCCAAAAAGAAACGACCCGACCAGGATATGGGGCCCCACTGGGATTGCAGGCGGAGCGTTGAGCCCGACCGCCAGGATGAAGGCCGACCCGACGCTAGCCACAGTCATGCTCAGCAGGATGGCCGTCATGATTTGGTAGTCGCCGTAGAACGCTGTTGCGAAGCATATCCTAGACTTGTAGATGGCGTAGCCGTATAAGAGGCCGAAGATTATGAAGGACGCGTGCTGTACATATCCGGCAGCAAGGTAGACGGCGACGGAGGCCAGAACAACTACGATAATCGTCAAGGATGTTAGTTTCTGGTCGACGCCGGCTTGCAGGGCCTTCATGAACGGCCGCCCGCCTCAACGACCACGGTTCCACGCATCCATGGATGGGGGGAGCATCGGTAGTCGTACCTACCGGGCTGCGTGAAGGTGTAGCTGAAGCTCTCGCCCGTCTCGAGGAGCTTGGACTTGAATGTCTTGATGCAGCCCTGCTCGTTGTACATGCATGGCTCGTGGGTTACGTCGTGGACTGTGATGTCCTCGTTGACCCAGACAACTGTGTTGTTCACCCTCAACACCACCCTCACCGTGGGAGGGTCGTAGGTTGTTGCAGCGTCCTCCCGGTAGGAGCCCAGCCTGATGAACACGGGCGCTGAGCCTGACTCGCGGGGATTTTCTCCGCCAAACCCGTACAAAACCGTGTAGACCAACATAGCCGAAGCAGCTACGGCAACAACCGCCAAGACGGGCTTCATGAACACGTCCCTACATAGAACAGCATCTTCTCAGTCGCAACCACCTGCACGACCAGCCTTCCAGCCGAGTGCCCACCCTCAACCACCAGGTAGACGTCGACAAAGTCCTCCGACTCCATCGTGAGGCTTCCACCACCCCTGATGCAGTTTGATGCTTTACACAGGTCTGAAAGCTGTTTTCTCCCCCTGCTGTAGGCGAGGAAATCGCTCGATTCCACAACGGCCACGGCCCCGTCTCCTTCAGCCGTCAGATGAAGCCTAGTCCCAGGTATGAACTGGTACACGGGCAGGGAGAAACCTGACTGCGGTGAGACAACGGCTTCGAACGAGTTTCTGAGAACCTCCCGGCCCGACCTCAGAGCTTTGGTTGTGTCGTCGACCGTCCCAGCCTCCACACCGAGCTTCACGTCTCCGGCTTCAAGCTGCTTGACCAAGACTAGGTAGAGGCCTCCGGTCTGAGACGGAATGGCGTATGTCAGCTTTTTAAGGGAATTGAACGCTGTCGCCGACTGTGGCGTTAAGCCGCTAGCCTTGTAAGTCTCCGCTTCCCGCCCCGCCATTATGTAGAGGTCGCTCAGCCCGCTGGTCTCCAGCCAAACCACATACCTGTCTCCCGGCTTGAGAACAAGCTCCACAACCCTCTCCTCTCCAGCCTCCAGCCAGTCCGCAAACCCGTCCAACCTCGCCGCAGGGCCGGGCGCTAGGATAACCTGAGCTAGGGCCAGCGCCAACAGCGTCGACGAGAAAATGACGGGAACGTACCTCAGCAGCGTCATCTCTTCAGCCGTAGAGGCTTAGCAGCAGGGACTTCTCCCAAGCCTGCCTCCTGCTGAAGTTCTCCTCAGTCGGCTGACCTACTTTAGGAAAGCCTTGGACAACCCTAGCTTCAGCGTCCCACTCAACCTCGATCACCGAAAGCTGCTTCTTGTTGACGTAGCTCCAGCAGATGTTGTGCACCGACACCTTCTCAGGCGGAGAGACTCCCAGCTGCTCGGCTGTGAGCTCGGCCAGCCTTCTCCCAGACCTCTGCGCAACGTAGGCCGACTTGGTGTAAGGCGAGGCCACAGCGTCGCCCAAGCCGAAGACGTCGTCATAGCTTCTTGACCTGAACGTTGACGGGTTTATGTCCATGTACCGTGCTCCGAGCCCCGATTTCCGTATGAAGCCGGGGGCGACGTTCGGCGGCAGCAGCGAGAGGAGGTTGAACTTGACACGCTCACCCTTGTCGGATACAAGCTCGGAGGCGTCGGCGTCTACCTCGACGACCTTGAAGTTAGGTCTGTAGTCGATCCCAAGCTTGTTCATTTCGTCTGCGAAGATCTTTGCCTTTGCTGGAGGCTGTGGGCTTGAGTTAGCGTCCAACACTATGAAGTTGACCTTGTCGATCTTGCCGAGCTCCCTCAAGTACTCGTGGCTGAGTAGGGCTACTTCGTAGGGAGCTGGGGGGCATTTGTACGGCGCTGGGGGGACGGTGAAGACGACGTTTCCTCCAGCGAGTTTGCGGAGCTCCGACCGGAGCTGCACAGCCAGAGCAGGATCCCATGCGTGGAGGTTTCTAACTTTCTCGAGCCCCGGTATCTCCCAGGTCGCCAGCTCTATGCCGGGAGCAAGCACGAGCAGGTCGTACTGCGTGGAACCGTAGTTGGTTTGGACAAGCCGCTCAGCCGGGTCTAACGACACCACGTTGGCGTTGACCAGCCTAACCCTTTCTCCCACAACCCTGTCGAAGTAGACAACAGTATCCTTCAGCTCCTTTATCCCGCCCACGAGGTCGACGTGGCTGGGGCCCGAAACCCAGAAGCTGTTCCGGTCTATTATCGTCACGTTAACGTTCCTGACTAGGTCTGTTAACCTCTTGGCGAACTGCACGCCCGCAGGCCCTCCTCCAACCACGACGACGTTAGCCGACCCCGAGACCTTCCAAGTAAAGTCGCCCGCCGGCACCCTCGCAGCCTGCCGCAGCACGGTCTCCGTCCTCGTCAACGTCTGAGTCTGCGTAGAGGTTCTCTCAACGGTCCGTGGGAAAGCTTGCGAGCCCGCTGCCAAGCCTACGACCAAGCCAGCGGCTGCGGCTATTCCTGTCGTCAGGAAGGACCTTCTTGATGTTTGTTTTGGATGGGTCATTTCTTTATTCACCTTGGCTTATTTTAGGGAAATATCTGGCTAATAAACTGTTGCCCGCCTAAATCGCGAATATACTAAAAATACTATGAGCCAAACCCTCCACAGACCACTCCTCATCTATAAATAACACAGACATCGGAAAAACACGAAAATGGCCCAGCAAGCAGAGACTCCGACAGTCCAGCCGAACTCATACGTCCTCGTAGACTACACCATCAAGGTCAAGGACACGGACGAGCTCGTCGACACCACAGCCGAGGAAGAAGCCAAGAAAACAGGCGTCTTCGACGCATCCAAGACATACGAGCCAAGGCTCGTGGTCGTCGGGAAGGGCATGCTGCTCAAGGCTGTCGAGGACGAGCTGTTAGGCATGAAGCCGGGCGAGAAGAAAACCTTCGAGATAACGCCCGACAAGGCCTTCGGGCCGAGAGACCCGGCGAAGGTGAGGACCATACCGCTTCGGAGGTTCAAGGACGCGGAGGGTTCGCTGAGAGTCGGCAGCGTCGTCAGCGTCGAAGGCAGGGAGGGAGTCGTCAGAGCAGTCGGCTCCGGCAGAGTTCAGGTCGACTTCAACCACTACCTCGCTGGCAAGACTCTGGTCTGCAGCGTAGAGGTCAAGTCCATTCTACACGACGAGATGGAGAAAGCGAGGAGCCTGATTCACAGCAGGATACCCGACGTCCCTGTCGACAAGTTCGAGATCACGCTGGCTCCTCCAGAGGCCAGGATAAAAATACCCGAGGAGGCGTTCCTCATTCCAGGCCTCCAAGTAAGTAAGAGAGGCTTGGCCAGAGAGTTGAAGGAAGCCGTCAAAGGTCTCGAGAAAGTTGTCTTCGTTGAAGAATATGTCTGATGAAGAGGACGATGTAAAGCACTTGCAGAATGCTTCCAGCCACGAACACGGCTGACTGCCAAACTCTTCCAGTCATTATGAACTGTATGTGTGCAGGAGCTGGAACGGAGACTAGGAGGACGACAACCGCCAAAGCCAGGCCAAACCAGTAGCCGGCAGGCTTTCCGGCGAACACCAGCAGGGTTGCGGCCGCAAACCCGGCCAGCCCCACGCACAAGGCGACGAAAAGCCAAAGAGGCACTACACCCCAAACCATGTAAACAAGCACGGCCCCGAGCAACGTGCTCGCTAGGAGAAGAAGCCTTAACAGGATCAACTCACAGCGTAATCATCGGTTCAGGTATTTATGGATAGGCTAGTCCAGCAGACCAAAACCAACAGTCGGCGAACGTTTTTCTCCCGGTCAAGCTCTGGTTTAGAACATGGATGGACCGGGAGGGATTTGAACCCTCGACCTACCGAGTGCAAGTCGGTCGTTCTTCCAGGCTGAACTACCGGCCCTGTCGAAAACTATCATCCGTGCCGTATATTTAGGTTCTCGTAGATTAATGATGCTCAGCCGTGTTGTAGAACCTCCACCTCCTCGCCCTCGTCGTAGCCCTTCACTCCCTCAGGTATGACGAGCAGCCCGTTCGCATTAATGAGGGTTGAGAGAAGGCCCGACCCCGTATGGGTCAGAGGCTCGACGAGGACGCCGTCCTGCGTCCTCACAAGCCTTACACGCACAAACAGCCTTGCCTCCGTTTGGTTGACAACACGCCTCGTGAGCCTGCCTCGGACCGTGCATGGGCCGGGGCTGATGTGGCCGTACCTCAGTTCTATGTACGGCTTCACGAAGAGTTGGAAACTGATCAAGGCGGATACGGGATATCCTGAAAGCATGAAGACAGGCTTGCCGTCAACGACCCCGGCTCCAGTGGACTTCGCAGGCCTTGTCCTAACCCCGTGAAAAACCACGCCCGGCTCTCCAACCCTGTTAACAGCCTCCGGAACAACGTCTCTCTCCCCGATACTCGTCCCGCCCGTGACTATAACGGCGTCCGAGCACTTAACGCCCTCAAGTATCCTAGACGCCGCAGCCTCGACGTCGTCCTCGACGATGCCCAAGTCCACCGGCAGGCATCCGTTCTCCGTGATAAGCGACTTGAGCATGGGTTTGGAGCTGTTGATTATCTGTCCCTCTCCGGGGTTTTGCCCCGGCTCGACCAGCTCGCTTCCCGTGCTGATCACAGAGATGCGTAGCCTTTCATAGACAGGGATTCTTGTGACGTTCAAAGACGCTAACGCAGCCACGTGCCAGGGCCTAAGCCTAGTACCTTTCCTCACCACAACATCTCCTTCTCTAAAGTCCTCGCCACTCCGTGAGACGTTCTGGAGCGGGTTAACCTGCCGGAAAACCGTCACAAAGCCATCTCCAGACTTCTTGACGTACTCCGCCATAACCACTGCGTCAGCACCCTCCGGTATAGGGGCGCCCGTGTATATCTCCACGGCCTGCCCAGCCGAAAGCCTAGGCGAATCCTCTCTACCAAGACCTGCGTGAGACACGCCGGCGAGAGAGAGGTTCACTGGGGTTTTGGCTGTGGCTCCGAGTGTGTCGGCGGCTCGTACCGCGTATCCGTCGACGGCGCTTCTGTCGAAGGGCGGTATGTCTGTCGGCGAGCAGACGTCCTGTCCGCAAAATCTACCCAGACACTCGTCCAAGGAGACATACTCCACGGGCGGGGGCTTGGGGTCGATTCTCCCCAGAAGCGTCGAGAGGGCTTCCTCAACTCTGAGAAGCGTAGGAAAACCAGACATCTTCCTACGGCTCATGAAATTCTTCTGAAAGCCATCAATCCTGTTGAGCGATTTAAGCCTTTCAGGACTGGATTATTACTTGATGCACACAGGCCTTACGGGAGCTCCAGTAGCCCCCGCGATCTTCAGCGGAAAACAGACGAACACGCTGGAGTAAACCCTGTCCCTCGCAAGCTCCTCCAAGTAAAGGTTCTCGATGATGTAGATGCCTTTCTCCGCCAGGAGATGCAGATGGCCTGCTGCGGCATGCTCTTTAGTGGAGGGACTTCCAGCAACATCCCACGAAAGGTTGTCAGCTCCGACGGCCAGTATATTTTTCTTCGCCAAAGCCTTCGAAAGCTCCGCCGAGGCCCCGGCCGCCCTCTCGTAGACCGACGGGTTGTTCCAAAACTTGCCGTAGCCGGTTCTCATCAGCACGACGTCGCCGTCCTCCAGCTCCACACCCTCGACCTCGAGCGTCCTCTCAAACTCCTCCAGCGTCACAGCATGGTACTCTGGAAGAGGGTCCGAGAACACCGAGGCTACGTCAACCAGCACAGCCCTAGCAATCATCAAAGGTATCTCGTCGGCTCCATGTTTCGTGAAGCCCGTCGGCGTCTCAAGCTTGTTGTCCACCACGGTGCCGTCGAACAGCCGGCGATTACTCGCTTGATGACATCGAGCATCCACATGCGTCCCCGAATGGTCAGACATCACTATCAGCCCAGAAGCCGCTGAACGAGGCCCCATCGTCTCCGGGTTGGCGTCTGAATGACGTCGGTAGACAAGGTAGCTGAATCCTGTTCTTAGAAGCGGGAAAATGGGGATGCCCGCTTGAAAAGTCTGAGACAGGTCGTACACCTTGGCCCGCCTCAGCTTCATGAGAAGGTCTCCAGCCTCCGACATAGCCAAACACCAGCACATCCCCGATATAAAGCATCAACAAGCCCTTTAACGTTGAATAGGTTTAAATTAGTTCAACGACATGCTTACGACATGAGGTCTTTTAGACTTCTGACACTGGTTCTTCTGACGATAGGCTTGGTAGTTGTTTCTTCAGGGGTTGAAGCCAGCGTTGGGTCTTATTTCAGCTACTCATACACCCTGTCCTCCGACTCAGGCGGGAGTGTGTCGGGGACGATTTCTTCAACGGTTGTTAAAATTCTGGATGATGGACGAATAAGGCTGAGGGTTGAAGCATCTTTCAACGACGGGTTTGCGACGCTGGAGAAGAACATGCCAGGCGAAACGTTCACGCCTTTCATCCTCGACCTTGCCAGCAAGGAGGGCAGGTACAGCTTACTCAGAAACAACTTCAGCATGAGCATCTCGGTGGTCAAAACCGGTGAGGGAAGCGTATCAATTGGAGGAAGAACCTACGGAACAGAGAAATACATGGTTTCAGCGCTCGTCGAGAGGCTCGGCAGAGCTGTCTCGCTCGAAGCTGAAGCCGAGATTATCAAAGGCTCGGCGGTCGTCTACAGCCTCTCAGCAACCTTCACAGAAGACGCTAGACGCAGCGGTACGTTCACGCTGCAGCTCACAGACACAAACACCGACCTAACAGCCTTCACCCAGCACATGAGCCGCGCGTCACAACTATCCCAACTAGCATCCCTAGCCCTCTCCTCAGGAGCACTAGGGCAAGCAGGAACGCCCGAAGCCCTCCTCCAACAACCACTCAACATTCAAGGCACAGCCAACGACGGCAGGACCGAGGCTGAGAGAATCGCTCTCTTCGGGCTGGCGGGAGTATCGGCTCTAGCTGCAGCTGGCCTGCTAGGTTTCAGATCTCGAAAAACACCATCCACAACTGGTGAGAGAAAGCCTTACTATGTTTGAGGAGAACCTAGTTGGGCGCTGTCGTGTCTGTCGAGGCGTTGGTCAAGGTCTACGGCGATAAGGGTAGGGTTGGACCCATCTCTCTGAGCATGCAGAGTGGTGAGGTCTACGGTCTCGTTGGACCCAACGGCTCAGGCAAGACAACCACGCTGAGAGCCATCCTAGGCCTCCTAAAGCCGACAGCCGGCAAGGTATCCGTCTTCGGACTTGACCCCTTCAACGAACCCGAGAAAGTCAACCAACTAGTCGGATACTCGGCCGAGATACCTGTCTTCCCATCCTTCTTCACAGCCCGAAAACTCCTCGAGCTCACTTGCAGGATCAAGGGAACATCGTCTGTCAAGGACGAAGTCAGCAGAATACTCGACTTGACTGGACTTGTAAACCACGCCGACAGAAAAATAGGAAACTTCTCGAAAGGAATGATTCAGCGTCTCTCAATAGGCCAAGCCCTCGTAGGAGACCCTGACCTCCTAGTCCTAGACGAGCCGATGCTGGGAGTAGACCCCGTGGGCAGGGCCCACATAAGAGAAGTGCTGCAGCATCTCCGACGTCGGGGAAAGACTATTCTTTTTTCGTCGCACGAGCTCTACGAAGTTGAGAGGCTCGCAGACAGAGTCGGCATGGTCTACCTAGGCAGAACCATGCTGGAAGGAACTCTAGAGCATCTCCTATCCCGCAACGGCCTCCGCCAAGCCGTCCACGTCGTAGTTAAGAAGCAGGCCGGCATGGAGCTGGTTTCAGCCATCAGACGGATTGAAGGAGTCAAAGAAGTCCAAGCCGACGGGACAGGCTTAACGATTGAGCTGGACGGGGTTAACGACCCGAGAGATAAGATAGCAGAGACAGTAGTAGGCTCAGGATACGGCCTCGTCGAGATGAAGACTTCAGGGCCCTCGCTCGAGCAAGTATTCATCAAGATGGTGAGAAATGACACGGCTGGCTAGCAAGCTCAAGCTACTCGTGGAATACGAGCTGAGGAGAAGCCTAGCCCGAAAAAGAATAATCATGCTCCTCACAGCCACTCTACTGCTGCAGGTCGGCATCTACCTCGTCTTCACAAGACTGCCTACCAGCCTTGTCTCCCC
>JAVYLK010000030.1:0-17712 GCA_038740895.1 Candidatus Caldarchaeum sp.
CTGTGGAGAAGAACCCAGACGCATTCAAGTACCTCTGCATCAACGTTGAGCTGAACAAGGCTGTGGGACGTGTCAAGCCTTTACATGGAGATTCAGCGGAGGTTGTTCCTCGGCTGGACACAGAGTTCAACCGGATTATTATGAACCTTCCACATTCATCGGTGAAATACCTGCCGACAGCTGTTCAGAAAGCAGCTCCGCAGGCAGTCGTTCATCTATACGTAGTTGAGGAGCGGGCCAGCCCCGGCTCTGTTCTAGATAGTGTCTTGAAGAGTTTTAGCCAGCTTCGGCCTTTGGATGGTCGTGTTGTGAAGGAGGTTTCGCCCAAGTATGTGATGAAGGTGTACGACCTGCGGGTTGTGTCAACAGGGTTTAATTGATGGTTTTTCGTCGTTAGTTGGGCTTGAGGTTTTTCAGAGTCGACAGGCAGAACGTTCAGATGGTTGTCGGCGAGGTTGTTTCGTCGAGAAAGCCGTTGGACTTCTACGTGGATTACGTTAGGGGGATTGTTGATGATGTCAGGGTGAGGGGGGATAAGGCGTTGATGGAGTACGTGAACAGGTTCGACTCGCCCCGAATCACTTTAGACGACTTACGCATACCCGGGACAAGCTTGGCTAAAGCGTACAGTAAGCTGGACCAGCGGACAAAGAACGCTCTCAAGAGGTCGGCTGAAAACATCTCTAAGGTCTGTAGGACCCAGCTCAAGAGGCTGAGCTTTGCCAAAACCGTTGACCAAGGTGTCAAGGTTTTCCAGCGCGTCGCCCCCTTGCCCGCCGTAGGCTGCTACGTTCCAGGAGGCTTGGCAAGATATCCGAGCACGGCTTTGATGACTGTCCTTCCCGCCAAGGTGGCTGGTGTGTCTAGAGTGGTTGTCTGCACTCCGCCGAGGGAGGATGGTGTCGTGGATGACGTGGTCCTCGCAGCTCTGTATATGGCTGGAGTGGACGAGGTGTATGCGATGGGAGGGCCCCATGCTGTGGCTGCGATGGCGTACGGAACTGAGACGGTTAAGCCTGTGTTTAAGATCGTCGGGCCTGGTGGGCCCTACGTCACCGCTGCCAAGAAGCTTGTGAGCGTTGATGTTCCGGTTGACATGCTTGCGGGGCCGACGGAGCTGCTTGTTTTCGGCGACGAGGTGAGGGATGCCGAGGACATAGCTCTGGACATGTGTGCCCAGGCTGAGCACAGCGCCGACACGTTGGTCGGTCTAATCACCACATCCGACGAGTTGGCTAATGAGGTGTTGAAGTATTTGAAGCTGATAGTTCCACGGCTGGAGCGCGGCAAGACGGTTGAACAGTCTCTCGAGAGCAACGGGTTTGTTGCTCTGTGCGACAGCCTTAAAACGGTGGTAGACTTCATTCAAGAACTCGCACCCGAGCATCTCTTCCTGGCGTCTAAGGCTGAGAGAATAGCCCCTCACGCAACCAACGCTGGCTTGATATCCTCCGGCAGATACACCTCGCCAGCCTTATGCGATTACGTCGTCGGGGTCAACCATGTCTTGCCGACGGGTGGTCAGGCTCGTGTGCGTGGGGGGTTGGGCGTGCTGGACTTTGTCAAGCTGGTTGTGGAGGTGCATGTTTTGAAGGGTGCTGCGAGGAGGATGGGGAAGCATGCGGCTGTGTTGGCGTCGGCTGAGGGTTTAACGGCTCATGCTGCGGCTGCTGGCCGTCTGCTTAACGAGGACTCTCGGTGAACTACGGGGGTTTCTCGAACCTCCTGGCTGGAGGGCTGTTTTTACGTGAAACCCATGGACTGCCTGCTACGTAGAAGCGAAGCAATCGGTTGACGCTGCCGGTCACTCCTATCCGTCTCGATGTAGCAAGCTTGTCGAAGACGTATCCATCGTCCTCAATCCATACTTTATCGGAGCTGCAGAGGTCGAGTCCATCATACGACCTGTCTATCCCGAGCGCTCTGCAGAGTCTTCCAGGCCCGTCTGTTCTAGCCTCGACCCCGGCAAGTGGCTCCGCTGATCTCACCAGCACCGCTTCACCGCCTCCCCTGACGATGTTCATGCAGTTGTGTGTGTGAACCATGTAGACATACAGCGTTCCCGGAGGGCCGAACATGCTTTTGTTGCGTTTTGTCATGCCTTTGTAGGCGTGGTTTGCTCTGTCGTTCTTTACGTAGGCTTCAACCTCAACCACTCTTACACGCTTAACTACCTCGTTTTTCACCACGAGTACCTTGCCGAGAAGCCTCTTCGCCAGCTCTACCGTGTCCCGGTCGTAGAAATCACGGTCCAGCCTCACCCTGTCCACCATCGTCAGCTAGGTTTCGTCGAGGGTTTTCTGCTTTGCGAAAGCCTTTAGGTCGTTCAGCAGCGTCTTGGCTTTTTCGAGGTCTTTGAAGAAAGTTGTTTTGTTAGCGGGGTTGTAGAGCGCGGCTGCCGGATGGTAGGTGCAGAAATAGACTATGCCGTCTTTCTCGAAAGCTCTCCCCCTCACGGCTGTTATCGAGGGTTTTCCGAGAAGTGTCTGAACAGCTACGGAGCCAAGCAGTAGAACCATCCTTGGCTTGACTGCCTCCATCTGCCTGAACAGATACTTGCCGACGCACGTGCTCCGCTCTTCGGGGGAGGGCTCCCTGTTCTCCGGAGGCCTGCACTTGACCACGTTGGTTATGTAGACCTCTTCACGTCTCAGCCCAGCTTTCTCCATAGCCTCTGTCAGCAGTCTTCCAGACCTTCCGACGAACGGCCTGCCCTGCAAGTCCTCCTCCTCTCCCGGGCCTTCGCCGACAATCATCACCTCAGCTCGCTGGCTTCCCTCGCCCGGAACGGCGTTCGTCCTCCCACGCCACAGAGGGCATAGATTACATCTCCTTATCTCCTCAGCGATCTCCTCCAGCGTAGCCATCCAGAACCTTCTCTGGAGGCGTGCTGTAATAAGGCTTGCCCTGTTTGGCCTTTGTCGAACAACCTATCCGAGCATTACTCTTAATACGTTGTTGTTGCGTCTTGGTTCTATGGCTGAGACGGCTGACGAGCGGCTTTCCACAGGCAACCCTATGCTCGACCGGATGCTGGGAGGCGGGTTCATCAAGGGCCGCACATACCTCGTCACGGGCGAGACGGGGGTGGGCAAAACAATTCTCTCGCTCCAGTTCCTGCTCAACGGCTTAACCTCCAAAGAGACATGTGTCTACGTAACGATCGACGAGCGTGTCGAGGGAGTTTTGAGAGGAGCCGAGTCGCTCGGCTGGAATTTCTGGGCCTTCATGGAGTCGGGTAGGTTCATACCGCTCGAGCTCCGACTGTACGCTGCGGAGGCCCGAAAATACGGCAAGGAGAGCCGAGCCTTCGTCGACGCCATTTTCAACGCTACGCGTGGAAGACGCTTCTCACGCTTGGTCCTCGACCCGGTCTCAGCTCTTGCTCAGGGGGCGAAGGACGAGTTCTACGTCCGTGAATACCTGCGTGAGATCATCACGATGATTGAGGAAAGGTTTGGAGTGACGACTTTGATGACGACGGATATACCGACGGGTTCTAAGCGGATGAGCAGGTTCATGCTGGAGGAGTTCTTGGCCTCAGGGGTTATCGTTCTCGGCGTACGACAGATAGGTGGTAGACTTGTACGGACGATCTTTGTCAGGAAGATGCGTTGGTCGTCGATGGATTCGACTATGTACGTGTTCACGATAGAGCCTGAGAGAGGGCTCGTCATCCACGAGCCTTTCGACGACTATCTCCGGAAGCTCAGCATACCTGTTGGAGCGAATCCCGAGAGGTAAGACCAGAGGCTTTGGAGGCAGATACTTTTTTAACCGTCGGCCACAGCTATGTCTGGCTTGGACCCGGAGCTCGAGGAGTATCGTTCGTCGCTTTTCCGTGAAGTGGAGAAGGTTTACGCCGTTGCGTCGGAGTTTAGGAGGAGGACCAACAGTCCTCTACCGTTCGTAGAGACTGTTTTCGCCGACAGGATGGAGGAGAGGGTCGAGCTGCTTGTGGGCCCTAAGGGTGTCTCTGAAACCATACGAAGATACAAGGGACGGTTGGCAGGCATCGAGCTGGCGTTCAAGCTGTGCGAGGAGATTGTCTACTCGAGCATGGGTGTGTTGCCCGAGGAGGAAGTAGTCAAGCAAGCTGTTTGCACGGCTCTGGCCGTCCTTACTCCTCCCTGCATAACCGCCGCTCCTTCGGAAGGCATTTCCCACGTCAGGATAAAGCAGAACGATGACGGGAGCAGGTACCTCGCTGTCTACTTCGCAGGCCCGATTAGGGCTGCTGGGGGTACGGAGCTCGCGACGGTCGTCGTGCTGGCTGACTATGTTAGAAGGCTGCTCGGGCTTGACCGTTTCAAAGCACGGGAGGAGGAGGTCAGGAGGTTTGTGGAGGAGCTGCGTACCTACGTAAGGCGGGTGGGCAGGTTTCAGTACAACGTCCCCGACAAGCTGATAGCCTACGCCTACAAGATGACGCCTGTCGAAATAAGCGGAGTGGCTACCGACAACATACTCACCCCCTCCTACCGCAACCTCGAGAGGATCGAGACAAACTATCTCAGGGGAGGGGCTTTGAGAGTCGTCAACGACGGAATTGTAGGCCGGGCTAAGAAGGTGCTGAAGGTTGTTAGGTCTATGGGCATGTCGGGTTGGGACTGGATTGAGGAGCTTGCCTCAGCCCAGCTCAGCAAGGGGGAGGATGACGAGCAGGAGATTGAAGTAATAGGTGGGCGGCCGGTGATCTCGCTCGCAAACACGTTCGGCGGCTTCAGAATAAGGTACGGCAGGGCTTTCACAACCGGCATGGCTGCCTACGGCCTGCACCCAATAACCATGAGGGTCCTCAAGGGCTACATCGTGGCCGGCACCCAGCTGAAAGCCGACTTTCCGGGCAAGGGCGGAGTCGTGTCTCCGGTTGACGTGCTTGAGCCTCCCGTCGTCAAGACCGAGGACGGAAGCGTCGTGAGAGTCGAGTCGGAGGAGACTTTCAAACAAGTGGCCGACCGTTTGGAGCAGGTTCTCTTCCTAGGAGACATACTGGTATCCGTGGGAGACTGTGTTGAGAACAACGTGGAGCTGAGGCCTGCAGGCTACTGCGAGGAATGGTGGAGCAACGACCTTATGGCGAAAGTCTCCGAGATAGGGCTGCGAGAAGCTTCGGAGAAGACCGGCTTACACGTAAACCGCTTGGCCTCTTTCCTGGAGAACCCCCTACGCACGATTCCAACCGTCGAAGAAGCGTTAAGGCTAAGCCTCGAATTAGGCATACCTCTCCATCCCCGATACCTTCATTTCTGGACTAACATCACGCCTGAAAAACTACGCCTCCTACGTAAATGGTTCACGGCCGTCCTCTATGAAACAGACTCTGAGGCCCGCTTAGTCAACGACCCCGAGATAAAGCAGGTGCTTGAAGCCATCCTCGTCGAGCACAGGGTCGACAGAGACCACATAGTCATGAGCAAAACAGACTACGTCGTTTTGAAGACCCTGCTGAAGCCCGGTGAAGAAGTCGTGGATGAAGAAGAGGATGACACGCTGGAAGCTATCCGGAAGATCTCCGGCATAGTGGTGATGGACAAGAGGGGGTCGAGCATCACGGCCAAGATGGGTCGTCCTGAGAAGGCCGGCCCACGCCGCATGACCCCAGCGGTGCATTTTCTCTTCCCCCTCGGCTTGGCTGGAGGCCAGATGAGGGATGTGATGAACGTCTATGCGGAGGGAGGCGTTGTTGCTGTGGAGCTTGTGGTTAGGAAGTGTGGTAAATGTGGCTCCGTCGGCTGGGCTGAGATCTGTGGAAGTTGCGGGGTGGCGACAGAAGTTTTCGGCGTCTGCGCAAAATGTAAACACTCTCACTCAGGCGTGGTTGTTGAGGCTTGCGTCAAATGCGGAGGCCCTGTCAGGTACACGGCCGTGCAGAGAGTAGACGTTAGGAAGGAACTTTCCGAGGCCCTCCAGAAGATCGGCGAGCCGCCGCCTGCACGGCTGAGCGGAGTCAAGGGTCTAACGAGCAAGACGAAGACCCCTGAGAACTTTCTGAAGGGAGTGCTTAGGGCTAAGCACGGCCTCACAGCCTACAAGGATGGAACGGTGCGTTTCGACGCCACAAACGCCCCCATGACGCACTTCACCCCAGCCATGGTTGGAGTCAGCGTCGAACGTCTCAGAAGCCTCGGCTACACGCACGACGTTCACGGAGACCCGCTGACCTCGCCTCACCAAGTATGCGAGCTCAAGCTCCAGGACATGGTGCTCTCGAGGAAGGCTGCAGCATACCTCGTCAAGGTATCAAAATACGTGGACGACCTTCTCCAATACCAGGCTGGGTTGGAGAGGCTGTACGAGATTGAATCAGCCGACGACCTCCTGGGGCACTTGGTTGTAGGACTTTCACCGCACACCTACGTCGCTGTAGTCGGTAGGGTTGTGGGCTTTGTCGATGCTGAGGTTAACTTCGCCCATCCTGTTTTCCATGCTGCGAAGAGAAGGGACTGCGACGGCGACGAGGATAGTGTGATGCTGCTGGCGGATGTGTTGATGAATTTCTCACGTCTGTACATCCCGGACAGGATAGGGGGAAAGATGGACACGCCTCTGCTGATAACGAGGATAGTTTACCCGGAGGAGGTTGACGAGCAGGCTCACAACGTCGACGTGTGGCCTAGAATTCCGGCCGAATTTTACAGGCTGGCGTCGGAGAGAAAGAAGATATCGGAGGCCCGTGGGTTGGTAAGGACTGTTGGAGACGACCTTGAGGCTTGGACGGGGGCTGTTGGCGCTTCCTTCACTCATCCCCAGTCGACGCTTACCGTTCCAGGAATAGTCTCAGCCTACAAAACCCTGGAGACGATGATGGACAAGATAACCGTGCAGCTAGAGCTGATGGACCAGCTTGCAGGCGTTAAGGACGCAGCCCTCGTCGACAGCATAGTCTCCTCCCACATCCTGCCCGACATAATCGGAAACGTCAAAGCCTTCATGGTCCAGAGCTTCCGATGCAAGAAATGCAACAAAAAGTACCGACGCATACCGCTCACGGGTAAATGCCCCTACTGCCAGGTCGACCTCAGCCTAACCGTATTCAGAGGAGCCGTCGAGAAGTACATAGACTTGGCGGAGCAGATGGCTGAGAAGAGGCTGCGCAGCGCCTACCTCAGAGAAAACACAGTCGCAGCCGTTGAGACGGTAGTCGACCTGTTCAAGTCTTCGACGAACAAGCCCAGGGAGTTAAAGCAGACGAACCTCGAGTCGTTCATGGTATGATAAGCCCGAAAGCCTACCTGAGGAGTGTGAAGAACGTCAGGAGGGGGCTTGAAACAAGGACGAGGATAGTTGATGTTCTTTCTCGTGGACAGCTGTCGGTTGGAGAGATAAGCAGGCTGGCTGGAGTCTCCCGCAGGCGCATAAGCTATCATCTACGCAACATGCTGGTTGACGGTGTCGTGGAGAGGAAGAGGGCGGGGAGGCGGTTCTACTGGAAGCTTACGGGCGCGGGGCAGGCTTCTCTCGAGGAATCGCTTGCCTAGAGGGGTGCTACCGCTCTCAGGACGTAGATTAGGACGATGAGCGCAGCCGATGCTCCTATCACTATCTCGGGCCTTACCTTGATGCCCTTCGACTCCTCCTCGAAGAACCGGAGAAGCCCGGCTCCGCTCGCAGGCATGGGGGCCTCCTTTCTCTTCTTAGCACTCATTCAAGTTTGCTTGAAGCCGCCGCCTAATATATTTGTGTCGCTAACGCCCGCCGAGGGGCTCGGCGTCAAACCCAAGCCTCCTCAACGTTCTGGCAAAGTAGCCGCTGAACCCGTGGAAGACGTATACTTTCTTAGGCTCCGTCTCCTCGACGTACTCGAGAAGCCCGTTGTAGTCTGCGTGGCTGCTCAGCGGAAACGCTGCGTCCATGTCTTCGAACCTGTACTGGAGGGCCCAGCCGGAGACATAAGCCCATCTCATCCTCCTGTGCGTGATCATGCGCCTCACTTGGCTGTCGACGTAAACGCAGCCGCCTGAGGCCAGTAGCTTGACCGCTTCAACGTCGTTGTATGGCATGTAGTCGAGCTTTTCTCCGAACTCTACGTAAACCTTGGATGCTTTGGAGACCGTCGGCCCAGCTATTACCGGCAGGGTTGTGTAGGCGTTGAACAGCTTTATCAGCTCTTGGGACTTGCCTATCGAGTATGCTTTGAAGGCGGGCAGCACTCCGTCCGACAGACATTCCAACGTCCATCGGAGTATTCTTGCGTATGTTTGGTGGCGGGGTGGGAAGACGAAGCTTGGATGACCGTAGGTAGACTCCATGACTAGAAACTCCGACCGACATGTTTCAGCAGGCTGGGTGGTTAGGGTTTCGACGGTGTTAATGTCGCCTGTGTAGTTTAGGCTAAGGCCGTCTCCCTCTATGCTGAAGGCTGCCGAGCCTAGGACATGGCCCGAGTTTAGCGGCTTGACTGCGAGCCCGTTCTCCAGCTTAATCAACTCGTGGTACTGAACTGACGTGGTCCTCCCCCTCATCTCCCAGACCGACTTCATCAAGCCGACTGTCGGAGAAGTGGCGAGGATTCTGCCAGCGTTTGCAACGTGGTCGGAGTGGGCGTGGGATATCAGACGTAGGTGTCCGGGTGTCGTGCTGCCGGCTGAGTCGAAGAAGACTGTCCGGCCGAGATGAGCGATACTAACGCCGCCGTTGAAGGTTATGCTGGGCAACCCATCAACTCACGCGATGCATGTATATAGTCGTTTTCTGCGGCGTGGAAATAGAGTTAAATTAGCTTGGCTCTGCGGGGAAGTGGTGCTTTGAATGGCTAACACCTCGGCTGGAGCGATAGCCGGCAGGTATAGGCTGATCAAGGGTTTCCACGGCGGGGGCCGGCAGCTGCTAGCGATCCTGTCGGCTTTCTCTCTAGCTTTCGGCTTCTTCGTGTACTTCATCTCCGGTAGCCTGCCTCTTGCTTTAGCCTGCATCACAGTCATCCTGTCCTCAACTCTGCTCGTGAACAACTTGGTCGGAAGGACTCTGGGCAGGCGTTGCTTAAACTACACAGCCCGAAGGCTCAGCTCCCTTTCGATCGTCGAGGTGTTCTTGGTCTTGACGGCGTTGCCCGTCTCCCTTCTTGCGCAGCTGGTTCACCCAAGTGGTGCGAAGTACGTGATAGCTCCTTTCATAACTGCCTCGGTGTTCATCGGCTACTCTGTGAGGAGAGCCGTAGGCTACAGAGTTCATCCCTTGCTTGCTTCGCTCCTGTCCACGCCTCCGATGCTTGCGTCAATCATCCCGCTCCACGTATATCTCGGCAGCTTGCTGAAAGCTCTGCAAACAGCATTCACATCCTACGTAATCGGAGTAGTCCTGATGGAGTCTTCGAGGTACTTGATAGACGTTCGTGGACAAATTAAGGGGATGAAGCCCTTCAGCTTGCTGCAGGCTTTCCTAGCCAGCCTTCTGTCGGGAGAGTCTAGGATACTTGAGAGCATGATCTCAAGGCTCGGCAGGCTAGAGGACGTTAGGTGTGAGTTGTTCACCGTCAAGAGGGACGGCCATCCTCCTCTGGCTATCGTCGTCTCCGAGGTTCATCCAGGCCCGTTCCGAGTCGTCGGGTCGAGCATGTTCCCCAGCCTAATCCAGCAGAAGCTAGCTGCAAAAGGCTTCGACGCCGTTGTGTTCAAGGGCTTGTCCAGCCACGAGAAGAACATCGCAAGCTACGAGGCGTCGGAGAGAGTTGCTGAAAGCATAGCGGAGGAGGCTGAAGCCTTGCTGAAATCATCCACCATCCCACACCCCGTAAGCTTCCCCGTCAGGCAAACACTTAACGGCGTCAGCTCTCTCAGCTGGGTTATGGCGGGTAGGAGAGTAGCCATACTGACGCTCCATCCACACCCCATGGAGGACCTGCCTCCCGAAGTCGTTCCAGCCGGATGCTCCAGCGACATGGTGGTTGTAGACGCCCACAACTGCTTCAACGACGGCTTTGAAGCTCTGAACAACGACATGATTGAGAAAACTAGGGAGGTTTTGTCGATGGTGAGCGGGACGAGGCCTGTCGTCGGCGAGGCGATGGTCGGGTTTGCGAGGCTGGTGCCGTCTCAGATAGGGCTGGCTGAAGGCATGGGGGCTGGAGGTCTCTCATGCATAGTTTTCCACGATGGAGCTAGGAGGATGTCCGTCGTAGTGGCTGACTCCAACAACGCCGAGCCATGGGTTCGGGAGGCTGTTCAGGAGACGGGGAGAAATTATGGGTGTGAGGACGCAGAGCTGTGTACAACCGACACGCACATGGTTAACGCTGTAATGCTGGGAGGCCGGGGATACCGTCCGCTCGGAGAAGCCGTCGACCGGTCCACCCTCAACTCGCTGCTGGACGAAGTTCACAGAAGAGCTGTGGAGACGCTGACCAAAGCATCTACAGCGTTCAAGTCGGTTGTGTTTAAGGATGTGCCTGTCTTCTCTGATTTTCTTGAAACCGTGGAGAACAGCGTCTCCTTCGGCGTAAAAGCATACGGTCTCGCAGGCTTGGCTGCCTTCACGCTAGCCGCTGCCACAGCCCTGCTGGTTTAACGCTCCACACACCTAACCTATCAACCCTGCGTCCATCAGCTTCACAGCTAGCTGCTCTATCGAATCCCTTATCTCGGTAGGTTCACGACTGATCTGGTTAGCGATCTCCGCTACAACGTCTGCGACCGTTCTGTCCTCGAAAAGGTTCCACACAGCTACAACAGCCTCGTTAACCCTGTATGCATCCCCGTTCTCGTTCACCAGGAGAAGCTCCCCCTCAGGTGTCTGGCTGACCCATCCCTTCTTGGTCAGCCGCTTTTCTTCAACCATTTAGTTCGGAATGCGCCAGCCCGCCACGATATAAGCCTTCACCTAACAACCAGCTTAGCCACCATTCCCAGCTCGTAATGACTCACAGGAGCCGGATAAGCAACCGTGCACAGGATACTGTAAACACCCGCCCGCCCGAACACAAGCTCCACGGACGTCGAGTTTCCGGGATACATCACAGGCACCAAGTCCCTACTCTCCTCTTTCAAGTAGGCGTTGTGAGGGTAGGATCCGCCGTTGACGAAGAAGATCAACGTCCGCACGTTCCTCCTGACGTGAACCTCGTTGGGCATGTAGTAGTACTCCCCCATGTAGACCGTTATCCTATCTACGCCGGCCTCGGAAGGCTCCACAGTCATGGCGTACATCGCATATGCGGTCGCCGCGGCTGCAGCCGCTAGGCCCAGAAGCAGAATAACGCGAATGGACAAGCCCGCGGAGCACCAACCTACTCATGCGGGGCGTTGATTTAAACGATTGAACTTTGGAAACACTTAATAACATTAGCTACCAACCGTGAGTTAATGCGGACTCTAGGTCTTACGTTCCTTGTCTTGCTAATCCCCTTGATTGTTAACGCCGCAAGCTCCCAGCAGGCGTCAGGCGAATGGGTCTCGGCGGGAGGAACTCCTTTAAACACGAAGTATGTAATGGTTCCCGGAATTTCGAGCAGCAACGTCGAAAGCCTCTTCCAAGACTGGTTTCTACCCATTCCACCCTCACGTCAGGGAGACATCCAAGGCGTGACCCACCCGCTGCTGATAAAGTACGGAGTAGGCTACGCCGTCACCAACGGCTATCTTGTTTACGCCTTCGACATGAGGGGTGGTAAGCTGTTCTGGACGGTGGAGCTTGTGCCGCCGCAGTCTTTCAACCCAAGCGTCCTACCTCAACGACAAGGCTATGTCTACCAGGTGTTGCTGGCCAAGCATGGGAACGAGGAGCTGCTGGTGGCTGGGACGAGCTGGCAGAGGGTTTACATGCTCGACTCCTTCACGGGTAAGCTCGTCAACGCCTTCGACCTGCTTGCGCCCAACGAGTCTGTTGATGGTAATGCTGGAAGGTATGGCGGGCTTCCTGTCAACATGGTGTACGACGGCAGGCGGGGCATTCTGGTCGTAGGCTCCACCTCTCCGGACACGGAGAACGCTGGCAGAGGGTTTGTCGACGGCTATCAGGTCAGCCACCAAGGCGTTAGGAGAGTTTGGCGGGTGTTTCTCATGCCTCCCCAGACTACGGCAGACCCCTCATGGTCGGTTAACTTCGTCAAAAACACCCGGCATGCATGGGTAATGGACGGGGAGAAGGTGGTCGACCTGAAGAGCCTCGACGAAGCTCAGCTCCGCAGCCTTCTCCTCAACGACTGGATGGCTCATGGAGGTTCACCGCCCAAAGCAGGTGTTATGGCGGGCTGGATGAACGGCTGGGCTGTTGACGAGGAGGCTGGTGTTGCGTACCTTGGTGTGTCTAACCCCATGCCCTCGCTCAGCGCTGAGGGAAGAGGCGGGCCTAACATTCCGTCGTCATCGGTGCTGGCTGTGAGGGTTGAGACGGGTGAGGTGCTGTGGATGTTTCAAGCGATACCGCATGACGTCTGGGGGTATGGCTGCAACGGCGGCGTGTCTGTCGTGGGCCGCGTTGTTCTGGCGCTCTGCGGCAACGGGAGGCTTTACGCCTTGGACAAGGACACAGGCCGGCTGGTCTGGATGTTCAAGCCGCCCAGCCTGAAGGAGGACGAGCTGTCGAGGCCGTTGAGCATATTCGACAAAAACCAGATGAGCATCCCCCGCATGGGGTACGGCCTACTCCCCGACGGAGCCAACGCCAACGTCTCACCGCCTCCACACGTCCTGCTTAGCTACGCCGTCAACCCGAACAGCGGCAAAGTCTTCTACGCATTCCCCGCCTACAGCGAAACCATCAAGCTAGAAACCCCGCTTAACCCCAAAACACCTTTCAGCATGTCGAAGCAGTCTGACCTGTTTCTCTACTCGGTAGACATCTCGACCGGGCGTGTCGTCTGGGAGAAAATGATGGAGGGCGTGGGCAGCGGCTTCGTCTCAGCAACGTCAGACATCATACTGCTCCAGACAACCACCTCCAGCCTGTACGTTTTCTACGAAAAAGACGGAGCGCTCCTTTACAGCAAGCAGGCCGTCGGATCATCGATGGTGCATCCATCGGTAGGCGTTGACGTTGAGGGAGCTCCTCGCTTGGTGGTGCCGATAAGTACGGTTAACGAGCCGGGCTACGTAGCGTCTTTCCGTCTTATTCCACCCGTCCAAGACCAGAACGTCGCTGTCGTCACAGAGCACACGACCATCACACGCACGATAACAACGCTGCCTGGAATAGGCGAGTTCGGCGGCGGGCTGCTGTTCATGGTTCTGATCCTTGTGATTGTTGTCTCTGTCGTGTTTAGCTTGGTCTTGCGGTTTAGGAGGTCTAGAGAACCTCCGAGCGGATGAACAGGTTGACGCATAGAATCAGAAGCAACCCAACCCATATCAGCTGGACGCTGAGGATGAACAGCGGCGCCCCCTCTCCAATCAGCTGGCGTAGAATCAACCCTATGCTTCCCAGCTCGGTGAAGCCCACGTTGCGGGTTCCGTAAACACCCAACAACCTAGCCGCCTCTATCGGGTTGAGCGCAGCCAGCACAAGCACTATGGGTGCTGCGCCGGCGATGCTCACCAGTATGCTCAAGGACCCTATGTCGCTCAGAACGGTGAATAGGAACCAGAAGAATATTCCCACCATCATGGCCGTTATCTTCCTCCTGGAGACGATGGAGATCAGAAGCCCTAGGAGAAGCATTATCGTGTTGAGCAGAGTCGCCGCGCCCACGAGCGGAAGGATGGCGGTCATCTGGTCGAGCCGCACGCCGTAGCTGAGGACTGCTGCGATGAAGTAGCCGCCGACGACGACGAGCGTCGTGGACATGAAAAGTCCAGCCAGCTTGCTCACTAGATAGCTGAGCCTCGATACCGGGTTTGACAGCATGTACTCAAGAAGGCCGTTCTCCTTCTCGTCCACTATGGAGGTTGCTGCCAGAGGAAGAGACAGCAGCGGTAGGAAGGGGAAAGAAAGGGCCATCAAGCCTGTAAGGTAGGCTTCGAGATAGTCGGGCGGTAGGTACCTTGCTGAGATGAGGACTAGCATGGGCACGTTTATTGCCAGCATGAAGAAGACGACTGTGTACACCATCACCCATCTAGCCCTCAACCCCTCCAAGAAGGTGTGAATCGTTAAAGCAAGGGTAGCTGAGTAGGCCACAGCCCATCACCTCTTTATAAGCTCGTAGTAGTGCTTCTCGAGGCTCACGGCCTCCGAAACTATGTCTTCCAACTCGTAGCCGCTCTCAAGCACTATGGATACAACCCTAGCCTTGACCTTCGAATCACATTCAACTATCAGCCATTCATCTAGCTTCTGCACATCGTATACCTGCTCCTCATTCCTGAGGTTTTCCTCAAGCTGTATCTCCTCACCGTTGTTGTTCAGCTTGATGTAAAGCTTGTTCCTAACCCTGAGCTTGCTCAGCACATCATCAACCTCTCCGAAAGCAACCACCGTCCCCCTGTTTAGTATCAGCACACGGTCGATGACGTTGCCCATCCCTACTATGTGGGATGAAATCAAGATAGACTTGCCCTGTTTCTTTATCTCCTCAAGCTGGCTAAGGAGTGAGAGCTGACCCTCTATGTCTATGCTGCTGAGAGGCTCGTCCAGAAGAAGAACATCAGGCTCGGCGATCATGGTCAAGCCCAGCATCAGCTTCTGCTTCATTCCCTGCGAAAGACTCCCCACAAGATTCCTCCTCCTCTCCCAGAAACCCAGCCTCTCCAAAACCTCACGGCAAGCCCGCTCGTCGTCAACGCCTTTTATACGAGCGATAAGCCGCGTCTCGTCGATTATTCGGAGCTTGTCGTGTAAAACTGTTTTCTGAGGAACGTATCCCATCTTAGACCTGGCAACAGCCCCGGCAGTCTTGACATCCACTCCGTCGACAGATATTGAGCCGTTGAAGGTTAGGAGGCCGAGACAGCATTTAATCAGGGTAGTTTTTCCCGCTCCGTTGGGGCCTAGCACGGCGAGTATCTCGCCACGCTGCGCGTCGAAGCTGACGCCGTTTAAGGCAGTGTATTTGCCGTAGTTCTTGGACACGCTCTCAGCGACTAGAATTCCCGACACCGCTTCAAACCCTAGCTATGGCTGCTTATAAAATTTTAAAAACGATGATCTTTACGTCTTAGCAGTTGCTTGAGAATCACTTATTTATCGGCTTGAATGGTTCCCCTCAGAGATGTTGGTCAGGCTGGTTTTAGCGAGTCTTCTGCTTGTCTCGCTTCTTCCCTCAGCGGACATCGGTGTTCAGGCTCAGGAGAGGTTTGAATGGGTTCTACCAGCCTACGACATTAGGAACACGAATCACAGCCCTCAAACAAGCATAAACAAGCAGAACGTTGAGAGGCTCACGCTTGCGTGGCTTTATCAGGTGCCTGAAAACCCTTTCAGGATACCGGCGTTGGCGCCGCTGCAGGGGATTGAAACAACCCCCCTAGTCGTAAACGGCCTCGTTTACTTCGCCACGCCCTACAACAGGCTGGTTGCCCTGAGGTCGGACACCGGCCACGTGGTCTGGTCGTACCAAGTCAACATGACAGAGTTCATGAACAAGCCTTACTGGGCTTACGTCGCCAACCAGAAAAGCATATGGTACCACGGCGGCGCAATCTACATGATGGCCTCCGACTGCTCCGTCCATGTCTTAGACGCATCAAACGGCAGGCTGCTCCGCCTCATCCCGGGGGAAACCATATGCAGCATTCCGGGGAACACGGGCTTCTACTGGGGCGAGCAGGCTCCGGTTGTTTTCCGAGACCTCGTGATTGTAAGGGCTTCGACGGCGAGCTTCGGCGGCAGGGGGTTCGTGGCTGCGTATGACATCAGGGATTTTCGGCTGGTTTGGCGATGGTACACCGTGCCTCCGGCGGGTGGAGACCCTGAATGGGACAGCAAGTACGTGGTTGAGGGCAGGGACGGTATGAGGACTGGGACTCCGAGGGGGAACATAAAGCCTTACGTCAACGATTGGGGCTCTAACAACCTAATCGGTGGAGGTGCTCTGTGGGGTTTGATGGCCGTAGACGAGGCTGAAGGAGTGCTGTACGCCACGGTGGGCCAGCCGTCGCCGGTTTACGACGCAGCCCTTAGACCCGGCCCAAACCTCTACACGATGTCCGTCGTGGCCCTGAACGTCTTGACCGGAGACCTCCTCTGGTTCTACCAAACAATACCCCACAGCTTGGTTGCTGTAGAACCCGGCTGGAGCATAATTCTCGCAGAGCTCGAGGTAGCGGGCTCGATGAGGAAGGTCGTCATAGCTGCAGCCAAGTCCGACTACGTTTACGTGCTTGACGCCCGGACAGGACAGCCTGTATACAGCCCTATCAAGATAGGCGGCAGGGAGATGAACCTGTACAACGTGAACGCGGGAGACAACGCCGACATGACGCTCTCGACCGAGGTCTTGGTGGGTAAAACCTATTGTCCGGGAGCTCAGGGAGGCGTGGAGGCTCCTCCAGCGTATGCCAACGGAGTTCTTTATGTGGCCACGCAGAGAGCATGCCACAGAGTGTCGAAGGGTCCTGTGTTCTACAAGAACGAGGTCATCGAAGGCTACATAAGCCAGGTGGACCCCGCCATTCAGCAGAACTCAACGCTCTACGCAATTGACCTCAGGACCGGCAGGATTCTCTGGAAGTTTGAGATGCCCAACAGGTATCAGGCGGCCTCAGTCGTCGTCAGCGCAGGCGTGGTTTACGCTGTCGACCGTTCAGGCATCCTGTACATGCTCGACGCCGAGAACGGAAGGCTTCTGAGAAGGCTCAGCCTGGGAGGTTTGGGCGCTTCCGGCGTAAGCCTAGCCACCGACCTTCAGGGAGAGCCGATTCTGCTTGTTCCCACGGGAGGCGGCGAGTTCGGAGGAACTTACACGCCGGGAGTTGTGGCTGCTTTCAAGCTCTCGCAGGCAGAGCAGCAGCCTAGAGGCTTGACTTTGAGCATGAACGAGGTTGTTGTGTTGGTTGTGGCTGCTGCAGCCGCCGCCGCCGGTATTTTGTTGCTTACTAGGAGAGGGATGAAGCATTCTCGAGAGAGTTCTGCTGAGAAGATGGCTGGCGGCGTCAGCGGTTAATGCAGGCACGCTGCCCCCGCCGCTCGACACAGGCCTAGTTGCGATCATACTTCCCGTAGTCAGCAGCGACCTCCGAGCCCACATCTCCGTAGCCAGCTGGGTTCCGATAGTTTACCTGATAATCATAACTGCTTTGATGCCTCTGTTGGGCGAGTACTCTGATAAGAGAAGCAGGAAGAACATGTTCATCCTAGGGCTGCTTACGTTCGCCTTCGGCGCCTACCTTTCAGGCTCATCCTTCACAATCTACGAGCTTCTCATCTACAGAGCTGTGCAGGGTGTTGGGGCTGCGCTTGTGCTGGCTAATAGTAGGGCCCTGATCGCCGACATCTTCGAGGAGGATAGAGGAGGGCTCGCTATGGGAATCCACGTAGCCGTCATCTACTTTGCGTTGCTGATGGGGCCTCTGATGGGCGGCGTGATGCTTACGCTCACGAGCCTCATAGGCTGGCGGGACGTGTTCCTCCTCAACGTGCCGGTGTGCCTGGCCTCGGCAGGGCTGGTCTACGTCGCCGTGCCCCCGAGCGCTGGGGTGCGGAAGAATTCGATGAGGACCGACTGGCTAGGCGGGCTGCTTCTGCTGGCTGGACTCTTCATGCTCCTAGGCGGGGTTACGCTGTGGCCTGTTCACAAGGGAGTGGTTGAGGTCTTGGTCGAGGAGATAAGGATCACGTTCCTAGGCCTCTACTTCAGGCCTTTCTTCTACGTAAGCTTCCCAGCGTGGCTCATGGTCGCAC
>JAVYLK010000031.1:0-16517 GCA_038740895.1 Candidatus Caldarchaeum sp.
AAGCTTAATTCTCCCAAATCTCTCGACGAATAGTATCGTTCCGTGGGTTGTCTACCTGATAGCTGTATAAAAGCCTCGACCAGAACAAGTTTGTTCTGCTTTTCAAACTCTAGGATGTTTAAATCTTGAATGCTGAGACGTTGTCTCACTGTTTGGGCATCGCAGTCATAGCAAATGACTATGACGGTGTCGCCCTCAGCTAGCCTAGTCTTGACGAAAATGTTTACAAGAGTTGTTTTGCCGACTCCAACCGGCCCTGTGATTAGCATGGCAACCGGGTAGGGTATTCCTCCGCCTAGAACGGAGTCAAGCCCTTCGACACCAGTCGGTGTTCTTATTTCTGTTTTTTCTTGGACTGGTCTGATGAACTGCCACATCGACCGTGACCCAATAAACAGAAGGACCGCGCTCGCAGCGCCGACAAACGGTACGGCGGCACGCCAGACAAGATTTTCTTCAAAGCTAAAAACACCGAACAAATAATTTCCAACCGCGTAGTTGAAAACCGGTGCTACGATGGCTGCGAAAAGGGACGATGCAACTAAAAAATACTTAGCCCCGTCGCCCATGCCTTTCACGATGTAAAAAACTTGGGTTGATGCGTATGATAAAAAGAGCCAGAAAGCGGTTCCATAGAACAGGATTTCCGTTGCTGTGAACAGCTGTGTCACGGGCTTGTGATGGTTAAACTGGTGGTACAGTACGGTGATTGTTGGCAACGCTGCGATACCGAGTAGATACAGTCTCAGGTTTTTGATTGAGGCTTTGTTGAACTGGTAAGCGATGTACGAAGTTAGTGTTGCAACGGATATTGAAAAGAGCATTCGGAAGACTAGGTTTAGGTACAGGTAGGCAGCACCTGGTTCAATGAATGCAAGCCAAAGTAAAACGCTAGAGGCCATGCTGGCGAATATGCTGGCCAAACAAACTAGAACCAGCCATCTGAGGAAACCGAGTCCCAGCCTTGGGCCCAACTTCCTTACCAACAGCATCACAGACAAGAACGCCAAAACCATGCTCAAACCTATCCACAAGTCGCCTAAAACCAGCACAAGCCCAAAGCCAGACTCCACCACAGTCAAGCTTTTCCACCCTCCAAGATAAGCTTATATTGATTAAGCGATATCTGAGGGCTTGATACGTTTTCCGTCGAAAACATGTCCATTTATACGGCAGATGTTTCCAGCCGTCGCCGTTCACCGTCTGAGCCAGTTCACATGATTTGTTTCACAACCGCTTCAGCGAATTTTCAAATAGCTTGTTCATTTTTGTGGCATTCGTAGGTGTTGCGAGGGCTGCTGTTGGCTTTGGATGTGAAGGAGGTAGAGCTGGAGGCGTACCAGCTCGGTTTCAACGGAGCGTCTGGAGAGGCCACTATACGCATACAGACCGGCGAAACTCTCAGGATAGTTCTCACGAACAAATGAGGCGCTGAACACGAGTTTATGGTCTTTAAGGATAGGAGTGCTTTTCTGAAGGAGCTCCACAACAAGTTGGAGGAGCTGCAGCCTAGGGGGATGGATGAAAAACCGGTCACTATCTAAGTGGTTATGCTGTCGGTTATTCGACAAACCCGAAACCTACCGCTATGTCTGCGTCGAGCTAGAACCAACCTTCCTCCAGACCCATGCAGACCGAGGAATGTACCTAATCGTCGAACAATAAAAACCCGGACTGTTTCACGACTGTTTCGACAAACCCTAATCATCACCTAACACCACTATAACGGTGAGGAGAAGACATGAAAACAACGATTGTTGTTTTGTCGGCAGCCGTCTTAGCCTTTGGTTTGGCTGCGGCCTTCCCGCAACCTTACCGGTGGGGTGTTCAGGAGGCTTGGAGAATGTTCCCCACACAACCCCCCTTTATGGGAATGCATGGTGGGATGATGAGCCAGTGTCCAACCTTCGGTTGTTTTGGAGGGTCTTCGACGCCCACGGGACAAAGACTCACCATACAGCAGGCAACCTATTCACTGCAGACCTACGTCTCAAGACTTGGAGAAAACCTTAAGCTGCATGAGGTGATGGAGTTTCAGCGCAACTTCTACGCCGTAGTCGTCGAGCGTGACACAGGCGTAGGGGCTTTCGAGCTCCTTGTCAACCCATACACGGGCTACGTATACCCCGAGCCAGGCCCTAACATGATGTGGAACACAAAGTACGCTATGATGGCATGGTATAACACTCCCACGGCCAACATGCCGGTAAGCCCTGAACAAGCTAAGGAGATTGCGTTAAACTATCTGTCCAACCGGTTCGGCGGAAACGTTGAAGTAGAGCATCCGACGGCTTTCTACGGCTACTACACCATGGACTACAAGCTCGGCGGAAGAGTTCACGGGATGCTCAGCGTAAACGGGTTCAACGGCCAGGTCTGGTACCACAGCTGGCACGGCCAGTTCGTACAGGAGATAGAGATGGAGGAGTAGTGGGTTGACGGCGGCGGAAAAACCGACGGCAGCTTTCATCCTCTCCTTGGCCGGAGGCGTGCTCATACTGGCTGGAGGGGTGTTTGGCTTGACCGCGTGGATGATGTGGGGTGGTATGGCTTACTGGGGAGGCTGGCGTGGTATGATGGGCCCGTGGATGATGATGGGGTGGTGGATGCCCTGGGCATGGTCAGCCCTCTCGCTCACAGGTCTCTTCTCGGGAATAGCCGTCATAGCCAGCGCCTTGATGCTTCAAAGCCGTCCAAACCAAGCCCAAACATGGGGAGCGCTCATACTAGCCTTCTCGATAATCAGCATCTTCGGGATGGGAGGCTTCATCATAGGTGCTCTCCTAGCGTTGGTAGGCGGAATACTCGCGCTGACGTGGAAGCCACAGTAACGAGATGGTGGGATGATGAGGAAGATTGTTCCGCTGGCGCTGCTGGCCATAGCGGTCGTCTCAACAACGTACCTGCTGCAGGCTTGGACAACGGCTGGAAACACATCCACCGCAGGTGCGGGCGTAGAGCTGACAATCTACAGAACCGAGGAATGCCCCTGCTGCAAAGACTACGAAGCCTATCTCAGGAGCAGGGGTGCTGTCTTCCGCATCGTTGCAGTCGACGCCGCAGGTCTGGAGAACATGAGAAAGAAGCTGGGTGTTCCAAAAGAGCTTTACAGCTGCCACACAGCTCGAGCAGGGCCCTACTTTGTCGAGGGCCATGTACCGGTCGAAGCAATCGCAAGGCTCCTTTCAGAAAAACCAACGTTAGACGGCATAGCCGTCCCGGGAATGCCTGCTGGCTCGCCCGGAATGGGAGGCGTGAAGACAGAGCCTCTAAAAATATACGCAAAAACAGACGGAAAAATATCCGTATGGATGGTTCCATAGGCTTAAATCGGAAAAGAACACCATTACAACGTGCCGCATGCTGAAGAGGTCGCGCTGCTGAGAAGGAGGGCCAAGTCTTTTCTGGCCAGAGCTGAGGACAGCCTAGCCGAAGGAGACTACGACATAGCATCCTTCTTGGCTGAACAGTCTCTCCAGCTTTACCTAAAATCCATCCTGCTGGAGGAGCTGGGGGACTTTCCAAGAACTCATTCAATCTCCTTCCTAATCCAACAGATTAGAAAGATCCCTAACCGCCAACAGCTGGCGGTTCTTTTGGAGAAAAGGTCGGATATTATTCGTTTGATGGAGGATGCGTACATAGCCTCACGCTATTTGCCGAGACGCTACAGCGAGGAGGATGCAAGGCTGTTGGTCAACGCTGCCAAGGAGGTGCTTCGGTTTGGAATGGTACTTTGACGAGCTCCTCCAGAGGGCCAACATGGTTAGACAGTGGAGGAAATACGTCGCAGAGATTGCCAAGGCTGTTTCCAAGGTTTTGCCCGACGCGAAGCTCTATGTTTTCGGCAGCGTGGTGAAGGGCGAGGCTGTCGGCGGAAGCGATGTCGACATCTTGGTAGTCTCCCAGCATACTCCTGCTAGCAACCTCGAAAGAGCGAAGCTGAAGCTTAGGATAGAGGAGGAGGCGGGCCTACCGCTCTACCATCCCTTCGAAATACATCTGGTTGACGAGAAAGAGGCGGAATGGTACTACCGAAGGGTTAAAGAACTCACTAAAGCCGACCGTCTTTTATCAGACAGCTGCGGCGGAAACCTATAACCCATGGTCCTGCCTGCCGGCGAAAACGGGTTTCTGCATGTAGGTTAATGGTTTTATTGTCGGCTGCGTATCTTTGGTCAAGCATGGCCGTCAAGGTTTTGGAGAGGTCTGACCGTAACCGGGTTTTGGCGGGTGTTTTCGGCGGGTTGGGAGAGTATCTTAACGTCGACCCTAATATTCTTAGGCTTGTCGGAGTCATCCTATTACTGCTTGCACCCACTCCGATGACAGTAATCTACACTTTTGCAGCTTTACTAGTCCCTAGAAAAGGAGGAGTGTCGTACGTGTCGCCTTCGCTCGACATGTCAAAAACCGGCCCCGTAATAGTGGGGCTCGTGTTGTTCATAGTCGGCTTAGCTCTGATGGGCAGTTTTCCATGGGCCGTAGTTTCGTGGCCTTTGATGGGTTTCTCACTAGCAGTAGCCAGCCTAGCAGGATTGGTCATCGCAGCCATAGGTCTGTTTCTACTCATCGACCAGTTGAGAAAGCTCTAGACCAGAAGCCTCCACCCTGCTGGTTTTGATGAGCAAAGTTTTTCTGTATAGCATGTAGAGGTTAGTCGTCAGCGTGAAGGCTGAAAGAGCCGTGAACAGTCTTCCGTAATCTTGGAGGAAGGCCAGCATCGAGAGGCTGGCGCCGGAAGCTAGGAGGATGCCGAAGACCACTCCGGTTCCGCAGCAGGAGAAGAAGGAAAACAGAGCAGGGACGACAGCCATCCATGACAGATGAATGTTTTTCGCCGGCCTGCATGCAGCGTGTCTGTTTAAGTAGGTTAATGCCGCCGTGTTCAGCCAGACGAGTGCTGTCAAGACAACTAACGTTGTGAGAGCTTCTGGGTTTACCGAAAAAACCCACCGGCTGTTGAGGTATACTTTGATCCATGGAGCTTGGCCTAGTGGGCCGTCGAACACTATGTCGGCTGAAGGGGTTGGGAACGTTGGTGGGAGGTCGTAGGGGAGGGGGAAGATGATGCCTACGGCGAGGACGTAGACTACGGCGAAAGCCGATGCGGCGGCAGTTGACAGCTTTTTTACTTCAAGCATGCGTCTGAGGAAGGAAGTCTCCACGTATAGAAAGCGTTCCCTGAAGTATTTTAACCTCCTTAGATGAAGGCCGGTGGCTTGAGGGTGGCTTTAGCTGGTCTCGGCGTGGTAGGCCAGAGCTTTTTAGAGCTTATCTCGAGGAACCGGAGCGAGCTCGTAAGCCGCTATGGCCTAGGTCTACGTCTGGTGCTTGCAGCCGACCGGTCTGGAGTTGTCTACAACCCCTCTGGAATCAATCCCGACGAGCTTCTTGAAGCCAAGCGGAGGGCCGGATTACGGTCGCTGGCAGGCTCGGTTTTCTTCAGCAGCATGCTGGATGCTTTTGAGGAGGCTGAGGTGGATGTGTTGGTTGATGCGACGCCGACGAACATCGTTGACGGAGAGCCCGGCTACAGCTTGATTAGAGCCGCTGTCTTGAACAGGATGGACGTGGTCACGGTGAGTAAGGGGGCGCTGGCTCTTTACATGCCTGCTTTGAAGGAGAGCGCGTCTCACCGGGGTGTTTACTTGAAGTTCAGCGGAACCGTCGGAGGAGGAATGCCGGTGCTGGCTTTTGCGAGAGAGTGTGGCAGAGCCGACAGAATCGACGCCATCGAAGGGATACTCAACGGTACAACCAACTACATCCTCACACGCATGGAGGAGGAAGGGCTTGACTTTCACCAAGCACTGGCCGAGGCTCAGAGGCTGGGCTATGCTGAGACGGACCCTACGCTTGACGTGAAAGGCCTCGACACAGCCTGTAAAATCACCATCCTAGCCAACGAGGTTCTCGGGATGAGGGCTACTGTCCACGACGTTAGGGTTGAGGGTGTTGACGGGGTTTCTGTGGAAGAGGTAAATAGAGCCCGGTCGGCGGGAAAGGTGGTGAGGCTTGTGGCCGTAGCCGGCGGCGGTAAGCTGGAGGTAGGTCCTAGGACGCTTGACGCCAGAGACCCGTTAGCCGTCAAGCTAGCCATGAACGCTGTGCGTTTCAAGACAGCTTTCTCAGGCAGCCACGTCATATCGGGCAAGGGTGCTGGAGGGGTCGAAACAGCCACAGCGATCGTCAGGGACCTTGTTTCGATTAAGATCCTGAGAACGGAGGCCGGTGAGAAGGCTTGAAGATAGTGATGAAGTTCGGAGGCTCATCCCTTGCCTCAGCTGATCTGATAAAGAAAGCCGCGTCGATAGTCGCTGGCCACGCGCCAGAGCACGAGATAGTAGTTGTTTGCTCAGCTTCCGGCGACACTACGGATGACTTGCTGGGGCTTGTCGAGACGGCGCGTCGAGGTCGTTCGGAGGATGTTGAGCGGAGGCTCTCCCAGCTTGAGCAGCATCATCTAAACCTTCTGGCTGCTGTTGCGGACGACAGGGTGAGGGAGGAGACCGGTGAAACTCTGAAGCAGTGGCTTCGGGAGCTGAGGAGAGCTACGCTCGGAATACTTTACCTGCGTGAGGTGACGCCTCGTAGCACGGACTATGTTCTCTCCTTCGGGGAGAGGCTTTCGACGCTCGTTGTGGCCGGAGCCCTAAACTCGGCCGGCCTTAAAGCACAGTACCTGGACGGGGGCGAGGCGGGTATAGTCACGGATTCTAATTTCGGTGAAGCAACGCCTTTGACGGAGGTGACGAGGCTCAACGTTAAGAGGAGGGTGGGAAGGATGCTTGACGAAGGAATTACACCTGTTGTGACAGGGTTCATAGCTACTAACGAGGAGGGTGTGACGACTACTTTGGGCAGGGGAGGGTCAGACTTCACGGCTACGATTCTTGCCAGCAGTCTTCCAGCGGACGAGGTTTGGCTTTGGACCGATGTCGACGGGTTGATGACTGCTAACCCCAGGATTGTTCCCGACAGCAAGGTTTTGAAGACGATCTCCTACAACGAGGCCATCGAGATGGCTTTGTTCGGCGCCAAAGGTCTTCATCCGAGAGCTTTGGAGCCTGCGATGCTGGCCAAAATACCAGTTAAGATAAAGAACACTTTCAACCCCGATGCTGAAGGCACCTTGATAACTGACGTCTCGGAGAAGTCAAGCAAGCCTGTTAAAGCCGTTCTGCTGGTCAACAACACGGCGATGCTAACCGTCAAGGGCCCAAGCATGGTGGGGGAACCGGGCACAGCAGCCCGGATACTCGACACCCTCTACAAAGCTGGTGTTAGCGTCATGATGATTTCTCAGAGCATCTCGGAATCCAGCATATCGTTTATCATTAGGCGGAGCCATCTCAACAAAGCAGTTACCTCGATAGAGAAGGCCCTTCTCGGGACTAGGATCGTGGCCTCTGTCGAGCCTGAGGAGGATGTGGTGGTTGTGGCTGTGGTGGGAGAGGGGATGAAGGGGACTCCAGGCGTTGCGAGCCGTGTCTTCGGAGCCGTGGCCTCTAAGGGTATAAACATCAGGATGATTGCCCAGGGAAGTTCGGAGTTAAACATCAGCTTCGTGGTCAAGGAATCAGACGGAGTGGAGGCCGTCAAAACCATACACAACGAGTACGGGCTGGGGAAGAACGGTGAGACCCGGAGATGATTAGTTGAAGACGTCGGAGGAGAAACAGCTGCTGGAGTCGCTCGCCAAAATAGAATCCTACCAGCATGTCTTCAAAACCTACTCGGGATACGAGAACCGAGTTCTTCCCGGGACTATTACAGCCCTCGGCGAGATAGACCCTGAGGAGGTCAAGACGCTTCCAGGCAAGAACGTCCTGCTGGTCGGCGTCCAAGACACGTATTTCCAGCAGCTGTGGAGCGGGTTCAGGGGGTCAGCCTCCTTCATTCTCCTTACTCCGTTAGTCAGCGAGGACTACGACCTGTGGGTCATAGCCGTGCCCATGCATGAAATTCGTCGTGTCACTTGGATTGTTTTCCCGATAACCGAGGCCGACCTTAAGGAGATAAGTAAGGAGCCTAGGTTCGCCGTGGTAATAGTTCCTGTTGAGAGGATGGACTTTGACGAGCTTACTGCACGTGTGGAGGACGTGATAGAGGAGCTGGGCCGTGGCTCTGCTTTTCCGTCGGAGAACGGGGTAATTTTGCTGGTTGATTTAACGACTGTGTTCAGCGGTCGTTAACGGCTCGGGTTTCAGTCTATCTTAGGCCGTCTAAGCTTACCCAGACCAGCTGGCTCGAGGTTGAACACAACAGTCTTCAAAACCATCATCTCCTCTATCGAGTACCCTATCCCCTCCCTGCCTATGCCCGACTCCTTCACTCCCCCGAACGGGAAGAAACCAACTCCGTGCCGTGGGAAGTCGTTTATCGTCACCTCTCCCACCCTCAGAGCTTTGACTACTCTCCACATCCGGTAGAAGTCGTTCGTGAAGACGGCTGCGTCCAATCCGTACTTGGACCTCATGGCGATAGATAGTGCGTGGCTGTCGTTCTCTACCTCCATTATCGGGATTACCGGGCCGAAGGTTTCCTCCCAGACGATGACGGCGTTCTCGGGAACGTGGATTAGCACGGTCGGCTGATGGTATGCTGAGTGGAAGGACCCGCCGAACTTCAGCTCAGCGCCTTTCTCAACAGCGTCCATGACCATGGAGTTCACCCGCTTGACGGCCTGCTCGTTAACAAGAGGGCCAAGCCTCGTAGACGGGTCTCGTGGGTCGCCCAGCCTCCACTCCTCAACAAACCGCAGCACTAGGTCGGTGAACTGTTCCGCAACCGATTTATCCACCAAGACCATGCTCACGGCGTCGCAGCGCTGTCCTGCGTTTTTCAACGCTCCCTCGACGCATTTTTTCGCAGCCAGCTCTAGGTCTGCGTCGCTCAAGACGAGAGCGTAGCCTTTGCCGCCAAGCTCTAGGTGTAGTCGCTTGTTGACGGCGTTCTTCGCCACGTCTTTTCCGACCTCTGTGCTTCCTGTAAAGGACACCATTCCGACGTCTGGATGGCTTGCTATGGCTCTGCCAAGCTCTCCCGGACCGCATAAGACGTTGAGAACTCCGTCAGGCAAACCCGCAAGCTGCAGTACCCTGGCCAGCATCATTAAGGAGAGGGGTGTGCTGCTGGAAGGCTTCGCCACGACTGAGTTGGCTCCTAACAGTGCGGGGATTACTTTAGCCGCAGGTATGAACAAAGGGTAGTTGAACGGGCCTATCGCTCCAACAACCCCAACAGGCTCCCTCAAAACTATGGCTATTTTTCCAACGGTGTCAGGCGACCAGTCGCCGGGAATGTATTCGCCGCTTATCATGCGGGCGTCCTCCATGCTGAGCCTCAGCCTCTCCACGAGAGCGTTAACCTCACCCGGGGAGTCAGCTATAGGCCTCCCCATCTCGTACGTGATGACTTTGGCGAATTCTTCCGCATGCTGCTTGATTATCCTAGAAGCTTCGTTCATTATCTCGATCCTGTCGATGGCTGCGAGAGACCTTATCTTATGCTGGCTATCCCTAGCTGATGAAACAGCTCTGCCCGCTTCAGCCACGTCGCATTTCTGAACTCTAGCCAAAACAGACCCGTCTATGGGGGAGTAAACGTTGAACGTGGGGTGTTCTGGGGAGATTGACCAGGCTCCGTTGATGAACGTGCCGAAGACTGGATAACCATCACGGTCTTCTTCATACAGGTCGGTGAATATTCTGCTGAGCTGTATGCGGATGGGCTCCATGCCGCTACGTCAACCAACGACCATTTAAGTTGTGAACAACCTAACTATTATTCGCACAGTCCATCTAAACCCTTCCCTTGACAAGCTCTACGTAGTGAGTGAACTTGTGGCTGTGCATAACGGCCTGCAGCATCTCCTCAGCCGCAGCCATCATCAAAGGCTTGTCAAGCGTCTTCACGTACACGGCGGCCTCCCCACTCCCGACACCCATTTCAGCCGCAAGCCTTTCAAAATCCATCACGCCGGGCCCGACGTAGAACTTCGACAGATCAAGCTTTACCGCAGGCTTGTAGTCTCTCACCTTGAAAAAGAAGTCTGTCCACGCCTTAACCTCGTCCCGTGAGTAAACCTTCATCTTCACGGGAAGCCTTACAAGGCTGTTGTTAGTCAGAAGCTGTTTAGCAAGCTGCTCCAAAGCTCTCCACGTGGTGATGGGCCTCGACTCGGTGAGCCACGTCTCCTCCTCCACGCAGCGGACGTAATGGGGCAAGCTTGGTTTTACTGCTGCTGTCCGGATTTAATGTAGATTTTGCCTCCGATTATAGTGTTGTTGGGGATGAGGACCTTCGTCCCATCGTTTTTCCGCACTACGGTGAACAAAGTGGACACGTCCTCCACTACTCCTTCGTCGCCGCCCAGCACAACTTGGTCGCCCACCTTGAAAGGCCTCGAAATAAGCAGAAACAGGCCCGAGACCGCCTGACCCAACACCTGCTGCGAAGCAAAGCCTATGACTATTCCTATGAATCCTCCCAAAGCCACGCCCGCTCCCCCGCCTGCCGCTCCACCAGCTATCGATGCGGCGAGAGCTCCAAGCCCCACAATTCTTACGAGGTTTCTAACCGCCATTCCCGTGGGACGGCCGTACTTGATCTTAGTAGTCCAGTAAAACAGCTCGCTCAAGGAGCTGACTATCAAGTAGCCGAAGGCAAGAGCCAAGAGTATCTGGGCGTATACAAGGTAGTCGGCTAGGTTGAGGCCGAAGGCCGGCAGGAAAGAAGAGAGAAGCCACTGGACGAAGGCTGAGGCGATTACGTAAAGGCCGACGTAAGATACGAGCTTTACACCCGTCCTTGGTGGGCTACGGTCCTCCAAGTCAGCTTTTAAGCCTAAATGCCGGCTTTATCTTTATCTTCTCAGACCTCTTACACGCACAAGTATATATATGGAAGCCTGGAAACAACAACACAGTGGAGCTAGTTAACGCAATCGCCGCCCTTGCAGTGGTTTGGGTGGCGGCGTACCTCATACACTCGGTTGTCAGGAGGAAGCCTGCGGCCGGTGACGAACCTAGTTCATCTAACGAGAAGCTTTCCGTCTCACTCTACCCCCTTCTGCTCATCATCCGGAGTCGTCGGATAGCTAGGCCTCTGGACATCATCACGGAGAAATCACCCCGTCTCTGGGATGCTGTTTCACGTGCGGCCGTAGCAACAGGCTTCGGCCTTATGGCTTTCGCCATCTACATCCTCAGCACAAACCTCTCAACCTATCTCTTCAGACCCGAGCAGGTCGGTGGGCAGAACATAGTGATCCCGTTAATCATAGGCGTAACGATCAGGCTTGAAAACCTTCCGTACCTCTTCATGGCCTTCGCCATCGTCCTGATAACTCACGAAGGCCTGCACGGCATAATCGCCAGACGTGAAGGGCTTCCCGTCAGGTCCGCCGGCGTCTTCTTCATCTTCGTGGTGCCCGGCGGGTTCGTCGAGCCTGATGAGCAGGCCTTCAAGTCCTCTGCGCCCGGAGTCAGGATACGTGTGGCAGCAGTCGGCTCCTTCGCCAACCTGGTCGTCGGTCTTCTGGCTGTTTTGGCGTTGTTCTCGTTTTTTGTGCCGCAGGAAGCTGGTCTGATTGCTGTTCAGGTTGAAGAGGGTTCAAGAATAGGCGTCAACGAGGTTTTGGTAAGCATCGACGACGTTCCCGTAAACAGCCTCACGGCCCGAGCGTCAATCATAACCCTCCAGGATGTCCTGAGGGTGAGGACGCTGGAGAGAGAATACATGTTTGAGACAAACCCGGAGGTGAGGGGTAGGGAGCTTCCGCTGGGTTCAGTGATAAGAGGACTCGGGGTGTCGCAGGTGGACACCTACCTCCAGCCGAGGCTTCAGGGAATACCGCCCGCTTCAGCCTACATCTTCTACCGAACTCTTTTCTGGCTGCAGCTTGTATCTATAGGCGTGGCGGTCTTCAACATGCTCCCCATATACATGCTCGACGGAAGCATAGTTCTGAAAGCCATGCTGGAGAAATACGTCAAAGATCCCAAGAGAGTCTTCGCACTAGCCAACTCAGCCGCCGTCCTCTGCATTACCCTGCTCATATCAAACATCGCCATGACCTACAGCTTCTTCGGCTTCTTCCAAATATGACACAAAGAACCCTACTAGGTCTAGACCGAAGTACCGCTATATGCAGGTCTTCGAACAAATCCGGCGGCACTACACAGATCTGGAAAGGCCTGAGCTCATCAACCTCCATCCTCAACTCGGTTTCTTATCCAGAGACTCGGCTCAGCCACAATCAACACTTCCGTGTCGCTGTCGGCACGCTCACCAGCTTCAACACAGCAGCCTTAATAGCCTCGTAGCATGTATCTGGACGATACGCATGCTTCAAGCATGGTAGCCATCTCCGTGTTTTGTTCGTGAAATTCAGCGACGGCGGATTAACATACTCTAGATAGTTGTTTAAACAACTCCAGCGGCTAATGAGTTTTGGGAAGACCAGCCACCGCTTGAGGTAGAGCTGCGTAAAATAGCTGGGTGTCAGCCAAGAATGCCACGGAACCCACGCCCAGCCTTTACCATATAATCTTCAACTAGAGGCGTTCTTAGGGATGGCGTCTGATCACGGCGTAGGTTGTATAGTTTTTAGGAGTTCGCAGACTCGGCATGTTTCACGGCTCGTTGGCTCTCCGCAGACTTTGCAGAGCTGGAGGTTTTTGCCTTCTGTTGCATGCGCTCGTTCGAAGCTCTTGAGCGCTGCGAACAACGAGCCGGGATGTTTCTCCTCGAACTCTGTGAGGAATTTTCTGACGGAGCTCCGCATGCTGTTGGATGCGTTAGGGCACACGATTGACTGGAAAGGTACGCCGGTCAAGTAGGCGTAGAAGACCACCTCCCTCTCCGGAGTTAGTCGGAACGGCGCCACTCTGGGCAGGGCGGGGCCGTCGGAGCGGAGGCCGACCTCGGAGCTTCCGAGCTCTCCTCTCAAAGCCTTCAGCATGTATGTCTGGACTATGTCATCCAAGGTATGGGCTGTGGCTACGACCGTGGCTCCGGCCTTCTTAGCCGCAACGTTGATTGCTTTCCTGCGGAGAGGCCCGCAAATGCTGCACGCCGCCAGACCGCTTCTCTGGAAAGCCGTGCTGGACAGCATCTCGGACAACGACACGCCGTAAACCTCCTTGAAGGATGTCTTGACCAGCGATACGCCCAGCTTGACGGCAGCCTGCTCGACCAACGTGAGAGCTTCATCCCTGTAGCCCTCTATCCCCTCGTCAACCGTCACTGCGAAGACCTGGGCCGTTGGAAAGCTCGACTCTATCTTCTTCATCACTTGTAGGAGAGATAGGCTGTCCTTTCCTCCTGAAACAGCCACAGCTATTCGGTCGTCTCTCCTCAGAAGCCTGTATCTCGCTATTGTCCGGAGAACTCTTTTCTCGAAAGTTTTGATGAAACATTTTCGGCAGAGCTTCTCGCCTGAATACACTCTTGCGTAGACAGCTCTACCGTCTCTGCAGAGGCTGCAGATGGTTTGTTGTAGAACGGCCTGCACTCCGGGCTTAGGGGGGAAGCCGTGTATTTTAGGAATTACGGGGATCGGGTTGTGATATCCATATATATGATACTGAACACTCACATATAGGACTAGATGCCGTTGGTTGCGACGGTTTTTCTGAGGAAGAAGCGACATCTGAGCGGTAAAACCTATTTCTACATCCACGTGCCCTCCAAGATAAGCTCGGACAGCCAGTTCGTCTTCCGCGAAGGCGAGAGGTTGAAGATGGTTGTCCTACCTAGGAAGGGACGCATAGTTCTTACACGTGTCAAGAGGAGTAAGAAAGAAAAATAGCATTAAATTATGGACGGAGAAGTTTTAGATGAAATGGTTGCCGATGTTAGCGTCGATGTCGCTGTTGTCGGCTCCGGGCTTGCGGGGCTGCGTGCAGCCATCGAGGCCAGCAGGACGAGCAGGAACAAGCTGGCTGTTGGAGTCTTCACAAAGACTCAGGTAATGCGTTCACATTCTGTCTCGGCTGAGGGCGGTACGGCGGCTGTTCTCTATCCTGAAGAAGGTGATTCGTTCCAGTCGCATGTTTACGATACTGTGAAGGGGTCGGACTTTCTAGCGGACCAAGATGCTGTGGAGCTGTTTGTAAGGAAGGCTCCTGAGGAGATTCTTCAGCTTGATAGATGGGGCATGCCTTGGTCTAGACGGCCTGACGGGAAGATTGCTCAGAGGTCTTTCGGAGGCCAGAGCTATCCAAGGGCTTGTTTCGCCGAGGACAAGGTGGGGTTTTTCGAGATGAGCACTCTGTACGACACGGCTTTGAAACATGACAACATTCAGTTCTTTCCGGAGTGGGCTGTGGTCTCGCTTCTCGTTGAAGCTGGTAAGTTTAAGGGGTTGGTGGCTCTCGAGCTGAAGACCGGCAAGCTTCACACGGTCGAGGCTAAGGCGGGCATCATAGCCACGGGCGGGGCTGGGCGTCTCTACACCTTCGCAACCTACGGCTACTCCTCGACACCCGACGGGCTCTACATCACCTACCGTGCTGGAGCCCCCTTGAAAGACATGGAGTTTGTGCAGTTCCATCCCACGGCGCTCGTCCCCTCAGGCATACTGATCACCGAAGCCTCTCGTGGAGAGGGTGGAATACTGCTCAACGCTAAGGGAGAGCGGTTCATGAAGAGGTATGCGCCCGAGAAGATGGAGCTTGCGCCACGCGATATAATTTCTAGAGCCATGTACACGGAGATGGCTGAGGGCCGTGGAGTTGAGGGCCCAGACGGGATGACGCATCTCTATCTCGACCTCCGTGAGGTCGGTGAGGAGAAGGTCAAGACACGGCTGGCTGGGATAAGGGAAATATGCATGAGGCTTGCAGGCATAGACCCGGTCAACGAACCGATTCCGGTGAGGCCGGCGGCGCACTACTACATGGGTGGGGTGGACACCAACCTAGATGGAGCTACTGCCGTCAAGGGTTTGTGGGCTGCGGGGGAGGCGGCCTGCGTTTCCATAAACGGCGCCAACAGGCTTGGCTCGAACTCTACGACTGAGTGCTTGGTGTGGGGAGCCATAGCTGGCAGGGCTGCTGCTGAGTATGTGGCTGAGAAACACAACATCGGCCCGGTCTCGAAGGCTGAAGTCGAGCGGGTGAGTAAGCACGTCTACGACGAGTTGCTGGGCAAGGCTCCGCGTGAAAACCCATACGACATAAGGAACGAGCTTCAGTCGGCCATGGAGAGAACATGCCACATATACCGTGATGAGAAAACCATGCTCGAAGGCCTCGCAGCCCTGAGAAGCCTGAAGCAGCGTATGTTTAGAGGGGTCGTCGACAGCAGCAGGTACTACAACACCAACCTGATGAACGTTCTGGAGATTGAGATGATGCTGGAGGTATCCGAGGTAATACTCGTCTCCGCCCTCAACCGGAGAGAATCACGTGGAGCGCATGCTCGAGTAGATTATCCGAAGAGGGATGACGTAAACTTTCTCAAGCATACTCTGGCTTACTATTCGGAGGACGGTCCTAGAGTTGAGTATATTAGTCCAACCATAACAGAGTACATGCCGACTGAGAGGAAGTACTAGCCATGAGCTTGCTTGTCAACGCCCTGAAGACATGGCTCCTCCCCCTACGCTACGGGGTGGAGCGGTGGAGCTACACGCTGCAACGTGTTTCAGGCGTGGCGATAACTCTTTACTTTGTGGCTCACGTGGTCGAGACGGGCAACGTAGTCGGGGGAGCGGCTGTGTGGAGCGTCCCACCCTACGAGTTCGCTGAGAGGGTCTGGAACGAGACGAAGACGTTTCTCGCCAACCCGTTGTTCGACGCAGGGCTTGCTGTGTTGGCGTTCATGATCTTCTTCCACACGGTCAACGGAGTTAGGCTATTCCTGGCTCATTTCGGGATAACTTTGGGCAAGCCCGGCCGGCCCGAGTACCCGTACAGAGCTGCGTCGATGTCGAGGCCGCAGAGAGTTCTCTTCTGGCTGAGCGTTATCCTAGCCGTCGCAGCCATGGTCTACGCTGTCGACGTTTTCTTCAAGGTGCTTCAGCTATGAAGGAAAAAACCATAATGCTCCTCCATTACATCACGGGCCTCGGAATAATCATAGCGGGAGGAGTACATCTGGCTACAGTATTCCTGCTGAGCCCGTACCATCTGAGCATGGAGTTCGACAACCATCCCTTTGCAGTTCTCAACGTGTACAGGAACGTCTTGCTGGCATCTTCTCTGGAGGCCCTGCTGGTTCTCGTGGCCTTCCACGGCTTCAACGGCCTGCGGGTAATTCTACAGGAGCTTTATCAAGGAAAGACCTATACAACGGCTGTGAACATCATGGTGTTCGTCGTGGCTGCTGCGTTGGTGGTTTACGGGACGAGAACAATCTTGATAGCGCATCAACTTTGAGGAGGCGGTGTTGTTGAAGGAAGCTAAATTCAAGGTTTTCCGGTTCAACCCGGAAGGAGATGGACGTAGAAACTTCCAGACGTACACAGTTCCGGTTTCTAGGGGGATGACTGTCCTGCAGGGTTT
>JAVYLK010000032.1:0-16245 GCA_038740895.1 Candidatus Caldarchaeum sp.
GCCGTGTTGAGTGGTGATTTTTCCGAGGGCTATTATAAGGTTGAGGCTGTGGCGCTGGTCGACATCATTCCCACACCTTCGTCTACGATAAACATACTTGTCTGCAGAATTTGTATGCAGTATGATGAGGCTACTCACAACCCGCCGTCTGTTGTGACGGTTACGGAGACCGAGTACATTCCTGTTACTTCTACGGTTAGCGTGGTTCAGACGGTGACGGCGGGTATGTTGACCACCACGGCGACTGTGTTCGACACGGTGACGACGAGGTTGACTAGGTCTGTTACCTTGACTGCGACTCTGGAGGTTAATCCTTATGCTTATGTTCCGGGTTTGGCTGTGTTGGCTTTCGCCGGCTATACGGTGACGCTTCTCATCGTCAGGCGGTATCGGGTGAAGAAGTCGTGAGGAGATGGGTGGCGTGTCTGTTTTTCGTGTTGTTTGTGCTGGCTGGTTTTGCTTCTGTTCTGTCGGTTGAGCCTCCGGGCGTCTTCGCTTTCTCCGACAGGATGGTTTACGGAAAGCCTGCGGACGTGACGATTTTCGGTATTGTTTTGGACGAAGACGGTAGGCCTGTTCCTCAGACGACGGTCTCCATCGACGTGCTGAACCCCGATGGTGAATTGGTTTTCTCCGACGAGGCTGCCACTGGGAACGACGGCAGGTTTGTGAAGAGTTTTAGGCTTTCGGGCTCCGCTGTGGAGGGACAGTATCAGGTCTTGGTGTCTGACGTGCAGGGGAACTACGAGCCTGCTGTGTTTTATTTCGAGGTTTGTACTGGCTGTGTCTTTCTGCCGACGGTTTCGACCACCACTTTCTACACAACCATCCTACGGACTAATGTCGTGACGACTACGTTAACCCGTGATATAACTAGGCTTGAGACCGTTTTCACGACTGTGGGAGGCGGCCGGGTTGTGACTGTTGTGTCTACTTTCTATTCTGTTTTGAACGGGACGGTGGTGTCGGTGACTGTCACGAGGGGTGTTGAGAGCGTTGGGTCGTATGTTTTCTATGTTGGTTTGGGCATGGTCGCTGTTTTGGCTGCGGTGTCCCTTGTTGCCATGAGGCGTTTTAGGCCCGCTGAGTGAATATTCTCCGTGATGCTATTATTTGGAAGGCGAATATCGCTACTATGACGACGAATATTGACGATAGAAGTAGGTCGCTTGTGAGGATTAGTTCGGTGGTGGTTGTTGTCTGGGTGGTGCGTAGGGTTGTGGTTGTCGTGGTCGGCAGGGTTGTGGTCGTTGTGTTTACGAGTGTTATTGTTTTGAGTGTTTCGGGTCGTTTGCATGCGTTGCAGACTAGGAAGTAGATGGCTGCGGGTCGGTGGATGTTCTGCTCGTCGATGGCCTCGATCAGGTATTCGCCTTCGGGGGCGTTGGCTTCCAGCTCCATGGTGTATGCTGCTGTGCCGTTGGCGTTGGTTCGGAGGCCTATGTCGAGTATCGTCTGCTGCTGTGGGTCTGTCACGGTTAGGATTATGCGTGTGTTGGGTGATGGCTTTAGCTCGTCGTCTAGCGCCTCAACTGTTATGATGACTTGCTCGCCCTGGCGGTATATCTGCCTGTCGGTTGACAGGATTAGTGTTGGGGGTGTTAGGGGGTTTTGGGCGCTGGCCGTGGCCAACAGGGTTATGGCGGTTAGGATGGCTGCGACGGCCTTGATCACGCTCGACGGATGGCTGGCGCTGTTTTAAGCTTTATGTTTGTCGTGAAAGCCTCTCCTCTCCAGCGGCTTGGACGAATTCTATGCTTGTCTAATGTTTTAGACTTTTTGACACTCGAGGCTGTGTGAAAACCCTTTAATAATAGAAAAGTAGGGAGAAAACGATGATAGGAAGAACTTATGCGTCAGAAAACCGGCTCTCGCTTCTGACTATCGCAACAGTTTCAACCGCTGTTTTGATGCTGTTTCTGCTGCCGACTCTGCTTGCTCCGTTTGCTTCGGCTGGACAGCTTCCTCTGAGCCCAGTGGGCATGGACCCGGCTGTGTTCGTGTTTAACGCTCCCGAGGTCTGCGGATTCATACCATACGACATAGCTACAAACATTCAAGAACCAACGGATCCGTTAATTGTTGGTGGTCTAGCCGGCGAGCCTAGCGTGTTCGTCCCAGACCTTAAGCAAGGCGACTACGCCACCAACTTCTTCCTCAGCAACAGCGACCAGCAGCTAGGGACAGACAGGATAACTTGGAACTTCTTCGTCGAATACGCTGGGTACACGCTTCCCAACGGAACCTTTGTGGGTAGGCCTGTCAAACGGGTGATAAACATGACCTTCGAGCTCCAAAGCTTAACACCAAGCTCGAGGTACTTGGCTTTCCCGAGAAACGGCACGCTGGCGGTGTCGTGCTCGACGATCAACGCATACGGCTCGCTGACCCCTCAACCAACAGACCCGTTGTTCCGGGTTAACAAAACAGCCATTATCTGGGATGAATTAGGAACCCTGATAGAGGATCCTGATCGTCCGCTGGTGCCTGGTTCTATCCTCTTTTGGAAGGGCTTCAACATCTGGAACCAGACGAAGGGCGACGGCGTTGACACGACTCTGTTCCCGCTTGACATAGACGTTGTGTACAGCTACGAGTCGAGCAGCAACAAGATATGGTTCCAGATATTGAAGGACCCGTCGAGGACTTTGCCGAGGAACCTGATAGGCAGGAACCTCGAGATCGTCGTGGCTTTCAGGCCTTTGAACAAGACGCAGCTGGGCAACAACTGGTTCGAGGTCGTCGAGATAGACACCCTCATACGCAACGCCATCAGAGACCAGTATCCGCAGGCAGCCGACAGGGTCATCCTCAGGGTGATAGACGTTGACTACGGCGTGGGCAGCAGCTGGCAGGTAGTCGAGAGCCTAACCTTCCGTGAAGTGCCTCCGTAAACGCGGAGGCTTCCTATTGTTTCTGCGAGGTGAGCGTCGTTGGCTTCACGGCTTTCCCAGTTTCTCGTCGGTTCTATGCTGGCCGCAGCGCTCTTACTGCTGACCGTTTTTCCCTACACCACTGCAGCCGTCTCACAGCCCCAAGCCTTCTTCAAACCCATGGACCTACCAACGCAGGTCTGCCCGCCTGACACAGCCCAGCGGTTCGACCAAGACGATGACGGAGCCGGCCGTTTACTCGACGTCAACTTTGCTGTTTTCATCTTGAACGGAACCATCATGGTGCCCTCTGTTTTTGCAGGCAGGCAGGCATGGCTCATCCTAAGAATAACGAACATAAACCCTGATGCTGGAGGCGGTACCTCTAACGAGGTTCATGAAATATTCCTGACGAACGCAAGAGGCGAGACCATATTCTTGGGCGTCATAGATGAAACCGCCATTACGACTCCTGAAGACTTGTTTTTCCAGATTCCACAGGACTTTCTTACAGCCGGCGAGATCACTGTGACAGTACAACTGAACGAAGTGGTGAATCAAGACCCCAACGTCATCGACACCACTAGGGGAGACATCATTATTGATTCTATGCGTGTCTGCTACGGCGGCTACTACGTCTACACAGTGCCGCTCGTCTGCGGCTTCACCCCCATAGACCTCAAAGCGGGGTCGGCGCCAAACACAGACCCTCTCACAAGCGTTCCAGCCATCAAGCAGGGCGGATACGCCACCAACATCATAATAAGAAACACCGACAGAACGCTACCAACACTACCCTTCACCGTCGACGTATACGTTGAATTCGCCGCAGAAGTCACGCCTTTAGGCGTGCTGACCAATCCACGAACACCAGTGAACAACACATTCCCATTTGGCGTGGGCATCCTAGACCGTCAGACAGCAAACTTCACGTCTTGCGACAGCTTAAACAGGTTCGTGAGGAGTCAGCTTGGTGGCGTTGGAACAGATAACCAGCTGTTCTGGAAGGGAGCCCTGATAATCAGGCAGCCGATAGGCAACGGCACATCCCAGACCAAGCTACCCCTAGAAGTCCAAGCCATACACACCTACGAGTCAATCGTCAACAAGATAAGGCTCCAGATACTCCGAGACCCCACAGGACAGATACCGAGACACCTCATAGGAACAGACCTCGAGATGGTCGTAGCCATCAACCCGCTCAACAAAACAGACTTGAACGCCGGCACGTTCAACAACATACAGCTCATGAGAGTCATAAGGGAGAACCTGAGAAACCAGTTCCCAGCAACAACGGCCAACCTAGCCAGCATCAGGGTGATAGAGGTCTCGATGGGAGTCGGAGGCAGCCAAACCATCACACGAATACAGCCAGCAGAAGCACCGCTTGAATCACCGTTAGCATAGCTTAACACACCAACCCCCATTTTTATTTACAAACCACCACAACAACTAAACGCTTCCCCGCAACCCAGCTACCCAACATCCACAACTTACTCTCGAGAAGCTCCCGTCATCCAAAGCCTCGACCCGCCATCACCACGCCCCCAACCAACTCAAGCCCCTCCCCGCCATTCCCCCCATCTAATGGCTTTTCGTCATCATCCCGTACAACCAACAGATAACCAAGTCAAAGATTCACGCACAACGGTTTGAAGGTCTGCGTACTCAGAGCCTACTGTGATAGAAGTTGTTTAGCCTTTTCTAAAATTCCCGCCCCCCTCTCTGTTTTATAAAGTATCCTCCCGGTCTCAACTACCATCTGAATAAATGGGCTTCTTCTGAAAACCATTTCCTCAAACTCCTCAGCGGTGTAGCCTAGCTCCGTCACAGAATGGGTTATCAAAGCTCTATAGCCCTTGGAGTAGAGCAGACCTTTCAAGCATTTTTCCGCCGCTTGCTGGCTGAAGAAGGCTGTTGCGAAGTTGCCGTCCTCCAAACAGTCGCGGGCTGTCTTCAGGCCTGCCTCAGCCTGCTCAAACCACCTCAGCCCCTCCTCAAGGTTCTTCAACGTTCAGCACAAAGCCTTAATGGGTTAAAATGCTTTCGTAACCCGGCTGTTGAACCAGTTTTCTAAACCTTCGTGTACACCTCTATCTCCAGCTGTTTCGCAGCTTCTAAGGCCTCTTCCTCGACGTAGGGAGTGACAATCACCTTCCGCTCAGCAGTTTTACCCGTCTTCAAGCCGTAAAACTCCGCCTTCCTCCGGAACTCGTTGACGTCGGAGCGTCTCACGTGAGACTTGACCTCCACCAGGATTGTTTTACCGTCTCTGACGGCCACGTCTATGTCCACCGCGCTGGGATACCCGTACACATATCCATCCTCGTCGTAAGCCGTCCACCTCTCCACAACCAGCCCCAGCTCCCTCTCCAAAACACCCCTCAACCCCTCTCTGAAAGCAGACTCCGCCATAATCCCCCACCTAGCGCCCAGAGCGTTGAGATGACGGTTCATCAGCTCAAACCCCCTAGCCATATCCTCCCTAAGCCTGACGAACTCCTCGTCATGCCTCCTGAACCCAAGCATCATGTCCTCCCTCAGCTTAGCTATCTCCTCGTCATGCCTCCTGAACCCGGCAATCATGTCCTCCCTCAGCCTGTTGGTCTCCTCCCTCAGCCTACTAGTCTCCTCCCTTAAGCTCGCCAGCTCCTCGTCATGCCTCTTGAACCCAAGCATCATGTCTTCCCTAAGCTTGACGAGCTCCGCCTCATGTCTGTCGAGGCGTTTAAGTATCTCCTCCAAGCCGAGGAGACCAGCCACGGCGTACCGGAACTCCTCATCCTCCTTCAGCAGCCTGAAGACAGTCTTCTTGATGCGGACGGCCAAGGCTTTCCCAAGACTCTTCGTGGGTTGGCTTATTAAATCTTGTTATGTTCTGCTGATGAAGTAGCTTGTCCACCCTCCCCTGTGAAAAGCCTAAAACCTTTCTTACCGTCGTGTGAAGGTGAAGTAGACGGGTTGGCCAAGGCCGGCGGGGAAATTATCAAGAGGCTTCCGGCTCCCGAGCTAAGGGAGATAGTTAGGGAGGAGCTTTCAACCGCTTTACAGCCGTTCATGATAAAGATGGAGGAGATGGAAAAACGTATAACATCCATGGTTGCCGAGTTCGATAAACATCTGTCTTCCAAGGTGTCTGGGATTGATAAACGTCTGTTTTCTCAGATCTCCGAGCTCAATAAACGATTGTCTTCTCAGATTTCCGAGCTTGATAAACGTCTAACGTCGGAGATTTCGTCGTTAAGGTCGGAGGTCCAGTATGTTTCCAGAGTGGCCGTTCTGGAGACGAAGCTGGCCGAGATAGAGAAAAGGCTTACTGAAACAGTGAACAGCTGGCGAAGCTTAACCGCAGTAGTTGACGTTTCAGCCTTCGACCGTCTTTGTTGTATCGATGTCCGTAAGCTCGTCTTCACGGTTACGTTGGTGCATAGAGTGGTATGAGTCTTATATCGCTTCCTATCTTGACCTTGAGATAGCCGGCCGGACCACCGCTGCTAGACTCGATGGATGGGTTCTGTATCTGTATCTTGTCGCTCTGTGCTACTATTGTCAGGTTTTCGGTAGATATGCTGGTGCTCGACTCTCCGTCATGGGTCAGTATAATACCAGGTTTAAAGTTGCCTGTGTGTGCATCAAACCAACCACCCAGATAGAATATTCCCCGCGTGCTTCCCGTGATGCTGCTATTCCAAAGCTGGTCTATACCAAATTCCACTCCGCTGTTCTCATGTCTTGCGAAGAGGGTTAGCCACTCATCGTATTGGAAAGATTGTCGGTGCCCTAGATGCGCTACGGTATATTGGCCCGCGACCGATTGCGGCGGCATGAGCCGGAACCCTGGCGTGAATTCACCGGTGTTCTGGTTGAACCAGCCACCCAGCCAGAAATTACGGGGAGAGCCGCCAGCTGATGGGTCATAGCTTTGATTTATGAAAGCCTCATCATTGGCTGATTCTCCTAGAGTTAGGTTTTCTTTGCCTGAGGTGTCCGACTGTATGTCCATGAGAGTGGTCCCGTCGTTGAGGTGTTTGAAGATGATGAAGGGCTTCCAGCCGCTGCCATCAAACCAACCTATTCTTATCGGTCTGAGGCTGCTAGCATCGTGTAGAATTGTCGGATGCACATCTCCTGGTCCGATGAAGAAGCTGAAGGATTCCTCAAAATTGCCTCTCGGTGCTAATCTTAAACTGGTGGCGTCTGATGGGTTTCCGCTTGCAACTATGTTGAGTCCTGTACCTTTGTCGGGTAACAGGGATTTTATCACCACCTCTTCTTCAAAATCGCCCGCCGCTCCTCCTGATATGCTGACTTTGAGCTGGTTTCCATCACCCATCTGAATACTTCCGACGGTGGCGGTGTTTCCATTCGGGTCTGTGAGCTGCTCTGTGGTGAGTTTGATGGATGGCTGGCTGTCGGATGGTTGGTTCCAGACCTGCACGCTCTCCGGACCCGCGCTGATGCTTCTCCACCTCCTGTTCCTACTCCCCAGGTTGTACTGGTTGTCCCTGGATGGTATGAGATGGTTGTTTACTGTGCGTGGAGGTGTCTGGGATTCAGCTGGTCTGGCCATGGCAGCTATGCCTGCAAGGCCAGCGATGAAGAGGGACAGAAAACCCCTCCTAGTTCTCTTCTCCTCCCCCATGGATGTGGACTCGACAGTCCCGCATACATTCTTTCTCCACAACCTCTTTGTTTTCAACTCTAGAATAAAGTGGGTCATTGCAAGCCTTCTCCCTGCCGTGCTGCTTGAACCTTTCTTCAGCAGCCGCAGTCCTTTCCGTTTGGGTATTCAGATGTTCACCGTTTCGCCGTATGTTGGGGTCCACGACATTTACCCCGACCATGTGAACGGACCGTGCGATAAAAAGAACATACCAAAAGATACTATCAAGGAGGTAGATGACTTCTGCCTACCTAACATGGTTGTTTCTTTATTTCTGCTCTGACTCTTCCATAGCTACAGTGTCTCTGAGTTGGGGTAGGAGCAAACCGTTCCAGTTGTTGGATGTATGAGTGGTTTTGATGTTGAAGCTGCGATGCTAGTGTGTGTGATGGAGCATTATTGCGGAGTTTCATCGTTCCCGAACTTTGGTATAAATTTTGAAGGAGTCGAGGTCGTGTTCGAAGGAAGCTCAAAAGTCATCAAGGTTGGTTCTTAGATGCGCTTGAGTGTCGGCAGAACTCTGACAGAAAAACGTGTAGTTGATTTGCGTCTCCGACAGGAACCGCAGCGTTATTCGTCAGGGCTTGTACGTTTTTTTTATACGGGCTTTCATCTGCGGATGGTGAAGGATCTGTCGCTTGTGTCAGATGCGGTGTTTCCAGAGGTATCGTGGACCGTTATCTTTATCAGAGCTTGCTGTGTAGGGGTCCTTGGAACGAGCCACCTAAAGAACCCCGAGTTTCCGGATAATTCAGCCACTGTTAGCCAGCTGGCTCCGCCATCTACGGAATATTTTATTACAACACGCTGTATTCCTCCGGGATCCGATGCCATCCATCTAATCGTGTACCTTCTCCCTGCTCTCAGAACCTCTCCTCCGTTGGGATCCAGCACCCTAACCGTCGGAGGGGATGTGTCAACAATTGTGAAAAGTCCGTCGCTAGTGTCCTGCACGGACGGGACTTCGTTGCTTACTATTTTTATCAACGCATTAGTCGTGGGAGGGCCTGATACTACCCACGGATGCGACCCGTCGTTAGGCGTTGACGCGACAATAGTTTGCCATGTCACACCGCCGTCTCTCGACAGAAGAATCCTTACTGTACCATAAGGCTGCGAACTCCAGGATATCGTCTGCGTTGTCCCGACGTTCCATGTTTCGCCGCCGTTCGGCGATGTAACCGTAAGGGTGAACACTATGCTGAAAACGCCGTCACTGTCGTCAAAAACTTGGGGACTGCTTGAGCTCCTGACCCTTATTTTTGCGCCGTTGGTCGGCGGCCCCGAAACGACCCAAGGCTCTGAGCCGTCGTTGGCTATGTTGCCGTAAAGAACAGTCCAAGACGTTCCCCCGTCCCGGGATAGAAGTATATCGACGTTTCCGAGTAGGTTTTCTGAGGACCATTGAATAGTTACTAATTGTCCTATTTGGAATGTTTCACCGCCGTTAGGATATAGAACCGTCAAGCTAGGTGTGGTCGCCCATGATATTTCTACGGTGAACGTGTTTCCGGAAGCGGCGGACACTCTTATTCTAAGCCCGTAGGATGGGTCTTCGAATGTCTGTCCAACGCTCCATTGTGCATTGTGTAAGGTACCGTCACCCGGAGTCGAGTCTATCGGATATGCGGGGCCGGACCCACACCAGCCGTTGATACACCTATTTCTTCCCTGCTCGTACTTATGGATGATGACGCCCTCGTTGGGCAACCGTGTATCGTATCCTATCTTGCGTCTCACTTCAACCGTGTAGAAATGACCAGCAGGAGCGTTCGGTAGGTTAATCTTTATCATTTTTAGCGCTCCAGCGGGTGGGTTGACTGAGAGTGCTTCGACGGTGAAAACGCCCGCTTGGTTTGGGTTAACGGTTGTTTTGTACTGTGGGTCTATCCATCCAAGCTGGTCTTTGTAGATTGCTATCGTTTGCTGCGGAATGTAACACACGATTTCCCAAGTGTTTCCCAAGTTCATGGAGTAGTAGGTTCCACACACATCGCCTCCTCCCACATATGAATTACTCATCACGTCCCATGGCGAGTCGTAAGGATCGTAGACCCATCCAGAATGTGGAAGGCCGAAGCTGTGTCCCATTTCATGTGCGAAGACGGCAATATTGTGGGCCCAAGGAGGGTCCCATGTCACTCCGTAGGTTTTGGTCACGCCGTCAAGAGTCAAAGTCCACATACCGCCCCATGCACAGCAGTCCAAATCGTTCCCAACGATTACGTTAATGTTATCATAGTTACGGAAGTCAACGTAGGGGTCAACCAAACTTACGGCATCCTGTAGTAGGTCACTAAGCCTTGCGCAAACATTCTGAAAACCGCACGGGGCATAGTAGGATTTGCCACGTGGCAGGGTCACCCACATGTTTCTAGCGATGTCTGCGACTACGGTTAGCTTGCCGTATGAAACTTCGAGCCAATAATGTTTCAGGGAGGTAGTTGGTGCGTTAAACAGGCTGTCGTAGAACTGTTCCGGCTGAGGTATAGGTCCTTGATGGTCTGAATAGAGGACAAGTATGTTGATTACCCTTCTTGTTCCTACGACCTGCGGCTGCGCGTATGATGGTGTCATCTCTACCAGAGAGTAGGCTTCGACCCTCACGATGTTGGAGTCGGGTAAAACCACGCCCCGTACTTCGATGATTTGATTGGCGTAAGATTCTGGCGGCGGCTCCTCAAACACAACTTCAACTATGTTCCATGCATCGTCCAAACTGAGAAAATATCGCGTAAACGACTCCCCGGCTGGCGAGTCTCCGTAAACTATTGAAAGCCTTCCAGTTAAAACCCGTAAGTTGTCAGCACCGTTGACTGGTTCAGCGGGAAACGCCGCAACGATTAGAATCGCTATGACAACCGACACCGTAAGTCTTGAACACCCGGTCATTTCAGGTACGTTCAGGCTTATTGCTGATGCTTGCATATAATGCTTACAGGCAGATTGTGGACACAAGCAACTTCCCTAATTCAGTTTTATAGAACAGCACCCTCAGCCTCTAGACATTCTAATCGTAAACTAACCGGACAAAGAAAAGCATAATTAGCTGTACGGGGTTGTCACAACTTGTGAAAAGGTGGGATGCTGCAAGCCTTCCCCTCGCCGTGCTGTTGACTCTCTCTTCAGCAGCCGTCGTTTTCTCCATCTTGGCTATCCAGGCTTTCGCCGTCTCGCCGGCGCAGCAACCGCCTCAGGGAGGTTTTCCGGTGGACAGCATCTTGGACAAGCTTAGCGGCGACGCGTTGCTGACGATCCAGGCGATGAGGGGTGTTACCACCTTCAGCATCGGCGGCAAGACTGTAACAGTTCCTCCTGCCCAGCAGCTGGATGTAGGCCTGCTTTCCAGCCAGCCCGTGGGTGTCAGCGATACTTACCACGAGAACGAGCCGAGCATAGCGGTGAGGCCCAACAACCCATCGTTCGTAGTGGCTTTCATGCACTACCTTGGGACACCTTACTGTGCTGCTTTTAGGAGCACGAACAACGGGCTGACGTGGACAGGCCCTATACTATTACCCTTACCGGCACCTCCGTCGGGTTATGTTGTATGGTGCGCTGACCCTGTGGTCAGATACTCTCCTGACGGCTCCAAGGTATACGCCGCATACATGGCGATATTCTGCGATCCTAACAATTGCGGAAATACGACTTATGCCCATATTGTTGTTTCTCGCAGCACCAACAATGGACAGAGCTGGAGTCCGCCCGTTATAGCGATAGCCGGAGGCCCTAATAGATTTCCCGACAAGCCTTGGCTCGACGTCCACAGGTTCTACCCTGGAGGCACGACCAACAACAGGGTCTACGTGACAGCCACGGTCTTCACGTCAACAGGTTGTCAGATAGAGTTCACATCAAGCACCAACGGAGCCACCTCATTCGCAACACCACAGGTCGTCTCAACCTCGCCCGGATGTATGGTGCAGGGGTCAAGGCCTATCGGAGGGCCTGCCGTAAGCTCGTCTGTGGGTTATGTGCTGGTTTGCTGGTACAACTCCGAGGATGATGGTTGGCTTGTGGGCAAGTTTGACATTAGATGCAGAACGTCGAGCGACTACGGCTCCAACTGGGGTGCTGAGGTTGCAGCTGTGGATGACATGTACAGTGAGCTGACATACTGGCTTGGGCCAGACTGCGCGTATCACCGGTGGTGGGGCGGGATGTTTCCGTCGATGATGATAGGGCCTGACGGCGTGGCTCACATAGTGTTCACCGCAGACCTTACAAGGCCCCATCCCTTTGATGATGGGAGCGGGTGTCCTGAATCGGGTTATATGGATGGCGATGGTTTTCTTAATGAGACTGGTGCAGACGTTGAGGCTGGAGACATCTTCTACGTGAGGAGCCCAGGCCCACCCTACACCACCTGGTCTAGGCCGCACATGGTGAGCGACGACTACGGAGGCTTCGCTCAAGGCTACCCAACCGTAAACGTCAGAGTGGTTAACGGCGTGCCGATTGTATTCGTAGCCTGGATGGACCACAGAGTCTCCTCATGGACCGGCTATCCCAACATACTCTACAGCATCTTCGCCTCATGGACCTACCCGGGCAAGTGGGGCTGGTGGGAGCCCAACGTCCAGATAGACAGCGTGGAGAGCATGAGTGACTGGGATTTCATAGGGGATTACATAGACAGCTCCACAGCCAACACAGGAACACCCTTCGTCCACGTCATCTGGACAGACCGCAGCGACAAAAAGAGCATACCCGGTGACATCGTTGATTTTGAGGATGATGTCTGGACAACACGGGTGAGTCTGCCCTAAAACTTCTTCATTTTTATTTCCACACCTTAGAACACCACAACGGATATATGGGGCTATAGGCCAGAGTTCATGGAATGAGGACTTACGTATTCGCCGTGGCTGTTCTGGCGGCCGCTGCAGCGTTGTCGGCACTAGCCCAGTCTGTTTCGCTCCAACCCTCCTACATACCAGCGGCTCAGCCCAGCCAAAACACGGCAGCCGGCTCGGAAACAACTCCACAACACAGTGAAACTGATTCAGGCAGGGGGGATGATGTAGGCCGTGGAGGAGAAACACCGCTGTCGCTTTTTATTGACATACCTGTCCAAACAATCAGCTCGGGAGCCGAGATAAAGGTGAAGGTCACGCTGGCCAACACAGGCAGCACACAGCTAAACATAGAGTACTTTCTTGGACAGCTCTACGACATAATAATCAAGGACTCGGGAGGCAGGATAGTATACCGTTCCTCGGAGACAACATCATACCGTTACATGCTGTCCAGGCCGCTGCAGCTCACCCTAAGCCCGGGCGAAACCAGCAAGCAAGAAATCACCGTCAAGCTCGCCGACGCCTCGGGAACCCCTCTACCCCCTGGAAAGTACACGGTCACAGCCTATCTCTTGGGCGGCGTAGAGAAATACACGCCTCCTGAAAAATATGGTCTTAAGGCATCTGCGAAATCCAACACGGTCGAAATAGACGTAGTCGAATAATTTTTAAATATGTTGAAACATGGAGCAACGCGATGCGTCGGGCAGCTTCCTGCATAACGTTGGCCCTAATCCTGACATCCATCTTCCCCCTCTCGCAGGCACCGTCCGACAACACGGCAGAAAACCTGGACGAGCTTTTTCAAAACATTTCAAGAGGTGTTGTGGGCTTCGCTGGGTTTTACTACAGAAACGAGGTTCTTGTAATAAGGCTGGCCAAGCCGAGTCCCGCTTTGGCTAACGCCGAGACGGCACAGATAACCCAAGCATTGGCCGTGGCAGGTCTTTCACGGGTATTGGAGAGCATAGAATCAGGCCGGTATACTTTTGAGACATCTCGATACTCGTTTAACCAGCTTGCCCAGTGGAGACAGGCTGTACTGTCAAACCCTGAGATGGGCGTGTTTCTGACGGCAGTAGACATAGATGAGGTAAACAACAGGCTCTTCATAGGAGTGCCGTCTTTAGAGCAGGTGGAGGTGGTTAGAGGCATGCTTGAGAGTATGGGAATACCTCAGGACGGCTATAGTGTCCAGCCGCTTCTCATAGAACCTATGGTGGGCTTAAGAGACCATGTGAGACCCGTGGTTGGAGGGTTGCAGATAGCCTTTAGCTTCTACCTCTGCACCCTAGGTTTTAACGCCATCAGATACGGCGTTCTAGGTTACGTGACCAACGACCACTGCACTGACAACATGGGTCAGGTTGATGGGACAAACCATTACCAGCCGTCCGTCTCACCTGCAAACTGGATAGGTTGGGAGACTGTTGACCCGCCTTTCTTCACGACACCGCCTTGTCCATCGGGCTATCGATGCAGGTACAGCGACTCAGCTTTCAACACCTACGGAGCAGGCGTCCCCCATTCGCTGGGCAAGATAGCTAGGACAGCTGGTTTGGGCTCGATTGATATAGTTGGCGAGTGGACGATAGTGTCTGAGGCAAGCTACCCAATCAGCGGCCAAACATTGAATAAGGTGGGGAGAACCACGGGGTGGACTCAGGGTCAGGTGACAAACACATGCGTAACCACTTATGTAGCCAACACCAACATAGTGAGGTTCTGCCAAGATTTCGTTCAAGCAGGTTCCGCACAGGGTGATAGCGGCTCCCCTGTATTCGAGATAGTGAACAGCTCCGCCTACACGGTTAGGCTGCATGGAATCCTGTGGGGCGGCTCGGGCGGAACATTATTCGTGTTCAGCTCAATGTCCAATGTTGAGAGCGAGCTTGGCCCTCTCGATACATTCCCCCAGCAGCCCACCATAATCGTCACAACCCCTAACGGAGGAGAGCACTGGGTTATAGGGAATGTTTATCAGATACAATGGGTATCCCAGAACCTTGCAGGTAACGTGGACATACTCATCTCGAGAGACGGCGGGTCAACTTGGTCAGCGCTTTTCACCAACATAGCCAACGACGGCTCGGAGCCTTGGACCGTCACAGGCCCGCCCACAACAACCGCTAAGATAAGAATACGTAGCTCAACCAACTCGTCAGTATACGATGACAGCGACGGTTTCTTCACCATAGGGCTCATTCTTGCGTTGACATCGCCCAACGGGGGCGAGGTCTGGCACGTCGGGACGATTCAGACAATAGCATGGGCGTCTCAGCCATACGGTAGAGTAGGGATATTGCTTTCGAGAGACGGTGGCTCAACTTGGGAGACAATTGTGTCTGCCACGGATAACGACGGCTCATACTTATGGCGTGTCGCCGGCCCTCCAACATCCGCTGCCCTCGTGAGAATCGTCAGTATTGAGGCTCCATGGGTGGCTGATACGAGCGACTCAGCCTTCTCGATTGTAGACTTGTCTCCGCCGTCGGTTAAAGTTGTCGCACCTAACGGCGGCGAAGTTCTTAAAATAGGCAGGATATACACAATAAGATGGCTGGCCTCAGACCCGGGCGGTATTCAACAAGTTGTGGTTGAATTTTCTGGGGATGGTGGAAACAGCTGGCAGCAGCTGGCGGTGTTCAACGGCAACCCAGGGTTCTACCGCTGGAGGGTTCAAGTCAACCCCACGACGCAAGCGCTCATCAAAATCACAGCATACGACAATGCTGGACATTCCAGCTCCGACGTGAGCGACTCGTTTTTCAAGGTGAGGTACTAGGTTTATTTTCCCGGGTCACAGACCATGGTCATGCACGGCGCAAGGGCGGGGGTAGCCATAGCGGCGGCGATCATCATAGGGATTGTTTGGTCAGGCCATGGGCTGGAGGGTCCGGCGTTGTATGTGTATCCCGTGCAAAGCGTCTACCCCCCAGGTTCGACGGCTGTGTTCAGGGTGTTGGCTGTTGATGCAGACGGCAGGCCTGCCGCGGGCGTCGCGGTTATTGCTTTCTTGCACGGCCCGCAGGATAGCTTGGTTGGAGAGTTTGAGGGTGAGACAGGTCAGGATGGGTGGCTGGTGGTCAGCTTCGAGTTAGGGGAGGATGGTTTGTACAGGGTGGTGGTCCAGGCTCAGGATGAAACGCTGGGTCTTAAGAATGGAGAGGCCACGGTCCTAGTGTGCTCATCCTGTCCAGTAGACGGTCAGACGGCCACAGCAATTCTCACGGCAACGGAAACGTTGACCACCACCGCCACCATCATGTCGACCACCACTTTTACGGCTACCGTTACCTATGTCACTTCGACGAACATCACGTTAGTGAGGGAAAAAACCATAGTGAGCGAGGTGTTTTCCACGACCACCCTTATCACGACGTTGACAACCACCATGGGCGGTGGTCAGGTTGTTACAGTCACGTCAGTCTCCTACTCCGTGGTTAGCGGTAGCGTGATGACTTTGGAGGTTACTAGGACTGTTGTGAGAGGGTCTGGGGCGGAGTCGAGCCCCCTCCTGTTTGTGGGTTTGGGCATGGTTGCTGTCCTCGCCGTGGCGTTGGCGCTGGCGGCCCGGCGGATGAGGCCTAGCGTATAGCTTTTCGACTCCATGCCGGCGGATTCATAGTCTGTTTTGGGCTGTAAATGTCGCGGCGTTGAACGTTAGGAGCGGTGGGAGGGTGGTGTTGCTTGGTTAATTTGGCATGTCTGCAGCTTGGTTGGTGGTTTTCTGAAAGTTTATGGCCTTTTTTGTTCCCGCCGCTTTGAGGGTGTGCTTTGTTGGCTGGCTGTTTTATGGTTTTCTAGTCGTTCTAGTTTTTAGAATGCTGGTTGTTCTGGCTTCTGCGGCTTTTTCTCGCGTGTTTTGAGACTGTTTTTAAGTTTTTGGTTTTACGCTGGAATTTTT
>JAVYLK010000033.1:0-15998 GCA_038740895.1 Candidatus Caldarchaeum sp.
CCGACGTCGCCGTGTCTCGACATCAGCTCGTTCACGGTTTTCTCACTAGTCCCAGCAACTTGCCTGACCGCTTTCAGCGCTAGCTTTTCAGCAACCCCCAGCTCGACCCCCGTGTAGGCCGGATAGAGCTCTCCCAACGTCATGTAAACAACCTTGTCTATGATTTCTGGAGGAGTTTTCGAGAGAAGCTCGGCGAGGATGTCCGTCATCTCCAGCCTCTTGGTCGTCGCCTCCAACCTCTCGTAGTATTCGACGAGCTGCCTGAAAAGCAACCCGGGGAATCGTGTTATAGGCCAGATAAATACGTGAAACACCCTTAGGGGAGGGGTGGGGGGATGTTAGGGGATTTTATGGTTTTCCCATGGTCGTTTGAAGGTGTGATGTGGCGGCACGTTTATAAAGTCCATCTTGGAAGGCAGGCTGGATGATGATATCCCGGGACGTGCAGTCGGAGGAGGCTCCTAAGCCTGTCGAGATAGACTGGGTGAGCGTGTCGGACGTTTGCATACCCATGGGCGAGCTGGAGCTTAACGGCGTCAAGTTCGCTGCCGTTCCACGCATAAAGGCTTCTGTCAACTTACCCCGCAGCCAGAGGGGTATCCATGCATCCCGCACCTACGAAGCGGTCAGGTGGGGTGTGTCTAAGGTCAACGGCTCCAGCTTCCAGAGCCTAGCGTCTATTATAGCTCTGAAGCTTTTGGAGCAGCATACTTACTCTACTAGCGCATACGTCAAGGTATGGGCCAAGTTCTTCAGCTCCGAGAAGACTCCGGTAAGCATGATGGATTCGATGGAGCATTTCGAGGTTGTGCTCAAGTCGTACGCCAAGCGAACTGGGTCGGCGACGAGCGTGAGAAACCTGATGGGTGTTAGTGCTACGGGGATTACCGCATGTCCCTGCGCCAAGGAAGTGATCCGTGAGATATATTCCAAGATGAACGGTGGGTTGAGCGATGGGATGCCGATAGCTACTCATATGCAGAGAAGCTATGCGAGCATTTTAGTGGAGAACGATGACGGCGTAAGTTTTCAAGACTTGCTTGAGGTTCTGAGACGTTCTTTCAGCAGCAGGACGATGGAGCTGCTCAAGAGGCCCGACGAGGCTGCTCTCGTGGTGCAGGCGGTTGAAAGCCCGCGGTTTGTCGAGGACGTGGTGAGGTATGCAGCCGAAGCTGTCGTGGAAAAATTCCCCCATGTGTCCGACGACAAAACCGTGTCGATAAAGGTCAAGTCCCTCGAGAGCATCCACCAACACAACCTCGAGTCGTCGCTTGTCACTACTTTCGGAAAGCTAAGGAGACAGCTTGGAAACAACAGAGTGGCTTAAGCTGTATGAATGGATATGTAGTGAGCTGGAGATAGACCCTTCTGAAGACCTTAAGGCCGCTGCGCTGATGTCAAGCATGATCGAGGGTCGTTGCTTGAGCCGTCAAGATGTTGCGCGCCTACTAGTCAGGCATGGCTGGGCGGTTGTTTTCGGCGCAGGCCCCTCCCTCGAGCGCGACTTCAAAGAGTTTCTACAAGTCGTTGAGTCAGGTAAACTCTGCACAGTAGCGGCTGACGGCGCCTGCAGAGTCTTCCTCGAAAATGGTCTCATACCCGACGTAGTCGTCACGGATTTGGACGGAGGCGACGAAGCTCTTATGCAGGCAGCTGCGGAGGGCTCGCTGCTCGTTGTCCACGCCCATGGCGACAACATTCATAAAATAAGACAGCTTATCCCATCAATTTCTTCGAAGCTTTTGGGGACAACTCAGACGGAGCCGGTAGGTGTTTTGGAAAACTTCGGCGGGTTCACGGACGGGGACAGAGCCGTTTACATGTGCGAGGAGCTTGGCGTGAAAAACATCGTGGTGGCGGGCATGGATTTTGAGGGAGCTGTAGGAAAGCACTCAAAACCCTACAGCATGTCGGAGGCCGAGCTGGCTAGAAAGAGGAAGAAGCTCGAGATAGGCAAGCGTCTGCTGACCATCCTGGCCGAGAGGACGGACAGCTGTCTGTACGACGTCTCCTCCAACGACAGCACGATTGAGGGGTTTGTGAAAACAACTTGGGGTAGCCTGATGCTTCAGAAGACATACTTAAATCGCTGATGCTCTTCCAGACGCCATGCATCATCTCGGCTTCATCGGCGGTGTGGAAAAAAGCGTGCTGGCCCCTGAATTCAGGGAGAAACTCTCTCCTCCGAAGCGAATTAAGACAAAGTACGGGTTGACCAGCCCGATAAAGACACTCAAGCTCGACGGTCAGAATTACGCCTTCGTTTTCCGGCACGGGGTTGAAAAAATTGAGATAACTGCACCGTTCGTTAACTACCGTGCTAACATCTACGCCTTGAAATCGCTCGGAGTAAGCAGAATAGTGTCGTTCAACACGGTTGGAAGCCTTACGAAAGACGTTAAGGTGGGCGACGTAATTCTCTGCGACGACTTCATAGACCTAGCCGACCACATGCGTAGAACATTCTTCACCGCGAAAAAGTCGAGGCACGTAAGAATGCATCCGGCTTTCTGTCCAGACTTGATGCAGAAGCTGTTGGAGGTAGGAGGTTTTCTCGGCGGCCGTTTAAAGAACGGAGGTGTTTATGTTTGTGTCAACGGACCTAGGCTTGAGACAGCCGCAGAGATAAGGTACCTGAGGATAATTGGAGGGGACGTCGTGGGAATGACCATGGCTACGGAGGCTAACCTAGCCCGGGAGCTTGACATGTGCTACGCCCCAGTATGCTACTCGATAGACTACGCTGAAGGTGTCTACAGGTCGCCCGATGGGAAAAACATACTCGTTCCCGAGGAGGAGAGGATGCTCAAGAACGAGGCCGTCAAGGTCTTCACCAAGATCCTAGCAGGAGTACTGAAAACGGCAGACGCTCCCAAAACATGCCAGTGTGAGCTGTACGGATACCTAACCATCGAGCCGCAGAAGTCACAGACGGTCGTAGAGATGGCAGGCAACAAGCCTGCCGTCCGCAAGTAATGGGCTTGGCTGCACTGTTTTACATAAGTCCATGGCTCGGCTGCATCTTGGGTGGAAGCGGCATCCGCTGGGAGGGTCTATCGGCGACGGAACCTCCCCCTTTAGAACAAGTTTTTCTCGAGACCTGAGGCCGACGCTGTAAGACGCGACTAAGGCTTGAGTATACGGGTGTAGGCTGTTGGTGAACAGGTCCTGCGAATCAAGTATCTCTACAACCTGCCCGAGGTACATCACGGCGATCCTGCTGCAGAGATGGTAGACGACTGACAAGTCGTGGGAGATAAGCAGTATCGTAAGCCTGTGGCGGGCGTGGACTTCCTTGAGAAGGTTGATGATCTGACCTCTCACAGACACGTCGAGGTAGGATACAGGCTCGTCTGCGACCAACAGTTCAGGGTTCAAAGATAAAGCCCTTGCAATCAAAACTCTTTGTCTCTGCCCCACGCTCAGCTCGTGGGGATATCTGTCTAGGAAGAAGTCCGGAGGGGTCAGCTTAACCTCCTCAAGAAGCTCGAGAGCCTTTGAAACTGCAGACTCCTTGGTGTGTGCGCCGTGAAGCAGCAGAGGCCTTGTCAGGAAGTGTTTTATCGTCTTGCGTGGGTTGAACGCCATCACAGGGTCTTGGGGAACCATCTGAACAGTTCTTCTAAACTCGTCTACGGCTTTCCGCTTAAACTCCGACACTTCCCTCTGCTTAATCTTGATAAACCCACGATCGTAGTCAAGCAACCCGACTACGAGCCTAGCCAGAGTCGTCTTCCCGCAGCCGCTCTCCCCGATGATGCCGAAGACCTCCCCCGCATCTACGTTGAAAGAAACTCCGTCAACAGCGTGGACGAACCTCTTAGCCTTGCCGAATATGCTGGGCCTGACGGGGAAGTGCTTGTAAACGTTGTCGACCTGCAGAAAAGTCATGAATTATCCCTCAACTGGGTTCCAGCAGTAGACCGTCCGGCCGTCCTTTGAGCTGGGATTTGGAAACTCAACCATGCATCTTTCAACCCTCTTGAAACACCTGTTGGCGAAATAACAGCCCTTCAACTCCTCAACAAGCTTTGGAGGCGCTCCGTCGACATACTTCACAGGCCTGTCTTTATCATAAATGCTCAGCGCCGACTCCATAAGCCCATACGTGTATGGATGTAGAGGACGGTCGAAAACTTCATCAACCCTCCCCTCCTCGACAATCTTACCAGCGTACATGACGTAGATTCTGTCGCACACCGCCCTAGCCACCCCCAAGTCGTGGGTGATGACAATCATGGACAAGCCTAGGCTTCTCCGAAGCTCTAGCAGCAGGTCTAGGATCTGAACCTGAATGGTGGGGTCGAGGGCCGTAGTCGGCTCGTCCGCTATCACAAGCTCGGGATCGCATGAAACAGCCATGCCAATCATAACTCGCTGCTTCATACCGCCGCTCAACTGGTGTGGATAATACTTGATAACGGTCTCAGGCGAGAAGATGCCGAGACGTCTGAGTATCTCTATAGATCTTTCAACAGCCGTCTTCCTCGATAACCCCAGATGTAGAATCATGGCCTCTGTCATCTGCTCCTCGATGGTCAATAACGGGTTGAGGTAGCTGGCAGGGTTTTGGAAGACCATGGATATTCGCTTACCCCTGATTTTGCGCATCTTCTCCTCAGGCAGTTCAAGGAGGTTAAGGCCCTTGAAGAAGACAGACCCCTTGATTATTCTGCCAGGGGGCTGAACAAGCCTCACTATGGAGGTGGCTAGGGTTGATTTACCGCATCCGGACTCGCCGACAACGCCCACCACCTCGTTTTCGTTGACGACAAGGCTTACGTCGTCGACAGCTCTCACTACTCCGTTCTCAGTAAAAAAGTAGGTGGAAAGTTTCTCAACCCGTAGAACAGAATTATTCATCCCTATCCTCGCTTGGGGTTGAGCATCTCGTTGAAGCCGTCGGAGACCATGTTCAGGCTGAGCACAGTGAGGAAAAGCAGTATACCCGGCAGAAGCCCCATCCACCAGGCTTGGAAGAAGAAATATCTAGCGTTGCCGATGATGAACCCGAGGCTCATCATCCTTGGGTCTCCGAGCCCGAGAAACGCAAGCCCAGACTCGACGATTATCGCGATAGAGGCGGTGTAGGAGATGTTCACTATTGAGGGCTGCACGCTGTTAGGCAGAATCTCCCTGATTAAAATATTGTACTCCTTTTCGCCGACCAGTTTACTCATCTCGACGAACGTCTGGTTCTTCACCGATATCACTTGACCTCGTTGAATTCTGGCGGTGGAAGCCCAGAGCGTTAACCCTAGGGCGAGGATTATGTTGACTATGTTGGAGCCGAAGAAAGAGATTAGGACTAGTACGAGGAAGAAAAGAGGCAGTGATTGAAAGATCTCGATTATCGCTGTCGTGGCTTGTTCAACGGCTCCTCTAAAATATCCTGAGACCGAGCCTATCAATATTCCAATTAGACCGCTTAAGAAGGCTGCAGCCGCTCCTACCATCAAAGTTATGGAGAGACCGTAGGCTGATTGCACAAAAATGTCTCTTCCCAAGTCGTCTGTACCGAAGGGATGCTGGAGTGAAGGCGGCTGGAACGGGTCGGAGACTAGTTCGAACGGTCCCGCTCTTCCTGTGAGGACGACGGATACGCTGAACAGCGACAGAGAGGCTAGAGTGAATACTCCGAACATCGCTCCTCTGTTCCTTTTGAACCTCAGCCAAAGCTCACGAGACATATCACTTAGCCCTCCTGATTCTAGGGTCGAAGTATGCGTAAAGCAGCTCAGTGATAAGGTTCGAAAACACCACAGCGATGCTGACGATGAGGAAGATGCCCATGACTATGGGGTAGTCTCTAGACCCGATGGAGGTGAACAAAAGCCTTCCCATGCCGGGCCATGCGAAAACGGTCTCGACGATTACTGCTCCAGATAGAAGCCAGCCCAGCTGCAATCCTATCAGAGTGATCAACGGAGTCAGGGAATTTCTGAAGGCGTGTCTTAGCAGCACACGTCTCTCCGGCAAACCTTTCGCCCTAGCTCCAACGATGTAGTCTGACCTCAGCGACTCGAGCATGGCTGTCCTCATAGTTCTCGTGACAAGCCCTAAGTTGATCAAGAAGAGCGTCAGAGTAGGTAGGAAGAGATGGCTGAGGAGGTCTACGAAAGTTTCCCACCACCCTGAGACTCTAAGAGACATCATTCCTTGAGCTGGAAAGAGTCCGAGCGTTATGGAGAAGAGGAAGATGAGAAGCAGTCCAAGCCAGAAGATAGGCATGGAGATTCCAACGAGTGAGATGTTGGAGATTAGGTAGTCGAGTTTAGAGTTTGCTCTTGAAGCCGCCAGAATTCCCAGCAGACTCCCCACCAAGAGAACGAAGACCAGCTGAGTGCCCATGAGGATGATGGTGGGAGGTACTCGTTGTGCTATTACTTCGATGACTGGTAGTCCGTAGACATAAGAGTAGCCAAACTCGCCTCTCATAACATTCAGTACGTATAGGGCGAACTTCTCGTGCATGGGTTTGTCGAGGCCGAACCTATCCCTGACAGACTGGATGAACTCCGGAGTGTAGACGCCTGCGCCGCCGAGGATAAACTCGACCGGGTCGCCGGGAGCTAGGTTGATGAGCAGAAACCCGATGGTCAGGATTACAAAGACCATTACGAAGCTTCGGACAAGCTTGATGAACAGAAACGATTTCAGGTCGTATTCGGCGCTCATGCCGGAGGGTTCTACAGCAGTTCGTTGCTTTTCAGGCTTTAAGGTTATACAAGCATTTATCATATTTAAATACGAGGCGAGTCAGTTCAAAGAAATGATGAACCGGAGAGGTTTTTTGAGGTCAGCTTCTGCGACAGCTTTAGGTGTCTCGGCTCTTTCCTTTCTCGACCGTTTTGCTCTAGCTCAGTCCGAATCTCTGTACGGCGGTACTTTCATCATGGCTCTGGCGTCCGACCCAACAACCATGACGCCCAACCTTACGACGGGATGGACAGCGCAGCAGTGCGGCTGGCCAGTTTACAGCTCTTTGATAAACCTTGACCCCAACTTCAACCCCAAACCAAACCTAGCTGAAAGCTGGACTGTCTCGGAGGACTACAAGACGTTTGTGTTCCGTCTCCGTAGGAACGTCCGATGGCATGACGGGAAGCCTTTCACCGCTGCCGACGTTGTCTTCACCTTCGAGGAGGTTAACAAGAAGCTGTCGCCTTTTGCAGCCACTTACAGGTCTTTCGGGCTCGCCGCAAACGCCGTGGACGACTACACTGTCGAGATAAAGTTTGACAAGTCTTTCCCAAGCTTCCTTACCTACATAGACCTACCTTACTACGGTGGAGCCATTCTACCACGGCATCTGTGGGAGGGGACGGACATCTCGAAGAACCCGTACAACTTCAGGCCCGTGGGAACAGGGCCGTTCGTGTTCAAGGAATATGTTTCGGGGAACTACGTGATGTACGAGCGGAACAGCAACTACTACAAGACAGGCCTGCCCTACCTCGACAAATTCATACTCAAGATAATTCCCGACGCTGAGGGCAGGATTCTGGCCCTAGAGCGCGGCGAGGTAGACGCAGTTATAGGCGTCGACCTGCTTCCGAAAGACTACGACAGGCTAAGGAAGAACCCCAACCTTACGCTGAACTTCGGCTACGACAGAGCCATAGGAGGTATTAGGCATGTTTTCTTCAACCTTAGGGCTGGTAGGATTACTAGCAATAAGGCTGTTCGCGAGGCTTTGACGATGGCAGTAGACAAAACATCGATCAACAGGCTTATAACGTTAGGCGAGGGCACTATCATAAACGGGCCAGTGGCCCCAGACGTGCCGTTCTTCACAGCAGACGTGCCAGTGCTCCCCTACAATCCTCAGAGAGCTGAAAGCCTGCTAGACGAAGCCGGGTTCCCACGTGGCCCGGACGGCACCCGCTTCACCCTAAACCTAGTAACATCCACCATTCCTTCGGAGGGGCGTAAGATAGGAGAGCTGCTTACGGAGATGTTTGGAAGAATAGGCGTGAGGCTGAACGTCGAGTTTCTCGAAATACCTGCATGGAGAACCAAGAGGGACGCAGGCGAATGGGACTTGATGCCGTTCCAAGCCCTCACGGGACCAGACCCGTCTTTAACGCTGGTCGAGCAGTACTCCAAGACGGCGTTCAGGCCGGTCGGTTTCAACATCTCAGCATACGCGAGCGACGAAGTTGAGGAGCTTTTCGCAAAATCTCAGGTTGAGACAAACCCCGCCCAGAAGAAGGAGCTTGTGGGCCAGCTTCAGCGCAAGATAGTCGAGGACCGGGTTGCTATTTGGCTGTACCACCTTCCGCAGCCTAACGCCGTGTCGAGGAAGTTCCGTGAGTTCAACAACGGGCCATGGGGTCATCAGAACATCGAGGGTGTTTGGTGGGTTGAAGGCAGGCCTGCTCAGAGGGAGACAGTCCTGACCACGATAACAGCTCCAACCACAATCGTCTCCCCGACCGTCGAGACCCGCGTAGTGACACAAGTGATAGAGAGGACCGCTACGGTTGAGAGACCTGCACCACTGGACAACACCATACTGCTGGTCGCAGGCGGCGTGACGGTGGCGGCTGGAGCTCTGGCGTACTTCGTTTACAGCAGGCGTAAGAAAACCTCCTAAGCCTACTCCCCTGTTTTCTTGATTATTTCCATCTCCTCTAGGCTGATGAATCGAGGCGATCCTAGGATAGATGCGAGGAACTGCATCTCAGCCGTCTCCTCAAGCGCGAGAGCTACGCTGCAGGCTTCTTCTATGCTTCTGCCGACCGACACAGAACCGTGGTTTTGGAGAAGGACAGCTCTCCGCCCCTCGAGGGCTTTAGCTACCTCGACACCCATCTCGACGCTGCCTGACCTGAGGAAGGGCAGGACAGGGACTTCGTACAGCCCATAGACAGCGGCTTTCATCCAAACAGCTCTAACCGGCTTGCCCGTTATGGCGAAGACAGTAGCCATCTTGGAGTGGGTGTGTACGACAGCGTTAACCTCCGGCCTACGTCTGTAGATCTCCAGATGCATCGGGGTCTCCTTCGAGGGCGGCTTGCTTCCCTCCAGAACCCTGCCGTCAAGCCCTATCAAAACATAGTCCTCCGGCGGGATCTTGTTCATCGGAAGACCTGTAGGCTTGATCAGCATGGCGTCCAGCTCCGGAACACGGGCGCTTATGTTCCCCTCAACCCCTCTGACCAGAGATTTCTGGAACAGGAAATCAGCAGCGTTCTTGAGGCGAATCCGCAGCTCCTCGACAGTTGACTGCATCAAGACAGCCTACGCCTGTCTCGGTATTTTAAGCATTCGCCACATCCTCGACGGCCTTCTTCGCAGAAGAATAGACCCCGAAAGGTGTTATAACCTCTGAGACATAAGATGGCTCAACCAAGTCATAATCTGTGTGGTACGTCTTAAGGTCAGGCGAAGTTATGTATTTTCCACGGTAAACTAAGACATGTTTTGATTCTGTCTCAGCCGTTGTTAAATTCTTCAGCCTGAAGGGATACAGCAGAACCACGACCTTCACGTTGTTCTCGGAACAAACCACAGCCGTCTGATAGCCACCCGCTGGAACCACAAACTCACCCGACTCGGTGGCGGCAGCGGCCTCGACCAACACCGTGTCAACCATCTTCTTCCACGCCACATAGCCCACAGCGTTGTCCGTAATGACTGTCGTGTCAAACCCATTCTTCACGAGAACCCAGGAGGCTATTCTAGAGCCTTGTAGGAAAGGCCTGTTTTCAGCGACGAGAAACTTGCATCTCCCGCCAGCTCTGGATAGGGCTTCTGCCAGCAGGACTAGGTCTCCATACAAGTCGTCGGCCAGCAGGACGGTCCCCTCACATTTCTCAGCGGCGACGGAGGTGCATACAGCCCGCCAGCTCATCGTCTTCTCCAGCAGCTTCAGCTCGTCGTCTGCCATTTGTTTCAAAGCCGCCTCGTAGAAGACGTTGTTCACTCCAGCCGGCTGACTTTCAACACCCTTGAGCATTCTCAGTTGAACCGCAGCCATGTACGCAGGCCATCCGTCGACAGCTTTCAAAGCCAAGAAGCCGGCCAGCTCCTTCATGCTTCTAGCCTCGGTCCTCTTCAAGCTCCACGGAATATCCCTTCTGTCGAGGAAAACAACTCCTTCGTCGGAAAGCCACGAAACAGCCGGCGTGTCCACGAGCCTCTTCCAGCGGCTCCAGAATTCAGACAAAACCATCATCCCCAGTATGATTTCATCTCAGACGGATGGAAGACTCCTCTCTCCGTGATTATCCCGGCTATGTACTTCGGCGGAACTATGTCGAACGCAGGATAGTAAGCCTTGACCCCTTCGGGCGCTGTGTCCATTCCTGCGAGGGTTAGAACTTCCTTCGGAGGCCTTTCCTCGATGATGATGTCTTCGTAGGTGTAGGTCTTCCTGTCGGGGCCTGTGTAGGCTAGTACGTAGAAGGGGATGTCGTGCTTGCTGGCTACGACTGCGTATAGGTAGGTGCCGACCTTGTTGGCTATGGATCCGTCCAGAGCAACACGGTCCGTGGCCGTGATGTACTTGCTCACCTCCCTTCTCTTGATTAACTGGCCGGCGCATGGGTCGGGGACCAGAACCGTCTCTATACCGGCCTCCTTCAACGTTGGAGCGGTAAGCCTAGCGCCCTGCAGGTAAGGCCTTGTCTCGGGCACGAACGCCTTCACCCTCAACCCCTTCTCGCGTGCGTACAGCAGTGCGTAGACAAGCGCCGGGCCGGCGTAGCAGTTTGTGAGAACTTTGTCGCCGTCGTCCAGCAGGCGGGATGCATGCTCTCCTGTCTTCCGAGCGATCTCCTCGCCTCTCACCATCAACCCGTGAACGTGTCGTGAAATCTCGTCAGCCGGGTCTCGGCCCTCGTCTATCGATTTTAACCCAACTGCGAGGCTGCTTTCAATTACGTGAAAAAGCTCAGCGCCGGTCGGACGGGTCATTCTAAGCCTCTCTCCCGCCTTCAGCAACATTTTCCGCAACTCCTCCCTGTCCATGTTCTTGGACATGCTTGCGGCCAGAGCCAAGCCGTACCCTGCCGTGTAGGCGATGACAGCCGCCCCCTGGACAACCATGTCCTCTATCGCCCTGGCCACGGATTCAACATCCCGGCAGACAACGTACTCTGTTCGGTGAGGATATAATCTGCGGTCGAGAAGCTTAAGCTCGTTTTTTTCGTATATCACGCACTTAAACCTGTCAGCTAGAATAGGCAGCTCCATTCTACGGCAAGGTCCTCGCCTGCCTAATTTAAGTGTGTGCCGGTCCTTCTTCGCCTGGCTGACGTTTTCACTCACGTGGAGTCTTAAATAGATGCGAGAAGATGTGGATGAGGGTTAAGCTGTGCAGCAGCTCGAGGAAAAACTTCTCGTGCAGAAGATCGAAAAAGGTATAGTCATAGACCACATATCCCCTTGCAAAGGGTTCCTCATCTACAACATCTTCAACCCCGACCCAGACTCTACGGCGGTCGTCGCCAAAAACGTCCCCTCAAAAAAGTACGGCCGGAAAGACCTGGTCAAGATTGAAGGAGAGTACATCACATCAAGCCTGGTCAACATCATAGGCTTGATATCTCCTTCAGCGACAATCAACATAATCGCCGACTCGAAGGTGAAGACGAAGCAGAGAGTCAAGCCTCCGGACGAGCTTCTCGGCGTGATAGACTGCAGGAACCCATCATGCTCCTCCAAGGGCCCTGCTAGCAGGTTCACGGTCCAGCTTAGCACCGAGCTGGAGCTAAGCAGCCTGAAGTGCTCGCTGTGCGGCTACACCTTCTACTACGAAGACGCAGTCAAAGAGATCACACACAAAGCATCTTCAGGAATCCTCGTTTCACGCAACAGGGTTCAGAGAGAGCTTCTGACGCTGCTTATTAAAAAGGGCGGGCTGAGGTATCATCAGGAGTTTAAGCTGAAGAGCGGTAGGGTGAGCCCGTACTTCATAAACGTCGGAGCCCTTAACGACGGTGAGTCGCTGGCCAAGCTCCGCTGGGTTTTCGCCAGCTACATAGCCATGCTCCTGAAGGACGGCGTTATCGAGGACTTTGACTACGTCTTCGGCCCAGCCTACAAAGGCATAAACATAGCTTCGCTGACCTGCGAAGGGTTGAGAGAATACTACGGCATCAACAAGCGATTCCTGTACGACAGGAAGGAAGTAAAGTCGTACGGCGACGTCGCGATGGACGGCAGCATAGTCGGCTCAGAGTACTTCGTCGAGGGGCAGCGGATACTCATCGTGGACGACACGATAACCACAGGCAAGACTAAAATCGTCTCCATCGAGAGGCTCGACAGCCTCGGGAGGCATAAGGTCGTCGGCGTGATCGTGGCGGTTGATAGGCAGGAGCTTTCCGACGAAGGGGGTTTGAGTGCTGTGGAGTTTCTGGAGAGGAGGCTCGGGGTCAAAGTATATTCCATCCTACCAGCGGCAACCATTTACGATATGATTAAGAAGGAGCTCAGCGGCGAGGAGCGTGAGTCATGGGTCAGGTACTACGATAGATACGGCGTCGTCAAGCTGAGCAAGTGACGAGGGGATGTCTGCACCACTCAAGACTTTCGAGGAAAGAACTGGGTTGAAGAAGAGTGTTCTCTGTCTAGGGCTGGACCCCGACCCATCCACGCACCCAGACCCACGCCAGAAACTCCTGTACTGTCTAAACATGGTTGAGAAAGTCTCTGACTACTTTGCAGCCGTAAAAATCAACGAGAACTTCGTTCGAGACCTATGCCTCGAAGACCATCAGAGGATAACGTCGCTGGCTGCTGCGAATGGGTTGGTCTCCATCTACGACTGCAAGATAGGTGACATCGGGAACTCTAGCAGGGCTGGGCTGCAGCTGGTTAAGCGGATGGGCTACGACTTCAGCACGTTCAACCCTATTCTGGGGAATGTTGAAGAGGTTGCGAGGGAAGCTAGCAGGGTTGGAGTGGGTGTTCTGGCTCTGCTTCATCCCTCAAACCCTGAGTCTAGAAGGTATTACAGGGCTGTTGTGGACGGTAGGAAGCTGTATGAGCTGATCCTGGAGGATGTGTGTTCATCCAGCGTCGAGGGCGTGGTTTTAGGGCTTCATCCAGAACTTACCACTGCGGAGATTGCTTACGTGCGTGAGAGGCTGGGAGATGAGAGGATTATTTTGTTCCCCGGAGTCGGGGTTCAGGGCGGTAAGCCTGAAGCAGCCATCATGCATGGAGGACGTAGGATTCTCGTCAACGTCGGTAGAGCTATACTTGGTTCGCCAGACCCGGTCCAAGCCGCAGCACGGCTTTCGGAGCAGTTGAGAAGAGCCCCCCGAGACATTTAACAGCCGGACCGTCCTTCCCAGCTTTTGAAGAACCTCATGACCGCATACACGGCTAGGGAGACAACTCCCCATGACAGGGCTGCGAGTGGGCCCAGACCAGCCAGCTCGATCGGCAGGTCTGTGACGAGGATGGATGTGCTCCAGAGAGCGTTTACGGCTCCGTGCAGAGAAGCCGCCGGAAGTATGCTTGATGATAGTTTTTTTACCGCTGCGTGGGGTATCGAGAGGGAGGCCGTGAACAACGGGAACAACACCACTCCGGCGAGACGGTTGTCGGGGTAGTTGTATCCAAGCAGGATGATGGCTGATGCGTGCCACAGACCCCACACAGCGCCAACAGCGACCGAAGCCTTTACAAACCCCAGCCCAGCAGCCTCCAGCCTCTCCTGCAGAAAACCCCTCCAACCAACCTCCTCCCCGAAGGCGAAGAGAGCGTTTAGAGTTATAGCCGCCGTGTAAGCGTTCATGGAAACGAGTAGGAAAGCCGTGGCTGGGTCGAGCGGCACCTGCAGGGAGGCGAAAAGCTGCATCAGCCTGTAGGGATTATAGTTCCCCGAGGCCGTCAGCAAAACTACGAACAACCCGAGCGCAGCGAAGACGGTAGCGGGAGCGAGGAGATACACGGCGACTAGACGCAGCCCTATGCTCCGGCGTACACGGTACCACTTGTATCCACTGAGCAGAGCGGCGGCGGCGGGCGTGTACATTCGGACGACCCCCCATACAAGCGCCACATCCTGCCCCCTCAACCCACCGCTCAGAAAAACAAAAACATCCAACAAAGCCGCTAAACCGAAAGCAACAACCACAAAAACAAGAACACCCATCGACCAGCTCTAACAATACATCCTTAAATGGATATAGCCCCGGTGGGATTTGAACCCACGTCGCAGGGTCCAAAGCCCTGCATCCTTGGCCGCTAGACGACGGGGCTCCACTCTGTCGTTGTTTCTCTGGTTTTATCTACTTTTCGCTGAAAACGATTTTCAACAGTTAAATACCTGACGCATTCGAACTCATCACGTTTTCTTCCCGCACCACCGCTAGGTAGGGGCTGGCTTCGCCTGCTTTGTCCCAGGTTTGGACTTTGCCGGGCGTTCCGGAAAGATGTCCGAGCATGATGGGCCTGAGCACGGTAAGGTGAGGATGCCTAACGACGGTCTCTCGAACCCGTGGGTTGTCAAGCCTATGCTGGTTGACGAGAGGGGTTTGGAGGCTCTTCAGGCTGTCTATGACTTGTACGGTTTTGCTGTTTTCTCCGTCTCATGCGTTGCTGATGCGAATGTTACTTGGTCGATGCTGTGTACGGCCGCACCCAGCTGCTTTACTGCGTCGGCGATGTCTTCGTAGCTTATTGAGTGCCCCTCCACCGTGAGCTTGACCGTTTCGGTGTCTGCGTCAACCTCGATTACCGCGACCTCGACTTTTGACACTCCCTTGACGCCCGTGAGGGCACGGGCGAAGTTAACCATGTCGGGCTTGTGCGGCTTGAGGACATCTAGGACCAGCCTCGACAGGACGAGGTCATGCTTCTCGGGCATCCTCTTGTGAGACACCATGGTCAGTTGATGCGGTTGGTTTATTAGTTTTGAGAGGCTCGCCGTCAGAAAAGCTTATATACTGGTTCTATCCGACCCCCATCCCCTCAAGCGTCTTCAGGGCCTCCCGAACGTGCTTGTCGGGCATCAACCCATCCACAACCTTCAGAACCACCCCCTTCTCGTCGATCACGAAGGTCTTCCTCTTACTCATCCCGAGAAGACCTAGGGCTCCGTATCTCCTGGAAACATCTCCGTCGTCGCTCAGAAGGTGGTGGGTGAGGTTGTGCTTCTCGGAAAACTTTTGATGACTGCTCAAGCTGTCCCGGCTTATGCCCAAGACCACGGCTCCATGCTTCTCGAACTCCGGCAGCATGTCCCTCACCAAACAGTTTTCACGAGTGCATCCGGGCGAACCGTCCTTGGGGTAGAACATCAGAACAACCCTACGCCCCCTCAGCTTCTCGAGCTGCACCACCTCGCCACGTGTCGACGGCAAGGAGAAGTCCGGGGCTTTTTCTCCTTCTCTAACCATGGCGAGAGGTCCGACGCCGCGTTAATAGATTTTATCGAACATCCCGGTCTTCAATAAACAACTCCACAAATTTTTATATAACACACGGCTTAACGCCGGGCATGACTGTCGCCGCCGGCCGGAAGGTTTCGAAAGAGTTGATGAACTACTATCCTGTAGTCCCGCTGGAGGAGAGGGAGAGGAGGTGGAGCCGTGTGAGGAGGAGGATGTCTGAGCAGGGTATCGACTGCCTGGTTGTCTGGACCAGCGACAGAGGCTACGGAACTTCCCACGCCAACATGCGTTATCTGCTTGGAATAGCTCCAGAGTCGATAGCGGGAGGAATAGGCCTCTTTCCAGTAGAAGGCGACCCCGTGGCATTCGTAGACTACCCCAACTACTACAACCCCTACCCGGATCAGCCCGCCTGCAGAGACTGGACTCGCTGAGAACTTAATGAAGAAAAATGCTCATCATACAGCGCAAGACCGCTGGAAGGGCTGTTCAACCGTTGTGAGGAGTGCCATCTTCGAGGGACATCCTTAAAAACAACCGGCTACAACCAAAACCGTGATGAGAGCGGGTATTTCTGATCTGTGATGACAATACCCGTTCTGAATTGATTGTTGCTGGCAAAGGGTTATATTAAAAATAGTT
>JAVYLK010000034.1:0-15844 GCA_038740895.1 Candidatus Caldarchaeum sp.
TTCTCGGACGGTGTTCATAAATGCGATAACTTTGTCATAATACTGTTGGTAGATAGCTTGAATTTTTCTGACTCTTGTTTCGAAATTAGGTGGAAAAATTGTTTCCACGGTTAGCTTGATCTTTGAAGCTATAGTTTCTTCGCCTTCTCGCCTCTTTACACCTCCGTAGATTTTCTTTAGGTATTTGTTTGCTTCGGTGTAGTCGATTTTTCCACCCAACGCACCAACTACGGCTGCGCGGGACCACCATCGAAGCGTTCCTTTCAAAGATTTCGCCGACAGCACGTTTGCACAATCGAGCATAGTGCTGTAAGGCGTTGCGTTGTATCCACCCAGCCTCGTGTAAGTTATCGTTTCGGCTTTTATTTCGGCGATTAAATCATGTCTACGAACTAGGCTTGTCTGGATGTCAACCCATTCTGTCAATCACGTTCCTCCTCGGCTTCGAAAACAGCTTCAGACAATTTCTTCAGCTGCAGCGCATATGGTTTGACCAACCTGCCGGCTAACCTCGCTTTACTTCCTTGAAGGACTTCAAAGGCTGTCAAAGGGTCCGCAAAATGGTCGTTAGTTATCATCCCTAAGTCCTTCAGTCTTTTTAATATTAGGTAAAGGTAGGCTGCGTATCCAGTTTTTGTTTCATCTCGACCGTGAATCTTGGCTCTCTGCTGAAAATTGCCTCTGACTGTTTGATAGGTATCTACTCCGCTTTTCGCGTAGCAGAAGGTCATCGCCGGCACGAACCCGATGTCCTCTATCAGGCCTGGAATCTCTCTACATCTTGCCCGGAAGCTCCTTCCGACGCCGCTTTTATGGTCCTTGCTCAACAAAGTAAAAAGCGTTTCAAAATCTTTAACGGCTTCAGAAACGCTGTCCTTCAAGCTCATGCTGTTCACTTCTGGATAAATTCGAACTTGATGACGCCGCGGCCGATAGTCTCATCACCGCCGATTATTGCGTATCTCCTCGTCTTTTCAAGAAGTTGATGAAAACTGTTTTTTACCTCTACTGGTTCAACGAATCTTTTCTGCTTGACGTCTCTGCCTCTTGAAAAAAGAAACAACGTGTAGAAAACCGTCCCTCTAGGGATACACTCTTCAGACCATAAAGCTCCTTCAGCCACAGTTTTCGAGCTTCTATCGATTCTTATCCGCGTGACCCGAACCATCGACCTCTCCAAAGCATAGAGGGCGTCGTCGTCGTTCAGCACTAGTAAACGACCTGATTCGATTCCGAGAAATTCTTCTAGTTTTTCTACTTCTGATGCAGCTTCTGCACGGCGGCTGACCTGCAGCTCCTCGTTCACGACCACCTTATTGTTAAAATCTTTAGCAGCTAGTTTATTCGCGGCGCGGTCGGAATAGATGGCTTCGTCCTTCCCGATTGACGTCTCGATAAGTTTCTTGACGGCTTCATTTGCTCGGTTTGCGATATCTAGAATTTCCGACAATCGTTTAAGAAGAAAGGGAGATGTCGCATAGGCGTAAACTCCTTCAAGGCTTCTTACGGGGAACACCACGACGTTTGCATCTAGGACAGCTACAGCTGACGAGAATCGTTCGTCGTCAACTGTGTCTGGGTCAGGACCAAACAAAATCTTGACTTGTTCGCGTAAGTTTTCCGAAAGATTCCAGAAAATGCTTTTCAAGGCTCCTTTTATGCTCGATGAGTATACGATTGGGTAGCCTAAGTTATCTCTTTGAACGGGGAGGTCGACGATTTCGCCTGTTCTGCCTACGCCTGGATGGATGTTCGAAACGGCTTTAATGAGACAGAGCTCGGATATCTCGTAGGGCCCCAGCTGTGTTTGATTGGATGTGTATGCCACGTTTCTACATGCGCTGACTCATTTAAATCTTTTTAGTGATGTTTAGGATGCTTACCATCTTCCCCTCGTTTTTTCAACAAAGGTGGAAACTATGTTGGGCGGTTGAGGAGTTATTGTTTTCTTAGAGCGGCCAGAGCTCCGACTGCTGCTATGAAGATTAGAGCTGCTCCGATGACTACGGCTGGGTTGACCAGCGGCGTCGTCAAAAGCGCCAAGCCGGCTGCTGTCGACACCCCTCCCCAAACAGCATAGTAAACCAAGTCCTTCGACGAAACGCCGTACAGGATGGAATAGGCTCCGAAAATCGTTAACAAGACGCCTAATGCCTTGTCTACTCCGAGTTGTACTGCCCCCGCTCCACTCAGAACCAGCAAAATTCCAGAGGACAACGCCACGACGATTAATGCACCGGCTCCGTAGCTAATCAACCTAGTTTGGCTCCACACTCGGGGCAGAATTTAGAGCCTTGTGGAACTGAGTGTCCGTTCGGGCATGTGCCAGACTGTTGAGGCTGCGAAGGCGGACCTAGGGGCTTCCCGCAGTTGCCGCAGAACTTCATTCCCTGCTGGTTCTGATAGCCGCAGCTCGGACAGAGTATAACTACCGTGGGCGGCTGCTGTGCTGGCTGTTGGAAGAGGGGAGGTATTACCGCGAACCCGGCTCCGACCGCAGCCCCGGGGCTTTGAGACAGAGCCTCGGCGGTCTTCGCGACGGTCTGCATCCTGAGCACTTCTGCGGCTGGCACACCTTGCTTTAGGAAGAAAATTCTGTCCCTCCACTCAGGAGTCGTGTCAAGACCCTCGAACTTGACGTCTATGAGCTCGAGACCTATTCTGGTTAAAGCTGCTCCGGCAGAGTTCCTTGCGATGAAGCTGGTCTCGTCGAGCTTTCCGTAAACCTCGACTACGCTGTGCCTGCTGAGCTCGTCTATCATTATTTCGTTGAAGTAGGCTCTTAGAAAGTCTTGCAGCTGCTCGGTTCCGTAGGCACTCTGCGAGCCGACGACCTCTTGAACGAAGAGGTTGGGTTCACCCACCCTGAACCAGAAGCTGCCGAAGAACTTGAGAGGCGCCAACTCACTTGTCTGGCCCTGTGCTCCGAACCTGCCCTGAAACTGTTTGAGCGAAACGAAGACAACCGTCGCCTTGAACGGAACCCTGTCGAAGCCAGCGATACGGGATAGGACTTTAGTGATCAGCGGAAGGTTTGCAGTGGTAATGACGTGTCTGCCTGCCCTAAAGACGTCGTAGGCTTTTCCGTCTCTCAAGAAAACAGCCGCCTGAGACTCCTCGACCACTAGGTTGCTCCCCCACTCGATTTCGTCGATCGGATAACGCCACACCACGTCGCCCTCCCTAGCTCCAACCCACTGAATGACTTTAGGCATTATCAGACCACCTCCGACAACCCCTTGAGCAGCGCTGTTCTCTCGTCGACGAGGCGTTCAAACTCCATGAGGACGGATTTTAGCCTGTCTGCCTTGTTTTTCCAGTCAGCTTCACTACCTTTAATCTCCGCCACCAATTGCTTAACCGACTCTGCCTTCTCTATCAAGGCGAGGTCGTGTCTGAGCACGGCGTCCAGCCTGTCTTCCCTTACTTTGACGGAGTCGAAAAGCCCAGCATATCCTGCAACGGCTTTGTCTATCCTCTGAACGGCTTTATCGAGCAGGGCTCTTACTGTTTCGAACAAGAACCTCGCTTCGGAATCGTTGGCCAGCTGGCGTGCCTCAGAAGGGCTCAGAGGGAAGTTGAGGTCTGCTTTCGCCTCGGCCAGAATGCTGCTCACCTTCCTCCTGACGAGGATGTCCGTCTCCCTCCTGAGCTCTTTCTCCTTGTAGCCCCTGTAGCCGGGGACGTAGCTCAAAATCTTCTCCATCAAACCCATCTCTTTCCTGATACGCTCCACATCCATTCTGCCATTACCTGTGAATACCACGATATATTAGTTGCCGTAGCCAAGCATTCTACCAGCAACCTCCGACAACCACCGAGCTTCAGTGCTCTTACTATCCGTCTTCTCCCTCGCTCTCGTGGGTGTTAGACCGCGCCTGACGTAGACCGCAGCCGCAGCGACGAACCCTGAAAGAGCCGTAAGCGATGGAAGCCAGCCAAATCCCGAGAGCAGAAAAGCGAGCACGGCACCGGCCACGGCATGCAGAGCCCCAACTCCAACGTAAGCAGTTTTCTCAGCTATGTCGGGTGGGTAGGTGGCGCTGATTACCCTGGCCGAGGAGGCGTCAATCATCGCATGGTACTTCTTCCCCTTGAACCCGTATGACACGTTCCATATTGGTAGGTAGACCAAGGCGAGGTCTTTCAACAGCACATCGTCAGACCTCTCGTTAACCCGTACAACTTCTCTCATGACCAGCTTGGTCAGCTCGTTCTTCGCAGCGTTCGCGGCAACTTTCCCGGCCTCTTCCCTCGACAGCGTGGCGCCGTGCAGTATCCCGCCCACCCGCTGAACATATTCATGGCTGAAAAACTTCCTGACGCGTGAAACCGCTAGGTTCTCAGGCTCCAAGGGAACATCCCCAGAGGCCGGCAGCGTTATCTCGAAAAACCTCTCGAATTCTCCCGACTCCGGTTTAAGCAAGGTCCTGATTTGTCTGTATCCTCCTCTAGGGTCGGGCGACAAGTACTCGGCGTACTCGCCTAGTCCCTTGAAAACCGTGCTCGCCTTGACTGATGCTACCCAGAACGGATAGAAGTGTAGCTTAATCTCTGCTAAGTTGATGTGGAAAGGAAGAGACTCCTCGTACCCTGTCTGCTTCCTCACCCAGAGCAGGAAGTTTTCGATGGCCTTGCTGCTGTCGTAGTATACCGGGATTATGAAGCGGTTTTCCTCCTCGAAGGTCCTGAACGTCGTGTTGCAGTAGCGGCACTTTATCACAACGTCTCCCGGCTGGGCTTCGTGAGGTGCGCTGCAGTTCGGACAGTGATAGACGTTCGCAGACACGTCCCTCACCCGAGTACTCTTATGTCTGTTTCCTCGACTGCATTCATGATCTTCTGCACGGCGGTCGCCGACACTGTGCCCGTGAATCCGGCTATGACAGCGGCGGCAGGAGGCCCGAACACTATGATGAGCTGCAGCTCCTCCGACAGGTCTGAGCCTATGAGGGGCTGGAGCAGAACGGACGCTACGGCGGCCGCTAGAACGGCGACGGCTGTCAGGGCCGCTCTCACAACACGTCCGAGGAGGGTTATAGGTAGCTCTGCCTTCAACACGGACGAGGCGCCCTTCACGCCGTCTGCGCATAGCCGGTAGGATTTCCCATGCGACTCGTAGCGGGCTTCGATAACCGGGTATAGTATTAGGCTTGCCGTCTCGGCGGCCGCCTTCGTGTAGCAGTCGTAGAGCTTAGTGGTCCGAGCCTCGAGTCTTCGCCGATGCTCTTCAGCTACACGGGTCTCTGCCGCCTCAAGCACCTCCTCCTGCGTAAACTCCGAACCCAACACATCCCATCCCTTTGTCAGCGACGGCTGGAGCTCCACGGCGGAAGCGGCTCTGCTGAGAACGCGTGATTTTACGGCACCTAAGCCGAAAATTGATTCAAACTTCCTGCCGTACACAGCTACAGCCAGACTCTCCTCAACAACGCCCTCGACAGGAACGTAAACGCTGTAGGTGTGACGCCTTGCGTTTTTACCGGACCCAACCCTAACCGACCTTGTCTCTGTCCTGTAGCCGCTGTAGCGTGTTGATGCCTTCACATCAACAACCCAAACAGGCACTAACAGGTATCTTATGTCTCTCAGGATGGATGCCGAGCCGGCCTTCAACCTGACATGTCTCTCTAACAGCGTCCTCACAAGCGTCTTATCCTCGGGAACAATTGTTAATGGCTTAACCTCCTGAGGCCCTGAAGACGAAATCCAGCCACAATAGCCACAGACCACCACGACGGAATGGGGTGAAGCATCCAAGGGCGCGCCGCACACACCACAGCGAAACTCAGCCGAAGAAGCCATTACCATCCGCAGTCAGCTGTCCATCATAAGGATTTCTAAACAGCGTGCGGGCAAGCATCATCAAACCCTCTTCAGGCGTTAGCTGGAGATTTTAACGAAAAGCACCGATCGTGAAGGCAGCTTCCCCGTAAGAGTTTTACCGTCGCCGGCAAGAGACAGTCCTCTATACGGCTGCACAAAGTCCTGTTCACGGGCTGTGAAGGGCGTGCTCTCTCTCCAGCTCTGCCGATTGTCCCTCAGAACGATGCTGGCCATGACTCTGCCTTCAAAGTTCTCGAAGACGACGCGAACGTCGTGGGTGTTGGTCTCGGATGCGTTGACTACGACGAGGCTGACATGTTTCCCGTCCCGGCTCCTGGAGGCGACGAGCGGCGTGGAGGGCCCGCTGGCCGGCAGGCTAACACCCTGCCACGAAGGGTGGCTGAAGACTGCGTAGCTGTAGGGAGCCGACCCTCTGACGTCAACGACAAAGTCGCCGAGGAAGCTTTGGAAATGGCGGTACAGCCAGTAGACCATAGAACGAAGGTTTGGGTCTTCGTGGGTCATCAGGCCGAACGCCGGCTCCGTGGAGGGGTTGCGTGTGAACATCGTCCACGTGGAGGCTCCTTCTACAAGTCCTTCACGCAGGTAGTAGACCAGCCTTACGGCCCGCTGCAGCATGCCGTAAGTGTTTCCGTTCCGCGGCTCCGAGTAGACATCCCAGTCTCCAATACTCCTTGTTCCCGCCGCACCCCACTCCGTGTCGTAGTGGTAGACATGCCTGCCTTGGTTTTGGGGGAACTGGCCAGCCATCTCCAGCTGAAGCATCTGAACCCTCATAACAGCATAGTTGTAGGCAAGGGAGAAATACTCCAGCTTATCGTCGGCAACAACTCCATCACTCCAGTTGTAGTAGTGGCCGACCAAGAAGTCGTAAAACCCCGCCGCCTTCTCCAAAGCCTTATGAGTCCAAGACTCACGTTTTACAAAGTCCTCGACGCCGTTGACCGACAGCCCTACCTGAGCTTCCGGCTGAACATGCTTTATCGCAGTGCTCACATCCCTCAGATAACGGCTAAAACGCTCAACCCGTACCTCGAGGCTGTCTCGGGCGTCGGCGAAGCCGTTCAGCACAAAGCCCGTCTCCTTCTCGACGATAGGGATGTAGACCTCGTTGCCGACCTCCCACATACGGAAACGGTAGCCCTTGCCGACCGAGTACCTGACGAGGTCGGCCCAGAACTCAGGCCTAGGATAAACCGTGCTTCTGTCTTGCTGGGTTGTGTAAAGCTGGATGCCGAGAACGATGTTCTCCTGAGGGATGCCAAGCCGGTCCGCAAGGCTCGACCATACGTCCAGCGCTCTCTTGGAGTCGAACTGGATATACCAGTTGTCCCGAGCCTTTCCAGCATGGCTCCACCGCTCGTACATGGCGACTTCGTGGACGCGTATCATGCTCAGCCTCAGCCCGCGCACCGCCCCTTCAAAGTCTCCACACGGATGGTTGACAAGCCTGTAGTTGCCCTCTCGGTCTACTGGAAGCCCAGCACGGCACTTGCCCTCCACCTTCCACACCGCATCCCCGTCCCCTACATGGAAGAACGAAACACCCAGAACACGTCTGTTAACCTCCCTGAGAACACGGCCGGCATCAACAACCACGTCCAGCTGGCTGCCGGGAGAGAGACGATGGTTTAAGGCTAGATTTCTGTCCGAAAACTCCGTAAAATTTTTGTTTACTGTGGTTGTTTGGGTTCTTGCCTCGACCGTTGCAACCGTCCTAGTAGTCGTGGTGCTGGTTTTTTCTGTTATCGTTTGATAAACTGTCGTGGTCTTAGGCGGAATGTTCCGCCAGTCGAGCCTGCCTATAAAATATCCCCCAACCCCAGCCAGAGCAGCCGCTCCAGCATATCCTAATAAGTGCCTTCGGCTGAAAGACATCAGCGTTCAGCCATAAATTACTAGTGTGCTTTTATTTCTAATCACCAGAACACTTATTCGAAGGACTGAATAAAATGGTGTAGGAGCGGTGTTTGCTAGGGCTGTTTCTTTCCCACCATGGGATTAGCTGCTCGTCTTCTCCTAACTCTAGCCGCTGTTAAAAGGCCGGCCAAAGCGACGGCAGCCACCACCCCAGCCAAGACAAACAGCTGGCTGCTGTCCGTCCTCCAAATGGCCTGCACCGTCTTGGGACCGTCTACCCGGGTTGAGCCATTCGGCGCCTGTCCTTGGAAGTCTCCCCTCCAGCCGTCGAAGACTTGGTACGTGAGGAAGCCAGCGGGCACCGATGTCGGGGTTATGGAAAAACTAGCTGTTTCGCCGTGCCTGTACCATCCTGAGCCAGCGGTTTGACCGTGCTCACTTATCACGTCTAGGCGGTGCTGCAGCTCGTACTCGGCGGTCAACCGGTACGGCTTGTCGACCACCAAGCGGCGGGAAGCTTCACCGGAGCCGTCGCTCCATCTCTGGAAGACGTAGCGGGACTTTCCTCCTGAAAACGATATCTCGGGCGATGCTTGAAGCGTTGCCACAGCGCCTTCGTCAAACCACTCGTCTACTTCCAGCCCAGTTTTCGAAGGGTCTAAATCGGCCTCCACCCTGTGCTGGGTTTTCCACACGGCGGTTATCTGTTTCGGCTTGTCCATGATTATTTCGAGTGTCGGCGACGTTGATGAGACGTCTCCCGTCCAAGAAGAGAAAACAAGCCTCGAGACATCCTGTTGGAGAACGTGGGGTGAGTTAGCTTTGACGACTGCCTTAGACCCTGCGTCATACCATCCCTCTCCGTCGACGGGTCCCCTCGAGTCTACGTTTAAGAAGTACTGAGTCCTCCATCTTGCCTCGACTGTCTTGGGTTTGTCAAGCAGTATCTCGATCCTCGGAGTAGGTGATTCGACGTCTCCTGTCCAGCCGTTGAACAAAACCCTCACACCAGCCGACGGCTCAACCGACTGCTGCACCACTACGTTCGCCCTGGCTCCTTCGTCGTACCAGCCCCCGCCCGACGGTGAACCATACTGAGACCTGACGTTCAAAAGAAACTGTCTCTTCCACAACGCGATAATTCTCATGCCTTTCTCTACCTTAATCACTCTAGGATTGTCTTTCACTCCGTCGCCCCATCCCGCGAAGACATAGCGTACACCCTCATCCACGTAGACCACTTCGTTGGGAACACCGATTACGTGTTCGCTGCCCTCAACCCAGTCGAATAGCTGCGGCAGCCGCTCTGCTGCGAACGCCTGGCCGTCAACGGTCAAGCTACCGACCCTGGGGCTCACTCCGACCTCTAAGCTGAACAGCCGTACGGGAGTGAGGATTACACGTATTGCGAAATCGCCGTTTAAAGTTGGGTCTCCAACGGACCTAGCTATGTCGCTTGCAAGGATAAACTGAAGAGGCGGGTTGACGTAATAACTTCGCTCGTCGGGGCGGGTTCTATCCACGCCTAAACTCGGGTATTTTGTTGCTGACGGGTCTCCTGCAACCGCAACATAGAAATCACCGTAAACCACGATGTTCTGACTAGCGAGGTTAACAACAACCCATCCCGTTGAGTTAGGCACTACTCTAATGCTGTGAGGTAGCGGCTGCCTGTTGGCGTCAAAAAATTTTAAATAAGCTGGAGCTAAATCGTATATGTAGAAGGACGCCGACGCTAGTTTGGCCGGGGTCTGTGGAGGAGTGAAACGCACGGCCATCATGTAATCCTCGCTAACCACTCTACGATGTATGAAAATCTCATATTCGCCGTCGTCGTAGCTCAGCTCCCACATCTCATCACCCGCCGCATGCTGAAGACACGTCATCACGAAGAACATCGCCAAAAAAACAGCGACGAACTTCTTATTACGGAACGAAAACACTGAAACTTAAATAAAAATTTTATTCAACGAAAAGACATCTGAGCAGTTTGCTGAGGAGAATCGGATTAACATCTAGGCTCATACAGGATTACCTTTATGCGTTGAATCTCTGCATGTTTGAACCTCTGCTGAGCAAATCCTTAAAAACATCCAGCAATAGTAAATCCCATGCCAAAAAAGAGTTTATCCCAGAAAATACTAGAGGCTTTAGAACTTTCCAAGCAGCTGAACAAAGCACTGAACACTCTTTCGCCGGAAATAAGAGAAATCATTCTCAAACAGATTCAAGCCAGGCCAAGGCGTAGAAGAAGGAGGGCCCGAGCGGCGCGTAAAATGAAAAGAAATGTTAAGGAAGCAGCGAGCGCTTAACCCTATTCATCCGATTTCGCAGCATCATGATGTCTGATATTGGAATAACTGTATGATGCGGTTGTTCGTCGGCTTTCAGGGCGGGTTCGTTGTTTGTTTGACGAGGCAGAGTTTGCCTTTACTTCCTAGGAGCAACATGTCTACTCCTGACGCAATATTTCTTCCTATCAAGAGTTTGCCGACTCGTTGAGAGTTGTTTCGATGTAAACGCGGCTTCACCTGTTCGAGCCGCTGCATGAGCTCTTTTCAGGGCAACGGACCCTGCTAGAGTTCGGTAAATGCTGAAAAACTCTCGAGAAAGCTCAGCTGTGCCAAACTCTTCGTAGGTGTTTCGGTCGAAGAGAATGTATCCGGCGAAGCCCGTGGGCTATTCAGAGGACTAATGAGGTTAGACGAGAACTGATGTTAGACGGGAACTAAGGTCAGACGAGGACTGATGAGGTTAATCGCTTCCCGCCTTTTCCTCCTCCCCAACCCTTACAACCAAAGACTTCAACGCTCCAGCCGCCCGCACCAAACTACACGCATCCTTCAAAGAGTCAGAAACACCTGCGAACCTTCCCGAGAAAAAACGGCGTACTTCCCCCTGTGCTCCGCTAAAAGCACCGGCTTCATCCGCTCATACGTTGTCGGCGTCAACCTCGGTGTCGACCAGTTTATCACCCTGTTCCAGCCAGCGTTTGACCGCCTCCTGAACATCATCCGTCACCCTGCAACCCATGAGGGAGGCTCGGGCCTTCAGCCGCCGGTAAAGCTCCCGGTCCATCCTCCTAATTATAACGTCCAAACGTGATATCGTTCTTCATCATGATATATAAGTTTAGCAACTCCAGCTAAGCCTTCCAACCCGGCCTCTAATCGTTTATCAGGCGTCGCGATACGAATTTACGAACCTTGGCGAGAGCGCTTAAGCCTACAATCAGGGAAAGCGGCTACCCAAACGGTGTCGTTGTTCGGTAAATTTTAACACGGAAAATTAAATGGCTGTGATATTTTTGGTTAAAAAAGAGAAAGGGAGCTGGCACAGGTATTCTGGGTTTGGAGGGGTTTGGAATTAATTGGTTGCCGAGCAGAAGTTTTCTGCATTCCTTTTTTCGCTGTAGTCTGGTTTACCTATCCCAAGCCGTTGTTGAGCTCTGCCTCTCCCACGCAAGATTTCTCGTTTTTATGCAGAAGTGTTGTAAAGTGTTGAAGCAGTCTTCTTCCTACAAGGCTCTTTCCCATACCATGCTTTGGAGTCATTACTTCCGTAAGCATGGTTACGCCGGATAGCTCGGCTTCCGCAATGCTTTTCCTGAACACCACAGTTCCAGCCATCGTCCTGTAAACGGGTATTCGTCTTCAGCTGCCTCCTATAACGACAGCTGCATGGAAAGGTGGGCTTCATGTGTGGGCATTACGTATCCGTCGAAGCCTGTGTCAATAACTGCGGTGAACAAGGTCGCGCTTCCTGTTATGATGTTGCGGAGTTTCAGGTTAGTTGTGTGAAATTTTTCCGGCTTTGAGCAGCTAAACCGACTGAAGGCTGCCCGCAAGCCACTCCCTCAAGTCCGGCGGAGTGCCCTCCTTCGCCACTATGCCGTGCTTAAACCCTTCACAGTAGGCCCCCCATATAGGTTTCACAACCTCTTCGAACCTATCCGACATTTTCACAACCCTGCCGCCCGCTATTCCAATCCAGCGCCCGTTTACCGAGGGGTCGGACCTCACCTTTCTAAACACAGTGCTGTTAGCGGCTTTCTCACTCAAATGCATGTCCTCCGAGGTCTCTGACGAAACCGTTGCGAGATACTTTCTAACCGCATCGTCAATCAACACGTAAACGGACGCACCTCTCTCTGCAGCCAACGCCTCAAGCTTTCTGTAATTTTTTCTGTCCATACCTCTGACGAAGATCCCCTTACTGTTCAACAATGTGTAGTCAATGAGTCCAAATATATATCAACCAGCATCCAAGGGTTCGAAAACAGATAATGGCAACAGCCGATGTGCGACGGCCCCGATTACAAGGCTGGCTTGGAGTCGCTCGCAGTTAGCAGACTTGGGATGCCATCATGTTAACTCGCTGCATGCTCGAGTGTGCTTAAGCGCTCATGGCTTCTTCTATCTCTCTTCCCATGATGAGTTTAATGCCGTGTTTCTCAGCCTCCGTCCTGAGTTTCTCCACAACGTTTTCCGAAGCAACACCCACCGACAGCACCTTCATGAATGGCTTTTTACGGTACTTAGACGATACTGCTTCAACTCTCTCCAGCAGCTTGCCTATCTCCCTGCCGGCTTCCTGTTCATCCATCAGCCTAGTTGTCACTTCTCCTACAATTAGGGGCTCTTCGCAGAACATGTCTATCTCCAGTACCTCGCCGTCTTTCAGAACATATCCTCTGCCAACCCGGGCGTCTGGATACCCTAGCTCTTCCAGGAGTACCTGTATGTAGGCGTTGGCATGCAACTCGTAGGTGACGCCTAAAGCAGACCCGAGCTCGGCGAAACCCTTCGACATCCTCCTCTCCAGCCTGTCAACCCTGCCCTCCAACCTGTTGAACGCATACCTCAAGTCCCGAACCTCTTCCCAAAGCTTGTTCTGTCCTTCCCACAGCTTGTTCTGCCCTTCCCTAAGGTTTCTAACCTCCTCCCAGAGCTTCTCCTGCCCTTCTCTTAGGCTTCTCACCTCCTCCCACAGCCTGTTGTTGCTTTCCCACAGCCTGTTCTGGTTCTCCCAGAGCTTATCCTGCCCTTCTCTTAGGCTTCTCACCTCCTCCCACAGCTTGTTCTGTCCCTCTCTTAGGCTTCTTACTTCCTCCCACAGCCTGTTCTGGTTCTCCCAGAGCTTATCCTGCCCCTCCCTCAAGCCTCTAACCTCCTCCCACAGCCTGTTGTTGCTTTCCCACAGCCTGTTCTGCCCTTCCTCCAGCCTGTCTAAGCGTTTCAGTACCTCCAGTATGCCTATCCTGCCGGCCACAGCGTACCTGAACTCCTCATCCTCGTCCAGAAGCCTCAACAGCTCCCGCTTAAGGTCAACAGCCAACTCTACTCCCTCATCAACTCAGCAACCATGGTTAAAAATGTTTTGACAGCCCGTTTAGACATGCTAGGCTCCACTCTCCCCCCGCCAGCAGTCCTGATACTGAAGCTGCCGTTAGCCATCATCGCTCCTAGCCCTGATCTTTGCTGGGAAGAAGGTTGCGAAGACCTCGGTCTTCATAGTGGGCGGCTTAATGGCTCAGCAAACTTTTGGTGATGCAATTCTGGTCAGTACTTTGTTTCTCAGAATTTAGAACTCGCCTTTGTTCCCAGCATGTTGGCCAACAGTTTTCTTCTACTCTGAAGGGTTGTTGTCTTTAAGCAACGAGAGGTGAACGTGGCTCGCATCCAGTTCTTTTACCGTGGCAGCCGGATTCGATGTAGACCATCGTGAGACCGGAATCACCTTGACACCCCTTTCTCACAGCAGCTTGTCTCAATTCGTTATCATAGCTCACTGTAGCCAGCCTAGCTTTTAATGCGGTGGAGAGGATTATGTAGTCGTTTAACTCTCTTGATTCGACGTTGTCCACAAAGCTGAAGACCTTAGCCAGATCTGGACTCAGGGCACGAGTGGGTTGAGCAGCTTTCGGGATTTATTTTATCATGTTTCAATAGAGTTTATCGATTTGATTTCTGGGCCATGTCCTTCCAGATTTCTAAACTTCTTGTCTGACACGGTGTCAAGTTGTTTGCTTTTGCTGATGCAGCGGTCAGCAGGTCTTTGTCCGGAATTTTCAACCATTATTCCTGAATGCTTCACACATGCTGCAATATTCTATCATAACCTTGTTGTCCAAGGGTATGATTTCGTATAAGTATTCCGATACCTTTTTAACATAGCTACGTTTTCCCGCCGCCATCCCCCTCAAGAGTTCGATTAACGTGATGACGCTTATGTAGCCTTCTACAAGCTCACCCTTCTGCGACAAGTTGGACTCTCGTCTGAAAACCTAGATTCCTACAACACTCTTATCAGACCCTCCCCAGAGAGAAAGTTCCGGCGTCTTTCAAAAGCCTCATGCCCTATCTTTCTGCTCATTTTCATATATGGTTCCGTGAGATGCTAAGTCACCGTCCCGCTTATCGCCAGAGTCTTGTTCCTAGGAGTTCAGATACTGAGCGTCTGATGTCGTGCGAAACACTTGTATCGTGTATTGGCAGGTGCTGGCTTATGTGGTTAGTGTGTTCAGGAGTGTCAAGTACAGTTTGGCTCTTGAGGTTGGCGCTGCTTTGATGACGCCTTTTTTGATTTCCTCGACTTTGATGGTTCCGTCTTTCTCCATTCTTTTGACGTGCCGCCATATGGTAGTTGTGGAAACCTCAGCGTACTCTGCTAAGATTTTGAGGCTCGCAGGACCGCGTGAAAGCATTGTCAATACTGCTTTGTCGACTTCGTCTAGGTTAGGCTGCTGTGTGATTGTTGTGTCAAACTCTGAGTAGACGCTTCCGTCCTCAGTTTCCAGCTCTACCGTGATAGGCATCTTGGACAAGATGGCTGCGACGAGGGTTTCTACGACCAGAAGCCTCATTCCGCCGCTGAGGTTGACGATTACCGGCCTGTGGGACGTGTTTCGGAAAAACGCCGCCAGCTCTGAAACGGCATCGTAGAAGTTTTCAACATCCACCCAGTGCCTGACTATTTCAGGCATGTTCAGATAGTTTGTTGCGAAGCTGTCAAGCGCCGTTAAGGCTTTCTCTGTTCGTTCATCGGCTTGTGAGCCTGGTAGAAAAACCACAACCTGGTCGTCTTTACCAGTTCTGTGTCTGACCAGCGACCTGACGGCGAACTTTTCGTCGAACCCGAACGTGAAAGCTATGAGCAACGGAGTTTTATTGCATTCGCTTGCTATTATGCTTAAAATTTTACACTAAAATGAAATGAAATCACTCCAATGAAAAGAAATCTTAAATGCCGCTATAAGCCGATTACAGTATGGGAGTTGAAACAAACTCTGACCTACAGACAAAAACGCATAGGGAGATAGCGGTTCTCCTCGCAGTAGCGTCTGCTTTGACGGGGTCTCCTTCACTCATCGACCGTATGTCTAATGCCCTTAGCCCGGAGCCGGCTGTCCGTGCGGTGTCAGACGCACTCCGCATCCTGCAGAGTGACCAAATGTCGGGAACGCCAAGCCTAATGACAGAGAGAACCGAGAAAGGCAGGTACGTAGTGGTGGGCAACAAGCGTATTTTCGGCTGGCTTCCCACGGGAGAAGACGTCAGAAGGTTTATAGAAGACGTTCAACAGAACGTGTCTTTAGCTAGGAAGATTGGCACTTTCGCCTCGGCGCTTCTTGTCGAATCTATGCTGAGACACGGTGAGCAGTAAGATGTTTGTCAGCACTTCTTTAAGAATGTTGGTTAACGTTGAGTCCCTAAACGCCGTGGAAACCGTTGGAAACGTTTCTAGACACAGAGTGGCTCCGATAGTCATACCACAGGACGCGGGCTACACCATAAAATATGTTCCAGCGGTTTCAGGCGAGTCGATAGGGCATGGATACCAATCCGTTTTGGCAGACATAGCGTTGAGGGAAGGGCTGCCCGTGGGTGAGTTTTCAGCGAGGAAAGAATTTCTCAAATACTCTGGCGACAGCTACCTCGAAGGAATCTCACCGCCTTCAAACCATGACGATATCAGAAGGTTTGAGGTTGATGTTCTGTTGAAAGATGTCGTATCCGATGTCGGCGGATTCTTATATACGGGGAAGATTTCTGTCAAGAGAACTTCAAGGCTTCAGGTCGGCTATCTTCTTCCAGCTCTGGAGGATGTTACCAACGCGGCTGCTGTTGAAGCACAG
>JAVYLK010000035.1:0-15229 GCA_038740895.1 Candidatus Caldarchaeum sp.
GTTCTGAGCTGTTGGTCGGGCCTACCGTCAAAGGCAGGTACGTGAGGGTCAGGGCTAGGAGCATAGAGATGCATTACACAAGGCTGACGGAGGCTCAGCCGGGATGCATCGTCGGCATAGCGGTTAAAGGTGTTCGCGAGGACTTGATAAGACGTGGAATGATTCTCTGCGACCCGTCGCTGGAGCCGGCCAGCGTCTGGAGCTTCGAGGCCGACGTGACGGTTCTGTCGCATCCTACGCGGATTGGAGACGGGTACGAGCCGATAGTCCACGCCCACACCATAGCCTCGACGGCCCGCATCAAGATGATTGACAGGCCATACCTCAAAGCTGGAGAATCGGGCAGGGTCGAGATTAGATTCAAGTACAGGCCTTTCTTTCTCCAGCAAGGCGACAGGTTTGTTTTCCGGGAGGGGAAAACTAAGGGGATCGGAGTGGTCGTTAAGCTGGTTGACTTTAACTAGCTCCTAGCTTTACCCTCAAGAAATCGGGGATGGCTCCACGTTTGGCTAGCTCCAGAGCTTGGTTGTGTGTGAAACGCCACCACACATCACCACGGCTCTCCTTCTGAAAATCCCACGGAGAGACGAGGACGAGGTCGCCCTCTTTAATCCATATACGCCGCTTCAACTGCCCCCTAATCCTGCATATCCGCTGCTTACCGTCGGCGCAGTCCACCAACAACCTGTCATAGCCATACATCTTGCTCACCACGCCGTAGACGTCGCCCGGCCCCGGCTCAACCATCTTGTCAAGCTCATCCGGCTCAGAGACTATCTTCCGCTTACCCATCGAGCTGACACCGGAGATTAATGCCATTCAGCGGTATTTAGGCTAATAATGTCTGGAGACTAGTTGGGCGAGATGGCGAGGGTCTATGTTCCCTCCCGTCACGTTTAAAACAACCTTCTTACCCCTAAACCTGTCAGCAAGCTTGTAGGCTGCTGCTGTGGAAGCTGCTCCCGCAAGCTCAGCGACTTGTCTGTCGTACTGGAGAAGCTTGACCACGGCTTTCTCCATGTCCTCGTCCGACACCAGCACGACGTCGTCGAGCCTGTCTTTCAGCAGGCGGAAGGGCTTCTCATACGTCTTAGCCACAGCCAGACCCTCAGCCCTAGTGTTCACACCGTCGGTTGCAAGGGGCTTTCCAAGCTTGAAAGACTGGTAGAAGGCCTGAGCTCCCTCTGCCTGCACTCCGTAAACCCTGACTGAAGGGTTGACCGTCTTGTAGACCGCCACGGCTCCGACCGCGCCAGACCCGCCTCCGACAGGGTTGACCACCACGTCAACATCGGGCAGCGCTTCGACAACCTCCAGATGCATGGTCGCCACTCCCCTGTAAAGCCTCTCCTCGTTGACAGCGTCCAAGTAAGTAAGCCCGTTTTCTTCAGCGTATTTCTGAGCGTACTCCGCAGCCTCGTCGTAGTAGGAGCCGTGAATTATAACCCTGGCCCCCAACTCCTCAACCGCCCTTCGCTTCACCTCCGAAACCCAGCTGGGCATCACGACCACGGTAGCCAAGTCGAAAACTCCACCAGCGTAGGCGACAGACTGGGCATGGTTGCCCATCGAAGCGGTGGCAACACCCCTAAGCCGTTCATGCATCACGCTCATGTAGTAAATTCCGCCACGCACCTTGAACGAATGAGTAGGGTTGAGGTTCTCCAGCTTGAGGTAAACATCAGCCTCCAACTCTCTCGAAAGTCGTCGCGAGTAGACCAGCGGGGTTGGCTGGAGGTGTCTGCTTATGATTTTTCTCGCCCTGTAAACCTCGTCTAGTGTAATCATGCATTCGTCACTCCGCCGCTGACTTGTGGCGCCTCACCGCTTTGAAGAAAACCAGCAGGGCTACTGCCTGTACGGCCACTGCGTAAGCCAGTATGAATAAGACAGGCGTTTTTGTCTCTATCAGCAAGCCGTATGCGAAGCCTGCGGCTGCGCTGCCGAGACCTATGCCAAGCCCGTACATGGCGTAGGCGTTGCCCAGCCCCTCCTTTTCAGACAGCTGTGCAACAACCGCCCTGAACACCGACTCCTGAGCACCGACAACCACGCCCACGAGTAGAGCGCAGACCATAAGCAGAGACACGGGCGAATAGATAAACAACGGCGGCATAACAGCTATCAAAAAAGCTGAGACAACCACTTTGACCCCATACTTGTCGAAGGACCTTCCGAGGACGAGGCCGGCGGCAGCGTCGACTATCATCGCAACGGTGTAGGCCGCTGGCACAAGCCATGAGGATGAGCCTGTTGTGTACGAGACCATGTAGAGAACCAGGGGGAGGGGGAGTAGGCCTGCGCAGTTCAACGCAACCGCTGCTGAATAGAGCAGCACAGGCGTTGACGGTCTTAGTTTTGAAGCTTGTCTAACTGGCTCGCTGTAGCTGGGGAGGATGATCAAGGCTGCCACTAGAATGGCGTATGGTATTGCTAGGGAGATGAAGACGAGAGGTGTTGAGGCGAAGAACGTCAAAACGACTATGGCTAGCAGAGGCCCTGCTGCGGCGCCGAACTGGTCCATCAATTCATGTATCCCGAAGGCTGTGCCCAGCCCCACGTCCCCCCTCATCCTCACGAGCATAGCGTCTCTGGAAGGGGTGCGGAGACCCTTAAACACTCTTTCAGCGAAAGTGAACAGCACGATCATGAACCACAGAGGAAACAACCCCATCAAAGGAATGACGAACAACCCGCCGTACCCAGCCTTCACGAGCGTCGAGTATCTTCCAGTCCTGTCAGCTATCAGGCCTCCGAGAGGTCTCGCCGCCCATCCAGCAAATTCAGCTAGGCCTAGTAAAGCTCCGACGATGAAAGCATTCATGCCCAGCTGCCGCATGTAGTCGGGCAGGACAGCCCTACCGCCCTCGTAGACAAAATCTCCCAGAAGGCTGACTAAACCTATCAACAGCACAGCCCGCAGGCCTGAAGCTGTCTTAACCATTCTAGCTCTTCAACCTATGAAGTGTCCTAATAAGTTCTATCAATTCTTCAAGTTCCCTGTCGGAGAGCTTCTCAACCATTTCCAGCTTCTTTTTGACAACGTTCTTGACCTCCTCATACGTGGATGAGCCTGTGTTCCGGGGTGTCGTGAGTATGGCTGAGCCGAGGGTTGAGATGAAGACACCGATCACCGCGATGCCTGTAATCATCAACACGGAGCCAACGAACCTTCCTGCGACGCTCACAGGCACAACGTCCCCGTACCCAACCGTGGTGACGGTGGCCAAGGCCCACCAGAAAGCATCACTCCAATCCCTGATCCTAGAGTCAGGAAGGTCTGACTCCAGAAGATACGCCGCCGAAGTCCCGATGAAGACAACCGCGGCAGCGAAAGAAGTCAGGTAAAGCAGGTTGCTTCGTCTCAGTATGTCGGAGTACCGCTTGAGAGTTCTCCCTGTCCTGATGACGACGAGGCCGAACCTGATCATCCTGAACAGCCGGAAGCTTCTCATCAGGGCTCCGACGACTGTCTGAGTCTCGAGGACGTAGAACAAGGCCATCGGGAGGAGAGCCAGAACCTCATACCAGTTTTGGGCAAGGTATCTGGGCAGGCTCCCCGAAGCCCTTGCCCGTGTAAAAAGGTCTGCCGCAAGAACTGACACAATCAGCCCGTCCGCAGCCACCAAACTCAGCGCTTGGTCTAAAGTCAACTCCATCAGGTAGTCGAGTATTATCAGAGCTATCGAGACGACGCTTAGCGAGCTGATCACCACTTCTCTCGAGGAGACCATGGTCTTGAGGGGAGCTATTTTGCGTAAAAAGTTTTTTTAACAAAGACGCTGCCTGGGCCTACTGCTATAAAGCAAGCCACGGCGGTCACAGTCAACAAGCCTGAAAGACTCCACAGGCCGAGCTGGATCGTGTAGGCTGACGCCACTCGGGCGGCGGTTGAAAGCTGGAGCAGCATAAAAGGGATGTACAGGAGCGGAGTGTAGAAATGCCTTATCTTCATTATTGCCGGGAGGATGATGGGGGCGTGGGCGAATACCATGGACCCTACGAAGCCTAGGAATATCGAGTGAAGCATGGCGTCGATCGAGGATGACGTAGCCCAAACCAAAGCAGAGACGGCGAGCCAAGCGTAGGCGATAGTAAGGCCTAGGGCTAAGTATCGGCCAAACCCCTTCCGAATGAGGAACATCAGAGCAACGTCGTGTTTCATCGCTATGGCCAGCAGCGTTGTGAAGGCTGCTGCGAAGAAAAGCTTCTCGGCAAGGGCGAGTCCTGCGAACAGCAAGGGTATGCTGAGCGAGGCTGTGAAGTAGGTTAGACGGCTTGCCTTGGCTATCTTTAGCATGTCCATCCTCTCGCCTACGATGAAGGTTATGAAGAACCCTACCCATGCAAAGACGTAGTAGGTAGTGGGATAGTCGAGGACGAAGAACGTGTTCCCGGTCAGCAAGAGGACGCTGGCTGTTGTGAAGAATAGGTTGGAGAAGTTTTTACGGAATTTGAATACCATCCACAGGGCCCACAGAGCAAACGACAATCCTCCTCCAAACCACAGAACGGCTGTGAGGAAATCTAGTGAAAAAACCAGCAATAGACCGCCGCAGCTGAAGAAACCGCTCGCCACATGCATGAAAACGTTGTTCAATGTTATGGCTCGTTCAGCGGCTATGAGGGCTGCGAGAAAACCCACAACCAGCAGAGGGCCGTGGTAAAGAACTATCTGCTGGGAGGGTGGTTGAACAACTCCCATCCTTGAAAGGCCGCCGGCCAAGCTTAAAGCGAGGCAGATGAACGAAGGAGGAAGCAGAAGCCTTCCATGGCGGCTGTTCATTCTTAAACGGCATGAGCCTAAAGCTTCTTAAGAAGGTTCTCTAAATCCTGCAGCTCTTTAACAACCCGCTTTTTCGAAAGCCTGTTCAGATGGTTTTCCATGACCGTCTTCGATTTCTCAAGCAAGTTTTCGGCCGAATCGGAGGTGATGACCTCTATGTTGAAGGTTTTAGCCAGCCTTAGAAGCTTTTCATCAACCTGACCGGTTGCCAGCAGAAGCGTGGATCCTGCTTTCACGTCAAAGCTTTTGGTGAAAAGCTCGTAGATTTTAGACTCATCCGCCTCGGAGACTATGTCGGCAACAACGCCTGCGGAAGGGTCTTCCTTGAACTTGTTGACGTAGAGCGTGAAGTCGTGTAGTATTCCAGACAATCCGGCTAAAGTTGCGGGGCTGGCTATGTGAATTTGCTTGGATCCGAAGTAGCTGGTCAGAGGCGAGAGGTCGATGAAGGCTCCGTAAAACTTGGACAGCTTGTCGGGCAGAACCACATACTTGTAGACTCCCGTTAACGTTAGCTCCTCCTCGGCGCTGGCTCGGAAACACTTGCTGCAAACATACCTCTTGACTGTTATCCCCGAAACCCGTCCACACGCCAAACATTTGTAGAAAACACCTGCACGTCTGTAGTCCACGCCTAGTGCTTGAAGCTGTTTCTTGCATTTCGGGCATTCGAAGCCTTTTTTGTAGAACTCTTGCTCAAAGTCGACGTGGCCGCATACGAGGTGCTCGACCACGTTGCCCCTCAGGAGCCTTCCCGATCCACACGTCGGGCATGCAGGCTTCAGCGAGAGGTAGATGTTGTTGCAGTCAGGGCAGGACATTACAGACTCGATGAGCTGTTTGTCCAAAACCCCTTTCTCCGAAAGTTGTTCCAATATTCGGACTGCTTGTGAGCTGTCTACGTTCAGCTTCTTCTCGATGAAGATGTATCTGTAGCCTGTCTCGTCTAGCGTGGGCTCGACGCTCTCCAACTTGGAGTCGATTAAAAGTTTCGCAACACGGCTTAACCCCGACCCTTCCGCCATGACTCTTGTTTCATAACTCATCTACTAGCCGCTCCCTCAGACGCTCAACTTTTCTATAAAGGAGATCCTTTAGTATTTTTCTTAAAAGATCGTCTATTCCATGACCAAGCTTGGCTGAGGTTTCGAAGTAAGCTGCGTTCGTCTCGTCGCTTAACTTGGCGGCTTCTTGGTACGCGACATGCCTGTTAGGCTCATCAAGTTTATTACCGATTATGTAAACTAAAGCATCAGAGCTCGTCTCACGAAGCCTTCTAAAGTAGTGGACAACCTTGATGAAAGTGATGCGGCGTGTGAGGTCAAAAACGACGAGAGCAGCGTCAACACCCACCTCACCCCCTCCAAACCCCTTAGGAAGCTCCTTCAAGCCAAGGTTGATTTCAAACCCATCGAGCCTCAAAACCTTCGTTGTCTCAAACTCCTGCGACGAACTAGGCCTTTCGCTTGTTCCAGCCAGTCTGTTTATCAGAGTTGTTTTGCCCACCCCGTCTTCCCCGACCACCACAACCTTGAAGTGGTAAACATACTTGGCCTGTACGGGCTGTTCCAGACCAGCAGGGGCAAGAGGCTCCCCGCAGCGCATGCAGTACTTTCCTGAAATCGTACGGGAGCCACACTTACTGCAGACCACCCAAGACCATACAGAAGTCATGTCCTCCAGAACTCTAATATAACCCCTATTTGATGCATAAAAATATATAGTGGCCCGGATTTCACCGGGTTCGTCGGCTCTACTTCTTCGCTGTCTTCGGCTGCGACAAGATTATCTCTATGGTGCTGACGTTCCGCTGCCTGCCGTCGTTTCCTACCCTCCCCTCCTCGGTTCCTATGTTGACTTTCTCGACAACAGCGTTCTGGACGAACCGTCTCCGCACGACCTCGACAACGTCGACCGCCTTGGCTATGGCTCGTCCACGGGCCTTCAGCACTACTCGTTTGCCTTCAGCGAGGGGTAGAGTGGTAGCCAGCACGTAGTTCATCGTTGGTTTCTTTCCTATCAGAACAACGGAGTCTTCGACCATTCGTGTCGCCTCTGGCGCTTTATGATGGGATATGCGTGGATAAAAATGTTAACGGAGGCTGGTTAACAGGCTGTGGACGAGCTGCGACGAGGGCTGTGGCTCAGCGGCGTTTAAAACTTTTAACACCGTCTCGCCGTTCGTCCGGATCGCTGGCTCTGGAACGCTCTCGGCGTGGTCTTGGCCGAGCAGGGAGGCTGCCGGGAACGGCTCGCCTCCGGGCTGGAGCCTGTAGGCAACATTTCTCCGGATGTGGGCGATGAACGGCTTGGATGATGAGGGTGGTTTGAACGAGTATACGTAGGAAAGGCTTGTCAGGCCCCAGCCCGCGGTTATCGAGATGGCTGATTTAGGCCTCGCCTCGATTTTAACGCTCGCGGGGGCCTGCTTCTCCTCGACGTTAACATACTGATACAGCTTCAGGCCTTCCCACTCGACGGGGTTGCAGTCTATGGTTTTGTCGCTGTGTGCCGTGGGTGGTTTGTGGCTGAAGGTTATGTCGTTGTGTGCGATAGCTTCCTCGAGAAGCGGTGTTGTCCTCGTCAGGTGGAGCGTTGGGGTTTTGAAAGTCTGTCCGTCGAGCACGCAGGCGGTTATCTCGGCTTCTGAGTGGCGGCGTGGCTCAACTCCCAGCTCCGACATGAGCGACTCGGGTAGTAGGGCGAAGGGGAATAATCCGAGACGTCTTCCAGGATAGACCAGAGTGATGCGATAACCCTGCCTGGCGAGCCTCACCGCCGTGGCGACTGCGAATACCGAACCTCCAAGCACTAGCAAGAACTCGGCTGAAACACACGCCCTCATCGGCATAAAAGTTTGACGCAGAGCGTATCATATTTTTAAACACCTCCATCCAGCCTATTAGCTGTGATTTCTCGGTACAGAGAGGCTTCCGAAGAGGACTTGGCCAGAGCTTGTCTTCCGAGAAGAGTCTTATCCAGGAAAGGCGAGAACGGCATCGTACTCGTGGTGGGTGGGAGCTGGCTTTACCATGGCGCTCCATACTTAACAGCCATGGCTGCCATGCGGACAGGAGTTGACCTCGTCTACGTAGCTGTCCCCGATAAAGTTGCCACAGCCATCCGTGCGATGACGTCATCGCTCATAGTTTTGCCGCTTCCGGACTCGAAGCTGACAGCCCGAAGCATAGACAGGATGGGTAGAGCTCTGGACGACGCAACCGCCGCGGCCGTGGGTCCGGGTTTGGCGAAGGGGTGTGAGAAAGGGTTGCTGAAGCTCGTCGGGCATCTGTCAGAGACCGGCATCCCCTTGGTCCTGGACGCCACCGCGTTGTTCGCCGACGTACTCCTGCGTGTTTCGGGGAGGAGGTGTGTGCTAACCCCTCATGCAGGCGAGTTCAAAAGGCTTTACGGCTCTGACCCGGGCTCGGAAGTGGAGCAGAGAGTAGACAGAGTGCTCGAGGTCAGCAGGCTGCACAAAGTAGTGACGCTGCTCAAGGGCCCTGTGGATGTTGTTTCAGACGGTGTCGAGGCCGTCGTCAACCGTAAACCAGCCATCGCCGCAGCCATGACTGTCGGCGGCACGGGTGATGTGCTTACAGGAATCGTCTCCGGCTTCTTGGCGAAGAACGTTCCCGAGTTCAACGCCGCAGTTGCGGGTGTTTACGCCAACGGCCTCGCAGGCGTTGCGGCTGCGCAGAAAAAAGGCTTCCACATAACTCCTGAGGATGTTCTGGAGGAAATTCCTTTTGTTTTGAAGAAATACGACCATGTTGCCTGATCTCTAGAACGTGCATAAAGTTTTTCACAGACTAGAACCTTCTGTTGACGGGCCGGTATGACAGTCCGAATAGGGTTGATCGGTAAAACCAACACGGGCAAGACCACCTTCTTCAACGCAGCCACCCTCCAGTACGCCGAAGTCTCCTCCTATCCTTTCACCACAAAACAGCCGAACTACGGCACAACCTACGCAATAACTCCCTGCGTCTGCAGAGAGTTCAACGTCAAAGACAACCCACGCAACTCTCTATGCGTAGAGGGGTATAGACACATCCCGGTCGAGCTCATCGACCTCCCCGGTCTGATCAAGGGCGCTTGGGCTGGTAAAGGGCTGGGCAACCAGTTCCTCTCGGTCGCATCCCAAGCCGACGCCCTTATCCACGTCATAGATGCTTCGGGCAGCGTTGACGAGGAGGGCCGCATCACCAAGATGGGCGTGGGCAACCCGCTTGCCGACTTCTACGACATCCAGGAGGAGCTCGTGATGTGGTTGATGCGCCTCATCGAAAGGCAGGAGGACAAGATTCTTCGGAGCCTGAAGTCTGGTAAGGAGCTTCCCGAGGCTGTAGCCGACATCCTCCACGGAATTAAGATAACCACGGCTCACGTGTCCGTGGCTCTGAAGAACTCCGGTCTCCACGACAAGGATTTCGAGAGCTGGACGATGATCGAGGACAAGAAATTCGCCGAGAGATTGCTGGAGGTGTCCAAGCCGATGATAGTGCTTGCTAACAAGATGGACTTGGAGACAGCTTCCTCGAACTTCGAGGTTCTTCGTGAAAGCCTCACGAACTACATGGTCATTCCGGCGAGCGCAGAGGCTGAGCTTGCTCTCCGCAGAGCTGTTCAGAAAGGCTTCATCAAGTACATTCCCGGACAGGAGGAGTTCGACATAGTAAACCCTGAGATGCTTACGGACGACCAGAAGAAGGCGCTCGAGTTCATAGAGTCTAGGGTTCTGGGCGAGTACATGCGGACGGGTGTACAGTTCGCCATAAACGTGGCGGTGTTCAAGCTTCTAGGCATGGGTGTGGTGTACCCTGTCTCCGACGCTGCCAAGCTCTCAGACAAGTCCGGCAACGTTCTTCCAGACGCCTACCTCATGCCTCCCAACTCGACGGTCAAAGACCTCGCCAGAAGCATTCATTCAGAGCTCGAGAAAGGCCTTCTCTACGCTGTGGACGTCAGAACCGGTCTTCGCCTGCCCGGCGACTACAGGCTGAAGGACCGCGACGTGCTGTCGATCGTATCAGCTCTCCGGAGAGCTGGCTAGACGGGCTCGAGATAGTAGGTGAAGAACCCTTCCGGCTCTCTCCTCTTGACGACGAGCCTCACAGGCATGCCTATTTTCAGCGTCTTCACGTCTTCCACAGCCATCCAGCACAGCAGGTTGAAGCCTTCCTCCATCCTCGCGATGGCCACCACGTAATCGGGGTAGTGGAGGTAGCTGGCAGGCTTGACGCTGATCACCGTATATGTTAGGAGCTGGCCCTTCCCGGACAACTCAACCCATTCCAAGTTATCATCCATGCATGCAGGACAGTCGGCTTGAGGCGGAAAGTAGTAAACATTCTTGAGCGGGCAGCGTGTTGCGTAGACTCTACCCTCCCGCAGCCCGTCGAAGAACCTCTTGATCCGTGCTATCGGCAGAAGATATTTGAGCCGGAGCTCTCTCACATCAATCCACAGAGGGTCTCCGGACTTCTCGTCAGGAACGACTGGAAGGCCTTCGTTGCGTGTAATCTGCTCGACGGTCTCAAGCCACGCCTTGACCATTTGCTCAACCGCCTCCTTTGAAAGGCTCAACGACTCACCCGCTCTTCTTCAGCGAGAAGACGGAGACGTAGGCGTAATGGCCTGTTCCGCCGACGTTGTGGGCGAGACCAACACCGTTAACCACGTCCGCCTGCCTCGCTCCTCCAACCTGCTGGCGGAGCTGCTTGGTTATCTCAGCAGCCATGCTTATGCCCGTCGCTCCTATCGGATGGCCCTTCGCCTTGAGTCCGCCGTCCAAGTTCACGGCAATCAACCCGCCCTTGTAGGTCTCCCCCTCCCGTGCAAGAAGATAGCCTCCGCCACGTTGGGCGAAGCCGAGGTCTTCGTAAGCAAGTATCTCCGCTATCGTGAAACAGTCATGCACCTCCGCGACGTCTACCTGCTTGTGGGGCCTAGACTGGTCGATTCCCGATTTCTTGTAGGCTTGGGCTGCTGCTTCCCGGGCTGCTCTGAGGCCTAGGAAGTGGGGTCGTTTGCTCAGGTTGGAGGTGTCTGACGCATAGCCTATCCCCCTTATCCACACAGGGGTGTCTGTGAGCTTTCGAGCTGCTTCAGCCGATGCCAACACCACCGCAGCCGCCCCGTCCGTGATGGGGCTGCAGTCGTAAAGCTTCAACGGCCATGCAACATACTTGCTTTTCAACACATCCTCGACAGTTATCTTCTTCCTGAAAGAAGCCATCTCGTTGAATGAAGCGTAGTAGTGGTTTTTCACGGCCACGGCAGCCATGTCCTCCTCGCTCGCCCCGTACTCGTTCAAGTAAGCGGTTGCATAAAGGGCGTAGTATCCTGGGAACGTGAGGCCGAACTGGCTGAACTCCCAGAAGTAGTTTCCAGCCCTGCCTATCAACTCGACAGCCAGCGGCGTGGGCACTTCGTTCATCTTCTCGACTCCCACGGCTAGGGCGATGTCGGCGTTCCCAGAGGAGACCATGGTGTGAGCTGTTGCAAGGGCCGCTGAGCCTGAGGCGCATGCTGCTTCGATGCGGTATGTTCCGACGCCGGAAAGGCCTGAATACTCGTTTACTGCGATCGCCGGTAGGGGCTCGGCGCTCCATCCTCCGACGTTGGAGAACGAAACCATCTGAACGTCTTTCTGTGTTATGCCTGCGTCCTGCAGCGCCTTCTTGACCGCCTGCCACGCCAGCTCGGTGAGGGTCATGTCGGTGATGCGTCCGAACCTCGACTGGCCGACGCCAACTATCGCTACTTCTCTCACAGCAGTACAAGTTTATCATGCACTTATTAGGGATACTTATCGGCTGAGGGGTATTCGCTGGGATGGTGAAAAGTTCGGCGATTGTAGTATTCGACCTCGACGGAACCTTGATGGAGTTCAAGCTAGACCTAGCCACAGCACGTAGAAAAATAGCGGAGACGGCGAAGGACTACGGTCTTGAAATGCGTGAGAGAGAATCTATTCAGGAACTTCTCGAAAAAGCCGGCCAAACCCTCTCGCCCGAACAGCTGAAAACGCTGAAGCAGCAAGTGATGAGCGTGATGGCTGAGAACGAGATGAAGGCAGCTAGCGAGGCTGAGGCTAGGAAAGAAATTCCCGAGCTGCTGGAGAAGCTGAGGAGAGCTGGCTTCAGGCTGGCTGTCGCAACTAACACAAACAGGCAGGCCGCCGCCGAGGCTTTGGCTAGGACAGGCCTTGCGGAATTCTTCGAAACAGTTGTCACGAGGAACGACGTTGAGAGGATGAAGCCACGGCCCGACGTCTTGCTCGAGGTTGCTAGGAGGATGCAGGTCCCTCCCTCCGAGCTTGTTTACGTCGGCGACAGCGTCAACGACTACAGGGCCGCCGTCGAGGCAGGAGCCCGTTTCATAGGGATTGATGGAGGCGTACACAGCAGTGAAGAGCTGAAGGCCGCCGGAGTCGTGGATGTAGTCTCCAAGCCCGCCGAGCTTCTCAACCATCTAGGCGCAGAAAACAGACCGCACCGTGTCGTCCCCGACACATCGGTAATAATAAACGGGACGATAACCCAGCTCGTCGAAAAAGGCGAGCTCGACAATTCCGAGCTGGTAATCCCTGTCGCTGTCATAGACGAGCTCCAGGCACAAGCCTCCCAGAAGAGGGAGCCAGGCTTCATCGGCTTGAACGAGCTTAAGAAGGTCAGGGCTTCCGCAGAGCAGCACGGCTTGAGCATCAGGTTTTCAGGGGAGAGGCCTAGCTTGGACGACATCAGGCTTGCTAGGAAGGGGAGGATAGACGCTCTGATTAGGGAGGTGGCTAGGAAGGAGGGCGGTGCTCTCTACACGGCGGACTACGTCCAGGCCCTAGTGGCTGAAACCGAGGGCGTGGTTGTTCGCTACTTCCCGCCGAGCGAGCTCCCATCCATCATGTCCTTTGAGCAGCACTTCACGGACGAAACTCTCAGCCTCCACTACAAGGAGGGGGCGCCGCTGATGGCCAAGAGAGGAAGGCCGGGCAGCTTCCAGCTAGTCAGGCTTGGCGAAAAGCCTCTCGACGCATCGGAGCTCAACAACCTTGTCAGAGAGATAACCGAGCACGCTAGGCTGAGGCCCGAAGGCAGCATCGAGATAGTGAGGAGCGGGGCCTTCGTCGCACAGATAGGCAACTACCGGATCGCTGTAGCGAGACCTCCCTTCAGCGACGGGCTGGAGGTCACGATCGTGAGGCCGATAATCAAGCTGAGGCTTGATGACTACAGGCTTCCGCAGAAGCTGATGGAGAGGTTTGAGAAGAGCGCCGAAGGAATCTTAATCGCAGGGCCGCCTGGGAGCGGGAAGTCAACTTTCGCCGCAAGCCTGGCGGAGTTCTACGGCTCGAGAGGCAAGATAGTCAAGACTCTCGAATCCCCCAGAGACCTTCAGGTAGGGCCTGAGATAACCCAGTACGGGCCTCTAGAGGGTGATTTTGAGAAGACGGCTGAGATACTGCTACTCGTCAGGCCCGACTACACTGTTTACGACGAGATTAGGAAGAACAAGGATTTCATGATATTCAGCGACATGAGGCTGGCCGGGGTCGGTATGATCGGCGTGGTTCACTCGAGCAACGCTGTCGGCGCCATCCAACGGTTCATAGGCAGGGTTGAGCTGGGGATGATACCTCACATAATCGACACCGTTGTTTTCCTCGAGGCTGGACGTGTGGCTAAGGTCTATACACTCTCGCTCGTCGTTAGAGTTCCGACCGGCATGACGGAGTCCGACCTAGCCAGGCCGCTTGTCGAGGTCAGGGATTTTCTCAACGACAGACTGGAGTATGAAATATACACCTACGGAGAGGAAAACGTGATAATCCCTGTTGGAAAGGTTTCGGAGGGTTTGAGGCAGGAATATCAGGAGCTGGAGCAGAGGGTTAAGGAGGCGCTTTCGAGGTTCGACGAAGAGGCTGAGGTGAGGGTTGTTGGTAGGAACAAAGCCGTCGTACGTGTTGACAGGGTTGTTATGCCGAAGCTGATAGGCCGTAAGGGTGAAAATATAAAAAAGCTGGAGGAGGAACTGGGAGTCTCGCTCGACGTTGAGCCGAAGATAACAAGCGTGGGAAGCGAGCTGGCCTGCGAAGTGCGTGAGAGCGGCAACACCATACGGGTGGAGGTAGGCGAGGAGAACGCAGGCAGAAGAGTCAACGTCTACGCCGGAGACACATACCTTTTCTCAGCCACCGTCGGGAGGAAAGGCGTGATAGCTGTTAGAAAGAACTCTGAGAACGGCAAGTCGTTGGTGAAGGCTCTCCTAGCCGGCGACTCGATACGAGTTATTCAAACGGACTGAAAACCTTACTGCTTCAGCTTGCAGTGGGGGCATATGCCTGCCTCAGCGGGTATCATCTCGTAGCAGTACCAGCAGAATTTCTTACCTTTCTCAGGCTCAACAGATGGAGGAGGAGCGATGAAGAACCCCAGCACGGTCATGATAAGCCCGGAGAATATGAAGATGTAGGAGAAAGGCAGGCCGGCTAGTGCTAGGAAGACGCCGAACAGAAACACTATACCGCCTGAGAAGAGGAGGGGCGAGCGTTTCAAGCTCTCATCCTTCTCTCCAGACCAGCGCAGTGGACGACTCCCCTAACCCTTCTGATGTGGCTTACGCAGACGAAGCAGCCGAGAAAAGGAACCTGAACCCCTGCCACTGGGCAGTCAACGTACTCCTTCTTCATCCTGGCCAGCATCTTTCCCTTCACGACACCCTTAACTGTTTCCAGAACATCCGCCTCAGCCTTCAAAGCCTTTTCAGCAGTCTTGACCTCGACGTAGAATCTGGCCTCCAAACCGTCAAAAGCTGGAGCAGGCCTAAATATAAGCCGGAGCCCGCTTGTTGAAAAACAGGAGATGTCTATAGATTCCCTAGCCGTTAGGTACAGGGACGGAGAGATAACCTGCAGGGAAGTCGTTGCATCCTGCTTGGAGGCGCTGGCCGGGAGGAACGCTTCGCTGAACGCGTTCGTGAAAGTTCTTCGTGAGGAGGCCTTGAGGGAGGCTTCTAGGGCTGACGAGGAGATGAGAGCGGGTAGGTACAGGGGGCCTTTGCACGGCATACCCGTCTCGGTCAAAGACGTTTTCCACGTCAGGAACGTGGCCTGCACGGCTGGGTCGAAACTCCTGGCCGATAACGTCAAGGCACAGGACTCGACGGTTGTAAGACGGCTGAGGGAGGCTGGGGCGATAATAGTCGGGACGAACAACCTCGACGAGTTCTCCCTGGGTGTTGCAGGCTTAAACCCTTTCTACGGCCCGGTGAGGAACCCTTGGAACTTGGAGCACATGGCAGGAGGGTCGAGCGGCGGCTCGGCTGCTGCTGTGGCTGCGGGGCTTGTATCCGTGTCTATCGGAACTGATGCGGATGGGTCTGTCAGAATCCCCTCATCGTTCTGCGGAGTGGTCGGCTTCAAGCCAAGCTACGGACGGGTAA
>JAVYLK010000036.1:0-15015 GCA_038740895.1 Candidatus Caldarchaeum sp.
CATGGCCACTGCCCCGCTATTTCTTCGAACCATGTGTTCACCGCTGGAAGAAGTACCCTCTACCTCTTCCGAAGATTCTTGGTCTAATTTCCGGTCCACGTCGGAGAAGCTTCAGCCAGTCTTTGTAGCATTGTTCGCATACAACGCGTTTCTCGATTCTCGAGTCGATGAGGCTCCAGAACGGAGCCGTTTTCGTCGCCTTTCTACCGCATTCGTGGCATTTCTCAGTTGTCTTGGCTGTCGGTGCTGCCGGTGCTTGAGTCGCTGTTATTAGCGTCGTTGCTAATACTTCGGCGCATGGAGTGTTTGCGAGTTTCTCAGCTTCCGTCAAAGGTGCACTTTTCCCGCATTTGACACACTGTAACCGGGTCGTTTCACCTGCATCAGGTGTTTCGACGACCAGATGTCCTCCAAGAGGGAATGCGGCTTCCTTTGTTTCCTCACCTGTCTCTTGAATCTCCGCGTCGTCTTTAATGGTTTCAGAAGAATTTTCCCCGTTCTCTTCCTCTTCAAGCTGCAAAGGTTCTTTGGGTGTCTCAAGTGAAGGTGTTGCTACGAGTTGTTCTGTGTCTTCTTCCTTTGAACTTGCCGGTTCTTGAATATTATTGGACACGGCTGTTTCAAGTTTCTCTGCGTCGTCTTCTTCCTCGAGTTCTTGGTCTTCTTCTAATCTCAGCGGAGCCTTCTCAGCTGTCCCGGGCGTCTGCAGCGAAAAGCCACAGACGTATGTGACCGTCCTTCGGGGGGAACCCCTCCCGCGGGGGTTCTGCGCCACCCATCGGGGCTTGAGAAGACTCTTGAACCACTGAGACTATCTCTGGTTTTTCTTTAGTTGGTTCTTCAACCGATGTAGCTGTAGTAGTGGTTTCTGGCGGTGGTGGAATCCATTTGAGGACGATTGGCTTAGGTGTCTTCGGAGACCTTGCTGTGTGTAGCTTTCCTTGGTGGAAGACGAGTGTTTTCTTTCTGAGCATGCGTAGGTCGTAACTTGGAAGATGTCTCTGAACACGTCTGGAACAGCCTGAAGGCCTATGGCAACTATTGCAGCTACGTCTCTAGCTGTGTGCCAAGGTATCTGCACAGGGTCGGGGCTTATCATTATAACACCTACGCCATATGCTCTCAGCTCGTTTACAACCCGTTCACCTATAGAAGGAGGCTCGTCGAACCTACTTCCCCTGACGTAGTTCTGACATTCCTCTGCTATCACCAGTTTTTTGAGAGTTAGTGACTGTCCTTCGGACATAGCGTCGTAGTAGAGTTTGTTTAAGACGACGAGGCTGTAGACGGTCTTCAGGTAAACTGACCCCAACGCAGACATGTCGTAGATAACTACTGACTGTGAACCAGGTGTGTTATTGATTGGTCGTTCCTCGTCTATCTGTAGCCACATCAGCCTTCGCTGGAGGGCTGCAGCCATGTTGGCCTCCGCAAGCCTTCTCTCAGCCGTGGCGTTCTTGAAGAACGTCTCCAAACCGTCTATTACGTCAGATGTCTTGGTAACACCTCTCTGGTAGAGCTTGACCAGCTCCTAAGCAGTAACGCCGCACTAGCCGACGAAACGTCCGCAATATCTCTTGTTATTTCCCGCAGAAGCTCGACAGCAACAGCAGCTTTCTCCTTAGCCGTCCGTCTACTGACATCCCAAGGGTTAATCTTCCTGATGACCGTTGCTCCTTTGATGGTGTTGTATTCCCCTCCCCGGGCCGGGGGATGGCTGGGGAGCTCCCCAATGCGGCGTCCCCTCATGCCGGAGGCAACGCCGCACACGGAACCACAATCCGTGGACAGCCGGGCCGCGGAGAGCCGCAACCCCCAAGCTTTCCAGTCGAGAATAACCACCTGAACGGTTCTTTTAGGAGTCATGGAAATCGCTTGTTTAGAGGTGTTTGTCTTCCCGCTTCTAGTAGGTCCTAGAACCAGCAGGTGTTTCTGGAAGTCTTTGAACGGCACTATTCCGAGAAGTCTTCTGCTTGCTATGACAGCCTTGGTCAGTAACACTGCGACCAATATCAGGAAAACCGCTGCAAAACCCACGGAAACCCAATATGTTATTTGTGAGACTAAACTCTTTGAACTCTATCGCGGGCTTTGTCTTCAGGACTCCTCTCTCGTAGATTCGTCTGGGCCATCAGAGATGCGATGTGTGCGAAGCCTATGAAATCCAGTATGACGATTTGGTTAGCCACGATTCTAAGTAGCATAGCCTCAAACCTCCTTAACCCGTCGGGGGTCGTAAATTCGTCTGCAGCGGCGACAGTAGTAAAGTCCATGAACTTTCTTCATTTGCTCCCCGCAGATTTGGCAGAATTGGTTTCTGAAAACTAGAGAAACGACGTACTCAGTGAACAACGCATCGAGTATTCTTAGGACAATCAGTAGAATGCCTTCAATTTGTCCCTGCTCAATCAAAGGCATGCCGAAGTAGATGGCGATAGCGAGAACCACAGTCGACGGCAAACTCATCAACATTTTCGACCCCTCTCCTTTCTCGGAGGCCTGGCTTTTGCCGGAAGCCGGCGGCCTACCACACCTGCTTCCGCTCCCCTGTCAAACAAGTGCCGTGGAGCAGGCGTGTCTTTTAGGCTGGAGGATTGCATAATCCCTCCCCATGAAGAATTTGTGTAGGGAGAGCGGCCTGTGAAGGCCGAGAAGTCCGCCAGCTTGCCAAGCCTCAGAGCGGAGAGGAGGTTATCGCCAAACGTCTGACATTCTACGAGATTTCCACACGTCTCTAGTCTTCTCCTGAGACACCTCCATGGTGCCTAGAGGAAGGTGTTATGTCCGCGGAGAGACACCATGCCTCCCCACGGTTCCCAGAGGTCTCCATGACCTCCGGGAAAAGACAAAGTGTGGGAAACGTCGTCAGTAATCATCCGGATATCGTCTGGATGTCTTCCGTCTCCTTCCACACATCGAGGAGCGCCTGTCCCAAGGCCGGAATCCAGCCAAACTCTCCTCTGCCACTCCATCAAACCTAGTAGGGAGTGGTCGCCTTCTACGGCGAGAAAAGGAGAAAAAAGGAGAGAGTTGGCTGGACGGCTTAGCGTCCAGCTAGAAGAGCTGGTTCAAGACGTGTTCGACCAGTTCTTCCCATTCTTCATCAGGAATGGGACGGCTTAACTCTATGATTGTGACGATTATTCCGCGTATGGTAGCAGCTATGCTGTTACCGATTCCGCTACCGTCTATAGCCCATGCCGGTGTCAATGAAGCCAACAACAGGACTAAACCACCCACCAAAAATCTCTTCATACCTTCATAGATTCACCTCGCTTCTCCGACGGGCTGCATCGGAGGCTTCTCCCCCCGCCGTTCTTCAAATGGCCCAGAACCCATCCCCAGGCGTATTTTCCCGGCTTCTTCGGGGGCATGGATATCTAAGCCCCCCGCCCATTTTAAGTGGCTTTGGTCGGTTGAAAACCGTGCCTGGATGGGCCTTGGGATGGCGGGGAAGAGATTCAGCCAAACGTCTCCCCTCTTCAGGCCTGTAGCCGTCTCTTCAGCCTCCATCTTCCCCGTCCGCGTCGGGGATTTCCCTAACGGAGGTCTTCTGGGCCCGCGGCGTCAGCCCTGCGGGGGACAGCCCAGCCGGAGAGACACCTCTACACAGTCCCCGACCCCTTACCCGAAGTCCTCGGGTTTAGCCGGTTACCACACCGTGTCCTACCCCGACACCGCTTCGGCGCAGCCGGCAGTCACTCCGGCTACACCTCGGAGCGTGGTTGTCCCAGTGGTCAGCTCTTACGTCAGTCGGTTTGGGGCCGGTGGTGCCCCTTCCTACACGAACGCTCTAATTCATAGGTTGATTCTTATCGGCCCCGTCTCCGCCTGACGGGAGCCGCCTCGGCCAATGCCTCATAGGTTGCGCAACCCACCGGAAACCCCCTTTCTACGAGGGCTTCAGGACGAATTGCGACGACCACTTGCATTTAAAAATGTGTAAAAAAATTGCAAAAAACTGCAAAAAAGTCAGTAATTCTTGACACCTTAATCATGGTTTCTCGAAACAGGGATATGCAAAACAGTTTCGACTAGGAAACGTCATTTCGGAGACAAAGAATTAATCTTAAGAAGACTACAGGAAAGTCGAAGATTCACGGTAATACCTATCATATATTTGACACTTGGCTTCTGTAGAAAGGCAAAATTTTGCCTTTCCAGGCTGTAAGGAAATCTCGGTAATTCTTGACACGACATAGGTCGAAAACAATCTGGTTGACTGCCATGACGGCCGAAGCACGCTACAGACCACCTTCATCTGAATCTTTAATCAGCTTTTATCCCGTCTCAAGTCTCTCAACCATTCTATCCGATTAAATGCATGACTTTTTCGTAAATTGTTGATGGACTACGCCGAACTATCCACAGCGTTGGTGAAAACAATGGAAGAGATGTACTCACTGCTCCCCCAAATACTAAACATTAGCGAAAATCTTTAAAGAAATACTGTCTAGTGTTTATCGCTTCTTCTCCCGAGACGGAGACCACTTAGCCGCAGAAATATTCTTGTCCATAATCGTAAACAAAACGATTAAGAAAATTGGTCCAGAGGCGAACGGCGAACTCTTCAATGTATTGAAGGAGGTTTGCTCATGTCGTCACCTACTATCACTGTATCAGTAGTATACGGGGTGGGAAGCAGGGGTAGCAGAATCGCAGCCACATTTGTCAACGGAGTAGGGCCCGGCGGCAGGCAGGTGTATCGTCGTCTTCAATACGTCAAGGCGGCTTGCGTTAGCAGTAGCCGATTGGACATTCTCCAGCTCTCAGCCTTCCAACCTAACAGCTTATACGTTATAGGTGACGGGACCAGCAGCGCCATGAACCCCGACAAAGGTAGGAAAGACTACTTAGACAGTAGTCAGAGAAAAGCCATAGTCGAGGAAGCCGCGAAAGCCGCCGAGGAGAAGGGATACGACAGAATAGACGTCATACCCGTAGTCGTCACGCTGGGTTTCGGATGCGGCTTCGGTGCCGGTTCCCGCTTTAGCCAAAAGGTATCCGAGCTTATGCATCATCGGAATATGTGCACTGCCCTTCGATTGGGAAGGATCTGAAACCTACAAAAGAGCCGTGAAAGCCTTCGAACAGGCATGTAAACACGTCCCCGTCCTACCTGCAAGCAACTCCTACCTCGTCGCACAGGTGGAGTAGCTCGACGTCACCAGGGCTTTGAACATCGTTAACGACCGAATGGTCCGCCCTCTACACGCCGTTATAAGAGCCATGTCAAACCCAAAGACACTCACCGTCATAGACAGCAGCGACCTAAGGAGAATCCTAAAACCATCCCCAGTGCTTGCAATCCACTACGACTTGCCCTCTCCCGCTGAAATAACCAACCTTTCTCAAAATGATTCAAGCCTCCTATCCCCGCTTTTTAAAGGCAAAGATAGAACTTCCTGCATAGCCCTGATAGAGGCTGGGAGAGGACAGCTAGAACCACAACACATAAACAAGCTACCCGAACAACTCGAAATAATCCTCGGAGCACAGCCCAGAGAAATTAAAACACTCATCGCGAGAAGACCAGACTCCGAGAAAACATACGTCACCATTTTGGTGGGAGTAGTAACATTATACCGGTAAAAAACACGTTTATATCGAAACTCTAGCTACCGTGGCCTCGAACACCTATCAGCCTAAAACTCAAACAATAGTTGACGTGAGAGGAAAAACTAGGCTCATGGTCATCGTAGCGGTCGCAGCATTCTTGCTCGCTACAGCCGTAGCGCTACGGGTTCAACAGTTGGGTCAAGTGGCAACCGTAACGATTACCGTGACCCGGTTCGGTGCTACGGCCCAAAGCCCCGACGTAGTCGAAAACGTCTGCTTTAGTAGAGTATCAGCCTGCGATGTCTTGCTCTACGAGGTGTTGAGGTCGGCGGAGAGAAAAGTCCTCGTAGCAGTGTACCCCTTCACGAGCGACCTGCTGGCCGACGGCCTAATTCATGCCGTGAAGAGAGGTGTCGAAGAGTCTCAGCAGGTCGAGGTTCGAGGCTCGGAATATATACGCTTGAAGGATGCAGGTGTCGATGTAAAGTTGGACGGCAACCCTCACCTAATGCATTATAAGTTCATGGTGGCCGATTCAATGATAGTTATGACAGGTTCGTATAACTGGTCAAGAGCCGCAGAAGACTTGAACGACGAAAACGTCGTGTTTCTAAAGGGTAGGGAAGTGGTGGAGTTGTTCGAACTGGAGTTTGCCGAGCTATGGCGCTCGACGACCTAAATCGCCACCACGTCCTGGACAGATACGTTAAGAACGCCTTCTATTCTCTTGAAAACTACTCTGGCCTTGAACTGGCTGCCTTTCCTTATCAGTTCTTTCGGCCCGTTGTACAGAGCGGGGTCTAGACGAGCTCTAAAACTATCATCAACTAGGACTACTGCGAAGCCAGGGTATATTTTCTCCACACGAATGGTGTGTATCTCGCCTGTTGTTTGTCTTGAGAAGCTTCTGACTACCGCTTTAGCCAATATTCTTCCCTGAACCCGGGTTATCAACCCGTCTCTTTCAAGGTGTTTTAAAGCGGCTTTGATTGTGTCAGGCATCTGGTCAGGGTCAGCCAGTACCTCAGCCTCTGACAAACCGTCTTCACCCCTCTCTAGAAGCTTTCTGTAAAGATACCTCGCGTAGTGAAACACGGCTCTACTGCTAGGTCCGGTTCTGACAGGCTTTACCTCGGGGACGTCAATTCCCGCGTAACCCTTCTGCGCTTGCTCCTTCAAAGCTTCTGACTCGGCTGGTTGTTGACTCAACCGTGTTTTCACGGTATCAGGCCGTTTCCAGGGCCACGGCTTTCCAGGCTCAGGCTTCGGACCTTTCCGGGACAGCTTGAATTCAACAAGTCTCTCAGAAACCTTCTCAAGTATCTTGGACATTTTCTTGGCTCGCCTATACCCTTCCTTGAAGTAGTATTCGTCCACAGTGTTTCTAGTGAGGAGAATCGTTACTTTGCCGGGTAGTTTTCTCCCAGTCCTGCCCCGTCTTTGAATATACCTTATTCCTGATACAGCTGGCTCGTAGAACACGACGTAGCCGCATTCAGGTATGTCCAAGCCTTCCTCACCTATAGACGTCGCCACCAATACTTTTATCACTCCTTCTCTAAACCTCTGGAGAATGTTTCTCTGTTCTTCCTGAGTCATCCTAGGTCCTTCCTTACCTTCTGCCTTGCCTACGAAAAGCTCCGCGGAAACACCGTTCTCCCTAAGCCTGCTTACAATTACGTCGGCTGTGTGTCTTATGTTTGCGAAAACCATGACCATGTCCTCCGGCTTCTCCGTCAAATGTTTGACGACGAGCTGGACGAGTTTTTCGAGTTTGGGGTGGTCTCTATCGACCGCTGCCGCCAGCCTGACGAGCTCCCTGAACTCAGATGTTCTCGAAAGCATCCTATGGCTTCTCAGCTCGGATTTCTGGACTTCTTCGAGGTATTTTCTGAGGGAGTAGATGTGTTGGCTTTCGATGAGTTCTTGGGCGTGGAAGAGGCTGAGAATCGTGGATGAGAGCGCCATGTAATGCATGTTAGGTCCTTTCACGCCGGAGTTTATCTCGGCCCTCAGCCTGTTCATGAACTGTACAACCACTTTCCTGTTGACAGCTTCGAGAGGTGTTCTGAAGGTTCCAGAGCCGTAGAGCTGCTTCACAAAGCCTTCAATCATGTTCTTCAAAGCCTTCCTGACATGCTCGTATTCCGGTGGTAGGTCAACCCTTTCCCAGGAAATCTTGACTCCGGGAATGTATTCAGCAACCTCGTCGTCGTCCTCGTCTCTCCAAACAATCTTCTCGATGAACAGGTTTCTACAAACCTCCATGACTTTTTCCTCTTCGCTACCGGGAGAAGCGGTAAGCGCCAGCATCAGAGGCCACGGACATTTTCTAACGTACTCCGACGCAAGCTTCGTGTAAGCATACCTGCTCCTACTCCTATGACATTCGTCGAAAACGAGTAGGCTGAATTCCTCGAGGTTTACAAGACCTCCTCTCACGTCGTTCCAAACAGTTTGAGGAGTCGCGAAAATGACTTTCACCTTGGGACTCGACCAATTTTTCTCCCTGTCCTTGGTCTCACCTGTCACAGCAGCTGTTTCATCCATTGAGAGCTTGAGGTGTTTGAGGAAACTGTCTCGATGCTGCAGTGCTAGAGGCTTGGTCGGAGCCATTATCAAAATCTTCGACCCCGGGTATCTGTGGAGAAGCTCCGCCGCCACAAGCTCTGCTACTACTGTCTTTCCAAGAGCAGTAGGCAGAACAACCAGTGTGTTTGCTTCCAAACAATCGTTGACTAATGTTCTCTGATAGTCTCTATCCTCTACAGTGTTCTCTCTGACTAGAGGATGCTGTACGAATTTTTTTACCGGCTTGACAGGCTGCGTGTCAGTCCGTAGCAACCCCTCCGAAACCTTAACCGCGTAAATATGCTTACATTCTTTCTTTCTATACACGTAGTCGGGACAAGTACATGTGAACTTTTCCCCGTCAAACACTACTGTGTATTTCACCGAGGGGTTGGACTGGCTGGGAACAGTCCAAGTAACCGGCATCTGAAAACAAGCTTCAGTCATGATATTTATGGTTTGAAGTTAGCGTATGTTTGAAGCGATTTCAGAACAGGTTTGCCGTTCTTGTTGAAGGCTATCACGGGCTCGGCCCCGGCTTTCTCGGCAAAATCAACAAACGGCTCAACCTCTCTCCAAGTAACTCCCTTCTTGTTTTTACACTCCACCACAACTATCCTACCACGTTTAATACACACGAGGTCCACTGGCTTCGACGCAGCGGCACGGACCACTGTCCAGCCCCTACTCAGGAAGAAATCCCTAACCTTGTACTCGAGCCTCCTTCCCTTGTAATAGCTCATGAATCAGAATAAGACGCCGAATCTTTTAAGCTCATTAGGTCAGTCTATTCTTCTTTGGAAAATTCCTCGGTATGTAGGAGGCTGACTCGATGATGGGTTTAAGGATGAGCAGGCAGTTTAGACAGACGTGACGTCCAAGGCTGGAGAAAAGCATCAAGACTTTACCGTGTTTTCGACAAATAAGGCATGACATGCCTCTCACCCCGTTTGCAGAAACTGCCGTCGTCTTTTTTCTCATCGAGTTTCCACCTCTAACCTTCACCTGTTTAGCTTTTTCCATGAAATTGTCCGCAACCACGCGGTACACCTGTCCTAGTAGCTATTTGTGACAGATTCGCTGAGCCCTGTGTAAGCGCCCTAGCAACCAGATACCTAGTCGTGTAAACGTGTCGCAACTCTAGTTTCTACTGGTCTGAAACCTGCATATAATTGGTTAGTGAGGCTCTCGACACTATATCTCTAGCTCGTGCTCCTCATTTTCTCCAGCGCCCGGGTTCACCTTCTCCAAGCCTTCAAGCAACGAGTCCAGCTTCTTGTTTGAAAGCATTTTTCTAAATGCTTCTAATTCTTTCCGGTTTCTAAGCATCAGTCCTTTTCTCTTGGTGGGAGAACCGTCTGGGCCTACTGGGTTCAGCTCGACCATTAGAGAAGCAGGCCTGCCTCTATACGCCGGGGCTTTGACTACGAAAACTCCGGGAGAGTCTTTAACGGGTGTCCTCTGCCAGTCCTTTGAAGAATGTAAGAGCTTTCGCAGCTCTTCCTCCAGAGTCATCGCAACTATGTAGATGTTTCGCACACATAAATTTTAATAGCCAGCACTCATAGATGTGGGTTATCGTCTCACGTAGACGTTGCCTGAACTTTCTCTATTGTTTTTCCCGTTGTAAAACAACAGTTTCCTAAACATGTACGCTATCACAAAGCGCGCCCTCCAGCTAAACATAAACGCTAAGGTGAGGGCCACGGCCAGCAGCAACCATAGCACCATGTTTCAAGAAACAACCGAGTTACATTTAAGCGGATGAGGCCTCTAACTCCTCATCAGAAATATCCAAGACAATTGCCGGTTTCTCCTTTTTCTTTCGAGGACTGTGTCGTAACAACGCTCCACAGCCAGTGCAGCGAATTCTATCAGTTAACACATAGACCCTGCACCTCGAACAGTACTTGTAACCATTCTCGTAGCAGCGTCTCGGCCTCTTCAACACTTGCGTAGTCTGTTCCATCAGCTAACCATGTTTTCCGCTTAGCTATAACCAGATGTAGCCGCGGGCATGGTTCAAAAAACATATTACCTGCCCGATTAGAATCCATTCCCGCCTATGTCTATGGAAAACATGTCAGTCAATTAGTTAACGAATTAGCAAATGCAAAAGACCAGGTCCGTGTACCCGTCAAGGACTTACCCGGCCTATTTGTTATCAGGTTTCCAGCTATGTGGGGCGAGCCCGCATACCTCGCCGCGGAGGTGATCCTGCTGAAGCCTGACGGCACCCCTTCAAGGGAAATAGGAATTCTCATCTTTAACCAAGCTATTTTGAGCGAATATAGACGATACTATGCGAGGGAATTGGAGAGACTGCGGCTCCTGTCCCAAATACTTTCAGACAGCCGATTACCGGTACTGGTAGAAGCAGTGAAGGCGGTTAACACGAGGCGACCTGTTCCCACAATTTCCAAGACGTGTCGGGCATTTCTACCGATGAGTTAATTGACGCCATTCATCTTGCACGTGACTGGTACAGAATTCCCGTGGAGGAACTTTCTGGTGTCTTCGTAACTACTGTTCCAGTAGAGGAACAGGGTTCACAATACCTGTCAATCGAAGTCAACCCGCTGACCAAAGAAGGCACACCAAGACTCCGATAGGCTACCTAGTGAGCTCCAGGGAAAAACTTCAGTCACTGAAAAGTTTCGTCAAGGAATCACTTCAACACGTTGAAAAATCTGTCCAAATATTGACGGACCCAAGATTACAGAAACTCATGGAAAACATTGACGCAGTTAACCCTGAATCGATAAGGTCGTGGCTATTGTAACTTTGGCATCGATAACATAGGTTAACCCTCAGCAGTTAAAACCGGTTCAAAAGACTCTTTCAGGAAAGTCGTTTCAAGCTCTTTAGCCCTTCTATCTATTTCATACAATTTAGTCCGTTTATTGACTTTCCCTATCAGTGTAAACTTAGCAGGTCGGCCGGCCACCATGTTTATTGACTCTATCATCGCCGCGAGCAGAGCGGCTTCCACATCTCCACAGCTAAACGGCACGATGAGAACCTGTTTACCGTCTGCCCGCCTCTCGATTACACACTTAGCCTTTGAACTCTTTTGAAGATTATTCAGACTACACGACTCTATGACGTCAGTGTGGTTGTAAAGAGCCCCGAAGACATCCTTCTCAGACACCGCCGGGTCTATTTCAACCTCGAACAATAGGAACTTGTCGTGACCGTTTGGTTTCGTCACGAATTTCATGTCACTAAAAACTCTCTTCATAGTTATAACCACATGAGGCCAGTCAAAGTCTGTTCAACTTCAACCTAACCACTCCACGACTGGCAACGTACTCCCTCCAGAACACTCCCCGCAACTCGTCCATCATCCTCAGATAGTCTGAGTATTCTCTTAAAACGAACGTTTTGTTTAGAACCTTCTCGCGGGCCCGGCTGTTAACCTTGAACACCCTCACGTACAGCCTAGCGTGTTTCTCTTTCAACACCTCGTAATACTCGACTTACATGGATAAAAAGCGAAAGCAGGGAACAATTTTCCACCGGACTCCACAACCACCCCATGCTTCGAATGGCCTCATGTGGTCATAACCACGTATGGCTATCGTTAGCCGTGCAAGTAGTAAAAAGAGATGGCACAATCGTCCAGTTCGACTCCAAACACATCCAAAACGCTATTTTAGGAGCTATGAAGGAGCTTGGCAAGCCTGACGTTGACGCCGCCGCTAGAATCACGGGAGAAGTCGTCAAAATTTTGACAGAGAGAGGCAGTGAAAAACATCATGTAGAGGAGATACAGGATTTAGTGGAGCTTTCCCTGATGAGACACGGTTTCTACGACGTGGCGAAGGCATACATATCGTGTAGGAAACAACGTGAAAACGAAAGGATGGAGAAAAAGGCTCTACTGGGTGTCAAGCCTACTAGGTGGACTAAGAAAGCTCTGTCCACCAACGCCGTAAGATTTCTGGTTTCGAGGTATTTGCTGAGAGACTCCCAAGGAAGGGTTGTCGAGACACCTGAAGGCATTGTGTACAGGGTTGCTTCGGCAGTCGCTGCGGCGGAAGCAAGGTTTGACAGCAGACTCGTACCATTACCAGCTAACTTCACCGCCAACCAATACGTTCTCGAATCTATCCGCAAGATACTTGAACAAGCTGGCAGGCCTCAGGACTTCGTGGAAAGCTCCGTCCCAGAACCAGTCGCTAACTACTTCCACCTTTTCAGCGACATGATTTTCGAGAAACGCTTTCTCCCAAATAGCCCCACCCTGTTCAACGCAGGAGCTAGGCTCGGACAGTTGACTAAAAAGCTCCAAAACACACCGCTACAACTACAGACTAATGGCCGAATTCCCTCATATTCTTCGACCCCTCTGAAAAACGCGTGATAACAAAATACACGGATCCATCACTTTCAAGCGATTACCTCGTCAGGTGACGCATCATACAGACCGCAAAAGAATCAGTCAAGAAACAGCCTGAACTGCGGTTCACGAACCTTACAGCATTTTGACGATTGCATAAACGATTCGATAGTCAAATCTCCTAACCCGTTGAGACCCAACGAAATGATTGCTCTGCTGAGATGTCTCGCCGGTCTACCGACCGGAGACACGGTGTGGACGTGTTTTTCAGTAGAGGGAAACGGCAAGAACATACTATACAAGACCAAGGCCCCATCCAGTTAAAGTACGGGCGACCTTTCTTGCCATGGAGTCTTTCCTGAAAGTTGGTCGTCTAAGAGAGCGGTAAACTGTTTCATATGGCGGGCTCTTAAAACATTCTTTTTTCGGATATCCTTGAGCCGAAGGATACATCATCAATGTAGCTGAGCTCTGGCTTTTCGTCGAGTCCGGTCGCTGCCGATACTAGAGTAGGTTCAGAAAACTACTGGTGAGCATGGATGACTTACAGCGAAAATGTTACAAACTCTCAGTCCACCATCATAGACAACGGTAAATTCTTCTGGAAAATGCTAAGCCTTTTCGTGGTTATGGGTCTGGGTGGATTGGTTTCTCGCTGAAGGTCTTGAGTTTTTCTATGACTGTTATTCTTGGATGTCGGTCGCCTGACGGCATTGGTGTCCATTCGATTTTGACGACGACTGTGACGATGCCGATGTTGATGTCTTGGAGGAATTTGATTAGCCGGTTGTACGTTCTAGGTTCTGCGCATCCGTATGGGTTGTTTGGTGACTTGAAATTGTCAGCGATGAATGGACAGCTGTCTATTATTTCGGCGAACCTGTATTGGAACATGTCTGTGCTGAGGGCCCATGTGTCTTCGCCTGTTCCTCCCCATATCGCCAGCCCGACTGTTCCGTTGAGGTCTTTGTAAACTGTTATGACTCCGTAGCCGCGTACGTCAGGTCTTCTGCCTGGCAGAAGTTCTGGATGGCTCCAGTGAGGCACCAGCAGAAGAGAGATGTCTCCCGGTATGAATATTGCTGAGCTGAATTCGTTGAGGTATTCACTGAAGAGGTTTGCCTGTGGACCGCCTACGGCTATTATGTTGGAGCTTTCCACGGGCACCGTGGTGCTCCAGTCATCTCTCAAAGCTGTCCTAAAGTCTCCGGCGGGTCGGTTGACGCATGAACTGTCGGGAGATATCCAACGAACAGCATGGAAGCCAACAACAGCAATGCAAGAACCATCGAAGCCGAAATCCGTGTTGGACGAACATTCTTTTCCATTTTTCTGACTGCGCTAACAGTATGATATTTAAATCTTTTGTAGATCGGAAAGGGTACTGTCAAACAAGTAATACACCTCCCTGTTGTGTCTTGGTTTTGAGGAGTGTATTGTGTGTGAGGGCTATGGCTGTGGCTGTCTCCTCTGCTCTTGACGGTCTTCGAGTTGATGTTGAAGTAGAATCTTCTAGTCCAGTTTCTACACTATAACATGCTTTCGAACCATCCTGAGGAATGTTGGCGTGTTAGGATAGACCTCCCCTGGAGGTGTAAACCTCTATTATCTCGCCACTGTCTAAGCGTAATGTTAGATAGATGTTGTAGCGAAAAGGTCCATTTCCTGACGCTCCCCCTGCCTTGCGTAGGTCAAACCATACCTATCAGACACATCCCTAAGGGTCAAACCAACAACAAACAGGATAACAGGATAAATCTTGTCAGAACGACTATGGAACCTGAAAAACCTAGAGACATATAATGAACTAGATAACCGAAGACATGCATGACCACAGTCAGACAAACAAGGCCATAGACCTAGCCCAGAAAGACCCGACATTGCCCCTTTGATTTGTCTGCTTTAGCGAAGATTAATTGGTTCTCTGCGGCTTAAATTGCCAAGGTCGATGTGGGAATCATTGAACCTGACAGAGGAACACGACTACACTGCTCATGTTAAAGGATCGGTTTTCAAGGGTAGGTGCGACGTTACGGCTGGCCTTAGGTTTAGGATACCGAACCTATACAAAAATTTGTTTTTTGTGAGCTTTACGACGGTAGGATTGCGAACATTACACTCTGGGTTGAGAACGGGGTTCCCTGTTTTAGTTTCAAGGACTACGAGAGGTGTAGGTATGTTTTGTCGGCTAATTCACCTCGTTATTATTTGGGTGAAAGGTATTGTCCGAGATGTATGAGGTCTTATCCTGAGGCTGATAGGTGTCCTGAACACGGTATTAAGCTTAGGATGAGGCCGAGGAAGAAGAAAAAAGAAAACAAACGCTACGTAAAGATGGGACTGTCAACTTAAGGTCTATGGTCTGGGCTTTCCCATTAGTTGTGGGTGATGCAGAGTTGGGGTAGGCCTCGGCCGTCTTATAGGTTTCTTCGGTGATAGAAGTGTCTTTCCCCGTCTTAGGACGTCTCCGTGGGTTTAGGGCTCTAGGTGTTAGGCTATAGCCTCAGGAGGGTAGCGGGGATATTATGCGAGCTAGGGTTTCA
>JAVYLK010000037.1:0-14906 GCA_038740895.1 Candidatus Caldarchaeum sp.
GAGCCCTCTCCGAGACTATAGGCTTCGGGCTTGAAGACATAGCCAAGGTTGTTGTCCCAGGATGGCTTCAGAGACATGAAGGTATAGTTATGGCTGAAGAGTTCACCCGCAAATGGATAACAGTCGACGGAGAAGAGATAGAGGTAAACCTCTACGGTGAAGGAGAGAAGGATGGAAGAAAGCTGGTCATCATCGGAGAAGCAAAATCACGAATATACAAACGTGAGGTTGAAGCGTTCGGCGCATGGGCTGAGAAGATAGCCGCAACCATAGGCCAGGAAACCTACAAATTCATGTTCGGCTACCTCATACATCCATCAGCAGAAGAGGAAGGGCGAAAAAGGAAAATCAAACTAATAGCGTCATACATGCGGTAAAGAAAGGTCACAGCCGCTACAAACACCAGACCAAAGTATGAGAAACTGTTACCAGAAGTGGATTAATCTTACTTTATCGTCTTCTTTCCCAGTCTTTCATCGTTGAACTTTTTTCTGCATCGCCCCTTGCCAAAGCAAAATTTCGATTCGTTTCTCTAAGTCCATATATTTAATTAAGGGACTGTTAACTTAAGCATCTCTTGTCAAGCTCTGGCTCTGTTAACTTTGGTGTTACGGCTTTGGCCTAGCCTTCTCCTTTATCCTCTATGTTCTTGAGGGGGAGGACAGGCTTCCCATATCTTGTAGGGGTTCTACCTAGTCTTCCTAGATCTTTAGCTTTAGGCGTGTTTAAGGCCTTTCGTAGACAGGAGCACTGCTGTAAAGGTGAAGGAACTCGACCTGTCAAACTCCAAGCCCGTGACAGTACCAGCAGGAGTTTCAACCTCCATCACTTCCGACGTGTTTCGGCAGACGTACAGCTTAGATCTTTCATTCTTTCGGGCTACAAACCAGAAACTACTACCGTCTGCAAACCATCCATAATCAGTGAAGTCCACGCCGTATTTAGAAAGACCCATGGCTGCGAAAGACCCTGAATCCACATCGTAGATGGCAAGTCGTAGGGCCCTGCTGCGTTTGTTTTGAAGAGTATGCGTCTGGTTTTGGGATGCCATTTGGGGGATGTGTTTTCGCTGCCTGCTTTAGGCGTATACACCGTGGTTTCACTCGTTTGTAGGTCTATGATGACAATTTCGCTCGACCTCGGGACATTAGTTGTGTTGGCCAAAAAAGCCAGCATCCGGCCGTCTTCCGAGTAGTTAGGCGAGAAAATCTATCCGCTCGATTTAAACAGGGGATCAAGCCTTCCTCGTTAATGTCCAAAACCCAGAGATAGTTCGATTCGGCGGTGTTGCCTGTGAGAGCGATCACACGGCTTTTCGGCGAGCAAGCGAAATCGAAAAGCCTCATGTCCCTAAAGTCAGATATCCTAGTCTCCATTCCTCCTTCAACTTAGGCTTCAAACAATTGATGTTTCTCCGTCCCGTAGAAGTCTGGGAGGAAGTAAACGTGTTTCGAGTGGGATGAGATTCTTGCGTAGGTTACTAGTTGGTCGCCGTGCGACACTTGGTTGACAAAATTGTCTGAAAGCCTTAACGTCCAAAGCTGGTAGAAACCTGTGAGGTTGGAAACAAAAACCAACCAAGCCCCATCACGCGACAGATCAACCAGCGAAACATCGGGAATCCTGAGAACACGATCCACTGCTTCAAGTCTATCCACGTCCCTATCGGTCTGACCGTGGCAGAAGTATAAAATGATTTAACCTCCCGTAAAAATCAACCCCTATTCTTACTATAGAGTTCATTAGCCGCTTGTGTTCAAATTAAACCGGCATGTCGTTGCTTAAGAAGAGAAGCGCTAAGCCTACGGCGGCTTTAAGGAAACTCCTTAAAGAGGATGACATACAGCCGGTACCGGGCGTCTTCAACCCCGTCTCAGCTGTTCTGGCCGAGCGGGTGGGCTTCAAAGCTGTATACTTGAGCGGTGCAGCCCTCTCCGGCAGCCTAGCGTTGCCTGATTTAGGTCTGCTGACGTTGAGCGAGGTAGCCTACTTTACACGGCTGATAACCTTTGTTGTGGATGTTCCGGTGATAGCTGATGTTGACACGGGTTTCGGCGAAGTGCTTAACGTAATGAGGACCGTGAGGGAGCTTGAGGCTGCAGGGGCTGCAGCCATCCAGATAGAGGACCAGGAGATGCCTAAGAAATGCGGCCACCTTTCGGGCAAGAGAGTTATAACACCTGACGAGATGGTTAGAAGGATCAGAGCAGCCGTAGACGCACGCACCGACCCCGACTTCATCATCATCGCCAGGACAGACTCGAGAGATGTTTACGGGTTTGACGACGCTGTCAAGAGAGCGTTACAGTACTTTGAAGCAGGAGCTGACATAATATTCCCTGAAGCGTTGAGGAGCGAGGAAGAGTTCAGGGAGTTTGCTCGGCGGGTGAAAGCGCCGTTGATGGCTAACATGACCGAGTTCGGCAAAACACCCTACATACCTGTCAGCAAGTTCGGCGAAATGGGATACAAACTCGTAATATTCCCCGTCACAACCTTCAGAGCAAGCTGCAAAGCAGTAGAAGAGGTTTTGACCAGGCTGGCCGCCGAAGGCACTCAAGCACGATTCCTCGACAAACTCCAGACAAGAGAAGAGTTCTACAAACTCATCAGATACTATGATTACAAGCAAAAGGACAGAGGGCTAGCTGGGCTTCAGTAGCGGGGCAGTGTTTGGCTTAAGGGCTCCCGAGCAAAGCTCGCAGAAGCTTTTAAAACATAGGCAATGTCAACCGAGGAATAGACCCTTTCTATCCTGTCCTTAGTAGTAGGTTGTGTATTATGGCTGTCACGGTCGCTATCTCCTTTATGCTCTTGGCTGTCTTTGTTGTTGTAGAATATTTTATCTCCCTGAACCACCTCTCTGCTTCTCACCGAATGTCTCGTGGAGGATTCTATTCCCAGCCTGTTATACCATGCACCCCTGTCTACTACTCTCACAGGCTTACCATCATATGCATCTAGGATCCTCGTCAGGAATGCTGGCGTATTCAGCATAGACCCACGCCCCAAAACCCTCCTTGGGTGCCTGGGTTAGGCGATATATTCCGCAAACATCCATAAAACCAGCAGTAAAAAAAGAGGCATGAACCATCTCAAAAGGGCTGTAGCTACGGGAACCTGAACATAATGTCGGGATAAGGATGGTGTTTAAAGGTTGGATGGTTTCTTCTTATCTGAAACGGCTCTAAGAATATGATCCAGCTAAACTTTGAGAGAAAGAGCGGTCACCGCAATCATAGGGGTGTAATCGATCACTTTGCTGTGGTACTGCCAAGTTAAGGCCAGACCTCCTCCCTTATCTATGAGCTCGAATGGGAGTGGAGCTGGCTCGTCTGATTCAGTGATAGAAATGTCTTTCTTAGATGTGGGTTTCCTGCTTGGGTTAAGGCTTTGGCTGTTAGGCTCTATTCTGAGGGTTTGAGCTTGAGGAGGGTCTCTGGGGTTCTGTGTAAGCCCTGAGTCTGTTAGGCTTTGGCTCCATAGGGCTGGAGAGATGCTATCATATATCTTGAGGCGTGAGAGGGGGGTTTATAGCCGTGGATGAGACTGTGGTACGTAACTTGGTTAGGAGAGCCTATCTATGGGCTTAGGGCTAAGGAGGTTATAGCTATTCAGGTGTCTAGGGGTAGGGGTTTGGGAGAATGTATGAAGTTCATGGAGGCCGTCAAAGATACATGCACAAACATATACTGACAGGGCTAGATGGTATGGATGGCCTATAAGGCTCCTGGGAATGAAGAGGAAAAACATTATAAAGTCTTGGTTCAGCAAATTGAAGAGGAGGATAAGACGGTTCAACACATGCTTCCCAACAAACAGACCCAAAAACAGCTGGAATATGGATCTAAGCATGGGCAGCCCTAGCTTTTGTCAAAATGTCTATGAGAATGGTTTTGTGGAAGCTTGATGTATATGTAGTGTTTAGCGCGGGATTATGTCTACGAATATGAATCTGTTTTGTTTTAATGACGGTTTCTCCTAGCTTGTGTTGTATTGGTTCATCGATGATGTGGTCGTGGTACACGAATGTGTGGAACTCTCCTTTCTCTCCACAGGGGTCCACTTGGTGTAGTACCATGTTGATTGGTTTCCAGCTGTATTCCGGGCCGATGAGTTCTGCTGGAGCTTGGGGTGTGTTGACGCAGCAGACGACGGCTTTGAACCCAAGTTTCAGGAACTCTTCAGCCAGCTCCCTAGGTATTCCGTCCCCAAAGCGGGAAAATACCTGCGAAATCTAGGCTGGCTAGGGTTTTCGGAGACATTTTTCTGGAGAATGTCCGACGGTTTAGGGAGCAGAAGATTTAGATCTTATTCCTTCCTTTTCCAAGTCTCTCATGGCCTCTGTCATCCTCTCGGCATACTGTTAGTTGTTAGAATCTGGAGGCAGCGGTACCTTCAAGAGCCCCTTCCCCGTCTTCATAGCCTGCTCTTCCACAAGCTAGAGTCTGACGCCGTGCATGCTGGCTCATTATAAGCTTCTCCACCTGTAGATGTAGCCGTTGCAACATTTGTAAAAAGCCATAGCGGAGTCTTTACCTCCGCTCCAACTTAGGGCCGCCCGCTCATACATGAAAGACCATGCAACCAAGCGTTGTATTAAAGCATGTTTTTATATTATCATGTAATTAGCCGAATGTTTTAAGCTCTCAGGTTGAGACGCGTGCGTTAATTGACTTTCTGACGATAAATCGCAGTTGTCGGCAGTGTTAGAAGATGATTCGGGGTGTGGCTTTTGCTAGTGTGGTGCGGATATAGCACTATGTTTGTGATTTTCAAGCATTTGTGCATTCCGCGGTATTCTTCTATCGTATAAATTCGCGTTTACACTTCTCTCTGAAAACATTGACCCCGTTTAGGAAATTACAACAGACTAGGTGTTTTGAATGTTGTCTGGTGTGAGGAATTTCTTGTGAAGGTGGTAGTTCACTGTTTTTGCTAAGAGTTGAGCTACTTCGGTTACGTCAAATGGCCATGCATAGATTAATGTTTTACTGCATTTCTGCTTAGCGGCTTCCATGATGGCGGGTATTTCTCGTTCTGCGTGGTCTCCTCCTCTGGTTGTCATTGTGGTAACTACAACTATTACGTCAACGTCGCTTTGGCATGCGTTTTCAATAGCTTCCCTAAGAGTAGGTTTGCAGAACTCGTTGAAGGCTACCCAGACCGCGTTGAAGACGCCTATCCTTTTCAGCTCTTCGGCTATGTTATGTAACGAGCTGGCGTATGGGTCGTTTAGCGCGTTTCGAGGCCAGTTTAGTATTGTATCCTCAAGTTGTTTGAAGGTTTTCTCCTCGTCCTCAGTCCTCTCAGCCTTAAACTTCAGCCTCATGTAACGATATTTTATTTCAGGCGTAAGATCATATGGCATCTGTCCATGCCCGACCACTATCACCCCTATGCGACATCCTGTTGCGAGGCTCATAGTATTTCAGTCCCTTTAACAGCTTTTTCTCCAGCCCCTGAAGATTCGGAGATGAAAGGGTTGTAGACGCATGCGGGGTCGCTCTCTAATAGGTCCCCTGTTGACGAGAAAGCTCTAGCTCTAGAGCCGCCGCAAACTAGCCTGTACCTGCATATCCCACATCTACCCTTGAACATTCCTTTTCTCATTGAAAGGAGTAGAGGATGGTTTCTGTAAATCTCTACAAGAGACTTTTTCCTGACGTTGCCCAAATTGACTGGTAGAAATCCCGATGGATAGACGTCGCCATTGTATGCGACGAAGATGACGCCGTTCCCGTCCCTAGTGGGTATGAACGCTCTATCTACGTCATGCTGCTTTGGCGGGCCGAGGAGCAGCTCGGTCTCGCGGCTGAGAAGTTTGTAGAGATGGCTGTAGTCTTGGCTTAATAGCGCCCGTCCTTCAATCTTCAGGCGTCTAAAGAACGGGGCTTCGACAGTCCTCACCTGCAACCCCCTCGCCGAAACATCTAGCAGAAACTGGAGGACTGCCTCATATTCTTCAGGCAGTATGTCCAACTCTGCCGCAGCCCTTCCAGTAATTATGAGGAAGAAAACCTCCCACACCGTGACGCCTAATCTCCGGAGTAATGCAGCAATCCTAGGCAGCTCGAGCAGGTTTCTACTCCAGACCACAGTATTGACTTGAACCCTCAACCCCAGCTCAACCGACGACTTTATGGCTTCTACCGTGGCTTTGAAAGAGCCATTTACTTGCCTGATGTATTCGTGGGTTTCAGGAGCAGCGCCGTCGAGGCTTATAGATATCATTTTGACGTTGTGGTTCTTCAGCTCGGAGAGTACTCCTATGGTCAGGTTTGGGGATACCGCCGGCGAAACCGCTACAGGCACGCCTAGCTCGCCGGCTTTGGATATAAATTTCAAGAGATCGGGCCTGCACAGTGGGTCTCCTCCAGTAAGTATGAGGAGAGGCTTCGGAACCCCGAAGGATGCTACATCTTCTATGAGCTTGAACCCTTCATGGGTTGTCAGTTCTCCTGGAAGCCGGTTTGGTATCGCCATCGCCCTACAATGTCTGCACGCCAAAGGACAGGCTTTAGTGGTTTCCCAGAAAACAAGCAAAGGTGAGCTTTCGAACCTTTCCAACCAGGCTCTTAGCTTTTCATCCATGTATGGGTTGTGTGGTTGAAACAAAAGCTTGCCCGAACTATTCATCGACTTCACCCGAAGCGTAGTGACGTTCCCAAGACAGCCAACGCCATCGATATTGCAACAGCCGACCATCCCACTATCATGAGTTTAAGCCTGAGAACAGCTTTTTCACCGCTTCCCGTCCTTGCAACGACTTTACCGAGAGATGTATGGTAATGGGTCATAAGAAGAAGGGAAGCACCCAGAACTAGTTTCAATAAGGTAAGAGCAACAGATATGTAACCGAGGTCCAACGTCAGAGCCTTGGCTAGGAAACCTCTCTGAAGAGCTAAGAGAACGCCGCTAACCAATGTCAGGTAAAGCGAGGCTCTGGTAAGCGGCATCAGCCTTCTGCCGAGCTCTGCAGAAATCGCTGCTGAGTCGTCTCCGCCAGCCATGCTTCTGACAACCTTGACAACTAAAGATATAGTGACGGTCGACCCTATCCATAATGCTGCAGAGAGGACGTGTACAGATTTCAGTACGATGAGCAGTGTCAGGTAATCTATCAACAACCCCATCTCTTCACCATCTCGACAAGCCTTTTGAGCACTTCGGTGGATGTTGAGGGGTGGATGCCGTGGCCGAGGCTAAATATATGGCCTTTCCTGCCTCTGGTGGACAGAAGTATCTTCACGCTCTCCCTAACGGCATGCTCAAGCCCAGCCAAAGGAGCTGAGGGGTCGAGGTTTCCCTGAATACCGACCCCCGTCCCCAGCTCGTCCCACGCCGTGGCTATATCCACAGTCCAGTCAACGCCTACAACGTTTGCGCTGAGCCGCTTTATACTCTTAAGGAGATGCGATGGGTTCCTGAGGTAATATATTACGGGAACGTTGAGTTTCCTGATCTCTAAGATGAGGGCCCGTGTGTGGGAGACCATCCATTTTTCAAACTGTTCTCTGCTCAAGGTATAGGCGAGTGTGTCGAAGATGACGATGGCCCGTGCCCCAGCCTCGACTTGACACCTGACATAGCTGGATAGAAAGCACACCATCGAATCCATAAAGGAGAACCATTCATCCCCATTATGCATTAGAGCCTTAACCGCTGTTGAGTCTTTAGACCTAGACCAGAGCGTGTAGACGCCTATGGTGTAGGGTGCTCCCGTAAACCCTATAACGGGAACAGAGTCGGAAAGGATGGACCTCGCCGATCTGATTGTATCATACACGTAGTGTATGGAGCTGGGGTCGAAGTTCTCTAAAGCCTTTATCACGGAAGACAGAGTCATTGAATGATATACGTAGGGGCTTTGCTGCTCATAGTCAATATACATGCCAAGGCCCTCTAGAGGAGTTAGAATGTCTGCAAACACGATTGCTGCGTCGACGCCAAGCTCTATTACAGGTAGAGCAGTCAACTGGGCTGCGGCTTCAACATCTTTGAAAAGCTCCTGAAGCCTCTTACCCTTTTTTAGCTTCCAATACTGTGGCAAATAACGACCTGCCTGCCGCAAGAACCAGACAGGCCTCCTTTCAGTCTCTTCAAGCCTACAAGCTTTAAGCAGTATATCGTTCACTTGCCTTCACCCTCCGTTAGCAACCTTTCCAGCTCACCCACGGTATCTGAGTGGGAGAGGGTAACGAAACATGCCTCAAGTTGAGAAGGTGGTAGGAGTATTCCTGAACTGAGAACCCATCGGAAGAACTTGCTGAACGAGTCGAGACTGGAGGATCTTGCGTCGCTGTAGCGCTTCACAGTATTACCTCGGGTAAAGAAGATCGTGAACATCGAGCCCACACGCTGAACAATTGGGTCCACGTCAAACCTTGAGGCGGCTTTGGCCAATATGCCGCTCACCTTCTCGCCCAGCTCGTCGAGCCTCTCGTAAGCTTGGCCATTCAGCTTCCTGAGTGTAGCCAACCCCAGGGCCATGGTCAGCGGATTTCCCGCGAAGGTGCCTGCATGATAAACTGGCCCCTCGGGTGTCAACATGTTCATGATCTCTTCCCTGCCGCCTAGGCATCCTATCGGCAGCCCTCCGCCAAGCACCTTCCCGATACAGGTCAAGTCGGCTTCGACATGATAGAGCTCCTGTGCGCCTCCCCTGGCAACCCTGAAACCGGTAACCACCTCATCGAAGATAAGAAGACACCCTTCTTTTTCGGCAAGCTCTCTGAGGACTTTGAGAAACCCTTCATCCGGTGGGACAACTCCCATGTTTGCAGGAATCGGCTCGACGAGGATCGCTGCGACATCGCCCTTGTACTTCTTAAGGGCACTGGACACTAATTCAATGTCGTTAAACGGCACCACAATCGTGCTTGACACTATCTCCGCAGGGATCCCCGCCGAAGATGGTTTACCGGCGAAGGACCCTACATCACCTATCTCCCTGACCAGTAACTGGTCTGAATGTCCATGATAGCACCCCTCGAAGACCAGGATTCGCCTCCGTCTAGTGTAGGCTCTAGCTATTCTCAAGGCAGTCATCGTGCACTCTGTACCTGAAGCTGTGAATCTAACCTTCTCCACGGACTTGAAAGACCCTATCACTTCTTCAGCCAGCTCCACTTCCAACTCACATGTCAGACCAAGCATATGCCCCTCCCTTAACCGCTCGCAAGCAGCCGTTACAATTTCCTGGTCAGCATGCCCCGTAACTATCGAGCCCCAGCCGCAGATCAGGTCAACCAATCTTTTACCCTTGATGTCGTATACGTAGGGGCCTTTTGCCCTCAGGAGATATAGTGGTTCTCCTCCCACTACTTTGAATGATCTGACTGGGCTGTTGACTCCTCCAACCAGTACTTTTCTTCCTCTCTGCAAAAGATCATCTGTCATTTACTATGCACCCTTCAGGAATTCCGAGACTTCAAGCGCCGAGTATGTAATGATCAGATCTGCGCCCGCCCTCTTTATTGCAGTCAACGCTTCAAGCTCTACTCTTAATGTGTCCAGCCAGCTAAGCTTTCCGGCAGCCTTTATCATCGAGTATTCTCCGCTCACATGGTATGCTGCTATAGGCGCGTCGAAACGTCTACGAGCCCGGTAAATAACATCTAAGTAGAACAGGGCTGGTTTGACCATGACAATATCTGCACCTTCCTCTAGGTCGAGCGCAATCTCCCTCATCGCCTCCCGCGAGTTGGCAGGGTCCATCTGGTAGGTAGACCTGTCGCCGAAGGATGGGGCGGATAACGCGGCATCCCTGAAAGGCCCATAAAGTGAGGAAGCGTATTTGGCGCTGTATGACATTATAAGTGTATCATGATGTCCAAGCTCGTCTAAAGCGTTCCGTATTGCTGCCACCTGATGGTCCATCATGGCGCTGGGAGCAACTATGTCTGCGCCTGCCTCAGCATGGCTTACAGCTATCTTTCCCAAAAGCTCAAGCGTTTCATCGTTAAGGACTTTTCCGTCTCTAACCACGCCGCAGTGACCGTGCGTTGTGTACTGGCAGAGACATATGTCAGTTGCTACAACGCCGCTGAAACCAGCCTCTTTGATGGTTTTAACTGCTCGTTGTACAACACCGTCCTTAGAATACGCTCCGCTACCCATCTTATCCTTGGTCGAAGGAATTCCAAAAACAAGCAGCCCACCTATACCTAGATTTTCAATTTTCGGAATAACCTCCTCAATTAGAACATCGGATGTCACACGCTCAACGCCGGGGAAAGATGGTATTTGCTCTCTCAACCTTTCCCCTTCTATCACAAATACTGGGTACAGTAGTTTAGAAGGGTTGAGAGAAGTCTCTCGTGTTAGAGCTCTTATTGAAGGCTTCGACCTCAACCTCCTAAGTCTGATAGATTTATTCAATTCTAACCGCCTGCAAAACATGTTCTACCAGGGATTCTAGAGTGTGCTCGGGTGCAACAACTACCGCGTTAAGCCCAGCTCTAACAGCCTCCCGGTAAGTTGCTGGACCTATGCACGCAACAGGGGTAGGTACCAGTCCTTTAGACCTGCATAAGCCCGCATAAGCTCTCGCTGAGCTAGGCGAGCCTAATAAGGCAATGAGAGCCTGCTCAGGAAGCTCCACCGCCTCGTCAACATGTATCCTGTATGCTGCTACTTGACTCACTTTACGAGCCCCCCTAGCTTCCAGGACTTTGACTAGCTGTTCGTCGGTTAGGTTCGACCTAAACGCCAACACAGCTGACCCGCAGACGGCCGGTAGTTGTTCAGCCAGCGATAAAACCGTGTAACGTGTTGGTAGGAAGATTTCACCGTTCCAGATTTCCGATAATGCATTGGCTGTGGATGGGCCGACTGCTGCTACCTTTTTAAGCCCTTCAAGAACCGTCTTCTTATCCGTCGCCTTAGAAACTTCAACTAGAGATTTCACAGCATTAACGCTGCAAAAAATTCCCCAATCGAAGTTATTTAGTGACGTCAACACGTTTTTCAGCTCATGGAGGTTAGTCTCTTCTTTCAGCACTACCAGCTCCTGCGCTCTTATGCCCCTACTGGAAAGGAGTTTCACCCCTTTCTCGCAAAAAGCCTTCGTGCCGACAACAAGAACTAAGCCGGACATGTTGACCTCTCCTTGAGTTGATGAAGTACATTTCTAACCAGCTCATCTAGTGATGATAGGTCGTCCTTTATGCTGACCTTTGCAAAACATCCGTTCATGAACGATGCTGCGGTTACCTTGACTCTTCCGTCGATTACATGCGCGCTAACCCCTACAGGCTGTCTGCAGCTTCCACCCAACCTCTTGGCGATTAGCCTCTCTATTTCGGTTTCCAATCTTGCCTTCGGATCATCTATAGTCTTAAAGACTTCGATGAGCCCGACGTCATTCTCCCTGCATTCAATAGCCACGGCTCCTTGCCCCGGAGCTGGGACTACAAGTTCTGTGTCGAAAACCTCTGAGACCAGATGGTCGAGCCCTAGCCTTTTCAAAGCAGCGTAGGAAAGTATTACACCGTCGCATTCTCCGTGCTCCAAGACCTTCCTCACCCTAGTATCCACATTCCCACGCATGCTGACGATACGCAAATCCCGCCGTAGGAATTTTATCTGGAAGGCTCTTCGCTCGCTGCTTGTACCTATGGAGGCGCCGCTTTTAAGTTCTGAAAGCTTAATCCCACCCTTGGTTACAAGGGCATCTCTAGGATCATGCCTGAACGGTATCGCAGCAATGGTAAGGCCTGTTGGGAGATCCAGCGGGAGATCCTTTAGGCTGTGAACTGACGCGTCAATATCCCCGTTGATGCACTTCTGCTCAAGGGTTCTAACGAACGCTCCCTTACCCCAGATAATTGGATCGGCAGCTTGATCCTCGTCCCCTTCGGCGGCTACCTTCACTATCTCAACTTCTATGCCCGGGAGCATTGTTCGCAGCTCTTCTGCAACCATCTCAGCTTGTAAAACTGCAAGCCCGCTTCTCCTAGTCCCCAGCCTAATTCTGCTCAGCATAAAAAACACGCTCTAGCTTCTCTAATGTTTCATCCTTTGAAATGCTTCTAACATGGTGTGTAAGGTGGTGGAGCAGCTTGTTTACCGTACTTTCTAACGCCTTTCTCAAGACTTCCCCGAATCCCGTGGTCCTCCCGTGGAGGTAGGCTAGCGCTTCTCTTGCCTCGTCTTCAACTATGTCCGAAGCTATGTGTCTGAGACGTGTAACGAGCGATTCCGCTCTCTCCTTTGCCAGTATCAATTCCTCGACATAGTCAGCAGCACCTGCGATGACAGCCTCGGCAAGCCGGCGTGCCTCGTCTCCAACCCTGAATTTGTTCTCAGCATACAGCCCTAGCTCGTCGACGTCAAGATACCTGTAGGTAAAGTCTCTAACCTTCTCTGGAGGTATTGCTCTGGGGAATGAAATGTCTATCACCATGTCTGGGTTCCCGCCCGCTTTGATCCAAGACAGTATTCCTTGGTCAACCTTTCTTCTACTGGCTATTAGCACGGCATCAAAGCATTCTGGCGGAAGTGATTCTACTTGCTCAGGCCTGATTATAAGAGCCTTTAATACGGCTTCATCAACTAATGCACTTTTGGTTATCATCGTGGTCTTGATTTCCAAGTTTTTGGCGAGGATCGAGGCAGCGTCTGACGCCATCGCGCCTCCTCCTATGATGAGAACATTGCCGCGGCCTATGTTTTCAACTGTGTACTCGCCTGCCACCGTCCCCAGCGATCTGTAGGACGCGCCGACCACCTGCCTCATATGGGAAGCTATTTGACAGGAGATCTCAAGCAATGTTTTAACGATCTTAGAACCAAAACCACCCGCGACCAGTGGGACAGCATTACGGATTTGGTCAGAGATCTGAGGCTCGAATGGCACTGCTGACTCTAGGCCAGCAGCAACTCTCAGCAAATGCACAACCGCACTCCTATCCTCATAATAAAAAGACCTATCACCAAAGACTTCGCGGAAAAGTTTACCGATGGCTCCATCGTCCTCCTTGCCAGCGTATGCCAACAGCTCAACCCTGTGACATGTTACAACGTAATATGCCGTTATACCTCCAAAAGCAGCTGGCTGCTTCGAAAGGTTCATAACCGTGCAAACCAACTTTTCACGCTCCGCGATGCATGCTCTTTTATAGTCGATTCCAGCAACCGCAAGGCTTTTGGTTTTGTGGTTACCGCTAAAAACGCTCATTTTATTGTGTTTTCCACAATAAGCTAAAATTTAAACCCTCATTTTCCACAACATTTCATCACAAGATTTTCGATAAGCTGCACTACCAACCTGATTGTTGTTTATTTAGCCTGTGGTCTTGGGGACGTCTTCAATGGTTTGTGCATGTCTTCGACCATATGGTTGGCTGTATGGCCAAGCTGTTCAGGTTCCATATAGTATCTTAGCTGGTGATAGAATACAATGAAACGTTTGGTATAGGAACAGGATTGAGAGATGGTTTAGGGAGCTGAAGCATAGGACAAGGAGTCCTACAACAACACAAACCCAAATACAGTCAAAAACATAGAAGGGATAGCCACCGCCATAGCCCTCACACACAACATACTCCTCAAACCCAAACAGAAGGACGTGTATTACTTTGTTGACAGCGCTTCATCCCCCCAAGCCCATACTTTCTGCCAACTTGTCTGCATCACATTTTCTGTGAAGTTCTTAACAAGCCTGATAACCCACATGCCCTGGGGTCTTATACGTCCTCGGCTGGATATCAGCCCCAGCTTAGCCAGCTCATCCTTTTCAAACGCGAATATGTCATCCAAATCCCTTCCCATGTGAAGGTTTGTCAACACTATGATGTGGGCGAGTGTTAGCCTCTCAGCCTTCTCCTCAACCATCCTCAGCTTATCCATGTAGAGTTTCATGTTCTTCGTCTTTCTTATGGATGGGCTATGCTGGGCGGCTACGCTTCTGATGTTTCTCCTTACAAAAGAGAGGAGCTCTATAGGGTTTGGTAGTCTTTTCTTCGTGTAGGCCGGGCGACTCCGTGAAGTTGCAGCCTTTGCAATTACCTCTGCTACGACCCTCCATAAAGGTGTGGGAACTGGTTTTCCATCCTCAAACCTGATTATTCCAAGCTCTTTAAGCGTTGAAAGGGCAAGCTCTTTATGTTCCGAGAAAGGCTTGAGGATTGCGGATGCTACATTGAAGCTGACGTTATAGTATCCCAGCCCGAATAAGATCTCTGCTATTGCTGCGGGATAAAGTACTGAGACAGCGATCTTCAGCGGGCCTGTGAGGGAGGAGGCTTCAGCAACCTCCCTGCCTGTTATGTTCTGAAGCCACTTCACCCAGCCCTCTACATAGGACCTGAGGCGTGAATTCTCCTCTTCTAAAGACTTTTTAGCCTCCTCCATAACCTGATTAATCTCTGACACTATGCCGCGGAACGAGTGTCCTCCCCCGTTGAGAAGAGCCTTAAACTGGTCTTCATATTTTGCGGTAATCTTCCAGCCTGCGTTATTCAGCAGAACGCTCACGCGCTCGATGAAGACGCTGGAGTCTGCCAGATAAGGCCAGTTAGCTACCCACGCCGAGATAAACACATCTTTTCTGGTGAAGTAAAAATTGAGTTGGAGAGGCTGGCGGCTCATTCTAGAACGTATTATCACGTTTTTGGGTATGTGGCCCGTATGGAGGTTACCAGCCTCCAGAAGACTGTCCAAACCCACTTCAAAAACACCACCATCATCACTATCTCCTAAACATCCATACCACCTACCCTTTATGACCAGCCTCTTTTCACGCCACCTCTTCTCAACCTCCAGCTTAATCGGCCCAAACAACGCCATAATGTTCTGTTTTCTAGGGTATTTGAGGCAGGAGAGTAGGCTGAAAGTGGGATGATAAACTTTTTACAAAGCCAGAACACCATACAGACGGCCACACGTGGAGGGAGAGGGAG
>JAVYLK010000038.1:0-14863 GCA_038740895.1 Candidatus Caldarchaeum sp.
CCAAGTGGAAAAACCTACTATACAAAGAAAGACATCTATCATCTCTACATCCCATCTGACTATCGGCTGAACTTCTACAAATACATAGGATTTACGATAAAAAGAAAACAACAACCACTGAAAGACTTCCTTATAAGAACTGGACGACCAAGCCTCCAGCCAAACACCCCCCTATCTATTCCCCAACAACACCATCTAAATATAAAATATGGGGGTGGTGGGACTTGAACCCACGATCTTCGGGTTTCACCGCGACCAGGCCATGTTTGATCTGGAGCCCGACGCCTTGGCCTTGCTCGGCTACACCCCCAGAGTCGATATGCTAAAAACCTACTTAAGTTTATTTGTACACTTTTTGAAAGGGGTGATTTTCCATCGAATCTAGCAGTCTGTAAAGGTTAAATTCCTCCAGCACCTTGTCAGCCTTCTCCCTAAGTGGGTTTGTGTATGACTTTTTTACAAGCCCGTTTTCCATGAGGTAGATCCTGTCAGCTATCAACGATGCTTCAATCGGGTCGTGAGTGACATAAACCATCGGAATAGACAGCTTCTTTAAGAATCTGCAGAAAGTAATTTTGTTGATGAAGTCAAAGTTCGAAGTAGGCTCGTCGAGGAGGAGCAACTTAGGGCGTCTCATCAAAATTATCGCCACATTCATAATCTGGCTCTCTCCAACAGACAACGCTTCTTTTTCTAGAATATAATCCAGCCCAGACTCCTTCAGGATAGTTGATGCAGCTACGTTAAATTTTTTAGCAAAATACTCCAGTGCTTCAGGTGGTTTTAAAGGCAGTTTCACCTGTTCTTGAGGCATGTATCCTATTCCCCTCATGGCGGGTGGAGTGTCGGTCACGTCCAAGCCATCTATGATTATCCTGCCTTTGGATGGTTTGATGAAGCCCGCAACACATCTAAGCAGAGTTGATTTACCTGAACCATTCCGGCCCAATAAAACGGAACTCCCATCCAACTCAAGACGGTCAACCGACACCGTAAAATTTCTTCTTCTTACCTCAAGATCCATTAACTTAAGCATAGTTAATCAACCCGCGCCCCACGCGATACCAGATAGAGCAGAAAACTGAAGGCTAGCCCTATCAACCCAAATAATATGGCATAGAGAATGGACGCAGCAGCCCCGCCTTGGTTGAAGATTGAGAACAAGTAAATTCCCACCGTTTGAGGCCTGTTTGCCACTATCAGGAAAACACCCAGCTCGGAAAAGTTTCTCAACCACATCAGTAAGCTAGATACTACGATGCCTGACGGAATGGCCCGCAAATGCATCCAAATTATTTGGGGATCGCTTAAACCCAGTGGCTGTAAAAAGTCGTCAAGCGATCTTTGAACCGATGAGAAGGTAGATGTCAGAACACCTATTCCTATTGGCAGCGATACTACAATCATTGAGATGATTATTGCGGGAGCTGTGTCGATAAACCCGAGTCGCGTGAACAAGGGTAGCAGTAGCAGGCCGAGGGCTGTGTGTGGGATTGCTGTCGAGAATGTGAGGAGTGGTGTTATCCAGGCTAGTCCACGTTTACTGGCATAAAAAGCAAGAATTAAGGCTGCTGGAAAAGCCAGAACAGTTGCGAACGACGAAAAAACAACTGTATTGACGAGGGGCGTTACCGGGTCTGGGGCTAAATACAAGCCCGGATACAGAAAACCAGGTGTTAGTAATAGCAGGGGGTAGGAGAAGGCTGCTATAACCACAGCGGTTTTCAAGACCGAAGTCTTCATAATCCTCAAACTCCCACGATACCATATTTGCTAACGTCTATCCTGTCGATCAGCCGAATCAATTTATCCCCCTTCTCAGAAAACGACAGCGCAACGGCTTCGAACCTGATTATTTTAACTACGCCGCTTTTTAGCTGAACAGACATGTCTATTGGCGGGTTTGTGTCGAACCTTGTGTATTCTGGTAGCTCCATCACGCTGTAGTCCTTGAAGAGATTGCGTGCTATAACAAACGGGATATGGGCGAAGATACAGTCAACCGCCCCTGACTCTAAAAGCGAACCTACGACATCTAGGTTAGGCCTCATGAAAAACCTTCCTGAAGGAGATATTTCTGAAGCAATTATTCTGACCGAATTACCGTCGGAAACAAATTTGACATTTAGCTTCGACTCCAACTCTTGAACGATTCCAAGGCCTTCTCTTTCTGAGATGAGATACATCGCGGCGAGAGCCCGGTACCCTATGGGTGCTTGGTTTGGGTCAGCGATACCTATTCTTGCAGCTCTCAAGGAGTCGAGTCCCTGAAAGTTCTTTGCGCAGACTAGAACCAATCGGTAGACGCCTATCAGCTTAAAGGTCTTGTAGTTCAACCCCTCCTTCAACTCGCTATCAACGGACAGGAATAGGTCCGGGACTTTACCTGACTTAATGAGGTTGGCGGCGAAAACGCTACCGTGAACCTGAACATCCAGCGGCACTCCGGCCATCCCGACGAGTTCGTCCGAAACACCGCGTAGGGTAGGCGCGGAGTAGACAACAGCTGCCGGCGGCTCTGAAAGAGACGCAATCACCAACAAGCTGAACAACCCTACGGACAGGATTAGCGTAGCCGCTAAGGCGACCGACATGTCAATTTTTCCCATAGTTAACCGATTATAGCGGACTGCTTTAAATATATTAATCGGAGTTTACATAACGGTACACATCGCCATGTCCGTCGTAGAGCTTAACGGCAGAAAAATCAGGATTCATCCCTCGCGTCTAGAATTCCTCGACGGAATCAGGAGAAACTCCAGCATAAGCTCTGCATGCCGTCATGCGGGCATAAGCTATAGGACTGGGTTGAACTGGCTCAAGGAAATCGAGAGGGAATGCGGCGGTAAGCCGGTTAAATCGGTCAAGGGCGGAAAACATGGTGGGAAGACCGAGCTGACTGAAATAGGGCTTAAACTGCTCGAGTCATACTACACGGTGATGTCAAGCACAAGGCCAGGCTTCATCAAATCCTTAATAGAGTCGAAGCTTAGCGCCAGAAACCTGCTGAGCGGATACGTCGAAGAAGTAGTTGAAAGCGACCTTATCAGCATGGTCCGCGTCAACCTGGACAGCCACCAAGAAATAAAATCGGTAGTCACAACAGAGAGCCTGAAACGTTTAAACGTGAAGCTCGGAGACCGTATCTACATCATAATAAAAGCCACCGAGGCTATGCTTCTAAAACCATAATCTGGACGCCGGCACACGGCTTTCGCGAGGGGTCTCCCACCTCACTAGTGCCGTGCGGGTGGGGCTTAGCTTCCGGGTTCGGCTGAGACCGGGCGTTTCCCCCACCCTATGACCGGCGCCAGCGTAAACATTCATAATCCTTTATTTAAATCCTTCACGCTAGGCCGAGAAGCTGAGGCTGCATCATGACAAACAGCGCCAGCCCGACCACAGCAACCATGGTTATCAGGAAGACGAGGAAGTAGGACAGCGTGGAGAAAACGTCCCAAAACCGGGTCTTCGACAGCTTGACCATGGCAGTCGTAGCAGAGTCCTTCAAATAAAGTTTTTCATCGACGGAGGACTCGAATACAATCGACCAGCTTTACGCCTAGCGCTGGATACCCTGGTGCTGACCATGGAGCCGATAATCGGCAACGAAGTCTGCGACGCCTCTAGTGTTGGAATTCAAGGTCTTCCGACCAAGCCTACTATGATGTTCGAGCTTTTGCGTCGTCCTTGAAAAAACTCTTATTAACATTTGAACGGGGCAAGATTCATGCTTCCAGCGACGATGATGGCTGAGGCGGAGATTGTCGTGGGGATGTGTGTTGGCGTGAAGGAGGGTGAGAGGGTTGTGGTTGCTTCAGATTCTAAGCGAAGGCTTGAGGGCGATGTCTTGGCATCCGTCTGCCATTCGAGGGGGGCTGAGGTGTTGCACGTCGACCTGACGCCCTACGTCTCGCCTATTCACGCGGGCAGGTATGTCGAGCCTCCCGACCACTTCAAAGAGCTGATGAAAAAGTCAAACGTGACCATAATAGCTACGAGCCAGGAGTATTCGCAGCGTTTTTCCCACAAGATTCATCATTTTCTTGTGCAGACCGAGGATTGTTGTGTTTATCAAGTTGATGAGGGGATTGGGACGTGGGACTTGCGTGTTGAGGATGTTGATAAGATTATGGAGAGGAGCCGGAAGATTATGGAGGCGATGCGTGGGGCTAGGTGGGTTAGAGTGTCTTCGCCTAACGGTACAGACGTCCGGCTGTGTATCGAGGGCAGGGAATGCTTGCCCGTGATGCCTGTGATGAAGAGGGCGGCGATACAGGCGGCCATGCCTATTCCGCTGTGGGGTGAGTTGAACTGGGCGCCTGTGGAAGAGCTCACCGAGGGGCGGGTGGTCGTGGATGGCATCCTGATGAGATGGGGGCACGAGTCTGCTGTCAGCAGCCCCGTCGAGTGGACAGTGAAGAACGGCCGCATCGTAGAGGTCAGGGGCGGCAGGGAGGCTGATGAATTTCTGAAAACTCTCGAGACAGCCGACCCCAACGCATACGTTGTGGGCGAGCTGGGGATAGGTGCAAGCCACAAGGCTAGACTCGGAACGATGGAGGAGAAAGGTAGGCTTGGAACGGTTCACCTCGGCGTCGGCAGCAACAAAGGTGTCTACCCTGGCGGGAGGAACGTAAGCACGATTCATGGAGACGGCTCTGTACGGAATGTGAAGGTGGAGGTTGACGGCCGCCTGATAATCGACGGCGAGAGACTGCTAGTCTAAATACATACATTAAAATAACGCAGTAATCGAGTCGGGTGTGCCATGATCGGGTTAGGCCTTGGATACGATGCTGACTTGACTGTGCGGGATATGGTTCCATGGGTTCAGGAGGCTGAGAGAAGAGGTTTCGAGATAGCTTTCTTCTCAGAGACAATCATGACTTTGAGGGATGCTGTGTCGGCGTTGACGGCTTTCGCTTTATCGACTCAGAGAATCAAGCTGGGATGCACGCAGATCGTGAGGCTGAGGACTCCGCTGGTGTTGGCTCAAACCTTCGCTTCGCTGGATGAGGTCTCCGACAAACGGGTGATGGTCTCGCTTGGAGCGTGCACCGAGAGCCATGCTAGGAAGAACGGGCTGGAGCATCAAAACCCAGCCGAAACCCTCCGAGAATATATTCGTGTCGTCAAGATGTTTCTCAGGGGAGACGTTGTGAACTACTCAGGCAAATACCTTAACGTCGTCAACAGCAATCTGAGCTTTAAACCGCCCCGTCCAAACCTACCTATCTACGTTGCAGCAACTAGCAAAACCGGTCTCCAAATAGCCGGGGAGCTTGCTGACGGTGTGTTGCTCAACGCAACTACCTCGGCTGAATACTGTAAAAACGCTTTGCGAATCGTGAGAGAAAGCGCCGAGAAAGCTGGGCGAAACCCTGATGAGATTAAGGTTGCGGGGCTTGTAGTCTCAGCTGTTTCGAGCGACAGGAAAGAAGCCCTAGATCAGGTTAGGAAGGAGGTCGCCAGCAAGTTCGACCCGCTGCAGGTTGACTTCGCAGTAAGGCCTAGGATGCGCGTCGGAGAGCCTTACGTCAGCGAGGAGATCATTCAGAAGCTTCTCAATTCTCATAGGGAAGGGGGGTTCGAGAAGCTGATGAGGGACATTCCCGAGGATGTGCTGCGTGGCTTGACTGCTGTTGGTACGGCTGAGGAGGTTAGGGAGAGGATAGAGCAGTACAGGAAGGCCGGCGTAACTCTACCCATCGTTCGGCCTGCCACTAGGAAGGTCATGAAGTCGACGATTGACGCTGTCGCACCCAAGCCCTAAAAAATTTTCCTATTTTTCAGTGTTTTGTGGACAGTCTCAGGCAATAGGTAGGCTTGGTTGACTGGTATTCCCACGGCATCCTCTAAAGCGTTCGCCAGCGCTGACAACGGTGCTCCTCCGCCTTCGCCCACGCCTCTAGAGCCGTAAGCAGAGAAAAGCGACGGCGTTATGAAGAGTTCAAACTTTACTTTGTCGGATGTTGGGAGGTCAGCCGCCGTAGGGGCTAGGTAATCCATGAAAGTCGACGTTAGGAGCTGCCCGTTCGAGTCGTATTGCATGTTCTCGAACAAGGCCCCTGCGTACTGGTGGAACCACGCGCCGTGGATCTGGCCCTCGGCTATCAACGGGTTGATGACGACTCCCGGGTCGTCCACTGCGACATACTTTAAAACCTTTAGCGAGCCGGTCTCGACGTCGACTTCCACTACGGCAACGTTGACTGAAACGGGGTAAGTAAGCGAGTAGTTGCCCCGTCCGTTGGGCTCGGGCTCTGCATAGTTTGGCTTGTAGATTGTCTCAACCCTGAGGCCGGGCTCCATGCCTTCTGGCAGACGTCCAACGTCTCTCCAAGCCTTCCAAGCAAGCTCCGTGAGCGTCATGTGTTTGTCAGTGCCCTTGACGTACACTGCACCATCCTTGATCTCTAAATCCGCTGGACTAGCCTCCATGAAGTGGGCTGCGATCTTCAGTATCTTTTCCTTGAGCTTCTCAACGGCTTGCTTGACCGCGCCGAGGCTCATTACGCTGAACCTGCTTGCGTAGGTTCCGGAATAGCTTGTGTGAGGATGTGTCATGGTGTCGAATCTAGGCAGGACTGTCACGTTCTCCGGATCAACTCCGAACTCGTCTGCGATTATCTGCGCTATCGTGGTCTCATGGCCCTGTCCCTGGGGAACTGACCCTGTTGCCGCTAGAATTCCACCGCGGTCGTTTATCTCTATCAGCGCAGCCTCCGTATCTCCAGATATTCCAGCATCGGGGTTTACGAGCCTGAAGATACTCATGTTGGCTGGGTTGGCGTCCATGCCTATGCCTATGCCGATCCCTATGTACCGGCCCTGCTGCCTCAGCTGCTTCTGCATCCTCCTCCATTCGTCGTAGTTTATCAGAGATCGCGCTGTGTTAAGCATTCCGACGTAGTTTCCTCCGTCGTGAATCGCGCCCGTCGGAGTTCTGTATGGCATCTGCTCGGGCTTGATGACGTTCTGAAGCCTCAGGTCAAGCGGGTCGATGCCTAGCTTTCTGGCGGCTATGTTGACGAGCCGTTCAACTATCCAAGCCTGCTGCATCTTGCCGTATGACCTGTTCGGGCTTATCGGAGCCTTGTTGGTGAGCACGCAGAACACCTCCGACTGGTATCCCCTAACGTCGTAGACTGTTGCTGCAACACGGGTATTCATGTTCAGTATTCCCAGAGGTTCACGCCTCATGTAGGCTCCTTCGTCGGCTATCAACTTCTGCCGGAAGCCGAGAATCCTACCGCTTTTCTTGAGAGCCAGCTCGGCGTAGCTGACGACCTCGTTGCCTGCGATCCCCGAGGCCATGTGTTCCCTTCTCTCTTCAATCCATTTTACCGGCCGCCCTGTTTTCTTAGCGAGGTAGCCTATCAGAGCCAAGTATGTGTAGGTGTTTGTCTTGTTGCCGAATCCTCCTCCGATGTCCGGCACTATGAACCTTATCCTCTCGGACGGCATTCCCAAGGCCCTGCCTACAAAGGTTCCGCAGAACCCTGGACGCTGGTTGTTGCTCCATATAGTCAGAGTGTCAGTATTCTTGTCATAGCTGGCTACGACGCCTGTAGTCTCCAGCGGGCCCGACGTAAACCTGTGGAAGTGGAACCTGTCCCTGACAACCAAGTCAGCGGTGTCGAAGGCTTCGTCGACGTCTCCGAATTTGAAAAGCCTGTGCCACGAGACGTTCGTTCCCATAGCTTCGTGGATGAGGGTCGTCTTGTCCTCCATGGCTTCCTCGGGATCAACAAGGGGTTTCAACGGTCTGTAGTCCACATCCACAAGCTCGGCAGCATCCTTCGCAACAGCCATGCTCTCAGCGACTACAGCCGCCACAGGCTCGCCCTGAAACCGAGCCTTGCCCGACGCAACTATGTAGTCCTTTATCTTGTTAGCCGGGTGCCCCAGCCAGTTGTTTTCTCCCAGAGGAAAGGTTTCCTCAACAATCTCATCCCATGAAAAGACCGTGACAAAGCCTCCGACCTTCTCGGCTCGGGTTGAGTTTATGGAGGCGATTTCAGCGTGAGAATATGGGCTGCGCACCAGTGAAGCATAAAGCATGTTTGGCAGGCGGATGTCGTCTATGAACAAACCCTTGCCTCTGATGAAGCGAACGTCCTCTTTTCTCTTAAGAGGGTACCCTATCCATCTTCGCTGCGTGGTCATGTCGTCCCTCATCTACGGAGCGATATAAACCTGCTCCGAGCGTTTTCTAGACGAATCACCTTAGCATTAACCTGTCAGGGTCTATCTGACGCAGCAGCATCAGCTCCTGCCCGGTAGGCGGAGGCAGTACTGCGATGTTGTCAGAAACCAGCGGGGTGAAGTCCATGTTAGCCAGAACTTTTTCCAGCTCAACCCCCTCAACAAGCCCCTCAACCTTCATCACCCTCTCATCGCTGTCGAAACTCATGACGGCCATGTCAGTGACAACTTTGAAAGGCCTGCCGAAGACCAGCCCCTCATCCTCCCTAGAACTGCCTCCGCGTATGAATCCGGGGCTCGTGATGAAGTCGACTTTTTTGACGAAACGACGTTTTTCGTGTAGAGTAGATATGATTATTTTCGTGCAGGAAGATGCGATGTCGTTCGCTCCTCCGCTTCCCGGAAGCCTAACCTTTGGGGATCTATAATCACCTATCACAGACGTGTTGACGTTGCCGTATTGGTCTACCTGAGCACCTCCGATGATTGCATAGTCGAGGTAGCCGCGTTGTTGGTAGAAAAAAACGTCTGATATTGGTGGGAGGACCAGAGCTCTCCTAGCCGCTCTCACTTCGTTGGTTGAGAGCGGTAAGAACCGTGGTTTTATCTCCGGAGCGACGATGCCGCCCTCGAAAAAGATGACTACGTTGGGAGCGTGCAGTTTTTGAGCTAATGCTGCCGACAGCATCGGGATGCCGACGCCGACGAAAATGGTCGACCTGTCCTTGATTTCTCTGGCGGTAAGGACGGCTAGCAGCTCGGACCTTGTGTAGGGTTCGCTACTCGAGGACACTCCTGAACGACCTCCTGTTTGCGAAAAGCTTTTCAAGGCCTATTTTCTCTAGGAACTCGTAGAAATTATCTACGCCTTTTATGTAGTCTTGAATGTATTCCTTGGCTCCCTCTACGCCCTTTTCCTCCAACTTTTTCTGGTATAGGTTCATGTGGTCGAAGTCGGTGTCGTATAAACCCCAGCACTCCGATGGATAAGCTCCGTAAGGCTGCTCGACAACAGCGTCGACACAGAAGTAGGGCACCACTGTCCTGTCTCCGCTCTGCCGGGTCTGCTCAGTGTTGACCACTTCTTCAGCCGTGACTATCACTCTGTCAGCGGCCAAGGCCATCTCCTTGTCCATGTGCTGGTATCCTTCAATCTGCACGTTTCCGTATGCATCGGCCTTCGAGGCGTGTATTATGGCTACGTCAGGATAGAGTGCTGGAACGAGGAGCATCTGCATCCCTGAATATGGACACGTCATTCGCTTGAGCTCGAGTCTTCTCTCGATGTCTGAACCAAGCATGGAGAAGGTCGGCAGCGACGACACACCCATGGCCCCGGCCAACAGCCTGAGGCCAATCCCCAGATGGCTCCACTCCTCGAACTCAGCCAGCCCATTCTCAACATAGTACCGCAAAACCTTCGACATGCCCCAAGCATATCCTGGCGCGCACCAGCTTGCGACTAGCTTGCTCAGGGAGCCGTTGGAGAGAAGGAGGTCGACCTCGTAGCCCGCCAAGTTTCTGATTAGGGTCAGGTTTTTACGGTTTTGCCTGATTATCTCGTGCACGGCAGCCATCGGCGTCCTAGAGTATAAACATCCGCCCAACGCAACCGCAGAACCGTCGAAGACAAACTTGGAAACCGCTTCTCTCAAACTCATCAGCTTGAGCCTCAGGCTCTTGTCCTTCTCTTCGGCTTTTCTACGATGGAGTCTGACGTCGACTAAAGTCATGTCATCTGCTCGATGCCTCCAGTTAAAATTCTTTACCACTTTTAAATACCACGCCGTCCACATCAACTTCACAATGTACAAAGACTTGAGAGAGTATCTAAGGGCTCTGGAGCAGCTTAACGACCTAAAAACAATCGATAAAGTGGTTTCAACAGAGTTTGAAATAGCTGCGTACATACGTAAGAGCTCGGACGTCAACGGCCCCGCTTTTCTGTTCAGGAACATAGAAGGATACCCGGGCTGGAGGTTCGCCGGCGGTCTGTACTGCACGATGTCCAAGATATCGACCGCTCTTGGATGCGAGCCTAGAGAGATTGCGAAAAAGTACAGGGAGGCGATCCTCAACCCAGTCGAGCCCAAGCTGGTTTCGAGCGCAGAGTTCAGACACAAGGTTGTTAAGATGGACGACGTAAACCTCTACAGCCTGCCGATATGCAAGCACTCCGAGAAAGATTCAGGAAGGTATATCACGTCAGCCGTAGCTTTCGCTAAAGACCCTGAGACATCGGTTCTCCAGCTCGGCATACACAGGCACGAGCTTAAGGGAAGAAACACTCTGGGGCTGTGGGCTCCCGGTGAGAAAAGAGTTGGACGTGCCTTTCTCAAGGCCGAGGACAAGGGTGAGCCTCTTCAAGTGGCCCTAGTTATCGGGAACGATCCAGCGGTGGACCTAGGTTCTCAGGCCAAGGTACTACACACATTCAGCAAGATCGATGTCGCCGGAGGTCTTAAGGGAAAGCCTGTTGAGCTGGCTAAGTGTGAGACGATAGATGTAGAGGTTCCCGCTAGCTCCGAAGTCGTGATAGAGTGCGAAGCCGTGCCGGGTTATCGTGAGAAGGAAGGGCCGTTCGGCGAGCTAACAGGTACTTACAGCGGCGGGAAGGAGGCCCCAATACTCAAGGTCAAAGCCATCTGCATGAGGGAGAACCCTATATTCACGACTTTTTTGACAGGTATGCCGAGGACTGACAACCACTACATGGCCATGCCTGCGATGATGGAGGTGGTGCACCGGTATGCTTCGACGGCCTGCCCCGAGGTTAAGGGGGTTAACTTGACCGGCAACGGCTACTACACGGTGCTGGTCAGCATCAGGAAGAGGATGGAGGGGGAGCCGTACAACGTCATGGCTGCTGTGCTGGGCGGCATCTACCAGACGAAGTACTGCTACGTGTTCGACGACGACATAGACGTATTCAACCCGGACGAGGTCGAGTGGGCTTTCCAGACAAGGTTCCAGCCGGCGAAAGACCTGCACATATTCCCGCTCATGGTCGGAGCGCCTCTAGACCCATCAGCACCCATCGACAGACATACCTCGAAGATGGGCCTCGATTGCACCATACCGATAGCTGAGAGGTCGACGGGAAAGTACATCAAAACCCTGGTCCCCGGAGTGGACAAAGTTTCCTGGTGAGCTACTGCAGATAATACACATCGCCGGCCATTATCCTGCGAGCCGTGCCGGCCACGGAAACCTCCTCAACGTTTTTTGACGAGCCTCTAACCCCGAGCGTAAGCAAGCCCTTCGGATGAGCTATAGTGATCCTGTCGCCAACAGTTCCCGCGGCTTCCGAAACCAAAGTCCCTCCAAGCTTGCTAGCAGCAGCTATGCAGATGGCCGCTGTCACGGCGCATGCATGATGCATCTTCTGCATAGAGAACAACCTAATCAGCAAGTTGTATTCGTCTGGCTGGACAACCCTGCCCCCATGTGTTCTGAACACCTGCTTCGGGCCTAGAACGCATACGAAGGGGAAGTGAGGAGATTTAGACAACGCTTCCTCAGGCTTTTCAACAAGCCCCATGGCGGCCGCCGCAAGACTTCTAATCCTCTCAACCATCCTAAGCTTGTCCTCCCCAACCTCTGAAGGCTGCTCAACACCGCTCATACCCACGTCGGCAGCCCTCACGAAGACAACAGGGTTGGCTGCATCAACCATAGACGCCTCCACACCACGCCCATCGACAACAAGCCTGTTCACAGGCTCGCCCGTCGGCAACAGTCTTCCAGTAACCGCCCCTCCAGGACGGTGCCAAACTGTTTCAATCCTAGACCCGGGGTTCGGCACGCCGTCTATCGTAAAGTCTCCATCGTAAACCGTCGAGCCTCTCTCTACAGGTATCCATGCGTCCACACGCTTCCCTGTGTTTTCGTTCAGCATGCGGACAGACACCAATCCATCGGCGGCCTCCACGATTCGCTCATCAACAGCGAAAGGAGCTACTGCGAACGTGAGGTTTCCGCAGTTGCCGGTCCAGTCGATTATTCTCTTGTCAACACCGACCTGGCCAAACCTGTACTTTACGTCATAGCCGTCAGTCCCGGCTCCGACTATCATGACCTTGCTGGTGTGTGTGAACCCGCCGCCCACTCCGTCGACCTGAGACGATGTACCGCTTCCGAACACTTTCAGCAGAACTTCGTCAAGGTTCTCCAGCGACTCGGCGTCGGTTTTCCTGAGGAAAAGCCCTCGGCTAGTACCGCCTCGCATCAACACGCCGTACAGCTTCTTTAACGCCATCTTGCCTCTAGTTCGTAAGGGTTATGGCTTCAGGCTCTACGTGGAGGTATACCTTCTTGCCTACGTCCACGCTGTCCAACGAAATCGAGCCGCAGAAACGATGAGTGCTGACAACCAGCTCCAACCCCTGCCCTACATCAACCCTCAGGTCAACATACTGACCACGAAACTCGACAAACGATATCGTTCCCTGCAGGACGTTGTACTTTGCTGCCGGCATGGTCTCGTGTATGGATATCTCGTTAGACCTTATGACGGCGGTACAGTCGGAGCTGACATACTCTGGGACGCTGCACCTCATCACGACGTCTTCAATCTTCTTGAAAGAAATCAAACCATGCCCATGGCTGTTGCTTCTCTCAACCACTCTCGCCTCAACCAAATTTGCGCGTCCGATAAACTCCGCAACAAAGCTGTTGGAGGGCTTTTCATATATCTCAACAGGCTTACCCACCTGGATTATCCTGCCGGCGTTCATCACAGCCACCTTGTCAGCTATGACGAAAGCCTCTTCCTGGTCGTGCGTCACGTACAGAGACGTCAAGCCAATCTTCTTCAGCAGCCTCTTGAGCTCTCCTCTCATCTTCTCCCTCAGCTTTGCGTCTAGGTTGCTCAGCGGCTCGTCTAGCAAGACAAGCCTCGGTTCATACACTATTGCCCGGGCTAGAGCGACCCTCTGCTGCTGCCCGCCGCTCAGCTGGCTTGGATACCTGTTCTCAAACCCAGCCAGACCAACTAGGTCAAGGGCATGGCTTACCTTAGAGCGAATTTCTTGCTTGGGATACTTCCTAATCCTTAGAGGATAGGCGACGTTGTCGAAGACAGTCATGTGAGGCCATAGTGCGTAGCTCTGGAAAACCATTCCAACGCCCCTCTTCTCGGGAGGCAGGAAGACGTCTCGTGAGAAAACCACTTGGTTGCCGATTCGTATCTCCCCCTCGTCAGCCTTCTCCAGACCAGCGACGCATCGCAGCGTCGTTGTTTTTCCACACCCGCTGGGCCCGAGCAGGGCAAGACATTCACCTGACTCAACCTCGACAGACACTCCGTCCACAGCGTTCACACGACCGAACTTCTTCACCAAATTGTCTACTGACAGCAAGCTGTCCGCTACACTGCAGGACAGCAGTCATATATATACGTTATTTAGGATTATAAAACTCCACAACATCCCCATCCACAGCTTTCAACAACAAATCCGTTTTTATCTTCAGCAGCACGTTTACCGCTCCACCAGAAGTGTAGACTGTATCATGACGCAGCAACGACTTGTCAACAAAGACTTTCAACTTGTTCAGATGGCCGAACGGCGGGACAGCTCCCACCGGATAGCCCGTTATCCTGAGCACCTCGTCAGGCTTCGCAAGCCCAACCTTGCTCCCTACAATCTGCGAGAACTTCTCCAAGTTGACCTTCCTATCGCCCGGAATCACTACAACGCAGTATTCTGAGGAATACTTCAGAACTATATTCTTAGCTATCTGGCTCAAAGGGCAACCGACAGCAGAGGCCGCCGACGCAGAAGTCTTGGCCTGCTCCGCCTCCAGACAAATCATCTCCCCCTCAACTCCGCAGGCTTCCATGAACCTCTTCAAATCATGCGTGGTCAGCATAGAAGACCCTCGAGCGTGGTCCCTTAAAAACTAGCGATATGTTTAAAAACAACAAAGTAGATCTAATACACGCCCAGGGATGACGGCGGCTCCGTCCGAACCAAAGGGAGAGACGCTCCCAACGGGATGAAGGAACGGCCTCCACCCATGGGTATAAGATGAGGACCTCGAGTAGACACGGCTCAGGTCTAATCACGGGCCAAGACGCCGCAAAATCCTCCGCACCGTACAACCCAGGCACGACTCCGGTTGATCCTGCCGGACCTCACTGCTATCGGGGTGAGACTAAGCCATGCAAGTCCAAGGCCCATAGCCACCTGTGGGCCTGGCGTACGGCTCAGTAACACGTGGCCAACCTACCCTGAGGAGGCGGATAACACCGGGAAACTGGTGCATAAACCGCCATAGGCGAGACGCTCTGGAACGACGTCTCGCTGAAAAATTTACACAGGGATGCCTGTGTAGATGCCTCAGGATGGGGCTGCGGCCCATCAGGTAGTTGGTGGGGCAACGGCCCACCAAGCCTATAACGGGTACGGGCCCTGAGAGGGGGAGCCCGGAGATGGACTCTGAGACAAGAGTCCAGGCCCTACGGGGCGCAGCAGGCGCGAAAACTCCGCAATGCGCTAACGCGTGACGGGGTCACCCCGAGTGCCACCCTCGTGGTGGCTTTTGCGCAGTCTAAACAGCTGCGCGAATAAGCGGGGGGCAAGACGGGTGTCAGCCGCCGCGGTAATACCCGCTCCGCGAGTGGTGAGGACTATTACTGGGCTTAAAGCGT
>JAVYLK010000039.1:0-14610 GCA_038740895.1 Candidatus Caldarchaeum sp.
CCGGTAGTCGAAGACGTAGCTGTTCCAGTCGGGCTGAACCCTCATCCGCTGGTCGTCGTACTCGTAGAGATGGCTGCCGTCGAAGTATGCGAGGCCGAAGCTGTCCGTGGGGAAGTGTGATGGAACCCAGTCGAGGAAAACGCCTACGTTGCTTTGGTGTAGGACGTCAACCATCCTCATGAAGTCTTGGGGAGCGCCGTACCGGTTTGTAGGGGCGAAGTACCCCGTCGTCAAGTAGCCCCACGAGCCGTAGAACGCATGCTCCATCAACGGCAGAAACTCGACATGAGTGAAGCCCATCTCCGCAACGTACCGGGCCAGCTCCTCCCCGACCTCTACGTAAGACGAACCCCTGCCCCACGAGCCTAGATGAACCTCGTAGACGGAAATCGGAGCCTTCAGAGAATTCTTCTCAGACCTCCTCTTCATCCACAACTCATCCCCCCACTCGTAGCCGAGGTCCCAAACAATCGAAGCGTTGCCGGGAGGCTCCTCCCAGCGGAAAGCAAACGGGTCTCCCTTCTCTGCGGCGTATCCCCCGCCGTGCGAGACGATGCGGTACTTATACAGGCTTCCGGCTTCCACGTGCTCGACGAACCCTTCCCAAACCCCCGAACCGTCTTCCCGCCTAACCAAAACATGCTCGTCAGCATTCCAGTTGTTGAAGTCCCCTACCACAGAGACACGCTCGGCGTTGGGGGCCCAGACAGCGAAGTAAACTCCAGGCACCCCGTCGACCTTGACGAGGTGGGAGCCAAGCTTCTCGTAAAGCCTAAAGTGCCTACCGCTCCTGAAGAGCCAGACGTCGAAGTCGGTCAACAAACTCAGCCGGCGAACCCTGCTCACGGTCAAGACGCCGAGACGATGTTGTAGTGCTGTGTCCTCTCGCTGAGCTTCTGATGGGGCCATATCTTCGAGCTGACGCACCTTACCTCGTTCGAGACCTCTACGCCGTTCCCGAGAATGGAGCCGACCAGCTCGACGTCGCAGCCGATTCTAACGTGTCTTCCGACTATACTGTTCCGGATGACAGACCGGTCTCCAACTACGCATCTGTCCATGACCACCGAGTTCTCCACAACCACGTCCTCGCCGAAGATGCTGTAATGGTCTATGATAGAGTTCGATATCCTAGCCCCTTTTCCGATTGAGATGTGGCGTCCGAGCAACACATCGCCCTCGAACGATATCTCGCCCACGCTGTCCCTCCGAACAAGCTCTCTGTGAAGCCTCTGCGACTCATAAGTCCTACCCTGCATACGCACGTTCTTGTAGCTGAAAGTGACCCCGAGCTCGTCGATCCTCGTGTTCCTAAGCATGTAGAAAACCGCCTCAAGATATGTTTCAGGCGTCCCCACGTCGAACCAGTATTCGTTCGTGATGTAGCCTGAGACCTTGTACCCCCTCTCGATCGAGACGGGGATCACATGGCGGCCGAAATCCGTCTGGCCTGTTTTGAGGAGGTGCTGTCCGGTGGAAGACCTGAAGAAGTCTTTGTAGTGGGGCGAAAGGACGTAGATCCCTGTGTTGACGAGCCTTGAGGACGCTGTTTCGTTCCTCGGCTTCTCGACGAAGCGTTTGATTGAAGAGCTTTCGTTCATCTCCGCCACGCCGTACATGCTGACGTCCCTCCAGTCCTCCAGCTGCTTGAGGACGACGGTCATGAATGGAGCTTCGCTGTAGTGGAAGTTCCATAGGTCGAGCAGGTCTATCCTCGCAACCGTGTCGCCCTGCAGCACCACGACAGGCTCGTCGATTCCATAGTAGTCCAGCACGATCCTTACTGCGTGGGCGTTCCCCGTGGTCGGTATGTTGGGCTGATAACGTACTCTGAAAACGTCCGGAGGCAGGCCGAGCGTGAAGGCGATTCTCTCGCCTCCGCCCATGTAGTCTATCAGAGGTATGTAGTTGTTGTATCCGCTAACAGCCAAGTAAACCTCCCTGACGCCCTGCTTGGCGAGAGAGGCTATCATCCACTCGATCAGCGGCCTGTTGAGGAAGCGTATCATAGCCTTCGAAGTATCAACAGTTAGAGGGTACAGCCGTGTGCCGAGTCCGCCAAGCGGAATGATAGCTTTCTTAAGCAAGAGACGTCAGCAACCTAATAATGTGCGGCGTGGGCATTTAAATTTTCGTACATACAATACACATCATCGAAAACCATCTCATAGATGCTTTAGCACATGCGTGTAGAAAAGCCGCCCCTCATCTGTGACGACAACTCTGTTCCTCACGATCCTCACAAGCCCAGCCCTCCGCAAACGCTTCAGAAAAACTTCGTCAACCTTCAGCCGCCGCTCATCCAGATACTCCTGTGAAAGCATCTGCTTCAGGAGGTTGAGGTAGGAGCTGGGGTAGGGAAGGACAGGGACTCTTACGACGTTGTAGCTCTGGGCCGGCGGGTACATCACGGGGTCAAGAACATCCTTGTTCTGCCTGTAGTACTCGACCGGGTTGCTGCTTTGAGCCAGGCTTGAGATGTGGCTTCTTATCTTCTCCAGCATGATGTTGATGGACTTTATGTCGGGTGCTACGACGTGGTACAAGGCTTCCACGTCAGTAAGTTGAGCCAGCAGGACGAGCGACGCAACCATCTCCTTCCGCCCACCCGCCAAGCAAACATAAACACGTCCCCCATTCCTCCTCAGCCTAGCCAACGCCTTTGCAGCAGCCTCCATGAACTTAAGATTACCCGACTCGTCCAAGATGTCTGAAAAACCCAGAACAGTCGTCGACACACGTAGGCTTGGATACCTATCCCTCAACGCAGCCTCCGCAAACACAGCCGACTCGACGACGGCCTGCTCAGACGTAGCCAAGATCTCGACCCCGTCCAGCCTCTCCGTCCTCATGACGTAGTCGACAAACTCGGAGACGACTGGAGGGCTTGTGCCCATCGTGGCCAGGCAGCGGAGCACAGGCAGGGTAGGCTCAACTCCTTTAAAGCTTTTATCCGGTCGGTCAACAACCATCCACAGCGGCTTGAAGGTTATCCTGCAGATATCGGGCGACCCCAGGAACTATAAAGATGTATGCTTCAGCCTGGACGGCGAGAAAGAAGCCTCAAAGCTTTCAAGCATCGCCCTCTCAAAAATTCTGCACGGCAAGCCGCTGCTTCTCATCCCTGAAAGCCTTGCAATAACGCTGGCGTCCTCCGAGGAAGAAGCCCTGGGGATGATTAAGGACAGGCAGCTATTGTTCAAGAGGGTGTGGGAAGAGGTTGAAAAGTTGGGCGAGGACGCTGAACGCCTGTCGCTCAGGGTTCTGCCCAGCGTGGGCAGGTTTCACAAACACGGCCGCAGCTTCGTGTTTGACGGCGAGTTTGCGCACATAGAGACAGCTTTGTTCCTCATCATGCTGGAGTTCATCAAGGAAGGACACGAGCTTGTCTTAGACGTCTCGAGCGGCCTCAACATCTACGGAGCCATAGCGGTCAGAGTGCTGTACAACGTCCTCACATATCAAAAACTGTCAAACTACTACGTCGGAGAATCGTCAAGCGGAGAACCCAGGCATTCGATAGCTTTCTTCCCACAGCCCAGGGAGGAAAAAGAGGAGGTGAAGGTCGAGCTCTCGGAGGCCAGAACACGCATCCTCAACCAGTACCCGCTGACGGTGCAGCAGATCAAGGGCATAAACAAGCCCGAGGAGATCGGCTTGACGGACACAGGCTTGAAGAAAGACCTGAAACGCATTCTGATGACCGGGCGCCGGCTGTTCAACTGCCTGGCATACAACACGCCTCTCCCCGTCTACTACGATGATATCGTCGAGTTTTGCAAACCCAGCTATATACGTGAGCTGGAGAAGCGGATCTGCGACTCGGTTTCGAGCTACATCCAGCCAGAGACAAGCTATGACGGCTGCGTCAAGGTTTTTAGAAAAAGGTTTGACCCTCGGCTTTTGAGGGACGTGCTCAACGCCCTGGCTTTGACAGGGTCTTTGATGAAGATCGTTGAGGAGGCGAGGAAGAGCATGACCGGGGGAGGTGTTAAGCTTGACGACCTGCAGGAATTCTTCGTCAGAAAAGTTTACGGAAGCCTGGAGTGGTTCAAGCCTAATGCGAGGCGGCTGGAGTTCGAGGTTGAGCAGATAAAACAGGCTGCAGCGAGGATTACGGTGAAGAACCCTATGCTTCTTAAAGACGTTTTCGGCGTCCACGGCTCATCAAACATGGAGAGGAACTTCATAGCGCACAGCGGCTTCCTCAAAGACGTCACCGAAATCGTTAAGGTTGGAGACGCGGAGGTCTACGTTAAGTACAAGCTGGATGTGGTCAAGCCTAGCGTAATAAAAGAATGGTTGTCTTGAGGCTAGGGTTGTTTTTTCACAGGCACCCTCATCACCGTGGAGCAGTACGTGCAGATGAAGAAACCCTGAGTGGGAAGCTTCATGGCCTTGGAGAACGGGGCCGAGCAAGTGGGGCAGCGAAGCCCACGGCTTGATTTTTCAAAAGCATAGCCGCATGAGATACATCTGGAGGCCATCAGCGGGGCGGATGATTTGCATCGGGGGCATCTGAGGGACGCTCCCGGCCTTACTGTCTGCAGCGCGACCTCGGCCGTGCGGGGCGTCTGGGGCGTTGTGTAAGTTGTGGAACCCCATGAGCTTGGCAGCGGACGTGTTTGAGGACTTGCTGCCTCGATTGCTACACGGGCTAACGCTGCTGCGCTTGCGGCTGCTGACGTGAACAGGGCGGCGGTCGTGATGTACAGCGTGGGGGCGATGATTGTTGACAGCAAGTCGGAGCCTTGTCCGAGGGATGTCGCGGTCAAGCTGAGGGAAGCAACGCCGACCAAGCTCACGGGAGAGACGTAGAGGAGCCTGGTGTATAAGGTGCGTGCGGCAGCCACGTAGATCACGGCCTCGACCACCGAGTAAACAACCCAGACGGCCAACGCTACGAACAGGGCCTGCTCGAAGACCTCCAGGAACCCTGCTACGACGAAGCCGAAGCACGTCAACCCCAGAGCCCAGACAACGACGCCAAGGCCGCCGACCACTCCGACACGTCTTCTAAGCCTCCACCACCCAAGGCCCCGTAGGATTATTGAAACAGGGTAGAGCACCAGAGCAGGGTAAATCATCACCGTAGGAGCTGTGAAGACAAACGAGTTGACGGCTGACAAGGCGTAGCCGACAGTCAAGGTTTTCAAGCCTATCGCTTAAAACCGCTTTGAACAGGCTTTAAAACGTTAGCGTAAAGCCTTCAAACGCCTTATATACCGGTTGCGTTAGCTAGGGACAGAGATGGTCCAGGTAGTCCTAACCTTTGACCCTTCGCTGGGCCACCGGTTTCACGACTTCCCCCTCCTCAGCTTCCTGCCGTGCGCACCCGTCAAATTCGTGCCTTCCCCCGTCTACCACTACCTCGCCCTCCCAGACGCTCCCTACGACGAGGCTGGAAGAGCTCTCCTAGCGCCATACGCCATCAGGAAGATAGAGGCCTGTCTCGTGAAGAGGTCGAAGCTCAAGACCGTCGTAGCGCATCCAAGGTTCGTCTCAAGGTTCATCGGCCCCGACACAAAAATCATAGGCGTAAACACGATGGACCCTCTCGGGCTGGGGCCCTTGACGCTGATGTTCAACAACGCCGGCCGTGAGAAGTCGTGGGTTGCGAAGGAGTTCGAGGACTTGATGATAAGGATAGCGGTGGCGAAAAAGAACACGGGCAGCAGGGCAAAGGTTGTTGTCGGCGGGTCGGGCGAGTGGGAGTTCGAGCACCGTAAGGAAGAGCTTGAAAGGCTTGGAATAGACCACGTCGTCCAGGGCGAGATGGACGATGTAATCCACCTCCTGTTCGAGCAGCTTGCCGAAGACAGCCTAGACAAAACAATGTTCATGCACGGCCACAAAACAACCACCTTCGACGCCCACGGCAGGCCCTTCACACGCTACGTCCAAGACCCTGAAGGCAGGTTCATCTGCAGAAACCCCGCTTCCCGCTACAGGCTCCCCAAAATCGACGACATCCCCACCATCGTCAACCCCGCCATCAGCGGGCAGGCCGAAATCATGCGGGGATGCGGAATCGACTGCGACTTCTGCGAGGTGACGACGAGGCCGCTCCGCTACTATCCGCCGGAGAAAGTTCTGGAAGAAGTGAAAGTCAACCTCCGAGCAGGCATACACAACGCATGGTTCGTGACCGACAACCAGTGGGCTTACATGGTCCGAGACCCGCAGTTCTGGCCCAACAAAGAAGCCATCTTCACCCTCTACCGCACGATCATGCCTTACGTCGTCAAGGCCAACCCCATGCATGCGACGCTAGCACCCGTCGCCGCGGACCCTGAAGCGGCGTTCGGCGTCTCGAAAATAGTTGGGGCAGGGCCCGACAAGCACATCGGCGTCCAGATCGGGCTGGAGACGGGAAGCGACAGGCTTGTCCTCAGGCACATGGTCAACAAGGCGAAGCCCTTGAAGGTCGGCGTCGACGGTTCGTGGGCGGAGATAGTTGTCGAGGGGCAGAAGGTCTACAACGCCGCCTACTGGATACCCGCCTACACGATCATCCTAGGTCAGGAAGGGGAGACCGACGAAGACAGCTGGGACACAATAGGCCTCATCAACTACATGGCGTCCCTCAACCTCCACTTCACCGTCACCCCCATGGCGCTCGTCAACCTCGGCAGCCTACGGGGAACAAACGTCCTCACCGACGTCTACGCTAACCTCACGCCCGCCCAAGCCGCACTCATATACGTCTGCTGGCGAAACACAAAAAGAATGGCCGAAGCCATCGCCTTCAAAATCTCCAAAGACAACTTCCTCTTCCGCATACTAACCACAACCCTCCTAAACACCGGAGCAAGGTTCTGGCTGGAAAGGCTTGAGAAGTACTTCACACACCTCGGCAAGGAATACGAAAGAGCCATCGACAAAGCAAAAACCTACACAAGCATCAAAACAAAAGGAACGGACTTCAACAAGCTCAGGCAACGGTACAAGGCTATGAGAGTAGCTGTGTAGACCGCTGGAAACCGTGGGCTCAAGCTCTCTACGGGTCGTTCAAAGCTTCAAGAAAGTTCTTAAAACTGTCCTGTTTTTGCGCGAGTTTCTCAGCGTCTATTCTCTCGCCATAGCTCGGGAGCTTGTACTTCTCATACCTGTGGTTGTGTCTCAGATAGCTCAGGGCATTTTCCTTCCGTGGGTCTACGCATTCGTTGGCCGCAATCCAATCCTCGATAGCGTTCTCCACAACCACTACGTGTAAACCGTCTATCGGGCCGCAAGCCTGTTTAACGCTATTTTCTACTTCGTGAGGGGTTTTGCCGTGCGCATCGACGACCACTATAACCTTGCCTCTCATTCTGGCGGCGGCGACCGCTCTGGCCGCCTTGCTGTCAAAAGGCCCTTTCATTGATTTTATGGAGATGCCTAGCTGGTGGGGTTCAGCTTTTTTGATTTTCTTTATCAGGTTTCTAAAGAAGCCTTTTCCGTATGCGTCTTCGCAGAAAATAGTTTTGACCATGTTATTGTAGGCCGTATAGCCACATTTCGCTCGGCGTCAACCCCTTCTCCTTCATCCACCGCCTGACTTGCTCGAGGTTTTCCACACGCTTGACAACGCTGCCCTCAGGTGTCCTCTCCACCAGCAAAAGGCTTTCCAAACCAGCCACGTCAACAACAACAGGCGAATGAGTGGCAACCAAGCAGAGAACACCCGAGTTCTTCAATTCATGCACAACATATTCTAAGACTTCGCTGTGAAGAGAGTTCTCCAGCTCGTCTATGCATAGTATGGAGGGCTTGCTCTCAACCGCCGTCAAGATGTGGAGAAGCTTGTAAAAGCCGTCGGGTATGCTCGGCGGATGTATCTCAGCCCCATTAAGCTTGTCTTTTACAGAGAGAAAAACGCGGCCGTCGGCTGTAGGCTTTGTTTGGATTGCAAAATCGGGGAACAGGTTTTTGAGAGCATTTTCGATTCTTTCTGGTAATGCACCGGACAGAAACATCCGGGCGATCAATAGGTTGAGCGTTTCGCCTCTTTCTGAAGGGGTAGCTGGAAAACCAGCCATTATACTGGGCTCTCGAACCTTACCCATGTCAGGATGGCGGATGAATGATATGCCTCCGAAAAACAGCCTGAGATTACTGATTACATATCGGAACAGCGAATCGTTTTTATCTTCTAGGTAAGGGCTTATCAAGTTAATCCTTGTTGGGCGGGTTCTATGTCCATTGAGCGTGAATACCCTTTCACGTGTTCTTATGCTAGTTAATGCGATTTTGTTTTCCACTGCGAGGTCTCTGTAAACTATTGGTGCAATTATTTCAAAGGATGATGATGTCGGTAACATGCTCATTGGTATTTCTTCCAAGATAGCCGTTTCGGTTGCCCTAGTTATATCTTCTATTTTTACCCCATGTCTTTTTACACGGTGTATAATGTATTCCCTAATGGTGTATATGTGTTCTTCGATGAATTCCTTCTCTTTAACAACTTTGAATGTGTCTCCTTCTCTGGTGATTGTTGCTATTCCATGTAGCTTGACTGTTTCTTTGATGGGTTTGACCGTGCCCTCTATGCTGGCGAAAACCACCTCGTAGGACGCCCGGTAGTTTTGCGGGCATTCGAACTCAAGCTCGAACGCTATGGGCTTTGTTTCGTCGTTGCCGTAGACGATGTTTCTGTAGGACCACCATTCGAGATGGGGTGCGTATGGTGAGGTGATGTCGCCGAGGGCTTTCTTGAGGAACTTGAAGGCTTCCAGCAGGTTTGTTTTTCCTGAGGTGTTTGGGCCTACGAGGACGTTGAGACCGTCGTTCAGCTCGACGGCCGTGTCTTTGAAGGACTTCCAGTTGCGCAGCCGTATCCTCCTAAGCTTCATCTACTCCAAGCCTAACAAGACCCCCACGCATATAAGTGTTGGTAGCCGTCGCGTTATTGAGCTCCGCCCGTAAGCTATGGGTGTTCTGCAGGTTTTGACAACGCCCGCCGTGTTATGATGGTTGAGGCTATGAAGATTGACAGGGCTGTCAGCAGCGACGCCGTGCTGACTATGATGAAGAGCGTCGGCTCGTTTGCCTCCGCTCTCTGGACGAGTATTTCAGGCGCCGCCGCCTCAGCCAGCCTAACGCCTTCCCTAGGCTCGTTGACGTATATGCCGCCGAATAGCGTCAACGCCGCCAAGACCCCTAGCACGACTGGGCCGAGCTTTCTCAACGTGCTGAACATGCCCGTGCCTCCTCATAAGTCCATGGACTAGAACAGCTTCTCACCATGGTTTCTTCCTCCACGTTCGAAACGCCTCGTACAGGGTTGCTGCGGAAGCCGCCAGGCCTAGGGTTAGTGCGTAGGGGTCGGGTGAGGATGGGTGGGTTATGACGTAGAGGGCTGTGAAAGTCGTGAACAGTGCTGCGTAGAACGCCATTCGCGGCAGCAGCCGTCGGCCGACCAAGACGAACGAATTCAGCACGGAGACGTCCACCTTCTCGACCGCCGTGTACGAGCCTTTCTCATCCTTCTGCAGCACCCCAAGAGAGTGAAGCTTCTCAAGATGATGGTACGCCACGCTCGGGCTTGAAAGCCCCAGCCCTCTCTGAACATCCCGAACACCCACAGGCCTGCCGGCCCTCATCACGTAAAGGAAGACGTCTAAACTCCTGCCACGCAGCTCAGCCTCAACACGCCTCCTGTCAGAAGACAACCCAGGTGAACATGTCGGATGAGCTTAAAAACATGCCTCCCCAACCATCAGAGCCGCCTCTAAATTATGGCGTAAGCCGTGTTTAGGCCGTGAGCACGGCTAGGATGCTAGGCTATCTGTTGATGCTTCTGTCAGCAGCTGGGTCGGGTTTCTACACGGCTTGGTGGGCTGGCTTGATCCCCTTCCTCAACCCGGAGGACGCCGTTAGGCTCACCGCCCTGATAGTCTCGCTCGGACTCCTGCTCGCAGCAGGATTCGTCGGATACGTCATGGCTACGACAAAACCGCCAAAACACAGCAAAGCCTGAAAACGGGTGGAGGAAGGCCTTTCTCCACTGGACGATAACGTCATAAACAGGCGTGGAAGTGTTTGAACGAGCCGGGGTGGCCGAGCAGCTAGGCGGCGGCCTGCAGAGCCGCTCTACAGGGGTGCAAATCCCCTCCCCGGCTTTTTCCTCCGTGTATCCATGAACGCCGACCCGGGCCACAGCGTTCGTCTGCGGCCTCACCGGCCACGCCGGCTTCGGCATTCCACGAACCAGCCAGCACCTTGCAATCGATTGGAGGAGGGTTCGGGCGATTAATGCCCGGCAAGCATTCTTAAGCAGGGTGGCCTAGTCAGGGTTGTGCGGGGAACGGAGAAATCCAGCCACTGCGTGGGTTCAGTCAGACAACCCTTGATGATGAGGCTGATTACTTGGGATGAATACCGTGAATACGTCCAGAAGAACAGCTACGTCAGGGTTGAAGAAGTTAGGATAGAGGTTGGGAAGCCCCGCCGCATAACCTCCTACGGACCATCCTCCGACTACGTTCCTGAAACCACGACCGTGTGGAGCTTTCCCGACCGGGGTGGTTGGGCTACGCATTCCGGCGACTACCGTGGAAACTGGAGCCCCTACATTCCACGGAACCTCATCATCAAATATAGCAAGCCGGGGGAATGGGTGCTCGACCAGATGGTCGGCTCGGGCACGACGTTGGTGGAGGCCAAGTTATTGGGCCGCAACGCGGTCGGCGTGGACATCAGCTATGAAGCATGCATTCTTTCCATGGACAGGCTCAACTTTAGCTACCAGCCTCTAGACGCAGAGAAACCCGCAGAAATCCACGTATACCACGGCGACGCCGCTCGTCTAGACGCGATTCCGGACAATAGCATGGACCTCATAGCCACGCATCCACCATACTGGAACATCATACCCTACACGAAAACACTCCCCCGCGGAGACTTGTCGGCGATGAAGAGACTGGAAGACTACCTCTCGAAAATGAGGGAGGTAGCGTCCGAATCCTTCAGAGTCCTCAAGCCGGGGAGATACTGCGGCATACTCGTCGGCGACACACGCAGGCACAAACACTACGTCCCCATATCGGCGAGGGTTTTGAAGATATTTCTCGAAGCCGGCTTCAAGCTCGCAGACGACGTCATCAAACTGCAGCACAACATGAAGACCACGAGGGAAAGATGGCGTGCGCAGAAGTTTGATGCGTATGGTTTTCACAAAATCGTCCACGAACACCTGTACATTTTCCGCAAACCGGCCGACGGCCGGGAGAATGCGAGGCTTAGGTTGAGCAGCGTGGTGTAGGGGAAGCCGGCCCGTGAACGCTTTCGCAGAACGGCTACATAGGTCGATCCTTCCGGTGTTCATCGCCGTTGCTCGGAACACGCCGCCTATGAACAGCCCGAGACAATCCATACCCGGGGCCGGATCCAGCCATCTACGTCGGCGCCGCACCGGTTAAAGCTGAGAGGCCTTGAAAACGTTCTTCTGAGCTTCGTCAGCCGGAGCCACGCCTCAACCGCCATGCCGAATACTCTTCTTCCTTCTGCACGGTTCGGCCCGAGACGCTCATCTTTCAAGATACCGCCGGCCCCGCCTTCAGCATGCTCGGCATCCCCGACGTCGTCGGAGCCCTCTGGTTGGCAGGACTTCTCCCGAAGTGTTCAACCTCTTCGTCGTCTAGTCCAGAGCGGAGCTTCAACCATGAAGCTTGTCTGGTTAATATTCTCGGTTTTTGATGGACGGGTGGGTTGAGGGCGGTCTTCTTCGACTTCGACAACACTTTGGTCGACTCGCTGAGCGTTCTCTCGGCAGCCCAGAGAAGGGCCGCTGAGTTGATCGCAGGCTTTCTAGGCGGCGACGTCGACGTTGAGGAGGTTTTAAGCGTCGTCAGGCTTGTCGAGAGAGTTGTTGAGATGCAGGGGGTTTACGACAGGGACGTGGTGTGGGCCCACGTGTTGAGGGAGCTGGGGTTCGACGGAAGGCCTGAGGCGGACGTGCTTCGTTCCTGGACTCACGCCTACTGGGAGGAGTACAGCAAAGGAAAGCCCTTCCCAGACGCTGTGAAGGTTCTGGCCGAGCTGCAGAAGCATCGACGCCTCGGCCTCATAACCAACACCGACGGCCTCCTAGGCATGAAGAGGAGGAGGCTGAGCATCTCGGGGCTGGAGCGTTTCTTCGACGTGGTCGTCGTGGCTGGCGAGGACACGCCTGAAGCCAAGCCGAGCCCGAGGCCTTTCCTCAAGGCCGTCAGCGTTCTAGGCCTGCGTCCGAGAGACTGCTTGATGGTGGGGGATGACCCGGTCAACGACGTGGCGGGCTCCAAGTCGGCGGGGCTTGCCGCTGTGCTTGTGGACAGGAGGGGCGGCAGGCCTTGTCCGGTCAAGCCCGACTACGTCGTGTCTTCGCTGACGCAGGTTTTGGAGGTTGTCGGCGGCATAAGTTTTTTACCATCCCATCGCTAACTCATTCCTAGGTGGTCGGAGCTAGGCAAGTGGGTTGTCTGCGGCGCATGGCCCTACATCAACACCGTTCCCCATCTAGGGACGTTGATAGGGTCGGAGCTTTCGGCGGACGTCTTCGCGAGATACCTGAGGCTGGCTGGGCATGAAGTTGTCTTCGTCAGCGGATCCGACGAACACGGCACGCCCATCGAGGTCGAGGCTGCTAAGAAGGGCGTCGACCCACGTGAGATAACCGACCGGAACCACGCGCTGGTCGTCGAGCTTTTCAGCAAGTTCAGCATCTCCTTCGACAACTACACCCGCACCCACAACCCCGTCCACATCAACTTCTGCAGAGACCTCTTCATGCAGATCTACCGCAACGGCTACATCTACGAGCAGGAGATAAGCCAGCTCTACTGCCGGAACTGCGGCAGGTTCCTGCCCGACAGGTTCGTCACAGGCGTCTGCCCCTCGTGCGGCTACCAGAGAGCCCGAGGCGACCAGTGCGAGGCCTGCGGGAGGGTGCTTGACCCTCTCGACCTCGTGGAGCCGCGCTGCAGCATCTGCGGCGAAAAACCCGTCGTAGAGACCAGCCTTCACTGGTTCTTCGACCTTCCGAGGTTTTCCGACAGGCTGAGGAGCTGGATTGTCTCTAACACGGCCCTGCCTGACAAGGTTAGGAACTTCAGCCTCAGCTGGATAAGGGAGGGGCTGAAGCCGCGGGCTGTGACTAGGGATAATTTGTGGGGGATTCCCGCTCCCTTCCCCAACGCTGGGAACAAGACGATCTATGTTTGGTTTGAGGCTGTGCTGGGGTATGTTACTGCCACGGTTGAGTGGGCTGAGAGGCGTGGGACGCCGGAGCTGTGGAAGAGCTTCTGGCTTGACCCGTCGACGCGCACCGCTTATTTCATCGGCAAGGACAACATCCCCTTCCACACGGTCATCCTGCCCGCCCTCCTGCTAGCGACCCACCAGCCCTACGTCCTGCCCCACACCGTCTCCGCCACAGAGTACCTGACGTTTGAGGGGAGGAAGTTTTCCAAGAGCCAGGGCGTGGGTATTTGGCTTGACCAGGCTGTTAAGATGCTTGAGCCGGATGTCTGGCGGTACTACCTGGTGAAGATAAGGCCTGAGATGGGGGACTCCAGCTTCAGCTACGACGGGCTGCAGGCCGTTGTGAACGCCGACCTCAACGACAGCTTGGGCAACTTCGTCCACCGTGTTCTGACGTTTGTGGTGAGTTTTTTCGACGGCGTGATTCCTGAGCCGGGGGTGCTGGCCGACGAGGACAGGGCGATGCTCGGGGTTGTTGAGAAGATGTTCAACGAGGTGGGGGCTTTGCTGCGGGAGGTTAGGCTGAGGCAGGCTCTCGAGGCCGTGATGCAGCTGGCTCGCGAGGGGAACGTCTACCTCAACAGGAGGGAGCCGTGGAGGCTGGTGAAGACAGGAAGGCAGGAGGCCTCGGCGGTGGTTTACGTGGCGGCGCAGGCTGTCAAGGCCCTCGCTCTCCTTCTCCACCCGTTCACCCCGCGCACAGCCGAGCGTATCCTCGACATGTTGTCGGAGCCGTTGGAAGGCGTGTCGTGGCTGGGCGACGGGCCTTGGCGTCTGGCGTCGGGTAAGCGTGTAGGTAGGCCGACGCCGTTGTTTGAGAAGTTGTCGGACGAGAGGATGGAGAGGATTAGGGCTGGGCAGGGGGCCGGCTAGGCCTGCTTTCCCTCCAACATCATCTCGCGGATTCGCAATACGCTGTTCCGCTCACTTCAATTCCCTCTTGCGGGATCACAGACATGTCCACATGACGCGGGGGTGCAGATTGATATCATCATGCTTTCAATTCCCTCTTGCGGGATCACTCTACTTTGAAGGCTGAGCTTCCTTACGAGGCGATGGAGGATTCTTTCAATTCCCTCTTGCGGGATCACGTATGGCTGGCGTCGGCGGGAGCGCCAGCGGAAGCTCCGTCCCCTTTCAATTCCCTCTTGCGGGATCACTAATCAAGAACATAACTTTCCACAAAGCTGGTGAAGACAATTGCCTTTCAATTCCCTCTTGCGGGATCACTTGTGTATGCGAAAGGTATTCTTATTGTTGCAGTTAACGGTCTTTCAATTCCCTCTTGCGGGATCACTGTAACACCATTTTTAGCCTCACCAGCGTAAAACGCTTGATAACGACCGCTTGCCTGTGGACCGCTGAAAACAGAAGCAACACTTGCTA
>JAVYLK010000040.1:0-12430 GCA_038740895.1 Candidatus Caldarchaeum sp.
CGGGAATTTCATACTCCGCGTATTTTGTCTCAGGAACCCATGCGCGTGGATGGATACGGAGTGCGACATAATAGTTTGTCACGCTAGAGCTTGTCCACGTCGAGCCGCTGTTTGTGCTAGTCCATGCGCTGTGGTCGGAGCCGAAGTCGCTCGCCGGCACACGGCCCATGTTGTAGTGGACGTAGCCTGTTCCCGACGAGCGGAAGAGGACGAATGAATAGAGGCCGGGCCCCAGTTCGAGCGGGGGGTTGAAGACGTATTCAGAAGTAGCCGTGATGTCAGCTATAACCGTCGGCCCAGGCCTTCCATCGGGCTGAGCATTTCTTACCTGAAGCCTGTCAGCTCCTGGGTTCACTGTTGTGAATAAGATTCCGGCGATACGTATTTTGTTGGGAAAGTTCCTCGTCGTGGCTTTCCACGTTGTCGGCGAAACCGAGTCGGTGTTGGAGGCGTTCCCGCCTTCCCGCAAACCGTCGGCGAGAAACTCCGTCGAAGACCTTACGGCTCGGTAGATTTCGACGCGGAGAGGGCCGGGGCTTCCGACCTTCGAGAGGCTCAGCTCGAGGTTGTCCCAGAACTCTCCGCCTCCCGCCTGCCGCTTCAACACCTGCCCGAGCCTGACCTGGCCGTAGAGAGGTATGGATTGCACCGTTCCCCCGACGTCGGCCGGCGTGTATGTTGCGTATGACGGTATGTTGAAGGTTTGCTCCGCCTGCCATGTCTTCGTGGTTGTGGAGTCTAATGGTTCGAGCTGCAGGTAGGGCCAACGGAGTGGGAAAGCCTCAAGCTCCGTGTAGACAACCTGACTCATCTACCACTCACCCCGTACGAATTGTCATCCCTCCGTCCAGACAATCTTCACGAGCTTGACCTTGGGCGATGGATGTGATGGAGTCGGCCTGGTTAGCGATATTTTCAACACGACCCGTTCCCGAGCGGCTGGCGTGAGCAGGTAGTCGCTGTCGATGTACAGGGTTGGGAGCGTGGTTTCGACCTCAAGCCAGTTCATGGTTGACGCACCGCCTCCGGCTTTGTTCGCGGTGTCGATCTTGATTTGGTGGCGTCGCCACGCGAGGCCTTGATGGTTGAGCACGGCTTCGCTGTATTTGGTCTGGGTTTCCATGATTCTGAGCCTGAGGTTGGGGTCGTCGGCGAGCGAGTAGAGGTAGACTGTGAGGTATTTGTAGCTTGTTAGGGTTTGTGCGAGGTTTTTGTCGGCGGGGTAGAATATCTTCATGGTCGGGGACGTGGCTGTCTTGGTTGCGCGGATGCTCCAGCGGCTGATGACTGCGTTCTCCGAATCCGTGAGCCTGCCGTCTTCCACGCCCCATTCGGATGCGTTCTGCTCGGTGAGCCCGCCAACGTGTGCGGGGAAGTAGTTGAACAGGTAGTCTTCGGGGATGTTTTGGTCGATTGGAGAGCCGTCTGCCCTGTAAAGGTCTGCTCTGACCGCGCCTCCTCCAGCCTCGTAGCTGTAGTGGACGCGTAGCCATCGGTTGAACAGGTCGTTAGACGGCGTGCAGCTTGTTTCAAACCATCCGGAGGTGGCGCCCGACGAGAGCTGGGCGTGCCCGTCTTCGTTCAGGACGATGTTGTTAGCGTTCTCAAGGATGAGCGGCGGCTTGTTGTAGAGACGTAGGACTCTTCGGTCGGCCTGTATTTTGAGGGCTGCTTGAACCGAGGACGCTATCGTCGTTATCAGCTCGGGTATTTGGATTGATTTACCGAACAGCGATGCGGTGTCGCCGTGCAGAGCCTCCTGCAGGTAGTCCTCGAAGTATTCGAGCCTTCCGCCTAGCATGACCTCGCAGAAGTTCTCGCTCGGCGTGTAGCTTGTTTCGACGACGTATAAACGTTCCTCTTCGAGCCCCAGCGATGACAGGCTCACGGAAGCCATCATCCCCGCCTCAACCCCCAGGTCTTCAAAATCAGCCCTATGCATCTTTATCCTCAGCTGTCGACCATACTCCCTGCTCATCTCCAGCCGCGTCTGCGCTCTCCGGACAGCCTCGTCGACGTCCGTCAGGAACGGGTCGTGGACTACAAGCGGCATGTCTGCCGGAGGCTCTGAAACCTCGGCCAACACCTTTCCCCCCGCTCCCACGTAGATGATTTTGTTGCGGAGGCTCCACCTGTCTTCGATGTGTTCGGCTGAGACGACGTGTTCATCGCTTAGGGAGATTGTTGGGCTTGCCCCGGTCTTGGGTTTGAAGATTAGTTTCCTGCCGGGCTTCATCCGGAGGAGGTGGTTTGTTCCTCTGGCGGTGTTGAGCATCACCTCGAGGGCTGAGGTGTTCTGAACCTCCCAACTCGTCTTGAGCGACGGACCTTCCTCAACTCCTTCCACGTCAACGTTCATCTCGAGCTGCGCCATGTCCCTCACAACCTCCCCCGCCGAGGTTCCCGCCGGATAGCTCCTGTAGACGACGTACCGCTCGTAGAGGATGAGGTCGGAGTAGGCTGTGGCCTCTGTCGTCAGCGTGCCGGAGACCCTGAGACGGCGCTCGTTGACCACTCCTTCGAAGACGGCGCTGCCGCCAACCTCCAGCCTCACCCTGTCGCCAACGTCTATGCTTGCCTGGACAAGCTCGAGAGACAGTTTTTCTAAATCCCTTGACGAGACCGTGTGGGTCAGCTTGGCCAGCCTGCCGGAGACATCTGTCCACGAACCGTCTCTGTAGACCTTGAGGCTGGTCGTCAAACCCTCCTCACCCTCCTCAGCAAAGCCCTACTCAGCTCCTCAGCCAAGTCCCTCGGGTCCGAGCCCGCAGCGTTGACGGTTATCGAGATGTTGACCGTACTAGACGTCGAACCGCCTCTCCTGAACCACTCAGCCACGGGCCGGGGCAAAACCATCTCCCCCCGATGAAGGTAGGCAGGCCCCTCAGGAGTATACCAGGCGCCGCGCTGATACTCCCAGAAGTCTCCAGGCGCTCCCTGAAAACCGGAACCGCCCGCAGCCCCCGCCTCCTCCTGCCTTGCGGATACACGCTCCTCGACTATCCTGTAGACGACTGTCATGCCGTTGAGGCTGTTGAGCGTGTTGATCAAGGCCTCGACGCTGGACCGGTTTCCCTCGACGGCGCTCCGGGTTGTTTCGAGTGCTTTGACGAGCAGGCCGTGCAGAGAGCCTGCGACGTTCCCGGCGTCGACTCCAAGAGCGTTCAGCAGCGCTACGAACTCCTGCTGGCTGACAACGCCGTCGGATAGAGAGCCGGCCAGGGCGGACATCACGTTTGCCAGCATGCTTCCGGCGTCGACTGCGCCGAGCATGTAGAGCTGGAGGGCTTGCTGCTGGAGCGAGAGCAGCTGGCTGACGTAGTTGACGGCTGACTGGGCTGCTGCGAGATATCTGGCGCTGGCCGCCTGCTCCTCTGTCAAGGCTGTTGAAACTCCTAGGGCTTCGTTGAGCCGTGTGAGGACATTGTAGTAGTCTAGGCTGGCCGCCAGCGTCTTGCCGGCTGTGGAGAGGTCTTTGACCGCGTTCTCAGCTGTGCGTAATGCGTTCGACAGCTCCATCACCGCTGTGGACGACGTTCGCGCCCCATCCTGCATAGACTCGGCTAGCCTCCTCATGCTGTCCGGGACCGATTGGCCGGCCATCAACGCCGTCTCGACAAGCCTGTGGATGTTCTCGTCATAAACAGCAACGGCTTCAGCTATCTTCAAAGCCTCAGCCAAGCTTATCTGGCCCGACTCGACCCAGAAAGCGATGAGCTGAGAAGCGTCCTCCTCCGTGATCTTTTCGAGAATCCTCAGCTGGGTCTCGAGGAAGGCCATCTTCCTGTCAAACTCGCTGTCCACAATCTCGGCGACAATACCCCTCCACGCAGTCGTGAAAGCGTCGAAAACCTTCAGCACGTAAGGCCCGACCATGCTGTAGATGGCCGAAAAAGAATCGCCGATAACGCGTTGAAGCCTGTCAGTCTCAGCCCTCAGCATCGCAGCTTTTCCCTCAACCGTCGACAGGGACTCGCCGAAGACTTGGAGGGCGGAGCCGCCGCGGGAAACCTGGGAGACCAGCTCGTCGAAGGCTTCGCTCATCTGCATCAGCGTGAACAGGGCTCTGACGGCCCTTATGTCGACTCCCGAAAGCCTGTCCTGCAAGTTTACAAAGTCTCCTCCGAGCTCTCGAGACCTTGAGAGGACGTCCATCATGATTTCGCCGACAGACCTAAGCCTCTCGCCGGCATCACGGACAGGCACGCCGAGCTTTCCAGCTATTTCGTAGAGGCTTGACAGAAGCCTAGCCAAGTGGGTTCCAGCCTCCTCGGCGGAGCCGAACCTCCTCTCCAAAGCCACCAGCCATGCGGTGGTCTCCTCGAGCGAGAGGCCCACGGCCCGGGCTACGGCGCCGACGTTGGCCAGCCCGTTGGCGAAGTCGCCGGCAGTACCTATGCCCAGCCGGGAAGCGTTGACCAGGACGTCGACGACGTGCGCCGCCCTTCCACCCTCGACGCCGAACTGCGCCATCACCTGCACAACCCTGTTGGCCGCCTCTCCGAACTCTAGGTTCTCCAGCCTGGCGAGGACGAGCGAAGACCTCAGGGCGTTGACGGCGTCCGTGCTCGACAGCCCTGCCTTGACCAAAGCCTCCAAAGCCCTCATAGCCTCAAAGCCCGAGACCGCCATGTCCCTGGCTGCAGCGGAAGCCACTACTCTGAAGGCTGAAGCAAGGCCTGAGACCGACTGCCCAGCCCCAGCCGTCGAAGCTGCAAGCCTTACGGCCGCTGCTTCAAACTCGGCGAAGGCCTTCACCGACCCTGAGAGAAAGTCTTGGAGATAGTTGCCGGCCTCGAAGATGGCTATGCCCAGGGCCCTATTCAGAGCCGACGAAAGAACTGCGAAAGACGACTCGAGCCTCCCGGCCTCACGCACACCCGTGTCCCCAAGGCTCTGCATCTGCGTCCGAGCGTAGGCCACGGCCTTGCTGAGCTGGTCGTCAGCCTCGAGCAAAACCTTGACGGTGAAACTGGGCGGTGGCATCAAGGCCCAGAAACATGGCTGGCTTATCTCGCTGAGAACCTCCGTCCGACAGCTGGATGTGAAGACGTGCAGGCCGCATCGGCGGAGGCCGTATAAATACCTGGCGGGGTTGTTAAAGCTTAATTGGGCTCGAGAGGGACGAACACCGTGAAGACCGTCAAGCAGACGCTAAGCTGCCCCATATGCCGTGGGACCAATATCCTGCCGGCGAAGGTTGAGGGAGACGCGCCGCAGGCCTTCGAATGCCTCGAATGCCAGACGCAGTTCAGCATACTCAAGCCTAGGATACTGGGGTACGAGGTTGGAAGGGAGAAGGTTGAAGAAGCCAGGAAGAAGGAGTCTAGGCGTAGGACTCTGGCCGACATCCTCGACGGCGTCCTTCTGGGATGGCTGCTCCGTCGCTGACTATGTTTTCCTGACGTACAGGATCCACGCAGAAGGGTTGAACTCGTTCCTCAAGTCGTACAAGACGGCGTGGTTGTTGACCACGAGCCAGAGGTTTACGTTGAGGACGTGCGTAGAGTTGTGGTCAACGTAGACTACGGCGACAAGCCGGTTGTACGGGTCCATCACGAAGAGGTCGTCGACGTCGAGGTAAACGGTCTTCCCCTCGATGAGCGCGCGTAAGGCGTTCGTGGCCTCGGTGTAGCCAGGCTGTCCTCTCTCGGGGGTGTTGACGTCGGCCAGCCGCACCCTGCCGGCTGGATGCGAGTCGAACGTGTCTCCGTCCACCGCTCGTATTACTCTTGCCACGATGTCGACGGGCTTCCCGCCAACCGAGACGGCGTGATGGAGTGTTGCTGTCTTGGTGGTTGTTGTCGTGAGCTGCTGCGTGAGGGTTGTTGTCCTGACTACTGTGGTGGCTGTGGCGACGGTTGTGGGCTTGACAACGGTCTGGGTGGCTGGTGCGGGTTGCTGGGAGAGGGCGGCGGAGTAGCCGGCTAGGAAGCCCACGACGAGCAGGGCGAGAACCGCTGAAGCGCTTAGACGCATGACAACCCAAGGCAGAGCTAGCTGAAAAAGATGCTCCGAGACGCCAGCCTCGTCTTAAGCCTGTCAAGCGTTTCCTCCAAGGCTCTCTGCATGAAGCGGCGGGGCGGTGTGCGGGAGGTCCCGAACTCCACGTACCCTGCGTAGGGGGCGGAGGCCTCGACAACCACCCTCCCACGGCCGAGCCTCCTGAAGCCTATGCTTTCCCTGAGCCTCCCTGTCCTAGCCGGGGCATAGCCCCGTGCTCTGTCAGCCAGCTCCCCAGCCGACTCCTCCAAAACCTCTGCAACACGCTCAGCAAACTCCTCACAAACCTCCCTCAACCCGGTCAACGCTTTCTCAACGCCGCTTATTCTTATCATGCTTCATCCTCTCCCTCTCGTACGCTATGGGTGCGAGCAGGTAGTACAGCGCCTCGGCCCTCGTGAGGCTGAGTATGTCGTGGTGGGTCCAGCCGTAGCGCTCTGCGAGGAGGAAGTACTCGTAGGCATGGTTCAGCCTGATGCCTGCGGCGATGTGCGAAAACCCATGTTCCACAGGTGGAGGTCTGTGATGGCTTGGATGAGGGCCGCGACGACGGGTGTTGGGAGTTCCTCGACGTAGGAGGTGAGGCGTGGCTCGACGACTACGCGATGCAGAAGCCCCTCCCAAGCCTTGACAACCTTCTCAACCTGGCTCAGCCCATCCTCGGACAAGACCCTATCCCGCTCAGCGTACCATTCAAGCTCCTCAGCCAACGTCATCCTCCTAACCACAAACCTCACCCCGGCCAAGTCCAGCTCCATGACTCTCTTGAAAAGGCTCGACGGGTCCGTCGCCTTCTTAAGCTCTCCAGGCGTTGGCGGCATCTTCGCTCCTCTCAGTAGCTCGGCGTGTCGTCCACAGCGATGACCGAGACGTTGTCGGGCTTGAGCGATACTGTCTGCATCAGCTCCCCCTCAGAGGCAAGCTCCGACTCGACGCTGCAGACGCAGTCGTCCAGCCGTATCTCGAGATAGTCCTGCGGGCCTCTGCTGAACCTTACCCTGACGTCGAACTTTGTCTTGGCGGTCATCAAGTCGTAGAAGCTGCTGTCGACGTAGTACAGCTCTAGCTCGGCTTCCGCTTCAGCGTTTCCAGCGATGTGTCTGGAGGGGAAGTCGCCCGACCTCGGGAAGGATGTGTGGTTGTTGGACAGGCTGACGCTGCCTGAGACAACGTATCCTATCTGCACGTTGTCCACCTCCACGGTCTTCGAAGAGGCTTTGAAGTAGCTCCGAGTGTCGGGAACGGCCTCTGGCAGGGATGTTGTCTTGACGACCTTCGTCGACGTGAAGTCCATCGAAGCCGTGAGCAGCCCGTCCTCCTCCCAGCTGATGGTCAGCTTGTCCGCCCTGCATCCGTTGTACAGGTATCCGTGGGAGGAACCGCCGAGCCTGTGCTCCAGAAGCGTTATGGAGGGAAGCTCGTAGGATTCGGATATCTCTAGGAGGTGTGTGTAGGGCGGCGACGACCCTGTGTTCGTGGTTTTTCCGAAGCCGTATTTAAGGAACCGGGCGCTCTGGACGTAGAACTCCAGCGACGGCGATGTGTTCAGCCCGTAGACGACCGTCGACGTCCTCCTGACTCCGTTGAGCACGGCTATGTTCTCCGAAGCAAGCTCTACTCCTCCGTTGAAGGAAGAGACCCCGCCGACCCATTCCGAGACGTTGTCCGGCGTCTGGCCGTAGGATGTTTCCTCTCCATACGTGACCAGCTTCCTGTAAACCATGGCTGTTCACCGCGGCATTCCATTATAGGGTTGAGATGCTTTGGCGGAGTTTTTCAGCAAGCCTTAGAGCGGCCTCTGCGTTGACCATGCCCATCCCGGCAAAGTTGCGTGGGTCGTAAAGACGTGGCCAGTTCTGCATCAGCTTCCTTATCAGGGATGCTTTCCGTAGGCCTGTGAGCGTGGGCGGAGGAGCTGTGTTGAGGTCTACGGAGCAGGCCGTGAGCTCCAAGATTCTGGCAGTTGCTTCGGGCGAGTCGAGCTTTTTCACCAGCGGTGCGGCGACCGCTGCGGCTATCGGGGTTGAGAAGCTTGTTCCCCATACCTCCTTCCTCTCCTTCGACGCAGGTGGTATGAACCCCATTGGCGCTACGACGTTGGGCTTCCAACGACCGTCCAGGGCTGGGCCTCTGCTCGACCTTCTCCAAAGCCTTCCACGCACGTCCGCAGCCCCCACCATCAAAGCGTTCGCAGCAACTGCTGGAGAGCCGACGCTCATCATCCTCGGCCCTCCGTTGCCCGCGGAGACTGCGACGAGGGATTTCTCGGCGACGTGGTTGACGTAGGTTGACGCCGGGTCGGAGCCGTCGCTCGGCACCTCGCTTGTGATTGAAAGGCTTACGACGTGGGGTGAGAGCTTGAGGGCTTCGTTCAAAGCTGTTATCAGCAGGTTGTCGGGCAGAGGGTCGGGTACCTTGACGAGGATGATCTCGGCGTCGGGCAGCATCGAGGCTATGATGGCGTGTACGTGGGCGCCGTGGTCCTCCGTGTCGACCGCCGAGTCGTTCGACAAGTTTATGCAGTCTTTGAGGGGGAGGTCTCTGCCGCAGCCGCTGTCTATGAAAACAACCCGTAGCCCGGACCCGCCGTACAGGTCCTCGACCTCGAGAAACCTCACAGCGCTCAGAGCTTTTTCAAAGCTGCCGGCCATGCTTCTCACCGACCCTGTAAACTATCTCCTTGACGACGTACAGGGCTTCTCCAGACGCCAGCCCTCTCCAAGCCTCCTCCATCGAGTCGACGTGCTGCATCGACGGCATCAACCAGTACTTTGAGGGCTTGAAGTCTCTGTTGACGAGGCTCTGCCACAGGATTGGGCCGAACGGGCAGATGCCGGGTGAGCAGGGAAGGGGGTAGCGTTTGCCGCAGAAGTAGTTTCTTCCCCTGAGAAGCCTGAAGCCAACCCCGTAGAGATAATCGACAAACACCTCTCATCAGCGCCTCAGCGACTGGATGAGAACGTCCTAACGGCTTCAGGGACATACACCTACATACTGACCTTGACCTCCAAAACCATAGAGTTCACAGCCAGGCACGCAGGCGAGACGCTGTGGACGGCCACGATGCCCTTGAACGACCTCCACACGGTAAAGAGGCTCTGGCAGCAGGCTTAGCAGACGAACGTTTTTAACGTGGGGTACACAGAGACCAAGACGTAAAATGGGCCAGACCGTCTTCGAGAAGATATGGAACTCGCACGTCGTAGCCGAGCGTGAGGACGGCCAGACACTCCTCTACATCGACAGACACCTAACCCATGAAGTCACCTCCCCGCTGGCTTTCGAGGGGCTTAGGGCTGCCGGTAGAAGCGTCAGGAGGCCGGACCTTACGTTCGCCGTGATGGACCACAACGTCCCGACGTCCGACCGGGCTGAGCCGGTGAAGGAACCGATGTCCGCCGCCCAGATGCAGGCCCTCCGCAGGAATGCTCGAGAATTCAACATAATGCTTTTCGACTACTTCAGCCCCTTCCAGGGAATAGTGCACGTCATCGGCCCAGAGCTCGGCTTGACGATTCCGGGCATAACCCTAGTGTGCGGCGACAGCCACACCTCGACCCACGGGGCTTTCGGGGCGCTTGCTTTCGGAATAGGCACGAGCGAGGGAGAGCACGTGTTTGCGACGCAGACGCTGTGGCTGAAGAAGCCTAAGCAGATGAACATCAAGCTGACGGGGAGCCTACCTGGCAACGTCTCAGCCAAGGACGTAATCCTCTACATCATCCGTTCGCTGGGGACGGGAGGATGCATCGGCCACGTCGTCGAGTTCACGGGAGAGCTTGTCAGAAACATGGGAGTCGAGGAGCGTATGACGCTTACCAACATGTCTATCGAGGGAGGAGCCCGCACAGCCATCATCGAGCCTGACGAGAAAGTCTTCAGCTACATCGAGGACGCTCCATTCAGCCCGAAAGGCCGGGAGTGGGATGAGGCGATGCAGTACTGGAGGACGCTGAGGACAGACCCGGGAGCCTCATACGACAAGGTGCACAGCTTCGACGTGTCGAGGCTTGAACCACAGGTGACTTGGGGAACCAACCCGGGCATGACAGTGGGCGTTTCGGAGACCGTTCCGTCGCCCGACGACTTCGACGACCCAGCTGAGAAGAAAGCGGTCCAGCGAGCCCTCGACTACATGGGCCTCAGGCCGGGGATGAAAGTGAGCGACGTCAAGGTCGACACCGTCTTCATAGGGTCGTGCACTAACGCCCGCCTCAGCGACTTGGTTGAAGTAGCTCGTCTGGTGAAGGGGAGGAGGAAGGCCGACGGCGTCCGGGTCCTCGTCGTCCCAGGGTCCCAGCTCACCAAGCGACGCGCCGAACGCATGGGCCTCCACAGAATATTCATCGAGGCGGGCTTCGAGTGGCGGAACAGCGGATGCAGCATGTGTATCGCCATGAACGAGGACAGGCTGAGGCCCGGTGAGAGATGCTTGTCGACGAGCAACAGGAACTTCGAGAACAGGCAGGGAGTTGGAGGCCGAACCCATCTCGCGAGCCCGCTCACGGCGGCGGCTACAGCGCTCACGGGAAAAATAACTGACCCGAGACAGTACGAACTGCAGGAAGTGCTGTAAGAGGGAATTAGGCTGGAGTGGTTGTCCGTGCTTACCGCCACGAGCGCTCAGGCAACGGTTCTTTCGCAGGATATCTTTAAAACGATGCGTTGCTTTCATGGGTTTTGATGGCTGAGAGGCTTAGAGCGTTTTTCGACAGGGCTGTGGAGGTTGTTTCGAAGCCTTCTTTCCAGGAGGGGTTGGTGCTGGTGGCTGTAGTGGCTACGTCGGTCATCTTGGCCGGCGTGGTTTACGGGTTGTTTTCAGGGGTCAGCATCGGCGTTGCTTTCGTGGGCAACACGATAAGGGTTTTCTACCCTGACCAGCGTGTTCAGACGGTTGCCGAGCTTTTGGTTGCGACCACGTTCTACCTGCTGGGGTTCGCCGGGCTAATGCTCTACAGCATGGCTTTGAGCAAGCGGTTTAGCCCGAGGGCTTCTCAGTACATGCTTTTGTTCAGCAGCTTGCTGGTTGTCGTTTCTGCGCTGGGGTTGATAGGCGGTCATCTGTCCAAGGCTTGAAGGCCTTTCTCCGTTATCGTGAATCTTCGCGCTCGAGCTCCGGGCTTCTCCTCCACGGCCTCTCGGAGGCTGTTTTTTCGGGTGAGCTTCACGACGCAGTCAGACCAGTAGCTTACTATCCGGCCTGCGACGGGGGCCGTGATGCTGAGGGCTGGGATTTCGTGGACTAGGCCCACGACTACGGCGGGGATGCTTCTCTCGATGGCCAGGTCTTTGAGTAGGGCGGCTTGGAACGCTAGGGCTTCGTAGACTGGGAGGTCTTGGGATGGTTTTCCCGTCAGCTCGAGCCTGTGCAGGTGTGTGAAGTCGTCGCAGACGACGAGTTTTGTGTCTGCCGGCGGGCGGTCGTGGAGGCTGGTTATTGACGTGAGCTGTTGTTTGAATGTTCGGGGCTGAGCCACGTACATCATGTCTAGGTGTGCTGGTTCTACGAGTTGCTTGAGTCGTTGGGGGTGGAGCCTTGCTCCGCAGTCGACCCAGACTACTCGACGGCCTTTCGCCATCAGCTTGGACGCAGCCGTCAGGAGTAGGGTTGTTTTGCCCGTGTTTTCGTCGCCGTAGAGCAGGTAGACCCTGCCTGGTTTGAAGTCTGCTGTGAAGAGGTCTTGCACCGACGTGTCTGGCCCGGCCAACTGCTGTAGGCTTTCCCCAGGCCGGGTTTAAGTGCTTCGTCTCGCCCTGAAGGCCGTGAACAACGTTGTGTACAGCCCTGCCTGGGCCATGATGCCGTAGATTCCAGCGATCAAGTCTCCCGCTATTCCTGCGGCGTAGAGCGCTGCAAACGCTTTCCAGCGCTGGAGGGCCGTAGCGGGGTTGAGGACCGCTGCCGCCGCTAGGGCGAGCAGGGGTATGCCCGCAGCGATGTCTACGGCTCCGCCGATTTTCAAAGCTGTTTCGCCGCCGTTCCAGAAGCGGAAGCTGTCGCTCGGCCTGCCGGGGGCTAGGTCGAGGAGGAAAAGCCCGCTGTAGAGAACACCTGCCGCGGCCACCAGCATCAAGAGGGCTGTAGCCTTGTTCATCTCCCCGCCCTGTGTGGCGTGTGCTTGAGCATTAATCTTTTCCTGGACGCCGGGGATGCGGGCCGCCGCCCCACTCCACTCCTGCGGGATCACATCGCTCTGACAGTGGTCGCCGCCAGCCAACTGCTTTTCCTCTTTCAATTCCCTCTTGCGGGATCACTTGTTGCGTCGTGCTTTGAATAGAATCGTAGGGAAGTGGATGCTTTCAATTCCCTCTTGCGGGATCACAAGCCTTTAGTCGTCAAGTACACGGCTCCGGGGACAGGGACCCGTCTTTCAATTCCCTCTTGCGGGATCACGGGAGGAAGCCAAAAGATATGAGGAGGAGATTA
>JAVYLK010000041.1:0-11796 GCA_038740895.1 Candidatus Caldarchaeum sp.
TGGAAAACGGAGTAGGCGAGGTCGCTGAAGAGAATGGAAAGCTTGTTTCCGCAGCCTCAAGGTACGTGGAAATTTTCAAAGCCGCCTCGGCCTTCATGGATGTTTCAAAAGCATCAGCCCTTAGAGCTGCCATAGGAAAGTACAGCGAAGACCCTATCAGGCATCAAATACACCAGTTTCAAAGAGTTGACAGACGTGGTCTCCCCGACTATCGCTACAACATAGTGCCAGCAGGAAAAATTTACTCTCCATCATCATCGCTGGTAGTTGGGTTTTTGGGAGACGAGAAAACGGCGGAAAAGAAACTTGGAGCAGAGTGGCTAGGTAAAATCGTAAGAGCCTGCTATGGGATAACAAACATAGGCGCTAAAGAAAGTATTGTATCGGTCGAAGACGTAACGGTTGACACCAGCCCGCAGGTTTTGCACGGCGATTTCACGACAAGGTTCTACCTGCCTAAACACGTTGTCAAAGAGGTGGTTAAGACACAGCCGTCTATCTTCGGCCTTGGAGGAACCTATGTTGAGAGATTTTGGCAATGGAGCTATGTGTGGGGAGAAGAACCGGTTAGGGAGGATTACATTGTTCCCGGAACAAGAGACCCTGTGGTCAGCAGCAAGGTGACGATAAGGCCTCAGCCAGGTGTAGATGTTTTCATGGTGGGTGAGGATGGGCTCGCCGTCTTTAGCTGAGGTTTATGAGAAGATATGCAAAGGAATGGAGCAAGATCCTAGGCCATTGCTTTCCAAGGCCATGGAAAAGATTGATGAAAGAATCTCATGCAACGAAAACATTATTCTTTTTTTAGAGGCGCCAACAGGTTATGGAAAAAGCACGCTATCCCTTAGCCTTTACGCTGCTCTCAAAATGGGTAGACACGACCTAGCTCAGAGAGTTATACACGTTCTACCCATGAGGTCTATAGGCACCGACCTTCAAGAAAGGATGCGAAAAGACATCAAAAACCTGAAAGCTAAAGGCTTTCCTTTAAGAGAGGCTGATGTTGGCCTTCAGCAGATGCACTCTCCCGGAAGCCCGATGCTTTGCAAAAGATTTGTCATCACAACCCTCGACACTTTCATCTCGTGTTTTTATAAAATGCCTGCTGCCGAAATCTCTAAAATAGAACGATACGGTACGGCTCACTTCGAAATACCGAGGGCGTGCATTTATTCGGCGGTGGTTGTTTTCGACGAGTTTCATCTCTACATGAGCTCTCAAGCAGCGATGAATGGCGAAAGTAAATCCTTAACGGCCACGATAGCCTGCATCATATCTCTTCTGAATGCCGGTGTGCCTGTAATCATTTCAACTGCAACGCTGCCTAAATGCATAAAAAACCTGATAAAAGGCCATGTCGAGCTGACAGGCCAAGAAGACAGCATAGAGGAAATCATTCCATCTGAGGAAGACAAAAACTTTGTAAAGAGAGACTTAACCATATCAACCTATGTAGGGAACGTTGCAGACCTAATCAAAGACCTTCATGAAAATAAAAAGATACTGGTCATTTTCAACACAGTTTCCCAGGCGGTAAGGAACTATCTGCAGCTGAAGAGCATGGGCTTCAGACCTGTTTTACTTCATTCAAGACTTATCGAGAAAACGAGACGAGACAGACTGGGCCAACTCACAGATAAGAAGGGAGAGGGGATTTTGGTTGTCGCTACACAAGTAGTTGAAGCTGGTGTTGATAAAAGCTTCGACGTTCTGGTTACAGAGGCGTCTTCTCCAGACTCTTTGCTTCAGAGAGCAGGACGTGTGGCAAGACATGGTGGAAAGGGCGAGATTTATGTAATGCCCGTCACCGAGCAGGGAGCAAAAGTTTACGGCGAAACCATTCCATGCCAGCTCTACCGCTATGTCGAAAAAGAAAAATCCATAGATTACAACATGCTTGAAATAATAGACAACGTAGTAAAAGAGTCAAACGTCAGTCTGTTGGACAGAGTTTACAGAGGGTTCTTACAGGATATTGACAGTTATCCGTCTTATTCAATTGAGTTCGCTCAAAGGGTTTGGAATGCTGTATGCGGTTTTGTCCGGGACGGGGAGCAGGTGCCTGTCATTCCTGTACAACACGTCGACAGCCGCGATAAAATATACGACCACCTATTCTGCATCGATGACGAATATTTTACCAGGCTTTATCATCTTAACAAGATAACGGAGGCCATTTACGAGGACGGAAGCAGGAAACCTGTAGAGAAAATTTCAGTGCGTGAATGTATTGCAAAACAGTTCTTCAGACATGGGATAGTGGCTGTGTTGACAGACTTGTATGATGAGGAGGTTGGTCTGTGTGAAGCCGTGCGCGTATAGATGCCAATCGCTGGATAAACATCTCAGCTCCGTATGCGAGAAAACTAAGCGGTTCATCTCAGCCGGTTATTTGGAAACGGTTGCACGCCGTTTCAGCTACTGCAGCCTGCGTGCTGATAAAAAATTGCTAGAAAGCACTATCCTTACCGCAGCCTTTTTCCATGACGTGGGGAAGGCTGTCGAGTATTATCAGGAGCGATTCGACGAAAAATGCGAATGCATCAGCCGGCGATGTAGCTTTTACCTTCACGAGCTGCTGTCAGCTGCTTATTTGAACAAATATTTTTCTCAGACGTCTGCGTGCGACGAGAATTTAACTATCTTGGCGGTGCTCGCCGTGCTGAACCACATGCATGCTCTCAGAGACTATGCGTATGAAAAGGAGTATTTCCGCCCTGAAAGCCCCAAAAAGTCTTCAAAAATCGATGAAATCTTTCGAAAATCTTACGTAAGAAGCGAGCATGTCGAGCAGCTCGTCAACCCTTTCATGGAAGCCTCTTTTCTTGACTTATCTGTTTTGCGTAAAGTCTTGAACGAGCCGGTGAATCCAATCGATGTTCAGGTAATGCTCAACAAGATAGGGGAGGCTGAGAGTAGCAAGACGTTTTTGAAGCTTTACGTCATGATTCTTCTGCCTATAGTTCTCGCGGACAACTTGGACGCCGTTGAACACAGACCCAGCGATGATGAGACAAAGAGCAGAAAAGCTTTTCTGAACGAGTTGAAATATTTGGCGGGTGAGCTGTCATGAATCAGCTAATCATCCCTCTACCAACACGTTTTGCCGCAGACTGTTTGCTAGGCGTTCTCTATCATCTCGAAAAATCATACAACTTAACCGTGACAGGTGAGAACGTGGTCATAGAGGGGCCAAACCCGGTCGCAGCACTGCAGGACATTATTCTCACGGCGAAACAAATTCTTCAGCGAAGAGAAAAATGTTACGAAAAATATGGGATGAGGATACCGGCCTCTGGCAATGACAGGAAAATACTGTCTAAACTGTTCCAAGCATTCCAGCTTGCGCCCGACTCACCTGTTTATCAAATGATCGATGTTTTGGCAAAAAACCCGATTGTCGCAACCGAGGATGTACAGCTTCCCTCTATACTGAAGCCTGAGTTCTATGAGTTTAACAGAATGCCCGGCTATGTTGGCGAGTCCTCACGACGTATGAGACAATCTTATCCAGCGTACGTTGTTGGCCTTTGTTTGACCGGATATTTGCTGTGTAGGGTTGGATACGTCCATCTGGACCGTAGGGAGAAAGTCTCTGTCCTGATGACGCCTTCGTTATCCTCTTCCAGCAGGCCGTTTGCCGTAGACCCGGGCTACAGGATTGCAGCATATCTAGACGCGATATACAAACTGGAAGATGTTTTATGCGGACAGAAATATAGGATTGATGGGCTTTTTCCGGAAACCGCCCTCCATCTATGGCTTGCCTGCCTCATCGGCGGCGTGAAGATTAAGCTCTATGCCGTCAAGGAGCCGGCTGGACAAACCCCTGCAACAATTTTTTCCTCTATGCAGCTTGACCTGCATCCGCTGTATAAAGCCATGGACGCGAGAGGTCTTACCGATGAATATACAAGGAAGAAAATCATCAGTTTGGCTCGGAACGCTCTGAACACTCTTGAAAAATCTCTGGCTAAAAGCATGGCGATAAGGTTTTCGACGCTTCTCTACGAGGTTTTATCAGGCACGAGGCCTGCTGAGGAGTTTGTCTATATGTCTAACCGCGAGCTGATGCCGTACCTGTTAAAAGGGAATAAGGAAGAGCGTGACGCGAGCTACTATGTCATCAATACCGCTTCAGCGATAGGCCGTAGGGTTTGGCGGTCTACGCTGATGGTTTGAGGGATTTTTTAGCTGTTTCCTATGTTTTCAAGGTGGTTTCGCCGCCCCCTATTTCTCAGGCTTTCTAGTGCGTAGTATTTTCTTCTTTTTGCTGAAGTCTGTGGACCTTGAGGTTGCGACCTCGATACATGACAAGAAGACGCTCAGTCCCTACAGCACTTCGCCGTTGGAGACAGTTGACAGCCAGGAGATTTTTTACGGAGTGGTTAACCCTGGCATGGTTGTACGGTTTCGGATAACGGCTCTGCGTAATTCTCTCGCCGGTATGCTAAGTCGTTTATTTTGTCGTCCCGATGGCTGACGCAGAACCTCCGCTCAGAAACTCATCAGAATAAAGCCTCGGCCCAAGCAAGAAACCCACACCTAGCAAACACATATCTATCACTGAGCAAACCAATCAAACTCATATTTGATGGACCAGGCCTTAACTTGCCGGGGCCTAGGAGGCGTTCGAAAAAGATTTTAAACACATGAACCACGGACGAATAACAATGCTAGAACTTGATGAACAAGTTAGGGCAAAGGTCAATGGATTTCTACCTGGTTTCCGACGATGGTTGAAAAGTGACGAGGCTCAGACTCTTTCTAGCGAGAGGGAAGTTAGGGAGGGAGAGTTCAGAAAGCTTTTCGACGAGAAGACTATAGACCAGCTTTCGGAGCCTGAATTAAGGAGGATAATTGGTTCATTATGGGCATATCGGTGGTGGTACAATAGGGAATCCGCTGCAGAACAGCTCATCAAAGACCCCTGGCTGGACACTTTTAGGTCTGAGCTTAAAAAGCTGGTGTATGGCAACGCACCTCTAGGAACGCGCTACGACAGGTTTTTTGAGAGAGTAGGGAAAGGCATCGGGCCCGCCGGTGTCACCGAAATCCTCGCCTTCGTCAACCCTTCACAGTATGGTGTTTGGAACGACAAGAGCAGAACCGCTCTTGAGACCTTGGGTCTTAAAGGAGTCTTGCCGACTGGAAAGTATAAGATCAGTGGTTCAGACTATGAGAAGTTTAATGAAATGTTGAAATCCCTTTTCAAACTAGTGTTTCCCGATAGAGCCGGTCCAAATCTACTTGACATGGCCCTATTCCTGTATTACGTGGCCACTAGGGGAGAGGTTGCTGTTGAGGAGTAGGACTATGATTTTGACCATGACGAGATTGTCGAGAAGCTTGTGGATATAGGTAATGGGCTGGGGTTTGAAGCCGAAAGCGAGGTTCAGATAGCCAAAGGCGCTCGGGTGGACGTGCTCTGGCGGGCTCGGATAGCTAACCTCGGAGTTGTTAGCTATGTTTTCGAGGTTCAAAAAGGCGGGAGCATCGACTCCCTCATACTCAACCTCCAGAAAACCAGGAAAGACCCGACGGTTCAGAAGCTAGTAGTCGTCTCCAACACCAAGGGCCTTAAGAAGATACGGGACGAGGTGGAGTCATTAGCCGAGGAGTTCAGAAAGTCCCTCGCATACACGGAGGCTCGGGATGTGAAAAGGGCCTCAGACCTCTTGTCAGAGCTCAGCAGTATAATAAATAGGCTCGAGCTTGTGAAAACACGCTAGCAGGCGGCCACCATCTCGCGATGCCATGGTTAAGAAACACGTGCCTCGAACAACGTGTATGGTGTAAGCGAAGTTGCGACGGGTTAAGGGGAAAGCCCCCTGGCTCGGTTCGATAGACCGCAAGCGCTGTCCAGTACAAATTCGAGTTGATAAGAAAAGGATGGTTCTTGGGGAGGAGCTGGCAAGGCGGTTCCGCAAACTCGCCGTGAGACTTTTTGGATATGGTAAACGCAGGTTCAGCAAAGCTGCTTCAGCAAGCCCAAGCATGCAGGAGAATAGAGTTCGTCGGAGACCCGGCAAAATAGATTCGGAGAAAAAGGTTCAGACCCGCGCATACGGCCTACGTTTGACTATCTGTTTTTTCTTTCTCGAGCTCTTTCTTTATCCTTTCATATACATCAAAAGATATTGTTCCATCCCTTAACATCTTCTCAAGAGCTTGAAGCTCCGGGATATGCGGCTCTACAATTGCCTTTCTCGTCTCCTTTTTTACCCGGGATGGGGGGACGGAATATAGGGTGGGAGATTTGCGCCTTGCGAAATATACTGCCGTCCCAGAAGCGCCTGCGACCAACGGCAGAACCAGCGCTATGAGAAGGATGGTGTGGTCGGTTCGCCATACGGCGATGACTGTTTTAGGGCCGTCTATCTTGATTGAGGCAGACGGTGACGAACCCGTGTAACCCACCTTTATCAGTCCAAACATCCGCGACAATCTGCTGCCCAAAAACACTATGGGAAAGGAATGTCAACAAAGCAAAGAAAAAGACAACACTCAGTAGGACAGGCGCGGCCCCGACACGCAGCCGCCGCAAAAACACATTAATTCAGGTGGCGGCAGGATATAAATGTTTACTGCAGTATGGTGTGTTGGATAATGCTTGACTCCTTCCTCCTCTATAGGCTTTCACAGGTCTAGTGGTCGGAGCATTTCCATGAACCGGTTGTGTACGTATGCCTTTATCTCCTGTACCATGTTCTCCGTCTTTTGGACGTCACGTATTCTCCGAACGTCCTCTTCATAGGTGAGAAGACTGCTCAGCCATCCACCTACAGCCGTAACCCTTCTCCCTAGCTGGAGATAGCATTGGACTTCACGTTCCTGACCCCGATCGCTGGGTCGACCTCCTCTCGTCCAGGTAGTTCAAGCTGGCTCTAGTATCATGTCCCTTATCTCCCAAGACTCATACTACCTCGCATCTTTCAACGGATTCATCTGATAGCGGCTTGAGAACCCTAGAATCCCTAACCCTCTCGTCGGCTACCTTGACCGATACCATCTTCCTCCTTACCTTCGGCCCGTACAACTCCCTCACCCACTCACCCCTTTTATGCACCTTCACTCCCTTGGCATCCACCGCTAATACTACTCCCTCACCGCAGCCCCCTACCGTCCCACCTATAGAAGGCCTGAGCCTTGAACCCCTCTTCCCATATTAAGCCTCTCAAACCTCTTGGACAGGGCCTTAACTATTCCCTGTACCTGCCTGTAACCAACCCGTCGTTCACCGACTCAAGCTCCTCATCCCACTCATCCAGTACGTCGAGGGAGAAGAGCAGCTCAGCCCTCCCCACCAGCACCCCATTATAGCCAGGCCAGCCCCTCCTAACCCTGGACGGCACAGGATAAGACATACCAACCCAAGGCCATAAGAATTATCCAACAGAGCAAGAAAATTCCACAGAGACACGCTAGAGTGCTATATATCTGATAACCTTAATTATTTCTTAAGCTTATTATATGCCGTGGCATGGCTCCCACGATGGGCTGGCGAGAAGTTTGCAAGCCTTTACGCCCTTTTCGGCCGAGGGGTTTTCGGCTTCGACGAAGTATGCAGCAGGCTTTCCATAGGCAGCGGAAGGGCCCATGTCCTTCTAACCATGTTAAGAAAGTCGGGGGCTTTGATAGATTTTCGGAGTACACGTCCCCGGCTCTACAGGCTTCTCGACCCGAGAAGCTTCATGCTAGTTGCTTCAGGTATGGTGAGCAAGCCTTCCAGCATCCAGGGTGAGTATGCGCAGCTCGTCTACGACGTTCTACGTGCTCTGAGGGGGTCTTGGAAGCCTTCGTCCACAGCTATCTACGGCTCCGTGGCGAGACATTCAGCCACTCCGTTGAGCGACGTGGACCTTTTAGTCATCTCTGACAGGTTCAGCGGCAGCCTATCCTCACGCATAGATATGCTGCTGGAGATCGAGCGCGACGCAGACGTCAAGTCTGAACTATGGTTCCTCAAGACGCACGGCATCCACACCAAGCTGAGCTTCTATCCTTTGACGAAAAACGAGGCGGAAAGACTACCCCTACTCTTCCTAGACATGGCCTACGACGCAGCCATACTGTTGGACGACGGTTTTCTCCGCAGCCTGTTTTCGCAGATAAGGTCTAGGCTGGAGATGATGGGTGCTAAACGTCATGTGTCAAAACGTGGCACCTGGTACTGGGACCTAGGTCCAGCAGCTACGGAGGCGTCTATGCTCTGAACCTGGCTAAAATCGCGAAGGCATACGTTAGGCAGGCTGGCGACAGGCTGGACGACGCTAAGAGAGCTCTTGAAAGAGGAAACTACCCGTACGCTCTCAGGCTCTCGCAAGAATGTGTCGAGCTATGCCTGAAAGCGGCGTTGAAAACAATCGGAGTTGAATACCCCAAAACCCATGACGTGTCAGACGTTCTGCTAGAGTACAGGCATAGGTTTCCTGCATGGCTAGCGGCCGAAGTAGAGTTTCTCGCCAACGCCTCGAGAAGCCTTGCCGCAAAAAGAGAGATCAGCTTGTACGGGGGCGAGGAAGCTCTGCTGTCGCCAGACGACCTAGTTGACAGAAACGACGCTGAGCAAGCCGTTGAACAAGCATCAAAAACCTACGAGCTTGTGCGAAGCCTTTTACACCATTGGCACCACACATGATAAGAAAGGCAAAACTCAGCGGATACTGGTACCGATTCACTGACATGCTTCAGTTTAAAAAGACCAATTCATCCTAAAAACTTCTAAGAAGCCGAGACAGTTTAGCAACTTAACCCTGCTGTTCGACCCATAGAACAGCGGAAAAATACCTAACAACTCCAGCGAACATTCTGTATGAAACCTAGGTAGTGCAACAGTCCAATGTAGAAATGGGTTTGACGGAACAGTTTCTTAGAGAGACACGTGGACCGCGTTATTATTCGCCAGCTGTCGTCATGGGCTACGGCTCTAGAAGCATAGAATAGACCGCGACGTGGCCCATCATGTATTACTTACACAGGCCTCGTCGCTAACGCTATGCGTGCTTCATCAACCCCAGCGATGAACCTGCTTACCATAGGCTGGCTGGGTGTCGCTGAAACCAAAGCTGAGGGATGGTATGCATCAAGCGTCCTATCAAGGCCAAAGACTGCAGGAAGCATCTATATATGGAAAGGTATGGATGAGGACTCCACACCCTACCAGCAAAGGTCTCAAGAACAGCGGCAACAAACCTAAACACCTAAGCCAGAGCCACGCTAGGCCGGCCAAAAACATTATCAATCAAGCTTAGTTAAATCATACCGTGGAGATTTGGTTGAGGGAGAGGAGTTGAAAGACAGAGAGACTAGGCAACTAAAGACATTTTTCGACAAAGAGACTGAAGTATTAATTGCTTATCTATTCGGGTCGTATGCGAGTGGAGATCAAACGGCTGAGAGCGATGTAGACATAGCCGTGCTCCTGTCTACGTCTCACAAAGTGCTTGACCTTGACTACTATTTGCATTTGGTTAACGAGCTATCGAAGCTATTGGGCGGTGACGTAGATTTGATAATTCTCAACATGGCACCCCCGCTGCTCAAGCATCAGGTAATAAAAAACGGTGTAGTGGTTTATTGTAGGGATGAAAAGACTAGGATAGAGTTTGAGGCGAGAGCTGAAGACGAGTATCTCGATTTCAAAAGGGTTATGGAGAGGTATGATGAATGTTTCATGAAGATGGTTCTAGCATAGAGAAAAACCTAGTTGTAGCAAAGCTCAGCAAGCTGAGAGAATACATAGGCTTCCTGAAGGAGTTGCAGACAGTCTCAAGAGAGGACGTCATAAACGACTTTAAGATAAGAGGGGCTGTTGAGAGATATCTTCAAGTTTCCATCGAATGCATGATAGATGTCGGAAACGAGATCATCTCATCCCTACAGCTTCAAAGACCTGAGCGGTACAGAGACATACCGTATATTTTAGCCAACGCAGGAGTAATCCCTAAAGATTATGCCGAAACCATGGCCTCGATGGTAGGCTTCAGAAATCTCTTAGTCCATGACTACGGTTCAATAAACCTCGACCTAGTTTACGAATTTCTCCAAACAAAGCTCTCCGATCTTAATGCCTTCATCAAACACATTGCGAAATGGTTGGAGGGAAAAGCTCGGATGTAGTTCTCTATCCTTTCACTGTTGAGATAAAGCGGAGTGCATCAGGGAGGATTCCTCAGCAACCACGAAAGCCTTTGCTGATGCCTAGAATTTGACGACTGAAAGATGTATGACATCGTCTCCAAAGTAAATCCGCTGTTCGTCAGCTTTTTCAAACCATCCTTAACCAGAGCGGATAACCTCCCCGTTCCTCTCAAAAACTTTTGAAAAAGCTCATCCACAGCCTCCAACCATGTGGCCTGTCGAATGAAGCCTTCGCCGAATTTCTCGTCAAGGGGTTAGTTTTCACAGGCAGCCATACAGGCCACACGACGTTTCGTCAGCCGTGTTCGGCATGGCTAACAAAATTAACATATGGAACCGCGAACTCCAAGAGTTACAGGCTCGCCGCCCGCATATCAGGTTGATTTCAAAAGCCCGCTATCGGGCTTAGGCTCTATCCCCAACTACACAGCAAATCACCTTTTCTCTTACTTTGAGGGCGGGTTCGATGAGGTGTTAGCGGTGGTCAGAATCGACAACCAGCATTTCACTGTCATAGGCCGTGTCGACAACTTTTACCTAGTCGGCCTAGACCTGCACACCGCAAACGACGCGCATAGAGTAGTCGTGTTTGACGCCTTTTCGCAACTACTGAGTGCAACAGATGAGCTGAAGGGAATAAGCCGATGAGGGGCTTAGATCAGAATACATATCCGCTCTTAGAAAGCTTGTATACGAAGTTTCGAAGCTGATAAAGGATAGTAGGTCGTATCGTAGGACAGTGGTTATCAACACTAGCCACAACCACGCATGCGAACTATGCTTTCATACCCGCGCTCATGCAAATATGTTGAACAAAGCGAACTCTTTACGTAACGAGCACTATAGTTGACTCAAGAGCCAGAAAACCTCCTTAATACACGTCTTGACAGATCAGAGGTAGAAGATTCGGCCTGACATCTTCTCGACGGTTTCGCTATAAAGCAACAGAACAGCAACAGCCGAACCTAACTTGATGAAAAGACGTGATGCTTCAGAGATAGTCTGGAATGAGTTCGAGGCTTTGTGCAAGGCTGATAACAAGGAGCCCTATTCCGACATGAATAGGGGTGTAATCGAGGGAATTATATCTCTCGTTCAGCAGTCCGAAGACTTCAATCCCTTTAAGCATTTGAGCAACATGCTTCCGGATAAGGTTCTCGATGCCTACACGGAGATTATGAAGATAAAAGGCATCGGAAAGAAGATCGCAGCCATGCTACTCAGGGATATGGTTACCATCTTGGGTATAGATGATAAGAGTCTGCCTCTCCACAATCAAGTCTTTCTACAACCCATAGACAGATGGGTAAAAGAAATATCACTTGTAGTCTTTTTTGATGGATGGAAGCCTACAGATGTTAAGAAGGTGACTAAACATGACTGGCTGATCGCCAGCGTGATAGTGGAGAGATGTCTAAATCATGGATATTCGCCCTCCCGGTTCAACCAAGGAGCATGGAAATACGGTAGCTCTGAAATTAAAAACGTAAACAAAACTCCCGACTATATTCAAAAGTTGAACCATGAGCATTAATACAAGCCTTCAACAACTCGTTCTCATAGTCTGGGAGGCTAGTAATGTCTCGGCCATAGCCAGCGGGAGAAACTTCTACACGGTCAAAAAATCGTAATAAACTGGTGCAGCCTATCTTT
>JAVYLK010000042.1:0-11545 GCA_038740895.1 Candidatus Caldarchaeum sp.
GACGGCTCGGCCCACCATGTTCTGGGCGAAGCCTATCGTGGGAAGCTTCTCCATGGCCTTGAAAACTTCGCGAACATCTTGACTCGCTAAGCCTGCTCTTTCTGCGAAGGCCCTTGACTGCGTGAGGAAGTTGTCCGGGGTAGGGTTTTGGACAATTTTGTCGATGAACATGTCTCCAACCTCCTCCAGCCGGACAAGCCTCTCGGTCGAGGCGATCGTGTCGGGAGTAGGCATCTGGCCAGCCACGACTGCGACCAGCTTGGAACGTGCAGGAAGTGGTATCTCGTCTGTCAACGAATAGTCAGGACCGCCTTCACGAAGCACCAAGACCAAGCCTGTTCTACCGAACCCGGCCTCACTGTTCAGGCCTGTCTTGCATTCCAGCTCGACTCGGTGAGTTAGCTTTACTGCTTCCCGGAGAGTTGAGGGCCTGCCCGCTAGGTGGGAGAGGGCGAGTATTACGCTGAGGGCTGAGGCTGCGCTTGTTCCGAAGCCTGTTGCGATGGGGACGTGGATCTTGTGCCTAACGAACACCCGGCCACTTAATCCGTAGGCTCTTCGAGCAAGCTCCACGGCTCGCTCAGCAGGAGGGAAGGAAGCGGCCGCGCCGTTGACCTCGACAACAACTCCCTCGCCATCCTCGACAACTTCAACTTCTGTGTCGACGCCGGGGAAGAAGGAGAAGCCTCCACCCCTAGCCCCCAACCTGTCAGGGTCGGTCCTAGGCCTTCCGCCTTCCAACACTTTGGGCGAGAAGATGCTTGAGAGAGGCGTGGGTGTCTTTATCCTAGCCGCCCGCATCCTACTCCCTTACAGCCACGGGAACGGCTTTCCTAACAGCCGCCGTGAGAGGAGGCAGCAGCGTCATCAGGAAAGGCATCTCGGTGAGGTAGGTCCATAGAAACCATATTGCCGCCGTGAAAAGAGGAAGGTTTCTGCCCCCGCCAGCTGCGGCTGGAAGCGAGAAAAACTGGCTGTAAGCCCACACGCCTAGCCCTATTATCGTCGCCCCCAGCAGCAGGCCTAGGGACGATGCTGCAATCAAGCCTGCGTACGCCGGCCTGTAGATGCTGTATAACAAGCTTATTCCGAAGGAGAGGACGGCTGCTCCGAGGAAGATGTTGCCTGTGAGAGTGTCTCCGAAGATGTTGGCCCAGAGGGCCATGAGCGTGATTGCTAGAGGTATAGCTTGGAGAGACACCGAGAGTGCTGCGCCGTGTCCCGCTCTTGCGAGGATTTGGGCCAGCTTGCCTAAAACGTAGAACCCGGCTGTGTTGGATGTCACGCCGACGGTGATGCTGAGGATGGGGTCGCCGTGAATGAGCATGTCGCTGATGAAGATGCCGAGTCCTGCTCCGAGCGCTCCTATGCGGGGGGAGTAGACGACGGCGAAGACAGCGGGCACGACCACGGCCGGCCAGAACCGAACAGTGCCAACGACGGGTGCGAATATGCCGAGGTAGGTCAGGTATCCTACGCCTGCGTACAGGGAAGCGTTGACCGCTATCAGGACTATTTCGAGGGGTTTTTTCAGCGGCATCTCTTGTCTCTATAGTTTACTTGTGTAAAGGCTTTTCCTACATAGACTCTATAGTCAACGTCTACACAGCAGCCTCCTTACGACGTCCAACCCCACCGGCGAAGCAAAATCCCGCACGGCGAGAACCTTGCCCCTGATGTCGGACAGCACGAGGAGCCGTTGGCCTGTCTTCCACGGCCTCCAGTCGAAGAACCGCACCACGGTAAAGTCTTCCGACACGGCTTCAACCTCGTAGCCGCTGACCGTGAAGGCGAACGAAGGCGTCATAGGCAGAAAAAAGAACCAGTCGTTTCCACTATGTTTCACAGACCTGACGACGGCCCTCCTCAGCCTCCGTCCAGCCTTCTCAACCCTGTCCTTGACAACCAAGAAGACTGCGAAGGCTGTCAGGCCCGTGAAGAACATCATGACCGGTGCGTCGTATGCGGCGAGGTAGAGAACGGCGAGGGCTGTCGAGAATATGACCAGAATCTCGAGCTTGAGGATGAAGGCCATCCGGTCTCTGCGAAGCCTGCCTTCGAAGCTTAGGGCGCAGGACAGACCCATGACGTATACTGCTCCGTCCAGCTCTTAAAAACTTTTGTCCAGCTCGCCGGTCTAGCTCCTCAGGATGAATCCTTTTCCCTTCAAGCCTTTCTTCATGTACAGAACCACGACTAGAGCCGTCCACGCCAGCGTAGCCAGAAGCCATGCGACCATGTTAAAAGGAGTTATCAGCCTGTTGTTGTTCAGGAAGACTAGAAGACCAATCGGAAGCGAGGTCATAAGCAAAGCCAGCAGGAACGACTCTAGGATGAATTTCCTCGGAGTGGTAAGCTTCATACTACATGGTCTTTTTGATTGTTGTTTAAAAATCTGTCATTCAAACGCTATCAGGGCGCCGGCTTTCTTTAGGTCTTGGAGGAAGGTTGGATAGGAGACGTCGGCTGACTCGGCTCCGACAACCTTCAGACCTTTCGCGACAGCCAGTCCCAGCACCGTAAAAGCCATGAAAAGGCGGTGGTCTCCGTGGCTGTCCAGCACAACCCCGCCGTCGACGTCGTGTCTCCCCTCTATGACCAGTCCATCATGCTGCTCCAACACTTTTACGCCAAGCTTCCTAAGCTCCTTCGCAACCGTTGAAATCCGGTCGCTCTCCTTTAGACGGGCGTGCGCAACCCCGTACAGCCTTGTCGTCCCCCTGTTCAACACCGCCGTCGCAGCAACCACGGGTAGAAGGTCAGGGCTGTTAGTTAGCTGAAGCTCGACATCAGCCTCGCCAGCTTCTCCAGAAACCTCCACCCACCTGTCTCCACGCACAACCCTCGAGCCGAAAACCTCCACCACGTTCAGTATCATCGAGTCGGCTTGAGGCATCGACGGGTCTAGGTTGGTTATCTTTACATACCCCTGTGTGAGGTGTGCTGCGGCTATGATGAAGGCCGCTGAGCTGAAGTCGCCCGGCACCGTGAAATCAACTCCGGTGAGCTTTTGAGGGTTGACGGCGAAGCGGTTAAACCCCTCCCGCTCTACCTTTCCGCCGAACACCTCAATCATTTTAACGGTCGCCTCGACGTAGGGTTTTGACACAAGCTCGCCCTCGATATTTATGTCAACCATTCCGGAGGCCGCCAGCCCCGTCAGCAGGAGCGAAGTGATGTACTGAGAGGACTCAGACCCCTTGATCGACGTGGCTCCGCCGGCGACTCCACCGCCCTTGACTACGACGGGCGCTGTGCCAGACCCTCGTGTGCTCCAACAATCGACACCTAGGTCTCTCAGCGACTTTAGCAACGGGCCGACAGGCCTCCGCCTGATGCTTTCGTCGCCCGTCAACACCGTATACCCATCCTCAGCCAGCGCAGAAAGGCCCGTGTAAATCCTCAGAGTTGTCCCGCTGTTCTCGACGTTTATAACGTCGTCTGGACACCGGAGCCTTCCATCCGACTCAACCATCAGAAGGTCTTGCTGCTCAGCTATTCTTACGCCTAGCATTCTTGAAGCGTTTATCGATGCTTTCGTGTCCCGTGAAACGAGAGGTCGTCGGATGGTGGTTTTCCCGTCCGCAAGGCTTGCGAGGGCCACGGCTCTGTGGGTGTAGCTTTTGCTGGGAGGGGCTTCGACAACGCCGTCTATCTTGCTGGGCTTCGTCGAGACAATCATGGGTCTTCCTCCGACCCTGTGTTTACAGGGCATTTGATAACCTTACCCTCAAACCTTTGAAAAGACTCCTCAACCAAGTCCACGTGCTCCTCTGTACAGACCGCAGCAACCGCCGGCCCTGTCCCAGAAAGCCCTGCAGCCAAGGCCCCCGCCCGAAGAGCCTCCAACGCAGGATCCGTCGGCAGGCCCAGAGCCGCCGAGTGCAGCAGCCCGTTCAACGTCATAGCCTTCCAGTACTCGCCCCGCAAAACCATGCTGAAAGCCGTCGCAACCAGCTCCTTGACAGGGTCAAGCCTACGTCTGGGGAAGTCCCGCGTGAAGATCTTCCCCGGAGGAACGTGAATCACAGTCATCAACTCTCCGGCGGCCTTTTCACGCATCAGAATCCTCCGCTTCAAGTTGTCCGTGGCGACAATCCCACCCAACATGCAAGCAGCAGCGTCGTCCATGGCGCCCGTTATCGATGTCCCAGACCTGACTGAAGCCTCAGCCACCAAGCTGAGAAGAACCTCAGCCTCCAACCTTTCTTGGAAAGCGTTGACGAAGGCAGATGCGATAGCCACGGCTGCGGAGCTGGAGCTCTTCAACCCAACCGCCATGGGTATGTTGGACGTGGTTGAAACCCGGCACCCGCTGACCTCCAAGCCGAAATGTTTTGCGATTGTTTTGACGACCTCGACGGCTAACGAGGGGTCTCCGGGCTCCCCGTTTATCGTCAGGCTGAACCCCTCTTCGGGAACAAGTTCTACAACAGCCTCCGTCCTGAGCTTTATGCCTAGAGCAGCACCATAGCCTGTCGAGATGGCGTTAACGATAGATACCGCCCCGTAGGCTCTTCCGACTCCCCTCAACCCCTGAAACCCTTCAAAGCACTCAAAGCCGCCCTCTCCATGACCTGTCTGTCAGCCTCCAGACCCAACCATATCTTGAGAGCCTCAGCACCCTGAGCAGCCAGCATCTTCACGCCGTCGACCGTCTCAGCCCCTATAGCCTTAGCTGCTCTCAGTAGCCGTGTCTTAGGAGGGTTGTAGACCATGTCGAACACGGTCATGCGTCTGTGCAGGAAGCTGGTTTTCAGAGGCGTCTCGTTGATTTTGGGGTACATGCCCACCGGTGTGGCGTTTATGAGAAGCCCGCACCTCCTCAACTCCTCAGCCATCGTGGCGGAGCCCATTTTCACGAACCTGCATCTTATACCCCTGCTCTCGGCGAACTTCTCAAACTCCTTAACAGTCTTCATCCTCCTGCCTGCAAAGACTAAGTCCTCAAACCCCTTCCTCTTCAAAGCCACGGCCGCAGCCCTAGCTGCTCCGCCGACTCCCAACACCAGCACAGGCCCATCAACTTCAGACGGAATAGACGACATAACGCCCAGCACGTCTGTGTTGAACCCTACGAGCTTATCGCCGACCACCTTGACGACGTTGACGGCTCCAACCTGCCTAGCCGACGAGTCAAGCCTGCTGAGATGCTTGATTATGGAGACCTTGTGAGGTATAGTCACGTTGAAGCCGATAAAGTTCATTAAGGGAGCTGAACGGCAGAACGCTTCCAAGTCTCTAGGCTTAACCTCCACAGGTATGTAGAGGATGTTGTCAACGCCTGCATGCCTAAGAGCCGTGTTGACCATCTGCGGTGAAACGCTGTGGCTTATGGGATGGCCTATAACTCCTAAAAGCCCCGGCTTCAAAACACTCCACCGCCTTTCCAAACCCTGTCCCTAACCCTGACCATCTCAGTCAAAGGGAGCTGGCCCGGCGCCGTAGCCATCTCGTCCATCGCTGCATAGGCTATCGGAGCTCCTGCAGCCGTCGAAACTATTCTCGTAATCCATCCCTTCTCACCCATGCAGAAAGCCACCAGCCTCTCTGAAGGTATATGAGTGTAGAGCATGATCATTCTGAGGTTGTCTTCAGCACCGTTTGAAAACGTCACGATTTTCGCTACATCGCCGTACCTCAAACATTCTCGAGCAGTTTCCACAAGCTTCTCCGTATCAGGCGTTGACCCGCCATGCCACGACACGATGAGCCTGCAGCCTTGCTTCAACACCCCTAGGTCGTTGTTCTTGGCGGTCTTAAGCTCTATGTCCACGTAAGCAGGCCGCATCCGACATAGTTGAGCGAGAACCGAAAGCCTCTCTGAATCAGTAAGCATCGACTTCCCGCCTTCATCGACGGGTCTAAGGGTGAGGATGAGCTTTTCGGAGAACGGCTTCAGGACCGTGTAAACCCTTTCCCAGCTCGACACACCCGTAAGGTCGAGCCTAGCCTCCGCCAAGTCCCCGCCCCTTGACAACGCATACGAAACCCGTCTACCCAGGTCGTCCTCATCACTTCCGTAGACAGAGACGCAGACCAGCGTTCTCCTCATTTCTCAACAACTGTTTCTTCGACAGCCATGCCGAAGTGCCTGCCCTTAACCTTGGAGACGTGGCACAGCACCTTGTCGCCCTTGCTCAGCTCCGTCACGGGAATAATCCGTCCATCATCCGAAACAAACCTTATCGTCTCAGCGTTCTGAACAGTAACCACCCCCCCAACCCCTTCTGCAGAGGCCTTGACAAGCTTCAACGGCCTCCTCTCTATCTTGACCCGCCCGACCGAGGTAATGCGTGTCCTGCCGTCCTTGGCCACGATGAGAATTCTGTCTCCCGCCTCAAGCTCTGACAAGTACCGTGTCGAGCCATCCGGCATCAAAACATAGCTGTGAACCGCCCCGGCGTTGACTCTGAAAGGTCTCGGCGACGTGAAGCTGGAGCCCACAGCCTCGTTGTGTATGAGGAAGAACATGTAAGCTCTACTGCCGACCATCATCCCCTCCCCCAGCTCAAGCATGCTCACGGTGTCTACGCAAGCCCTGTCCCCGACACCGACATCCCTAACCTCCTCAACAACAGCGGTCGTCAGGTCGAGGCTGCTGGGTTTCCTGACCAGCTCACGCAGCATTTTAACCTCGTTCTCCGTCCCGGGCCTCACGACGACCCCGTCAACGCCTCTCTCTAGAATGTTGATAAAGAGCTCAGCCTCCGAAACCCCGCCCACCTCGGCCAAGATACTGCACTTCAGCCCAGACATCATAGCTATGAGGTTCTCAACCGGGATTATCTTCCAGTCAGAAGTAGCTATGACCACCTCGTCAGCCCCGCTTCTGGCAAGCTGCACGACTTTCTCAAGGTCCTGAGGCGATTTGATGAACACTCTAGGAACCTTCGCAGGATTCTGTCCAAGCCTGCTGTACCCCTCGGGGTCTGGCACGTAAACCGTCATAGACGGCGGTGTGTCGACAGGCTTGTCCAGCACAAACGAGTCGAAACCCATCTTAACCGCTTTCCTGAAAAGCTCCTCGTCTCCCGAGACGTTCACAACAGCCTTCTTCATGTCCTTAAAACCGCCAGAGCCTCTTCAACCGTGAGACCGTCTACGACCACACGTCTAAGCGCCCTAACCATGCTCGCAGGAGAGCTGTGCTGGAATACATTCCGTCCAAACGTTATGCCGAGGCAGCCGCCCTTCACAGCAGCATAAGCAAGCCGCAGAACATCCTCATCCCTCTCCATCTTAGGCCCGCCTGCTGCGACAACTGGAACAGGGCAGCTCCTCACCACACGCTCAACATCCCTCAGGTTCGAGGAAGGCAGAGGGGTCTTAACTATGTCCGCTCCAAGCTCCGCCCCAATCCTCGCCACATGGCTCACGGTGAAAGGGTCACTGGCGTCCTTGATGTTCTCACCACGAGGATACATCATGGCTATCAGCGGAACCTGCCACTCGTCGCAAGCATCAGCAGCCTCCCCCAGATGCTGTAGCATAACATCATCGTCAGAACCGCCGACGTTGATGTGGACAGAGACAGCGTCAACACCGAGACGTATGGCTTCCTCAACAGAAGCCACACCGACCTTCCTGTTGTACCGGCTGCTGAGCTGCGTGCTAGCCGACATGTGCATTATAGACCCCACCTTCAACGGCCTCTTCAAAGACCGGAAAACCCCTTTATGGGCGAGCAGAGCCGTCACCCCAGCCTCCTCCAACAGGTACATAGTGTTCTCTATCTGCTCGAGGCCTTGGACAGGGCCTATGGAAGTGCCGTGGTCCATGGGGACGCAGAGCATACGCCCGTTCTCCAACAGCCTGCTAAGCCTTACGTGTTTACCGAAGACCATTACCAGTCAACCATCCAGCAGACCAAAATGCTTCGCAAGCTCAGCCGTGAGAATCGTGCCGCCAGCCGCACCACGTATCAAGTTATGGCTCAGAGAGACAAGCCGAACCTTGTTCCCGACAACCCTCAGCCTCCCAACACTCACGCTCATACCGGGAACAGACCCAGCGTCAACATCTATCCTCGTCTGAGGTCTGTCCTCCTCAAGCCTGACGATTATGGGCCGTCGTGGAGCTGTAGGCAGCGCAAGCTCCTGCGGCAGCGACACGTATTCGGAGAGAAGATGAGCAACCGTCTCCTTATCCGTCTGCTTCTCGGTCTCAACCACAACAGACTCCATATGGCCGTCCAAGGTAGGAACACGTGTGCAAGTTGCTAGAACATCCACATCATCGTGAACTATCCGGCCGTCGACCAACCTCCCAAGTATCTTACCCGTCTCGTTCTCAACCTTCCTCTCCTCCCCCGAAATGTATGGAATCACGTTGCCGAGAATCGACAGGGAAGCAACACCGGGGTATCCTGCGCCAGAGACAGCCTGCATCGTCGTAGCTATCACCCGCTTTACCCCAAGCTCCCGTCTCAACGGGTGAAGAGGTAGGACAAGACCCACAGTCGTACAGTTAGGAGTAGTAACTATGTATCCATCCCAACCACGGTTCCTCTTCTGCCTCTCAACCATCTGCAGATGATCCGGGTTTATCTCGGGAACCATCAACGGCACATCCTCCTCCATCCTAAACGCAGCAGCATCGCTGAAAACTGGGAACCCAGCCTCAGCGAACCTAGGCTCAGCCTCCCTAGCCGCCTCGGTTGGAAGACAGGAGAAGACTACATCGGCGTCGACGTGCTTGGGGTCGGTGGGCAGAACCTCCATTTCAGCTATATCCTTCGGCGGCTCAGGCGCTTCACCACGCACCGCCTCAACATACTTCCGACCAACCGATTCCTTCCCCGTCAGAGCCTTAATCCTAAACCAAGGATGGTTTTTAAGCAGCTTGATATAATGCTGGCCAACCATCCCGGTCGCTCCAAGTATGGCGACGCTGTACGTCTTCATGCTCTAAAAACAGCTTTTTACTGCTATTTACTCTTTCGCCGGCTTAGGCCCGGAAATCACCGATTCCCAGAAACAGCGGGAACCACGGTCCGCAGAAACTAACGCAACGGCTCAGACCTTCGTGTAAACCTCTATGCCCAGCTTTCCAGCAGCCTTCAACGCCTCCTCATCGGCATAAGGCGCGACCATCACCTTCCTGTCCGGCTTCCTCCCCGTCTTAGCGCTGAAAAACTCCACCTTCCTGCTGAACTCGCTGATATCCGACAACCTAACACTAGACTTAACCTCAACCAAAATCGTCTTCCCATCCCTAACAGCCAAGTCTATCTCTATAGGGCTGGGATAACCATACACAACCCCCTCCTCGTCAAAAGCAGTCCACCTTTCGACAGACAGCCCTATTTCCTTCTCCAAAACACCCTTCAACCCCTCACGGAAAGCCGACTCAGCCATAACACCCCACCGAGCGCCCAGCGCATCCAAGCGACGGTTCACCAACTCAAATCCCCTGTTCATGTCCATACGGAGCCGAACAAGCTCCTCGTCGTGTCTTTTGAACCCCATCATCATGTCTTCTCTCAGCTTGTTGGTTTCTGCTCTGAGCGCAGCCAGCTCCTCGTCGTGTCTTTTGAACCCCATCATCATGTCTTCTCTCAGCTTTACTAGCTCGGCTTCATGTCGGTCAAGCCGTTTCAGCACCTCATCCATTCCGAGGAAGCCTGCTAACGCGTAGCGGAACTCGTAATCTTCCTTGAGTAGTTTGAAGAGGGTCTTTTTTAAGCGGACTGCCATGTTTTTGCTCTGTCATCATATTGGTGTTGTGTGTTTTTAAGTGTTTTGGGGCCAGAGCTTGATGGTTTTCAGGCTTAGTGAGTTGGTCAGGACCGAGACTGAGCTGAGGGCCATGGCTGCAGCAGCTAGTATGGGGTTGAGGATCCCTATGGCTGCGACTGGTATTAGCACGGTGTTGTAGATGAAGGCCCAGAAGAGGTTCTGCTTGATCTTTCGCATGGTGTGCCTGCTGAGGCTTATGGCTGTGGCTACTTTCCTCAAGTCGTCGCTCAGCAACACTATGCCGGCGGACTCTACGGCTACGTCGGTGCCGCTGCCCAAGGCTATTCCTATGTCTGCTGTTGCTAGTGCTGGTGCGTCGTTGACTCCGTCGCCGACCATGGCCACTCGACGGCCTTGCTCCATCAGCTTCTTGATAGCTTCCGCTTTTTGAGCCGGCAAGACCTCGGCTACGACGTCGTCTATACCGGCCTGCTTGGCTATTGTTCTGGCTGTTCTTTCGTTGTCTCCTGTGAGCATCATAATCCTTAGCCCCATCGTCTTCAGCTTCTTGATTACTTCTTCTGCGTTGGGCTTGAGCGTGTCTGCGAGTCCCAGCACTCCCACGGCCTCGCCGTCCACGATGACGACGATAGCTGTCTTTCCTTGGCTTTGGAGGCCTTCTACAACTTTTTCGACGGGGGCTGTTTTGGCTGCTGCGAGCTCGAGCATCTTGATTTTTCCAACGGCTATTGTGTGTTGTCCGACGACTGCTTTCACACCTATTCCGGGGAGGTAGGAGAACTCCTTGGGCTCGGGAATCTCTAACCCTTTCTTCAACGCATGCTCGACCACGGCTCTTCCCAGCGGGTGTTCAGAGCCTTTTTCGGCGGCTGCGGCAAAACGAAGGACGTCCATTTCACCGACCTCTTTCAAGGGAATTATGTCTGTCGTGGTGGGCTCGCCAACCGTGAGGGTTCCGGTCTTGTCAAAGACCACGGTGTCTACTCCGCTTGCTTTCTCGACGTATTCTCCTCCCTTTATCAACACGCCGTTCTCAGCCCCTCTTCCGACTCCAACCACTAGCGCTGCTGGGGTTGCCAAGCCTAGAGCACATGGGCATGCGACTATTAGCACGGCGACGAAGGCCACGAAGCCTGTTGGAAAGGCTGTGCCCTTGGCCAGCGTCCATGCTGCGAGTGAGAGGAGGGCTACTGCGACTACGGCGGGGACGAAGTAGGATGATATTTTGTCTGCTAGTCGTTCGACTGGGGCTCGTCCGGCCTGTGCCTTCTCGACGAGGTCGATGATTTGGGCTAGAACTGTGTCGGAGCCTGTTCGTGTGGCTTTGACTTTGATGAATCCTGTCTTGTTGATTGTGCCGCCTATGACTTCTTCGCCTACGGTCTTGTCGACGGGCGTGCTTTCTCCGGTGATCATTCTCTCGTCAATCGCTGCATGTCCTTCGAGTATCACCCCATCGGTTGGTATTTTTTCACCTGGACGGACGACCATTATGTCATCTACTCGCACGTCCTCAACGGGGACCAAAACCTCAGACCCGTTCCTCAGGACTCTGGCCATCGACGGCCTCAACTCAAGCAGCTTTCTAACGGCGTCCGAGGCCCTCAGCCTGACTCGGTGTTCCAGAACTCTGCCTAGCAGGATGAAGGCTATTATCAGGGCTGATACCTCGAAGTACGTGCCGTGCGGGAAGCTGTGGGGGAAGAACGTCACGAGCGTGCTGTACCCCCATGCTGCGGATGTGCCAATTGCTATAAGCGTGTCCATGTTGGCTGCTCCAGCCTTCAAGGCGTGGGCCATGCCTTTGTAGAAGCGCATGCCCGCGATGAACTGGACTGGCGTGG
>JAVYLK010000043.1:0-11099 GCA_038740895.1 Candidatus Caldarchaeum sp.
TTGACTTTCAATTCCCTCTTGCGGGATCACCGAGTCTGTTTTTGCTGTTTTTCGGGGTTTTACGCCGTTCTGGCTTACCCCTTTTTCAGTTATGGAATGTTTTGGGGTTGTATTTAGGTTTATGCCCACGGCTTCCGAAAACCTTAAAACCGCCTTCAGCAGCCATACCCGAGCAGAGCCGCGAAGCCAGCGCTACTGAAACTCCAGAGTTGCCTCGCCGTTCCTCAGCTCGATGACCATCCTCGACTTACCGCGTCCCTCCGAAGCCACGTTGGCCGGCAGCGTAGTCCTGCCGTACCTGTCTATCTTCAGCACCAGCCTCTCCTCTCCGAACCGCACGCTCATCGTCCTCCGACCGCCCGTCAGCAGCGGCAGCGCCGCAGGAGGTATTCTAACCTTGCCGTACTTAGTCAGGGTGGGCGGAATCTCTGACTCGAGCCTCAGCAGTATCTTCACGCCCTAACCCCGGCGTCGGGTGTAATTATGTTTTGTGCGGGCGGGCCGTTGTTAAAATGACGGAAACAACGCATGCCAACCGTTGATACGTCGAAAATAGCGTTAAATAACGCCTGTTTGACTGAGAGGACACACGCGGGGTGAAGCCTGACGCTCAAGCTGGTTGAAGACTACCTCCCAATCCCCAGGCAGCAGACGCCCGAGTTCTGGAACACCGACCGAATAAACCACATCAGAACGCTCGCACGGTTCGGCAGGCCCGCAGCCGTCTGGGACAAAGCCAAACAAACCTCCAACCGCATCCTCGACAGGCTTCTTTTCAGAGCCGAGCTTGACAACCCCTCACCGCCGCCCAAAAACCCCGGAGACGTAGACGTCTCGACAAGAATGGCCTACGGCAGGATCGACATGACCTCTCCCATCTACCTGGGCGACATGTCCTTCGGAGCGTTGAGCGGCGTGCCCAACATAGCCCTGGCCCGGGCGGCTGACCTGACGGGAGTTGTGGCGGGCACCGGCGAGGGAGGCCTACATCCCGAGGTGAGGAAGTGTAGGAGGATCACGGTTCAGTGGGCTTCGGCACGGTTCGGAGTAGACATAGATGTTTTGAACACGGGCTTGGGGGTGGTCATCAAGATAGGGCAGGGGGCGAAGCCAGGCATAGGAGGCCACCTGCCCGGCGTGAAGGTCACGAAGCTTATCTCAGAGGCGCGCAGAATCCCCGTCGGCGTCGACGCCATCTCACCAGCCCCGCACCACGACATCTACTCCATCGAAGACCTAGGCCAGAGGATCATGGCTCTGAAGGAGGCTGTCGGCAAGCCCGTCTTCGTCAAAGTCGGCGCAACCAACTACATCGCCTACATAGCCTCGGGCGTGGCGAGGATGGGGGCTGACGGCATCATCATAGACGGCCACGGGGCGGGCACGGGGGCTACGCCGCTGGTTGTTAGGAACAACGTGGGACTGCCCGTGGAGATAGCTGTGCCCGTAGTCGACAAGGCTTTGAGGAGGGAGGGGTTGAGGGAGGGCTTCACAGTCGTCGCAGCCGGCAGGGTCAGCAGCGCAGAGGACACGGCCAAGCTGATAGCTCTAGGCGCCGACGTGGTCTCGCTCGGCACAGCCTCGCTGATAGCCATGGGCTGTGTGATGGTTCACAAATGCCACCTAGGCTTCTGCCCCGCCGTCATAACCAACAAGATCGAGGAAAACCCTGCAAAGATACTCTCACTCGAGACCGCTACACGATGGGTTGTCAACATGATTGAGGGGTGGACGGCTGAGCTTAAGCTCATCCTCGAGGAGGTGGGAGTCTCGTCGGTCGGGGAGCTGAGGGGCCGGAGGGACTTGCTGAAGGCGCGTGGAGTCGGCCGGGACGAGCTTCATCTCATGGGGGTTGAGGCTCGTTGACGACCGCCGTATGGACGAGTTGGAGGGTCAGGCATCTGCAGGAGATTGCGGGCACGGTAGGCCGTCAGCCTGCCGAGCCACCCGTCGTCAGCATGGGCAGCACAGGCCCCCCGCACGTGGAGGACCCAGTCTTCGTGAGAGACAAGCTTGTCTGCGACGGCGCTCAGGTGACTAGGCCGAGCATAGACCCGTACCGTGAGCCTGTGGAGACCTATGTTTATCTCTGCGGGGGGAGGATACGTCTATCGATGCCTGTCGTCGTCAAGCTCGGCGATGAAACGCCCGTCGAGTACCGGAGGGCTGTGGTCAAGGCAGCCTACTGCATGAACGTGCTGGTTTACGTCGGAAACTCTGCCCCGGCGGATGCTTGCGTGTACGGCGATTCCTTGATGGCGGACGCGTCGTCAGCCGTCAGCGTTTGCTGCGCAGCCTGCACCTCCAGCCCAGCCGGGTTGCTGAAACTAGACAAGCCTGTGTTCGTCAAGACAACTCCCTCTGACGAGTATCGATGGCTCGGGAGGTGTGTCGAGGAGGGTTGTTCAGGCGTCTATCTGGACGCTGACGCTGGGGAAGACGCTGACCTAGAGGTCGGCGTGTCTGTCCTCGACAGCGAGCTGAGGCGGCTGGGGGCACGCAACAAGGTCAGCGTTATCGCCGGCGGCGGGCTTGTCAGGGGCTCCGACGACATCTACAAGCTCGTCGCCCTAGGAGCTGATGCGGTCGTTGTTTCGAAAGCTGTCGAGTACGGCGTTGGCCTGCCGGAAGCCAGGGTGGGGGAGGATGTTCTGCGTGAGAGAGTGGAGAACCTCCTGCTCGGCATCCAGCGTGAGCTCAAGCTTTTGGCCGGAGCGGCCGGCGTAAGCAACTTGTTCAACACGCTTGTTGGCAACAGGGAGCTGCTGAGGGCTGTTGAGGTTGACGGGGAGACGAGGCTGAAGCTGGGAGTCAAGCAGGCTGGCGTGGGCTAGGTATGGAGAGGCCTCTGTTGAACATTTCGGGCTGCGGGATTCTCGGCATCCTCCGCAGAAGGGACGCTGCTAAGATCAAGGCCCAGGACGCTGTCAGCTCGATTGAATGCGTCCGCTACAGGGGAAGCAAGCTTGGAGCGGGCTTCGCAGCCTACAACCTCAACCACGGCAGCGCCCCCTACAAGGTGAAGGTCTTCGTGGGGAGCGACGACGCCCTCCAGTTCGTCAAAAACGTGCTGACCGAGCACGCTGACGGCGGTGTCTGGGAGCTGGGCGTGGAAAACCCCTCCTTTGGCAGGTTCGTCTCGTGGGCCGCCCACGTCGATGCTTCCGAGGCCTCGTTGAGGAAGGCCGTGGACATCATCAACAGCCAGCTTTTCAACGCGGGGCTGAAGGGCCGTGTCTACTCGTGGGGCAGGTATGTGGAGGTTTTCAAGGGCGTGGGCTACCCCATCGACGTCTGCAACCAGTACGGTCTTGTTGAGAAGAGGGTTGAGGCCGACATGTGGATTGCGCATACACGGCAGCCGACAAACTCGCCGGGCTTCTACCCTGTATGGTCCCATCCATTCGCAAGCCATGAATGGACCATCGCCCACAACGGCGACATCAGCAGCTTCGGCGCCAACATGGAGACGATAAGGTATCTGGGCTTCAGCAGCTTCGTCGGAACAGACAGCGAGCTCATAGCCTACATCCTCGACTATCTAACGAACATCAAGCACATGCCTCCGGAGGAGGCTGCAGCAGGGCTGGTCAACCCATTCGAGGACGACGTCCTCAACGGCGGGGCTGGAATCTCTCTAGGAACTTACGTCGAGGGGCGCGGGGTCTGGCTCGACGGGCCGTTCAGCGTGGTAGCCGGCTACTGCGACGGCGAGGACGTGTACATGCTGGCTTTCGCCGACAGGTCGAAGTTCAGGCCCCTCGTCGTCGGGGCCGACGACGAGAGGTTCTACGTCGCAAGCGAGGAGGCTGAGATAAAACAGCTCTCGGAGGAGGCGGCTGTCTGGACAGTGAGGCCGGGTGGCGTTTTTCTGGCATCGATGAACCGGGGGCTGCTGGTCTCGGGGAGAGAGGGCGTTGAGGTCGTCCGCCGCCCAGTCCCCAAGCCGTCGCCGTCAGGCACCGTGATTGACGCTCGCGGCCTGAACCACAGCCTAGTCAACAGCTTCATCCGCAAACATTTCGAGGCCGGCATCCGGGAGGTGAGCGTCGTCAACGTCAACGGCCACCGCTACCTAGGCTTCAACATCCCGGAGGGCTGCAGGCTGCTGGTCTACGGGACAGCTGGAAACTGTCTGGCCAACTTCAACAAGCACGGCGAGATAATCGTCTACGGCAACGCACAGGACGACGTCGCAGACGCCATGTACGGAGGACGCGTGGTGATTCACGGCGACGCCCGGGACGTGGTCGCTCAAGCTCTTCAAGGCGGCGAGGTCTTCGTCAGGGGGAGCGTGGGAAACAGGGCCGCAATCCAGATGCGCGAGTTCCGGGACAAACGGCCTTACCTTATTGTCGGAGGCAGGGCCGACGACTACTTCGGCGAGTACATGGCCGGAGGGGTTGCGATGGTTCTTGGCCTGGACTGGATGGACGTGGATGTCAGCCTCGTCGGCCGCTACATGGCCACGGGCATGGTCGGCGGCGTGATATACGTAAGAGGCCGTGTCGACAGGTGGAGGATAGGCCTCCAGCCGCCGAAGCCCGACGTCATACGCTACATGCGCGGCCTCTATCTAGAGGGATTGGTTGCAGAGGACGTTCTAAGGTTTTTCGAAGACATGCCTGCGATAACCTTCGACGACGTGAGGAAAAAGCTGTCGGGCGAAGCTTTGCGGAGGGTTTCAAAGCTTTTCACCTCAAAGTACTACAAGGAGCTGGACGTTAAAGTCAGAAGGCTGGATGACGGGGACCTGAAGCTGCTGGAGCAGCCTCTGAAGAGATACTTCCACGAGTTCAGGCTTGACGCAGCGCTCCTAAACAGGCTTCTCCGGGAAGAGTTTACGGTCGTGCAGGTTTCTCATCAGCAGGTTGAGAAAAACGCTGAAGCACAGCCCGAGGAAGGATAGAAATATTCAACTGTATTAGAGTGTATACAACAGTAGACAACTATTCAAGTAAACGATGATTCACACACTTATGTGAGATGCTCGGTCGGAGGGATTTCCTAAAAACCGCTTCGACAGCCTTATTCGTCCTCGCTCCATCTCTCACACCTGTTGCCGCTGAGAAATCCTCGAAAAGATACGCCATGCTGATTGATGTAGATAAATGTTATGGTTGTATGGCTTGTGTCGTCGCATGCGCTGCTGAGAACAACGTGCCGCTGGACAGCTTCAGGACTTGGATAGAACATTTAGAGAAGCCCGACGGAATGAACATCTTCATCCCGAAGCAGTGCAACCACTGCGAAGACCCGCCTTGCGTTCCGCCTTGCCCCACGGGGGCCACCTACAAGACTGAGGACGGTCTAGTCCTCGTCAACGACGAGCTCTGCATAGGCTGCGGAGCCTGTGTTAAAGGCTGCCCCTACGGAGCCCGTTTCATCAACCCCGTCAAGGGAGTGGCCGATAAATGCACATTCTGCAACCACCGCCTCGCCTACGGCCTTCTGCCTGCATGCGTGGAGGCCTGTCCTACGGCGGCCCGTGTTTTCGGCCCGTTGTCTGAGGACAACGAGCTTTCAAAGACTGTGCGGAGCAGGCCGACGCAGGTTCTCAAGCCCTTCACGGGCGCCGAGCCTCAGATATACTATCTCAACCTGCCCGACGAGGTGAACAGGTGAGATGCTTCCCGGCTACTATTTCCCGAACGAGGCGGCGGAGCCTCTACTCTGGCATCCCGTCCTTTTCGCCTATACCTTGCTGATATCGGGCTCCGACCTGCTCATCCTTTCTTCGCTCGCCTATCTCTCCGGCTCTCTCAGGAAAGCCATACCGTTGATGACGATGCTGGGCATAAGCTTCTTCGCAGTGGTTCTGTTAGGGCCTCTGGCAGACCTCCGCGCAGCCCACAGGGCGACGCTGATATTCACCAACGCACACCTATCACCTACTCCTGAGAACCCAGGCCTATCTCTTGCGGCTCTTCAGACATTCGCTTGGCTGACAGCCCTGATTCTATCGATCGGCTTCTCTCTCCTTACCTTCTCATACTACTCTCATCAAGCATCGCTGACTTCAGCGGGAGCTAGGAAGATGGTTTACCGGCTGTTCTCCTTGGGCATAACAACGCCTGAGAAATACAAGAGGGCGGAGGTTGCCGCTAAAGTCATCGCCGTAGCCATGCTGCCTCCCCTAACCCTCTGGGGTATCTACCCTGCTTCGATGCTCCTCACCCAGACATGGAACCCTGTATGGCGTGGATGGCCTCTGCTTCCGATAATCTACTTCGCCGACACTTTCGTCGTAGCCACAGCTGTCTTCATCCTCGTCTACTACCTGTGGAGGCTGAAAGCACTGGAGCGCGACACTCTATCACCTATTCTGAAGATACATGCGGCAGGCTCTCTTTCGGTGGCTGCGTTGACAGGGCTGCAGATGGCTGTCTGGTGGCTTTGGTCGCCGATGATGGCTCAGATGGTTGCCCCGCTTCTACCCCTGATGTATGCAGTTATAGGCCTCCTGCTTCTATCCTTCTTCCTATCCCTTCTGGCTCTCCGCTACCCGCTGGCGAGCATCTTGGTGTCTCTAGTGGCTTTGGTGGGAACAATCACCAACAAATGGAACATGCTAATCAACGGCCAGCTGGTCTCTAAGACGGGGCTTGCGTTCTTTGAGGCAGAGCTGACGGGCCCGTGGCTTCTGGAGACGGCTGCCCCGGCTGCGGCGGGGATAGCCTTGTTCATCCTGCTCTCGATTGTTTTCCCGCTGGAGGTGAGGGAGCATGGTCAGTAGAAGGACGGCGGTCAAGGGTGTTGTGGGCGCCGCAGCCCTGGGAGTCTTCCTCGCAGGCTACTGGGACACGGTGGATAGAATCGTAAAGCCGTCGACGATGTTGTACAAGCCCGACAAGCTAACGGGCGCCGGAGTGAGATATGTTTACACGTCGTGTCTGGGCTGCAACGTGAGATGCGGCATACGAGTCAGGGTCTCGACATATGACGGGCTCGAGGTCATAGACAGGGTTGAAGGCAACCCCTACCACCCATACAACAGGTACGTCTCAGCAGAGCGTCAGCTCAACCGCTACGATGCCCTCGACTACAAAACACCCGTCCAGCAATCCCTGAAGTTCACAGGAACGCTGTGCGCCCGCGGCCAAGACGGAATCCACTACGTCTACGACCCGTATCGAATAGTCAAGCCGCTGAAAAGAGCTGGGCCGAGAGGCAGCGGCAAGTGGAAGACAATCAGCTGGCAGCAGCTCGTCAAAGAGGTTGTCGAAGGCGGCGTCATAGAGGAGACGGGCGAGAGGCTGCCAGGACTTAAGGAGCTGTACGTCTTCGGCAAGCTGAAGGAGGCTGGGTTTGAAAACCCGGGCGATGTTCTCGCAAGCATCAAGAAAGACGTCGACGAGTTGATGGCTAAGGCCGCTGACAAGAACGTCAAGGCTGAGGAGCTTGAAAGCCTGCTCAACAGCTTCAAGGAGAAATGGTCTAAGACTCTCGGCGAGAAAGGCCTCAAGCTTGAAGACGTTCTCGTAGACCCCGACAACCCGGACCTCGGGACCAAGGCCAACATGCTAGTCTACATGAGGGGAAGGGGGCAGGACAACGCTGACGTCTTCACCAACAGGTTCGTGACCGCTTTCGGAAGCGTTAACTGGCTCCGCCACACCTCTTCATGCCAGCTTGGCTTCTACGCAGGAAACTATCTCTGGTCAGGCTACTACGACATAAACCCCGACGCCTTCAACGCAAACGTCTTGATAATGGCGGGCGCTGCTATGGGCAGGATACATCCAGGAGCGACAGGGCAGGGTTTGCTGGTCGAGAGAGCTGCTGAAGGAAAGCTGAAAGTCTACTACGTCAACCCGCTCTCGCCGAGAACAGCGGCTAAAGGCAACATAGTATGGGTTCCGATAAAGCCCGGCACTGACGCCGCCCTGGCCCTCGCCATGGCGCAGATACTCATCCAAAACGGCTGGATAAACAAGGCCTTCCTCGAAAAGCCGTCGAAGAAAGCCGCTGAGACAATCGGCTATCCATACCAAAGCAACGCCACATGGCTTGTGGTGATGGAGGAGGGACACAGCCTCTACGGCTACGTTCTCACCGACAAGCTGGCTGGGTTGGGTGAGGAGGGTAAGCCGCTTGTCTACACGAAGGAGGGGCTGGCGGTCAACGACAAAGTCGACAGCGCTGAGCTGGAGTACTCGGGCAGAGTCAAGCTTACTACGGGTGAAGAGGTGCTGGTAAAGACAGCTTTCACGACCTTCAAGGAGACGGCTTTCAGCAAAACCGTCGAGCAGTGGGCGGGCATCTGCGGCGTTCCCGTTGAGATGATAAAGCAGATGGCTAAGGACTTCTGGGAGGCTGCTCCCAAAGCAGCTACATACATCCACAGAGGCGTGGCCCAGCATCCCAACGGCGAGTACACTGTCTGGGCCCTACGCAGCCTCGACATCCTAATCGGAAACTTCCACAGAGCCGGCGGCCTTCTGGCAAGGCCCTCGACAACAAGCTACAACAACTACCTTTACAACTGTGCGGCCAGCGGCTTCGGAGAGCCTCTGCGATGGGGGCCGCCGATAGACAGGCACAGGGCCGAATACGAGAAAACGCTGCTCTACTACAGGAAGGTCAAGAAAGGCGAGAACCCGTATCCGGCGAAGAGGCCTTGGTACCCACTGTCTCCTGAGGAAAGCTACACAGAGCTCTTCGCAGGCATGGACCTGGCCTACCCGTATCCGGTGAAGGCTTTGATACTCTACTTCGCCAACCCCGTCATCTCAGTTAACAACGGCCTCAAGTTCGCTGAAACACTGAAGGACACGCGGAAGCTGCCGCTTTTCATCGGCATAACGACGACCATCAACGAGACCTACCTGTACGCCGACTACATCATCCCTGACACAACCTACCTCGAGACAGGCACCAGCGGCGTCCAATTCCTCTACAGCAGCGGCATGGGCAGGCTGTTGGCGGAGGCTTGGAGGTCTCCGGCGATAATGCCTTTGACGGAGAAGATAGCTGACGCGCCTGACGGAAGCCCGCGCTACGCCTCGATGTGGGAGTTCTTCATAGATGTCGGGAAAGCTCTCCAAGCAGCTGGCTACGGCGACAAAGCCATACCCGGAGTCAAAGGTAGGAAGTATGAAGGCCAGTGGTTCCCGCTCCACAGCTTCTGGGACTACATCATGAGGGTATACGCTAACGGGGCCGTCAACGCCGTAGACAGAGGCATAGCTCCAAAAGAAATCCCCGCTGAAGATGTGAGGTTTGTCGAGGAAAACTATCCAATCGCAAGGTTCAAGAACAAACTGCCTGAAGGCGAGTGGCGGGCCGCTGCATACTGTCTGGCAAGAGGCGGCGTCTTCACAAGATATGAGGAGTCCTTCAACGAGCTCGCGTTCTCGAAACGAAGCGTCCCCGGAACAGGGGTTCTCCAGCTCTGGTATGAAACGCTTGCAAAAACACGCAACAGCATAACCGGCAAAAAGTTCTGGGGAGGGCCCGCATACTTCGAGACGGCCACCTACGCCCCCGTCGGACAGACGTCCAAAACAATCCCGTTCGCAGGAACACCGTTGAGAGAGATATACCCTGAAAGCCAGTACCCGTTAAACCTCATCTTCGAGTCAGGGCCTTTCTACACGAAACACCGTGGAGGAAACTACTACTGGATAAAGACCATCATGTCGGAGAACTTTGTGTTGGTGAACAAGGCTGACGCCGAGGCTCTTGGCGTGAAGACGGGCGATGTCGTGGCGGTCGAGTCGCCTGATGGCGTGTTTGAGGCGCCGGCTGTGGTGACTGCGGCTGTTGCAAAAGGTGTTGTAGCCGTGCCCTACGGAATGGGCAGGTGGGTTGAGACGCTTGTCGTCAAGCCTGGCTACGTAAGGCTGCGGAGCGGCGGCGAAACCTTACAAGCCCTGCCGGAGAAAGTCGAGATACCCGAGGACGCCGTAAACCCTGTCAAACAACTACCCGCGCTCGTCAAGAAAATATTGTTCACGAACAGGCCGGGCGAATACTTTGAGAGGGGGTTGGCCCTTGACGAATGGAGGTTCGCCGGCGTCACGCCTAACCTGGTGGAGTTGAGCGACCAGTCTCTGGGCGGCTGGCCTCTGCTGACATGGCTGGGCGCTGGCCAGTCCTACTACAGCAACCCTGTAAAAATCTCGAAGACGGTGAAGATGAAGAAGCTGATGCCGCATCAGATAGTCTGGTGAAAAAATGCTGGAGCTCGACTCCTTCCAGAGAGCCTGCCTTTACGCTTCGATTCTAACTTTTTTCGAGAAGCTCGCCGGCATGGAGAAGACTCCGCCGGAGATAACGGCTTTCTTCGAAAGCCTTGGGGTTGAGCTTCCCGAGTTCAGAGGCGAAGAGCTTGAGCAGGCCGCCAGCTATCTCAAGATGTTTAGGGCGAGTGTTGTGAGGCTTGATGTTTCTCCGCAGGCGAGAGCACACCTACCCTTCCACGTCAAGTCGTTTATGGACGGCCACGGCTACACGGCGGCCGAGCCTTTTGACGGAATAATCTCGATGACTGCTTTTGCGGCACGTCTAGCCATCGACGCTTACACGGCTCATCTAGACGACGGCGAGAAGGCGTTGAAGCTCGAGAGGATACTTCACAGGTTCAACAAAACCCACCTCATACCCATGCTCGCCAACGCAAGGCCGCAGAACCAAAAACTCCACGAAGCCCTCCGGAGAATTGTCAGGCTGGTTGCGGAGGACAGCGGCATGCTTCTGAAACAGCTGACGAGCACGAAAAACCGACACCGTTCCCAACCATGACCAGCTTTGCGAGGTCGACAACCCCTCCCACCGCTCAGGGCCGTTGAAATCTGGAAAAAATTCTTCTCCCGAGCGATGCACGGCTTCAAACGATGCGGCCGCCGGGATTTGAACCCGGGACCTGCGGGCCGGGGCCCCGCCGTCCTACCAGACTAGACTACGGCCGCGTGGGGGTTTTTGTCGGTTGGTTTTTTGTCCTGTTTTTAAGGCTTTCTGAGGGCTGTGGCGTAAACCTAAATACAACCCCAAAACATTCCATAACTGAAAAAGGGGTAAGCCAGAACGGCGTAAAACCCCGAAAAACAGCAAAAACAGACTCGGTGATCCCGCAAGAGGGAATTGAAAGAGTTCCA
>JAVYLK010000044.1:0-10545 GCA_038740895.1 Candidatus Caldarchaeum sp.
ACCATGCGACCTCGCCCGTTTCCTCGTCGATGGCGAAGAAATCTGTGAAACCGCCACCTATGTCTATTGCAACCCGCTTGGACATGTTTTATGTCTGAAAGATGAGGCTTAAAAAGTTGGTGTTAGCTTTCTGCAACTATGGTGATGGTCTTCAGCCTGGATGAAAAGACTTGGAGTAGTTCAGACGGTAAGGTGGCTGTTTTAGTGGATGAGAGGTTGAGCGGGCTTCTGATGGCGGGGCTCGTGGTGCTGCAGCCGGGTCAAAGGCTTCCTGTGGAGGGCTTCAGCCAGCATCAGGAGAGCGACGAACTGGCTTACGTCGTCGAGGGCTCCGCGGTTTTCGGGAAAGAGGACGGCGAGGTTTTGATCAAGGAGTCTGATTTCATCTTTAACCCTAAGGGGACGAAGCACTACGTTCGAAACCCAGGCGACAAGCCCTGTAAGATGGTTTGGGCCTTGGCTCCGCCGATCAAGCTTTAGCTCTGACACCGTAAGTAGTCAACGCCTCCCTAGGAGTGATGTAGCCATTCCTAACGTCCTCCAACACGAGCTGCCGGTCCCGCTCCCTCGGATTTCCGTAGCCCCCACCACCACCAGTCACCAGCCTCACCAAGTCGCCCTTCTGCAGCCTCACCGCAGCAGCCTTGCGTGTCTTCAAAGGTCGCGCTCCCCGCCTGTAGATTATGAAGTAGTTCGGCGTGCCTCTTCCTCCGCCTGACATACCCCACGGCGGGAACTTGGACCGTCCGAAAGAAGCCGTGAATATTGCGTGAGAGTTGACCACCCTGTAATCCTTGATTATTCCATGACCTCCTCTAAACTTTCCAGCACCCGGCTTGTCTCTGAGGTTGAGGCTGTACTGCTCGACTCTAATGGGGTACCTTACTTCGATTACTTCGTTCGACATGATGTAGGTCTCACCGTCAAGGCTGCACACCATGCCGCTCTCACCGTCCTTGTTGTATCCCGCTCCCCATCCTCCCGGCTGAGGCTCGACTATTGCGAACGGATTCCCAGTTCTGTCATCAACACCGCCCATGATTGTTGCGCACACGCTGAGGAAATGGCCTGCAGTCAGCTTGTCGGGAACGTGTGGAGCAAGAGCCTTCCAAATCAACTCAGCTGCGAAAGACCCGGCCTCCCAGAATGTTGCGACGGGAGCTGGAGGCTTGGGATGGAACACAGATCCTTCTGGAGCGATTACCTTGACTGGTCTGAAAGCTCCCTCGTTGGCGGGGGACTGAGGGTCCGTGATGGCTTTGAACATTACTTTGGCAGCGGCGACGGTCATAGAATAGGGTGAGTTTATCGGTCCTTTTGCTTGGGGCGAGGAGCCTGTGTAGTCTACCGTAAAGCTGTCGTCGGATACCGTGACCCTCGCCTTCACGTACACAGGGTTGTCGGACAAGCCGTCATCGTCTATGTAGTCCTCGGCTTCAAAAGTTCCGTGCGGAAGCCTACGCAACTCAAGGTAAGCCCTCTCCTCCCCCTCCTTTATGATGGCCTCCATGGCCTTAGTTATGGTGCTTGACCCGTATTTTTCGCAAAGCTGAGCGATCCTTCTTCCGCCCAGCCTCAACGCAGCAGCCTGAGCCTCCATGTCGCCGAGCGTCATGTCAGGCGTTCGAACATTCGTGCGGATTAGTTCGAAAAGGTCCCTGCTGGGCTCGCCAGCTGTGAACAGCTTGAGCAGCGGAAACTGCAGCCCTTCTTGATAGATCTCTGTCGAGTCGGTGGTCCAGCTGCCGAACCTCATGCCTCCGACCTCGCTCCAGTGGCCCTTGTTGACCGAGAAAGCCACCACTTCGCCGTCGTATAAGACGGGGCTTATCAGCGTCACGTCGTTTAGGTGGGTTCCATGCGAGTATGGAATGTTGGTGATTATGATGTCGCCGTCTGAGAAACCGTTCAGCCCGTATTTTGCGATGCAGTCTTTCACAGCTAGGTCGAGCACTCCGAGAAAGCCTGGTACTCCGTTTGCTTGTGCGACCAGCTCTCCCTTATTGTTTGTTATCGCTACGGCATAGTCTAAAACCTCGTAGATGACGGGGCTTTTACTGGTTCTTCCGAAGGCTATGAACTCCTCCTCCGCGACAGCTATCAAGCTGTTCTTGACGACTTCCAGCGTGAAAGCATCGATGCCCTTCATCTAAGCCACCTCCCCGCTGGTTAAAACAATATTCCCGAACTGGTCGACTTGGAAGCTGTCGTATGGCATCACCAGAGTGGTTGAAGTCTTCTCCTCGATTACCGCAGGGCCCCGTCTAGACCTACCGACAGGTAGCCTCTCCCTTTCGTAAACCGGTGTTTCGACGAAGCCAACGCCGGGAAGGTAAACACGTCTGTGTCCTTTGCTGGCTTCCTCGAAGCTTCCACCCCTTTCGTCGAGCATGGTCATGCGGGGCTTGGATACCCGTGCGAAAGCCGCCAGATGAAGGTTCACAATCTCGACGGGGCTGTCGAGCCTGAAGGTGTATTCCCTTTGATGTGCTTGGTGGAAGCTTTCAACGATTTCACGTATCTTCCCGCCGTCGAAAACGCCTGGACTAACATCGACGTTTACCGTGTGTTCCTGCCCGTAGTATCTTAGGTCAAGGGTCCTGACAAAATACATGTCCTTCTCCTCCACGCCTTGCTGCGAAAGCACTTGCCTCCCCTCATCCTCCAAAGACTTGAACAATTCGTTGAGAGATTCGGCGTTTGATTCATCCAGCCTCATCACCTTCGTCATCTTAAAGTCATGCCTTAGGTCGGTCATCAACATACCCCAAGCCGAGAAGACACCGGGGTTTCTGGGTATGATCGTCCTAGATGTCTGAAGCTCCCTGGCGAGCAGCGAAGCGAACATGGGCCCCGCTCCTCCGAAAGCCACCAGCGTGAAGTCCCGAGGGTCGTATCCTCGGGCGACCGAGACCAGGCGTAGCAAGTTGACCATGTTGCCCGCCGCAACCCTGATAACTCCTGCAGCCGCCTCCTCGACAGACGTACGGAAGTGGTCCGCTATCTTCGACAAAGCTCTTTCAGCAGCTTTACTATCCAGCTTAATCTCGCTTCCGAGAAAGTACTCCGGGTTGAGAATACCGGCGACCAAGTAGGCGTCGGTGACTGTTGGTTCAACGCCCCCCCTCCCATAGCACGCAGGCCCTGGATAAGCTCCGGCGCTTCTCGGGCCAATCTTCAGACTACCCACTTCATCAATCCACGCTACGCTTCCTCCTCCTGCACCTATTTCAACGATGTCCACGACAGGCGTTTTCACAGGGTATCCTGCGTATGAAGGCGTCCTCTCAACCCTGTAGTCGGGGTTGAGCCTGACCCGCCCGTTCTCTATGAGCGAGGCCTTCGCCGTCGTTCCGCCGACGTCAAGGCTTATCACGTTCAACACTCCCATGGCCGCGCCAAGCTCCCTAGCCCCGATCACTCCCCCAGCAGGCCCAGACTCAATCTGAAGAATCGGCGTATCCCTCGCCTTATCCAGTACAGCCACTCCGCCGTTTGACTGAATGACGTGAACAGGAATCTTAACACCGAGCTCCCGAAGCTTCGCCTGAAGCCTCGACAGATAATCATCTAGAATAGGCTTTACGTATGCGTCTAGGACCGTCGTGTTCATCCGCTCGTACTCACGCCATTCACGAGTGATTTGATGCGACACAGACACATGCTTGAAGATTTTCTTCGCCATCCGGTAGACAGCTTTCTCGTGATCGGGGTTGGCGTAGGAGTTGTAGAGACAGACAGCGAGCGACTCGGCCCCTAGTCTCCGGGCCTTCTTCAAAACCGCTGCAACACTTCTCGACGAAAGCTTTCTCACAACAGACCCGTCGGATGCGACACGCTCCAAGACCTCGAGCCTGAGGAAGCGGGGAACAAACGGCACAGGCTTCCTGTACGAGTAGTTGTACATGTCAGGCCTGTTAGAACGCTGGATCTCCAGAACATCTCTAAACCCCTTAGTCGTCACCAAAGCCGTCTTCACACCTTTCCTCTCTATTATTGCGTTGATGACCAACGTCGAACCCGTGCCCACAAACCTCGTGATATATTCGCCTCGCAGCCCGCTGGACCTCAAAACACTCATAACACCTTCGGAGTAGTCGTGCGAAGTGGTCAACCCCTTTCCGAGAACCACCTCACCATTTTCCTCGTTGAGAGCGCAGAGGTCTGTGAAAGTTCCCCCAACATCCACCGCCACTCTGTACATAGACGTAAAGATTTTAGACTGTTTTTAATATTTAGCGCCAAGCTTATATCCGCTCCCATCGAGCAAGGGTCATGGCTGGCGTAAAGAGACTCGCCAACCTCTTGGAGCTGAGCCGTAGGATGGGGGTTGACGGCGTGATGATTCTCCCCGGGGCCAACATGCGGTACCTTCTCGACTTCACGATCGAAGTGTTTGAGAGGCCTGCGTTTCTCCTGGCTGGCTTCGGCCTTAAACCAACGCTTGTCGTTCCGAGGCTGGATGAGAACAGAGCCGTAGAGGCTGTGGGAGAGTTTTGTGAGGTCGTATCCTACGGGGACGAAACAGGGCCGTGGAACCTTACCGAACAACTGGTGTCCGGGCTCTCCGGAGTCTTAGGAATTGAAGGCAAAACACCTTACAGCTTCTTTAAAACCGTTGAAGGCAAGGCTCCAAGCCTTCAATTCACCCAGATTGACTCAATCCTCTGGATGATGAGAGTTTGTAAAGACTCTGAAGAGATAGATAGACACAGGGAAGCGTCCCGCATCCTGCAGGAGGCCATGCTGAGAACGTTGACGGAGCTGCAGCCGGGGATGACAGAGAGACAGGTTATGTTCAGCTTCTACAAAAACTCTTACGAGCTGGGTGCCGAGACACCCTACTGCCTGGTCCAGTCAGGGCCCAACGCCGCAAACCCCCACCTCGAGCCCACTCTAAAGACAATCCATCAAAACGAAGCCATAGTGTTCGACGCTGCTTTAACCCATCGAGGATACTACGCCGACATAACCCGTACGATTGTTTTGGGACAACCGTCTGAAACCCAGCAACGATTATTCAACATAGTAAAGCAAGCGCAGCTAGACGCAATCCACACAGCTGGTGAAAACGTTCCAGCCGAAGCACTAGACAGGGCGGCGAGGAGACGAATATCGGAGGAAGGGCTGGGCGAGTATTTCATCCACAGGACTGGGCACGGCCTCGGGGTCGAAGTCCATGAAGAACCATACATCAGGGAAGGAAACCAGACACCCTTGAAACCTGGCATGATATTCACCGTGGAGCCTGGAATCTACCTGCCTGGAAGACTCGGGATTAGGCTCGAGGACAACATAATAGTCGTCGAGTCATCTGTCGTGAACACCACCAAACTACCCAAGACTCTAAGCCTGCGTGAAACACTCGTATAAAGTTTGTCAGGTGAACGAAGGCATCACTTCCTTTGCGAAGACCCGGATGCTCGACGCCTCTGCATGCATGTCCCTCACTATTACAAGCCCCACGCCAAGGCTCTGCAACCGCTCCAGCTGCTCAACAACCTCGTCTGGCTTGCCGTGAAGAAGCGTGAACGTCCTCCTCAAAGCCTCATCACCCGTGCTGAAAACCCCTAGCTTCGCCATCCTTTCACTCTTCTCAGAATCCGAGGAATAAATCACGACGTTCGTGAAAACAGACTTGACGACCCTACGGCCCAATTGTCTACACTTATCGTCAAACAACTTCACCATTCTCCCATACTCCTCCAGCGTCTCGCCGTAAAAGTTCCAACCATCACCAACCTCAGCAGCAACCGACACTATTCTACTCCTCCTACCGCCAACCCATATCGGTGGAGCCGGCTTCTGTATGCAGGGAGTGTTGCATGCTGCTTTTGAAAGCCTGTAAAACTTACCGCTGTAATCCACTAATCCACCGTCCGTCATCAAGAGACGCACAACCTCAACATACTCCCTAAACCTTTCAAACCTATCCAAGCCACGCCACGCCTCCATCCCGAGCGCCTCAAGCTCCTCCCCCTGCGACTCCGAACCGGTACCCAGCCCAAGCTCAAGCCTTCCACCGCTTACAACATCAAGCGTGGCCGCCATCTTAGCCAGAACCGAGGGATGGCGATAACACGAGCAAAGAACCACGGTCCCGAGCCTTACATCGGTCAAGGGGGCTAGCGCCGAAAGCAAAGTCCACGTCTCGAACACAGTAGACGCCCTGCGGGGCTGCAGATGGTCAGTCATCCAGATCGATGAAAAACCCAGCCCCTCAAACTCAACCGTCAAGTCAACCACCTTCCTGAACTCGACGTCGTAGCGGGGAAGCACAGCGCCGAAGAACAAAGCCATGACACGCCACCGCAAAATACGCTATTAAACATATGCTCAAAAAATACACGCCGAGGCAAAAGTTCTCGGGCCTCCTCCCTAAGCTTGTTCTGGCCTCCCCGCGCCTAGTCTGCCCCTCTCACACAAGCGTTATTCTCTCTCGGCAGCATTACACAGGCTTGGGTAAAAAGTTCCAGCCGGGTTTGCGGAGCATCTTTCTGCTCACGGCGTCAAGTACGCGATGTATTCGGCTGGGTATGGTTAGGTCGTGTTTGAAGAGCTTGGTTTTCCCGGTGCTTCCGTTGGAGGGTGGCTGGTGAGGAACTGCGACGTAGTGGAAATAGACCTTTTCTCCAAGAACCCGCCTGCCGTGCGCAAAACAGCTGGGCTGAGGAATCGAAGCGGTGTTGTAGAAGAATGGGAGGAAGCGGCGAGGCACGGAGCTTGCATCAACTCGGGCGATGATTGAGGAGGGCTTGGGCTTATGACACGTGAAAGCGTTAAAGCGCTGGATTCCTCAGCCGGAACTGCAACGCAAAGGTATAATTAAGGCCAAAAGCTAGAAACTGAGTGGAGCGGCAGCGGGGTAGGGTAGCCAGGTTAACCCGCCGGGCTCATAACCCGGAGATCGGTGGTTCGAGTCCACCCCCCGCTATATTATATATATTGTATATACTTCTGTGTGGTGTTGGATCAAAAAGGACATTGTTCTGTGTGAGCATGTGTTGAGGGCTATGCCGGGATGATGTGTTAGATAATTCTTATGGCCTGACTTAATACGCCTTATCCTATGCCGTCCAAGGCTAGGAGGGGCTGGGCTGTCTACAACGAAGCTTTGGTGAGGAGGGCGGAGATCCTATTCTCGTTCGATGTCCTGGATAGATGGAGGAGCTCGAATCGATGAACGACGGCAAGGTAGGCGCACCATACCGGTGTCCAGACAGCTTCAATAGGACGCCTAGTCGACATGAAGCATTTCGTTAGGGTTGGTTACAGGCATAGTGAGAGCTCTGTCCAAGAGGGTTAAGAGGCTTAATATGGGAGAGGGGTTCAAGGCTCAGGCCTTCTATAGATGAGACGGTAGTGGACTGCGGTGGGGGAGTCGTATTAGCGGTGGATGCCACTGGAGTGAAGGTGCATAATAGTGGATGAGGGAGTTATACGGGCCTAAGATGAGGAGGAAGATAGTATCGCTAAAAGGTGATGGATTCAAGGATGCTTAAACCGCTGGTAGATGAGGCTATGCAGAGATGTAGGGTAGTAGGAGTCCTTGGGGACAGGGGATATGATACTAGAGCCAGCTTCAACTACTTGGAATGGAGAAAGATCGACCCAGGGATTAGGGTTAGGAGTAACTCTGTACCCAGATCCAGAGGAAGGTTGTAGTATAGCAGATGGATTATAGGAGGTGGGGTCTGATAAGAGTTACGGCTATAGATGGATGGCTGAGTCAACCTTCTCCTCCATAAAGAGGACATTCGGAGAATACGTCACATCAAGGAAATGGAGTGGAAGGCATACCTACACAACAGATTCACGGAAATGCCACCACCCCCAAAACCATGAAAGCATATAAATGAGGACGAAGCAAGAATTATCCAACACACCAGATTACACCATACATGTTATGATATTCATGCGGTTCTGGGTTATAGTCACCGAATACCTTGACCACAACGCTTCCGGCAAATCCTAAACAATCCCTCTCCTCCGCCCACTCATATCCATGATGCCTCTCTCTTCCGACCAAAAATTTCAGTACTTCCTGTAGGAACCCTTGGCGGAGGGTAGAGTTCTTAGGAAGAGGGGGTCTCATCCCGAGAAAAGTGTTCGCCACTCTCTCTACTTGGGTATGGGTTCTTTGTAAAATTTCATCCAATGACTGAATATTACAGTCACAGCGTTAAAGAGGAAGCCTGAAAGCAGACGTTAGTGATAATCGAGCTGCATATACTACAAAGCCGCTAAAGATGCTGCAATCAATTCAGCCTTATAAAAGGTTGAGGACACACTGTCTGTCTCACACGCTTTTGTACACAGCCTTATCGAGCGTATTTTTGATCTATTATTGCTCTTATTTCTGAAGGCGTTTTACCCTCTATGTAGAGATTTTTTGCAAGGATTGCTTCGTTTACACATGTCTGACAGTTGGATCCATGTGTGTCTGTGAAGCATTCATATAGGCTTCTGTGGTATGGGCTGTGCATGGGGTTATCGCAGCCACAGTAGCACTTCAGCTGTTCAAGAAGCTCAGGATACTGTTCGGCTGTCATATATGCCTCTCTGACCACGTCTTTGAACAGGTCAGGGTTTAGAACCGGTTTCCTGCCTTCAAGCGTGGCTGTGGGAGTCTGGGAAGGAGGCTGAGGCCATACGAGCCAGATAACGAACGCTGAGAATAAAAGAACCGGGATGACGGCTTTTAGTGCCTCCGGCAATCTGTGACTATGGCGCCTCTTCCTTTTATGCTTCATTAGAATGTTATACGGAACAGCGATAAATAAAGATTGTCAGAAACTCAATGATACTGTTAGCTTCTGCTCTCGGGATAAACGGCACAAACTATGCAGTCCAGCTTCTCTGCTGAGGACACGTTGTGAAAAAAGACTGGGGCAGAGGAGCCCCGAGTGCTCAGATAAACTCGTAGATGAAAACGAAGAGCATAAGCTTCCGTTGAGCCATAGCGGCTATTAAAGGACAGACAGCTCATGGATGAAGAAGCCATATCAGTCGGCCGACAGTGGGGGTTGAGATAGATTTGAACCATAAACCTTATAGACGGCCTTCATCTCATCCTCTAACGTCTTCTCACGCGTCTTCAGAAATTCTAGGGCTTCTTTATAATCGTCCTCTTGATTTGGCTCCCAGTTAGTCCAGTTCTCTCTTTGGCCGATCATTATTCCAACTATCTGACAAATTGCTCTATCGCGGATGCCATCTGATCAGGTACCTCAAACATGGGGAAGTGGCTGCGCGCGTCTAACCTACGCACATTGAACCAAGGATGTGAGGCTGCAAATTTCTGTTGAGCGTCCAAATAGTTAGGATCAGATGGCTGCGCATACAGATGCAATACAGGCAAAGGTGGCTTCAACAAAGAAAGAGCATGTAGAGGGCTTCCCGCCTCCGCATAGGCTGCACTGATCTCTCTTGCTGCTCTCGCCCACATGTCAAACCCATACGATCCCATCTCTTGGCGCACAAACTGGATAAGCTTCTGATTGTCTATCCCCTGCAACCAGATTGAAAAGATCTGCTCCACTGTCTGCCTCCACTTATCCGGAGCTTGCATTCCCTTTAGAGCTTCGAGAAATGGCCAAGGTGCTTCGAGGACGATCCAGTCGATCAGAACAAGTTTTTGAATCTGTGTCCCTAATCTCCGCCGCAGATCTATAGCAACCCAGCCGCTGTGGGCAAGCGCAACTGGAATGACCTGCTGCGACCCGCTGGCTTTTATTACCGCTAAGGCATCCGATACCAACCCCTCGAAACCGAAGTCGCTCTTAGGCTGTCCCGATTCTCCGTGTCCGCGCCAGTCGAGGACAAGTGTGCGCCGGTGCTCACTACAGCGCGGGGCTAGGTCTTGAAAGACGGTTCGGTTACAGCACCAGCCAGGCATAAAGAGCAGAGCAGGCTCTCCACTTCCCATGTCATCATAGACAATTTCTACTCCTTCCGAAGTCACTTGCACCATAGTTCCATCACATTAGCGGGCAGGTCCGTATCGAGAGGATCATAAAGTCGTCTTTGCGCTCGCCAGAATATAAAGATACACCGATTACAAACCCAACGGCATATTGCAGATAACGGAGGTGATAACTTCGGCTACGGAAATCTAGGTACTAGGTATTACGCCCCTTCTTGCGTCTTGAGTTATGTAATAGTGCTATTGCCGTATCCGTGTCCTCTACGCCCTTTCCCAGCATCCTCAACACCAGTCGATACCCGGGTCCTCTCCAACGGCTATAACGAGCTTCTCTTCGTCTATATCTAACCATCCGTCCCCAGCCTTGTGGTCTTTGGCATATTGTTGATCGGACTGGGGTTTAGGTTTATTCAGCCCCCTACACAGCAACAACCAGCGACACAGCAATTGTACAGACTTTTATAGCCTCCTACATAGCTTAATATAGCCATGAGGCTATGATATTTGTAGACGGGCATGTCAGAAGTCTCTTATCTGTTGCCTCTCGCTTTGGTTTGAGTAGGCTTCGTGTTTTATTGATGGGTGCTGCCTTCATTGCTGCAGTATATGTGTCCTACTTT
>JAVYLK010000045.1:0-10516 GCA_038740895.1 Candidatus Caldarchaeum sp.
GTAAGGTGTTTACTCCGAGTCATGTGGCGATTGCAATGATCGCGGTCAAGCTGGCAAGGGAGGTCTACAAACACAAGCGCGATAATGTTGTTGATATTGCGGGTTACGCTTGGGTCTTGGGAGAAGTTTCGGAGGAGGGTGCATCTTGAAGAGACGGTGTCCGTGGTGTGGCAGGCTATTTGACGGTGGACGTGTTTGTGGGATGTGTTACGGTGATGTAGACGGCGCTTTTTCTATGTACGTCAGGACTATCTCCAGGAGGAACCTGAAGATTTACGAGGTTTACTTGGACAACGGTGTGCTCGTGTGGAGGGATTTCAAGCTTCCGAGTGAGGTTGTAGAGGCGGGCCGGGCTATGGGCCTCAACGTGGTTGAGATATGAAACGGCCGATAGTCTACGTGATTTCGTCGTTGAAAAATGACTTCGTCCCAGTGATGGCCAAAAAACTACGTGACGCTGGATTTACCGCTATAGACGAGTGGTTCGCCCCTGGCCCTGAAGCGGACGACTGGTGGACCAAATACGAGAAGGCCAGGGGCAATAATTTCGTCCAGGCCCTTGACAGTTTGCATGTTGAACACGTATTCAACTTCGACAGAAGGTGGCTGGAGAGTTCGGACGCTGTGGTTTTGTTGCTGCCCTGTGGGAAATCAGGTCACCTTGAGTTTGGTTATGCGGTGGGACGTGGTAAGAAGGGGGTCATCGTCCTGGACAAGGAGCCTGAGAGATACGACATTATGTACCGATATGCCGACAAAGTGTGTTATTCGATGGACGAGGCGGTTGAATTCTTGAGGGCCATTTTCGCGTAAATTACGCGCCGCCTTCGCAAAATTTCACGAATGGGGGTGGCCTATGAAATGCCCCGTCCATGGAGATTCCTGTTCTTTTTACGTCCCGCCGTCTGGTAGTTATTCGTCTACTCTAGCCGTTATCGGTGAGGCTCCAGGCAATGAAGAGATAAAGGCAGGGTCGCCGTTCGTAGGCGTATCGGGAAGGCTTTTGTGGAACGAGCTCCTCAAGCACGGTGTCAGCAGGGACGCTTGTTTTGTGTACAATGCCGTGCCGTGTCTTGGAGGCCCCCCTAGGACCCCAACTGCCAAGGAGGTAAGGCAGTGGCGTGACCATTTGATCGGTGTCCTTGAGAAGACGTCTGTCAAGTGTGTAATGGCGATGGGTGCTGTCGCCGCCCGCGCCCTTTTAGACAGACAGGTATCTATCGAGAAAGAGCACGGAACTGTCCACAAGCTGAAGATAGGGGACAGGGAAGTAGACTGTGTAGTGTGCTACCACCCTGCCGCTGTAATCCGTATGTCACGGCACCTTTCTAGCTTTCAGGCCGACATACGGGCAGGTGTGGACGTGTGGAAGGGCAGGGACAGGTCTGTGCCTGATTTTCCTGGGTATGAGATCGTGACAAACGAGTTCGACTTCGAGCACGTGGTCAAACGGGCGGGGCAGGTCGGCAGGGTTTCTATCGATGTTGAGGTGAGCAACGGCGGCAACATCTGGATGGGCGGCAAGCTGTACTGGATAGGGATTTACGTCCCTGGCGACCCTGTCTATTCAATTCGTGCTTACGACAGTTCCGTTATTGAGTCTATTTCCCCGTACTTCAGGAAACTTTTTGAAAATACTGTGGTCCGTGTAGGTCACAACGTGTCCTACGACTACCAGGTGCTCCGTTATTACGGCCTGGTGGACCGTGAACAGTACTTTACTGACGATACTTACCTGGCCGCACACCTTCTGTACGCCGGCCGTACTCCGTCTTTGAGTCTGAAAGAGTTGGCCAGGTCAGTTGTAGGTGTCGAACCTTACTGGCTTGAGAACGTGGCTCAAGGGCTCACAGTACAGAAAGTCGTTTACTCAGACGCTTCCTTGTTGTCTGACGACCAGATTGCGAAGTACAACGCGATGGACTGTTTTGTCTCCTGGCGGCTTTACGAGAGTTTGATGACGGAGTTAGCCAAGGACGAGAAGCTGCTGAAAGTCTACAGGCGGATAGTCATGCCGGCTTCTTTTGTCCTGTCTGATATCCAGTGGAATGGTCTCCCGGTAGACGAAGAATCACTGGACCGTTATGAAGCCTACTGTAAGTCCACCCTCGAAGCCGTTTCTGCTGCTCTCGACGAAATTGCTGGTCGGGACGGCAAGAAAGTAAATTGGGGAAGCCCAAAGCAGGTTTCTGAGTACCTTTTCGGCTATTTGAAACTCCCTGTTGTGAACAAAACTGATACAGGTGTCCCCAGTACCAGTGACGATTCCCTCCGTGTGATACGTGGGACACACGAGGTCATTGACAAGCTCTTGGAATACAGGGCTTGGAGCAAGAGGTTGATGGCGATAAAGTCGGTCCGTTCCAACCTCTCGCCGGTTGACGGGAGGGTCCACGCTAGGATCAACATTGCTGGTACTGTAAGCGGCCGTTCTTCCACGTCTGACCCCAATATCCAGAATTTCGAGAGGGGCCCTGGAATCAGGGATATAGTTAAGGCAAGGCGTGGTTTCAAGCTGGTCGAGGTGGACTTCAGCCAGATAGAGTTGCGGTGGATGGCGGAGGTCTACGACGAGAAGGTACTGAAAGAGGCGATGGTGAATGGGCTGGACGTGCACAGGAAGACGGCAGCTATTGCTCTGGGGAAGGACGAGAGTGAAATTTCGTCAGAGGAACGCACTCTTGGGAAGACCGCCAACTTTTCTCTTGGTTACGGGGCCGGTCCTGGCAAGCTGGCTAATATCCTGAGGCAGGACGACCTCGTTACACCAGAGTCCGCCAGGAACATACTCCTGTCGAGCGGGGTGTCTAGCGACCAGATCGGGCCGGACCCTGTTCTGACGCTTGCCAGGAAACTGCATGATGCATTTCACACACAGTTCCCCGGTGTTGTCAGGGCCCACACCCGTATCAGCCGTTACTTTTCTTCCATGGGGTACGTCAGGAGCCCATTTGGTCGTGTGTTCCGGTATGTCCCCGGAGTTCCTGAGGACCACGCGAAACGCGAGGCCGCTAACTTCGTCGTCCAGAGCCCCGCGGCCGACACTATGTGGATATGTCTCCCTGCGATATTGAAAGTGGCTGATTCCCTTGGGGCGAAGCTGGTTAACGTCGTACACGACAGCGTGCTGGCTGAGGTCCCGGAAGATAGAGTAGACGAGTATTTACGAGAAGTTTTCAAGATCACTACATCCCCACCGTTTTCGGATTACGGTGTCAAGATGGAAGTGCCAATAAGTGTGGAGGCTAAGTACGGGGACTCCTGGGGCAGCCTCTCCCCTTACCTCTTGCACCCCACCTCCCCCGGAGGCGGGGAGAAGGTTGCCCTGGAGTCCCCTCCAGTTTCTACACTTTCTGGGGGAGGTACCGCCGTGGCAGTTGCTGCTAAGTCTACGTTGGAGTACGCTCTGGAGTACCTTTCGCGTGGATGGTCTGTGATACCTATAGACCCTGAGGGCAAGACCCCTTACGTCGAGTGGTCCAGGTACCAAGTAGAAAGGCCCAGCGTAGCTGAAGTGAAAGGGTGGTTTTCTTGGGACGAGATGAACATAGGCGTGGTCACGGGCAAGGTAAGTGGCATCGTAGTCGTTGACGTAGACGCTTCTAGGGGGGGCTTGGACACTATGGCTTCCCTCTCCCTCCAGTCGAATTACATGGTCCGCACTGGGGGAGGGGGAATACACCTGTACTACGCTTACCCTGACGGCGTCAGCAAAGTGAAGAACACGGTCGACATATTCCCCGGTATCGACATACGTGGGGACGGCGGGTACGTTGTTGCTCCTCCGTCTTTGCACCAGTCTGGGGTGAGGTACGAGTGGATTTCTTACGGCACTAACGGTGTTTCACCGCTTCCTCCTGCGATCCTGGACAAGATCGTGACCAAAGCTCAGGATAGCCCGAAGGAACCACCCAACCCGTTAGGGTCAAAGGTACTCCCGCTCGACGTGGCCGATAAGGTTGTAGGGGAGCTGGCCCCGTTCTGGACTGAGGGGAAAAGGCACTCCCTTTCCCTTGCTATTGCTGGTCTGCTGTCAAAGCGCGGGTATAGATGGCAGGACGTTGAATACGTCCTCAACAAGCTGATGGACGTGTCCGGAGACAAAGAGGAGGAGGACAGGAAACGCGTCATTGTAGACACTTACAACAAGGTCTACAGTGGTGACATCGTCGCTGGCCACCAGATGCTCTCCTCCTTAGTAGGTTCTGAAGTCGCCGCTCGTGTTTCTTCTCTGGTTGGGACCTACAGGAAGATTTCGTCTATAGAGTGCTGTGCTCTAGGGGAGTTTATTGACACTGTGCCTGTTGAACCTGAGTGGGTGATAGAGGGTATATTGCCGGTTATGGGGCTGGCCCAACTGGCGGGGCACCCTGGGTCAGGCAAGAGCACTCTTGCTATACAGTTGTCTGCCTGCATCGCGTCAGGCAGTAAGTTTCTCCTGTGGGACATCCCGAAGAAGCGGAAAGTTCTTTACTTACAAGCTGACAACCCTATCACGATGGTCCGTTATTTGGTGGACGAGGCTATCAAGAGATGCCCCGACTCCAAGTGGGGTGTGTTCCTCGCCAATTTTATAGAGCCTGTCAGGGTAGACTCCGACGCTGGGTTCGAAATCATAACCCAGTTATGCGACATCTACAAGCCTGAAGTCGTGATCTTCGACACTATCCGGGATTTCCACGTTTCAGACGAGATAGACCCTAACGCTGTTGCCGCTGTGGTCGACTCGTTGAAGAAACTTCGGAGCAAGTGCAACGTGTCAGTATTATATATACACCACGTGGCCAAGTCAACGGGGTTCAAACGGGCCGCTATAGAGGCCCACCTCGGTAGCATGCGTTGGGTGCACCCTGTTGACCTTGGCCTCCTCCTGACTACACCTGAGGACGACGATTCGGAGAGCGCGGACCTTGTGAAGCTGACCTTCGCCAAGGTAAGATGGGGGAAGAAGCCCGCGCCGGTCTGGTTGGTGAGGAACGGCCGGTGGTTCGAGATCGAGCATGGCTAGGAAGAGAAAGGACAGTCATGTTGTCATCGTCGGCCTGGCCGCCTGGTCAGTTAGGCGGTACGAAGACGGGTTCTTCGAGGACTGGACTTTCAGGAAGTGTGAAGAGTGTGGGGTGTTCACGGTTGTTTCTTCGCGTCTCCTGTCGGCTTTCCGTAATCCACCCGTTGTCTGCCATTCGTGTGCTGTGAAGAACCGTCTGGGTGTCTCAGGTGACGTGGCGGTGCATGAGGTTACTCGCCAGGAGCTTGAAGACCTAAAGATCCCACAAGAGACAATAGACAAGATTGTTGAAGCCTTTAGGAAAGCAGCTAGGGTGGGGTTGAGTTGAATTGAGTGAGGATTTTCGCTGCACAACTTGTTCGTTTTTCCTCGACAGTATCGTGGTGAGGTTGCCGGATGGCACCACGTATAATGCTTTCTACTGTAAGAACTGTAACAAGCACTACAGTTATTCCAAGGTTATGGACAGGGTAGTACCTAAAGAATGTAAGTTGCCAACGTACCCTATATCCAAGATCACGAAGGCGGTCAAAAGGTTACAGAAGAACGGGGACGTAATTGTTGTGAAAGACGACGAAGACGGCGGGGCTCTGTCCATTGTTATTATCCCGTGATTGCGCCCGTAGCTCAGGGGACAGAGTGGCTGCCTTCTAAGCAGCATGTCGGGGGTTCGAGTCCCTCCGGGCGCGCCAGTTGAGAGTTTGGTGTAGTACTAAAGACAAAACAGAGGAGGTGCTGACATGACGACTGACCAAAATGGTGTTGCTGTTCTTGAGGTCGACCCTGGTGTAGCTTATACGGTTACCGTATCTAAGACTGGGTACAGGACAGAAAGCCTGGACAGCCCGGTAATATCCCCGGATCAGGAGGTCGAAATGCCCTTTCAGTTGCAGGCGAACAAGGGACGTATTCGAGTGGTTGTGGTGGATCGTAGGACTGGTGCTCCGATTCCTGGGGTTGAGGTGACTGCTACCCCAAAAGTATAGTTGGCCCTGTTCCTGGAGCACATGTGAGTATTGGGCCTGGCGGTGAGTTCCTTGTAGATGGTAGGAGTATCCTGGTCCTTAGCTTGAACAAGTTTGTCGGTTGGGAAGGCGGAGCGTGGCTCAGGACCGGTGAGCTCACATCTAGGCTCTCTGAGGCTAAAGGGGCTGGTTTCAACGCCTTGGCTGCTCTGAACTGGTGGGTCCCCGAGGTGGAGGATGATTGGTGGTACGTTTTGAAGGCGGCCACTCCACCGGACGGCACCTCTATCGAGCAAGTCGTGTCTGAAAGCCTGTCGAAGCCGGTTCTTTCCTTCCAGTTCGAACACGAGTTCCACGGGGCTAACGGGTCCCTCCAGGACTGGTTGTCGAAACGTGACCGTGCTAAGCGCGCTGGTGCAAAGGGCTTGTGTGGAGACCTGGTCATGGTCCTCGCCGGACACCAAGAGCCCGGAGCCTACGACGCGTTCGAGCACCCGGTGCCGGAGCTTACAATCAGTGAGTTCACACCCGACTCCCGGATCAGCCGAATCTACGACGAGCTGACAAAACAGCAAACTGAGTGGGACTATGGGAACAGGTTCGTCCGGTCCCTGTCGATCACGCCGGTGGCGGAGTTTGCGAGCTTTATAGGAAACTGCTCTCCAGGTATTCCGAGCACTAACGAGGTCTGGAGGGCATTCCTGCTCGGTGTGGCTATGAACGTGAAACACTTCGACGTCTTGTGGGGCGCAAACCAGAACATCACCGGGTGCACTACAGTTGAGACACTACGTCCGCGGATCGATCGGGTATGGCAAGACGTGCTCAACGTAGCGCGGTGGCTGCGGCAGAACGAGTCCTTGATTCTAGACCCTCAACCGTGGCAGAGAGCAGCCGCATCGCCACCTTTGGAACCCCCTTCAGCCACCACGAACTGGGTTTGGAGGGGAGTTTATGCAGCGTACAAGTCCGGTCGTGCGATCGTGATCAACATGAACGACCGTCAGGTCAACTGTCATGTCGAGCTTCCGTTCTCCCCGTGGCGGATCGATACAACGCTGGAACCTAACGGTTATCTCGTGGTTTAAGGTTGTCTATTAGTAGGGCCTGCCGCGGTATCCAAGGCTGCGGCAGGCTTTTTTCTTTTTTGTATGGCTAGGTAAGCTGCTACTGTGGCGTTCCATACCAGGTGAAAAACAACCGGTGCTAGAACGTGGATATGCAGGGCTGCTAGGAATACTGCGTGCGCCACTCCGAGTGCTACCATTCCCACGTTAGACCTTGTAGCATGCATTATTAGTGATGCGCCTGTAACCATGGCCGCGGCCTTTTCTCCTCCGAGCAGGAATGGGATGATTCTGAACACAGTCTCTTCAACCACGGGAGTAAGAAGTACTAGGTTGACGTACCAATGGATATTGTGATTGCTGTTAGCTTCAGCATCCTCAACTGATTTTTCATCTTCTTCATTATCCTGTTCCTCTTCCGTCTGGTCCAAGTCGTCTGTTATTGCCTCTTCCGCGATTTTTTCGATTGGTGTTAGGTTTATTACTAATCCTGTGATGAACGCCAGTATGGCTAGTGGCAATGTTGCTTTGGGTACGATGGTTAATAGATAGTACGTAATTACGAGGACGACTGTCCCGACCATTTGTCTTTCAATCGTTACCACTCTGTCCCTCCTCCCAGATATCGATCATAACTTTCACCTCCTCGGCGATTTGATACGCTTTCCAAGGTACTAATCCCATATCCGTTTTTACTACTGGCACCTCCTTGTTCCAGCCTTCTGGGACATCCCATTCGTTAGGCACTATCGCCGCATGTACTTGATAACTTTCGGCCCTCCAGGCGTTACTATGCCAGATTGTACGACCAACAGGGGTTACTACCATTAGACCTACCGGCCTCTCTGGTGGTAGTATTTCTAGCCACCATGTTAATTCCACTACGGACCTCGCTGCGTGGAACCCGCACCTGCACCTGACTTCCGGCGGATTATGTCTCTTCCGTTTTTTGAAACATGTAGCCGGTCCTACTATACGGCTTGGGTATTCAAACCTCGGGATTAGGAATTCAACCCTCGGGTCTTCTCGTAATAGCTCTGTCATCACTCCGGTGTTATACAATGCTTTGAATCCTACAGGGTCTAACGGCCTTCCTTTATCCTTGACAACCTTCCTGGCGGCCGTAAGCGCCGATGCGGCCTTCCACTCCACGTCCTTGTCGATTGGCGGCCACGGCCATAAGTTTGTTTCCTCGCTGATCAGCACAAGAGTTATTACCCCCTCCGGTCTTTTCACGGGCGTTGTGACTGTTATACGGTCGTTTCTGCTCACCATGATTGCAAATTCGTCTATGTACCACGCACAGTCTAGAGGATTGAAGGAGTGTTTAATACGCCTCCTCGCCCATTCGTCGGGCTCTGGCCATACTTCCGATGGCGGCTTGTATAACATTTACGCCCACCTCCTGGCTTTCGCTACGTTCTCGTGTCCGTCCCTACGATGCCAATGTCGACCATAGCCTTTACCTCCCTCGCTATTTCATGGGACATCCACGGGATTAGTACATTTTTTGTCCTGATAATTGGAATACTTGTATCCCACCCGTATGATGGTACTGGTTCCCAGCTTTTTCCCACTACAGCGGCATGGATTTGGTAAGCTTCTGACCTACATGCGTTGTCGTGCCATACCGTCCTACCTAATGGAGTTACCACCAAAACTCCTACTATGTTCCATGGTTTGAAGTTCTTCCACAATTCGGAAACTAAGTAGGCACAGTGGTACCCGCAAGAGCACCTATCCTCTGGTGGGTCGTGGTCAGGGTCTACCCTGCATACTGGCGTTTGCATTATTCTTTTGGGCGCGACGTACCTACTTCCGTGTTTCACGCCGTAGTAATATAGGGCTTTGTAAGTTACTGGTAATAGTGGAGTTTCTTCCACTGCTGTTATTAGGGCTGTCGTAATGGAACCCTTTTTCCATTCAAAGGTCTCATCCACTTCGGGCCATATTATTGGAGCTAGATGGTACCTGCCGAACGTGTAAGTCCATTCCTGCAAGAGCATGTCGCCGTTGAGGACGGCGGCGACCTTTGGGGAAGATCTTCCAACATTTAGCTTCAGTATTTTCAGGTTTTTTATTTTCGGCAGGTGGTCTACTGGCTCAGGCCAAATGTCTTTCAGGATGATGTTATTACTTAGAGCTATCTCCAGCTTTTGTTTTTTAGTGAACGGCCACAAAGCACACTACCCCCTTTACTTCTCTGACAAATCTTCCGGCCTTATGACCAAATCCGGGCCGCCGGAGAGGCGCGTATTCCGTGCCGTCCGCCGGTCGGCAGGAGCTCGCCTCCCACTATATGGACACCGTTCTGGAACCTATCGTGCGAGTTCTTGCGCAGCCCGCTCCCGGGCCAGCCACTCTACGTGGTCCTTCTGCTGGCGGAGTAACTCCGCCTCGGCTCGGCGGATCCCGTCGATTCGCGCCAGACACCACCTCCTGATCCACCTAATCTTCTCAATCGCACGGTGCAGGTCGCCAGGCGTGCGTGCCACTTCGTTGAGTCTAATACCGGTGATAGACACACGCTCCCTGCGGCCCCCCGGGAGTGGCACATCATAGGTCTTTCTCCACACGATACAGAGGTCTCCCGGGTACTGCAGGGTATCGGGCCACGTATATGGCCCAATTTGTAGCTGCGGGGCGCGCACCCTTGGCAGGTGCTGCTTCGTCTTGAGAAGCGTAACGAGCTGCTCCAAGACTTCTTGTGTGTTACGTACCTCTGAGATCCAGAGGTGCTCGTACTCCTTTAGCTCCATGGTTCCCACCTCGTTACGTGGCTGCGCTCCGTGCACCCGCCCCTTTGCCTCCGCCTGCGGATCGAGTTGCTGATCACCTCGCGAGCTCCTCCGCCGCCGTTTCCATCTCCCAGCGCTCTAGGGCGAGCCGCTGGGCGACCCATGGGCCCAGGGCACGCCGTACATGGACCACCGGGATGCCATCCGCGTCCTCTACTGCGGCGTTCTGGTCAGTCACCACCGCTAGCACGCGGACACTCTTCGCGCGCCAACTGAACTTGCGCTCCTCCACTGGCCCGCGTGGAGCGACGACCAAGATCGCATCGCTCCATCCGGGCACAAGTACTGGGACGCGGTAACCGCACGTCGGATCGTAGCTAGGGGCGTACCGAATTGGGTACGGCGCCCATGCCCGAGCCGCGCGCCGCATCGCGGTCAGCATGGACCCGACCCGCCACCGCCAGTCGTTACGGCACGGGGTCCACTGGCCCCAGCCCCGCCCCTCCTCTAGAGCGAAAAAGCTCCCGGCTAGTTCACCCCGAACTCTCATGCCGGAGCCTTCGTACCCAGAGACACTCCACCACGCACGGAGGTTTTTCGTCGACAGAGGGGGTGGGCCATCTTTGGGGATAAGGTCGGGGTCTGGCTCCGGCCACTCGCAAGCCGCGAGGAGGCCGCGCGTTGGTCCCGCGTAGACGTAGCAGCCATCGCTCAGCCTGACGATGGCCCCGGCCAGCC
>JAVYLK010000046.1:0-10511 GCA_038740895.1 Candidatus Caldarchaeum sp.
ACGGTGTACATATACGACGAGTACTACGGCATGGCGGACACAGTGCAGGAGCACGCTAGGGCCATCAAGGAGAAAAGTGGTAACTATCGGTACATGTGGACGGTTATAGACCCGTCAGCCTTCAACAAAGAAGGCACTAGCGGCGTTTCTGCAGCGCACGTGTACACAAGCTTTGGGATTCCTGTAGCGAAGTGCAAGGACAATAAGTACTCTTCGGGGATCCCGGTGGTAAAGCGGTACATGAACGAGCTTGACCCAGAAACAGGGAGGCCCAGGCTACAAATCATCCGAGGAAAGTGTCCTAACCTTATTCGAGAGATAAAGGAATACATCTGGCACGAGTTACCCCTAAGACGGCACAGGATCAAGAACCAGCCGGAGAAACCCAGGAAGTACAAGGACCACAGCGTGGACGCTCTTAGGTACCTCTTAGTGTCACACCCGTCACCGACGCCGATACCGGTCCGGGACATAGAAATGAAAGATGAAGAGCCCTGGTTCTAGTTCTACCAAGAAGTCTGGAGTGCGGGCACTAGCTGAGGCGGTGTTGAGGACGGCGTTCGAGGACGCTATGGAAGGCAATAAAGAAGCTATAGAGTTCATAGATTCCTACAACTTCGACCTTTGGGTCCAGCTCCTGGGGATGGACCCAGAAAGGATGCGGTCGGCGGTCAGGTACTTACTGCGGTCGAACAAGAAAGAAAAGACGGGAGAAGCCTAATGGGGTTCATCACTACATTGTATCTCCTGGTGGCTTTCTCCATTTTAGTATCCTGTCTTGCCATACTCGTACTTGTTTGGGTATCGGTGTCCCTAAATAACGCTAGATGGGAAATCAAACACTTGAATAACCGACTGGAAGAGACTAAGGCCGTTGTGGACGCAATAAAGAGCCTCCCGAAAAATTCAATACGGTCTATCGGCCCGGATGACGAGCTTGAGGCTATAATAGCTGAGAGGAGTAGGAAGCGGGCGGAAGAGCTAATGCAGATCATGCGGGAAGAAGAAAAGTTCTACCAGGAGACCTAACCCGTGTCCACCGACCTCGAATCCAGACTAAGGGAGGCTACTGACCACCGATGGACGGTCGAAAGCCAGTGGCGTCTGAACATAGCCTGGCTGATCGGGAGACAGTATACCACGATCAACCGGGGAAGCAGGAGACTGGAAGAGGTCCCGGCGCCACCCTGGAGGGTACGGTACGTCAGCAACAGGATACTGCCAACCTGGCGGATGTACCTAGGAAGGCTCGCAAAGATACGTCCCGTCCCAGAGGCAATTCCGGCCACAGGAAGCGAAGCAGACATGATGGCCGCAAAGGTGGCCGACAAGCTTCTGAAGTACGTCTGGATAAAGGAGAGGCTGGACAAGCAGAAGGCCATAGAACTGTATGGGTGGATGCTAGCGTGTGGATCCGCCTTTTTGACAGTCTGGTGGGATCATGATTCAGGGGACTTGATTGAAATACCGGAGGCTGTAGAGAGCGAGGAGCTAATAAGAAACCCTGATGCGGCCGTGCAGAGGATGGGGGATATTCGGGTAGACGTAGTGTCACCGTTTGAAGTCTACCCGGACCCGTCCGCGAGGAGCTGGGAAGAGTGTAGGTTTGTATTCCACGTAAAGGCCGTCCCCGTAGACATACTGAAAGAGATGTTCCCCGAGGACGCGGACGAGATCCACGCGGAAAGCGGCTTGGAGATGATAGCTTCGTGGTTTGCGGACCCCCTGATGGTAGCGCCTGGATCCACCAAGCCGCTTGTTTATCCGATCAAGGACCACGCCAGGCTGATCGAGTACTACGAGAGGCCAAGTAAGAGATACCCCAGAGGAAGGCATGCCATAGCCGCAGGGATGGGGAACTGGGTGGTCATGGAAGACAAGTTGCCTTACGACCACCTGAGAATTCCCCTCGTAAAATTCGACTTTATCCCCATCCCTGGAAGGTTCTGGGGTATGTCTTTGATCGAGCAGTTGATACCGATTCAGAAGAACCTGAACCTCAGCAAGTCGATGCTGATAGAGAACAAGATCGCCCTTACGCGGCCGAAGGTCTTGATCCCGACGACTGCTGAGGTCTCGCCAGACGCGTTCACCACAGAAGCTGGAGAGAAAGTCTGGTACAACCCGCTCGGTGGGCGGCCGGAGCCGTGGGTCCCACCGCCAATTCCTGGATACGTGCTGTCAGAACTGCAGATGATCGAGCAGGACTTCATGGAGGTGTCTTCCCTCCACTGGGTCAGCCGGGGGATGAACCCTCCGGGAGTCCGGACGGCAGCCGGTATAGCGATCCTCCAGGAAGCTGACGAGACCCCGCTCGGGCCTATCCTGACGTGGAACGAGCAGGGGTGGCAGGAAACAGCCGAACAGGTAATCGAGCTTGCCAGACAGTTTTACACAGAAACCAGAATCGTCTACGCGAGGCTCGGGGATAAAGTCGAGTCCTTGGAATTCAACCGGGAGAAACTAGAAGGGCGGTACAGGATCATCCTCGACATAGGCAGCTCTATCCCGTTGAGCAAGGCCGCCCGTATCCAGTTCGCCTTCGAGTTGTTGGACCGCGGCGCCTTCAGGACACCGGACGGAAAAGTAGACGAGGCGAGGCTGTTCCGGTTCCTGGAGATGGAGTCTGCGGTAGAGAAGTACTACGAGGACGACATAGACATCAAGCTAGCCCGGTTCGAGAACATCGAGATGCGGGACAACAAGACACTGTTCGAGCCGGGCGAACTGGACAACCACCTGCTTCACCTACAGATACACGGCCGGTTCATCAAGGAGCTGGCTTTAGAGGACATGGAGCACGAGTCCATTGACTTGATTCGGAAGCATATGGAGATGCACGAAGAGCGGCTGAAGCAGATTATGGTGAAGCAGGCCGCGCAGCAGACAGAAGTACAGAAGAGGATTAGTGAAGTACAGTCGGTGATCATGAGTGAAGGGGCGGCGCCGCCAGGAGCGCCAGGTCCTGGAGGACCGCCGGTGCCACCTGGGCCACAGGGCCCAGGGCCACTACCAGGGATGGCCGGGCCGCCACCATCTGGCCCGGGAGCGCCGCCCCCACCTCCGCCTCCTCCACCGCCACCAGCGGGACCACAGGGGGCGGCAATGATGCCACAGATGCCACCACCTGAAGTCCTGGCGTCTATTCTCAGTCGAGGTGGGTAGTGCCACTAGAGCAGGACTCTGGGATATTGAAAAACTTCTACATTCCGTCAGACGGCAGGGCGGTAAAGGACCTATTTATAACTACAAGAAAGACAAAAGCGAGGAGGAGGGTTCTTGACTTCCTCCAGCAGGACGACGAGAAAGACGAAATGAGAATACGAAGACTGTTGACGCGTGTGAGAAAGCTCAGGCTCCTAGCAAAGCGCATGGCGGAGGTGGAATAAGGATGGCTGAGAGGAAGTGGATCCAGAAAGCCATCAAGAACCCTGGGGCCCTTCGCGCCACAGCCTCAAGGATGGGATTAATCAAGGGGGACGAGCCTCTATCCGCGTCTGACCTGGATGTCATGGAGCGACGGGCCAAGGAGAGCGGTAACACCACCCTGCTGAGAAGGGTCAGGCTCGCCAGACTACTCAGGAGGTTCCACAAGTAAAATGGCATACCAGCTTGAGGCGGCGGCAAGGGCTAAGGCCGGGTACGTAGAGTACCCCGGTGGACCAAAGTGTGGGAACTGCGAATATTTAGAAGGTTCGATGTGTGCAAAGTTCGGGTTTACAGTATCCAAGAAAGATGGGTGCTGTAATTACTGGGAGTCAGCAGATGGCAGGGGCAAAGATTACCAGGCAGAGTTGGAGAAGGAGGGGGTCGGAATCCCCAACCCTGGAGGGCCGTTAGCCAAATACCTCGAAGAGGAGGAGTAAGACATGCCCAGACCTATTGATGGAGGTCCAGTTCCGGAGAGCATGGCCCCCGAGGCGGGGCCGGCTAGACCACTTCCACCCCAGTTTATAACGGATTTATCCGAGGCTATAGACGCACTTCTCGGCATTATCGCCATGGTCCAGGAAGAGGGGTTACTAGACCGGGAGGCTATGGCAGCTCTAGACGAGCTGGCGAAGGCCGCTGAGAAAGCTGTAACGGCACTTGACCGTGTAGTATCCGGGTCCTCTCCAGAGATGGAGGGGGAGGAGTTCAAACCGGCCTCCCCCGTACTGTCTGTCCCGATCGGCCGCGGGCAGGCGCTTGGCGGGGTGGTACGGGCCAGAACTCCGTCTTTCGGTCTCGAATCCGAGTAGGTGTAGTACATACGGGTGCGACGTGCAGCTCGAACTCCCGGGTAACTGGGAGAAAGGGCCAAGCGGCACCTGAACAATAGGAGGACATCATGGAAGAGCTCTACTCGCAGGGCTACGGCGAATCCTCGGGGTCGTCTGGTGGCGAGGAACTCCAGTGGGAGTCAACCGGCCAGACCGGCACTGAGGAGGCTGGAACGTGGGGCGGGGAGGAGCAGGGACCCAGTCAGGACGAGCCCGTCTACGAGATAGACGGTAAGTCCTACCGTCTCTCCGAGCTGAAAGAATTAATAAAGGGCGGCATGCTTGAGCGGGACTACCGCATCAAGACGGCCCAGCTTGCAGAGGAGAGGCGGCAGATAGAACAGCTTCGACAGGCCGCCGAAGCTTGGAACACCCTGCAGCAGTATCCCGAGCTGGTGGAGATGCTGCGACAGAAGGTCGTAGAGCTCCTCTACGGCCAACAGCAGCAGCAGCCACAGCAGTGGGGGCAGCAGCAGCCCGCACAGACGGAGGCAGAAGACCCAGTCGTACGGGAGCTGAACACCTTGAAGCAGCAACTGGCGACTCTGTACGCCGACTACCAGAACAAGGTGAACATGTACAACCAGTACCTCTGGCAGCAGTACTATGCCCAGAGGGAGGCGTATGCAAGGGCCCAGTTGCCACAGCTCAAGGAAAAATACCCCTTCTTGTACGAAGACGAGGTGGTGGCGGCCTTCACGCAGTCCCAAGACGCCAACCTGGAGGAGCTGGCCAAGGCAAGCCACGAGCACTGGCACAAGTTCTACCAGGAGCGTGAACGCGGGGCTGTGCAGAAGAGGGTCGAGAACGCCAAGGCCAGAGTGGCTGCGCCGGCCGCCAGGGCCGGGGGTGCAGCCGGTAAGGTCAGCGTCCCCACCTCGTTCGACGAGGCTCGCAGGGCTGCCATCGAACGGCTGGTGCAGGCTGGGTTCCTCTCTAGACGGTAAAGCAAGCCTGGTAAAGCAGGCCAGGTAAAGCGCCAGCCACCAAGCGGCCATCAACACTACCCCTTAGTCAGGAGGTGTATGTTCGATGGCTCTTGAAACGATGAGTACCCTGAACGGGATCCTGAAGGACTTCTATATTGGCCCTATCAGGACCCAGTTCAACGCTGAAATCCCCTTGTACAACAGAGTACGTAGAGACCGCGAGAGCATCGTCGGCCGCCAGGCCATCTTCCCAGTCCACTTGAAGTGGTCTGAGAGCGTCGGCGCCATCGCGGAGGACGGCACCATCCCGACTGGTGGCAACGAGGACGTAGTCCAGGCCATCGTGCCTATCCGCACCTTGTGGGGCCGCGTGGAGATCACGACCAAGGTGATCGAGGCCACGAAGTCCGACGCGGGGGCCTTCACCCAGGCTCTGGAGTTCAAGCTCACTCAGGTCACGAACAACCTGAAGAAGGAGCTTGAGACCCAGTTGCAGGGTGACGGCACCGGTGCCCTGGCCAGGATCACCCAGGCCCTGAGCGCCGCCAACGACAACTTCTACGTTGACAACCCCGGCACTCTGCGTCCCGGCATGGTCTTGAAGGCCGCGAGCGCCCGTACCGGTGGTACCACCCGTACCTCCCCCTCTTTCCTGACCGTCCGGTCTGTGGACTACGTGACGGGCGAGGTGAGGACGGTCGAGGACATCACTGGTACCCCAGACTGGGCTGTCAACGACTTCGTGTTCCGTGGCGACCCGTCCACGGGGTTCGTCGGCCGTGGCCTGAACATCATGGGCCTTCTGGGGATCGTGGACGACGGCACTTACGTCAGCACCCTCTTCAGCATCAGCCGTAGCACCTACCCCCTGTGGAAGGCTGTCGTTCTGGCCAACGCCGGAACGCCGAGGGGGTTGTCCCTTGAGCTCCTTCAGGCCGCTGAGGACCAGGTATGGACGGTCTCGGGTGCCAGGCCCACTGCCATCTACAGCCACCTGGCCCAGAGACAGGCTTACGTCCAGATCCTCCTTGCGGACCGCCGGTTCGTCAACGTCATGAAGTTCGACGGCGGTGTGAACTTCGACGCCTTGGAGTACAACGGCCGGCCTTGGTTCGTCAGCCGTGAGTGCCCCAAGGACGTGGTCTACCTGCTCGACGAGGACAGCCTGCGGTTCTTCATGCTGAAGGACATCGGCTGGATGGAGCAGGACGGGGCCATCCTGCACCGCAAGGAGAACAGCCTGGCCTACACGGCCACGCTTGAGATGCACACTGAGTTCGGGTGCTACTACCCGAACCACAACGCGGTAATCCGCGACCTAGTCGTTCCGTCTGGCTACTAATACATAGCCAGCACTGAGTAAGGTCGGTGGGAGGTGGGTGGTTTTCTTTACCCCACCCCCACCGACCCAAACCGCGTCCTGGCGCGGTGATAAAAATACCTTGAAGGAGGGATAGATATGCCTGTTACCAGTCGTGTAGTCCACAAGGACGCCCCTGTAGCGTACGGATACGCTACTTACTACCTCGGGTCCATCACTGCGTCGAAGACCGGCGTTGTCTCTCTCACAGTCCCAACGGACGTCATTGTATCGGAGCTGCATGTCAGAGCCGGGACAGTGTCTGGAACTACCCCATCTCTGACAGCGGCGCTGAAAAGCGGGGCCAACACCCTTGCCACAACCACGGCCTTGACCTCGGCCGGTACTGCAAAAGCGTCTGCAAATGCTAAGGTAACGAAGAACAGCGAACTGACAGTAGACCTCACTGTATCTGGTACCTCCCCGAACTTCGGTGACGTGTGTGTCACCATCGTGTTCCGTCGGGCGGGTGTGGAATTCCGCACTGGGACTAGGTTCTAATCCCACAAAGGGGTGGTGTTAGTGCCCACCATTACAGACTACGAAATTTCACCTTTCAGGTCATCGTGGTCTGTAGTCGCAGAGGCCACTGCGGCCGACGCGACTGCGACCATTCCGGCTGAGCCAGGAAAGCGGCACGTCCTGGTAACGGTTGACGCCACTTACAGCTCCAGCGCTGCGAGCGGGGTTCTGACTGTACAAAGTGGCACTACGGTGATCGCCAAAAAGTACATCCACGGATCAGGTGCGCTGGACTTCACCTACAAGGGCTTGAAGGCCCTCAGTAGGAACCAGGCAATATCAGCCACCCTGTCGTCCGGAGGCGCCGGAATTACAGGTGTGGTAACCATAACGGGGTACACAGTACCTGAAATCTAGCCGGGGGCAACGATGCTACTAGAAGTAGTGGCAGCAGTACTATTACTGCCGATAGCTGTTTTCCTAGTCCAGTACCTACGGGGCTACCTCAAAAAAAGGCTAGTAGCCTGGGGCAAGGACACTTATATACGGTTCTACCCGAACCCTGGGGTAGGGGTGGCAGTAAAGGATACCTGCTATATGCTGTCAGTACATCGAGGGTATGAAGTGATGAAGAAAAACGAAATTGGCGCGTGGTACAGGATAAAACAGAGGTGGGGAAGAGTCTAAAACCAAAAAGGAGGGAAAACTAAAAATGGACAGCGTCAAGAACCTACTTTTAGAAGCCCTGAAAGCCGCGGTCACGGCCGGGGTTGCGTTCGTGGCTGCGAACTGGGCGCACGTCGGGCTACCAGACGACGTCAAGGCCATCGTCGCCCTGGTGGCTGTGGCCCTTTGGAACAGGTTTGTTGTAAAGAAGAAGCCTGAGGCGCCAGCGGAGTAGCGTGTTTGACAAGGCCCTGTCCTTCACCCTGAAGTGGGAAGGCGGTTACAGCAACCACCCGTCCGACCCGGGTGGGGCCACAAATATGGGTATAACGCAGTCGACGTACGATGCGTGGAGGAACTCCAAGGGACTTCCGAAACAGGACGTCAAGAACTTGACCAGAGACGAGGCCGCGAGGATCTACAGAGAGAGGTATTGGGACCCACTAAAAGTTGACAACGCAAACCCCGCTTTGGCCCTGATTGCATTCGACTCAGCAGTAAACCATGGAGTCTCAACCAGTCTCAAGTGGCTATCTGAGTCTAACGGAGACTGGAGAAAGTTCGCGGCTATACGCCTAGAGTTTTACACAAAGCTAAGGACGTGGGAAGTATTTGGAAGAGGGTGGACTAGAAGGCTGGCGGACTGTATCAAAGAGTGCATCGAACTTGACCAACCGAAGAGGTTGTTTGTAAACGGCGTAATGGTAGGACCTGTAGACAGGATGTCCTACGTCGGTGACAAACTATACATAGCAGTAAGACGAGGTGGGGGAGCTTGATAGGCACCATTATAGAAATTATCAAGCTAGTCCTCGAACGGGTGATTCCAGACCCCAAAGAAAGACAGGCTCTAGAGTCTAAACTAAGCGACGACTTTGCAAGATTTATAGAGGCTACTCAGCCTAAGTCGTCTGACATCTACAGGTGGGCGGCCACACTCATTGCCCTAGTGAGGCCGGCCCTTGCTGTGTTTGTGGTGATCAGCCCGATTATCTGGACAGACAGGTGGATGAGCTTCCTCGGGGTTCTAAAGGAAGCGGGGATATGGGGTGTGATTGCCCTCTCTCCTGCCTGGGTGTGGATCCTCGGACGTGACGGGGTCAGGATTATCCTCGGGGTAGTCGCTACGCTGAAGGGTCTACCAATACCGGATGGGGTAATTCCACCGGGTATCCAGCGGGAAAAGAAAGCTCCACCACCTGTGGAAGAACCCATTGATAATAGACCAGACCTCGGTTGGAGGTAAGCCATATGTGGGACCGGGCCTGGGTCACTGTGTGGTACATCTTCATCGCTTTGATCCTCGCCTACGAGATCTACTCCCTGATCGACAACTCACCTGCTACCCCACCGTTGACGCAGGTACTAGTTAGAGAAGTCCCGTGGTGGATTACAATACCTTTTCTATCCTGGCTCCTCGTGCACTTTATCGTGGCTTACGCAGAGTACTTGAGATGGTGGTGATAGAATATGCCACAGTTTGCCAGACCATCGGCTGACACCAACAACCCAGGGAACTGGACCACCCAATCAGGTGGTACAACGAACTTGTACACGACAATAGACGAAGCTACTGCGGACGATGCTGACTACATCCAGAGCCCTACAAACCCAGCAGACGCTGTCTACGTGACAAAATTGTCTTCTGTTGTAGACCCTGGGTCTACTTCAAACCACATAATCCGATATCGTGCGTCGGCCAGTCAGGACAACCAGCAGGCTGTGAGGGTTACTATCCAGCTCAGGCAGGGATATGTTAGCGAAGCTAACCAGGGGACCCTTATAGCTTCCCACGACACCGGGCTGATAACATCTACTGCCTGGACTACGTATACTTATACACTATCAGCCGCGGAGGCCGGTTCTATAACAGACTACGCAGACCTATACTACCGGATCATCGCGGGGACTACGTAAAAAGATCAAATGCCTGTACACTTTCCACCCTCTGGGTATGGCAACACTCTGGTAACTACCGCCAAGGCGGGTGTTACCGTTACCGCTGGTGGTACTGCGCACACTATGGGAGCGTGGACTACTGTCCTTTCTTCACTGCCATTTGACTGTTATGCGCTTCTCATAGATGTATTTGGTGTAAACGCTGGCGCAGCGGATACTAGATACTTGATAGACATCGGTGTATCAGAGGGGGCAGGTACTGAGAGAGTAGTAGTGCCATACTTAGACGTAGGTGGGGCTGCCGCGTCAGCCGCATTCGGGAGAGTTCACTTACTGCCACTGTATATCCCTGCGGGAAGTAGCGTGGTAGTAAGGGGACAGTCTGTTACTGCTAACAAAACCTGTGTAGTGGTAGCCCATGCTTTAGGACTTCCGTTCCACGGATTCTCCGACTGTGGTTGCCCCCAATATTGGTCTCAGTATGGGGCTGATCCAGCCAACAGTAGAGGTACCGCTCTTACTTCAGGGAGCGGAGCATACGGAACTGCCGTATTGATAGGAACTACTACTCAGGACCACAGGTTGTGGACTGTAGGAATAGACTGGGGTACTAACACCGCTATTTCTCAGGGAAGATATAGGGTGAGACTGTCTAGAAACAGTACTGGCTCTGACATAATTGGTATATTTGAATTCACTGCTCCGACTGCTAACGAAGATATACTCGGACCATTTCCAATCACGCCAATATACAGACCTCTTCCATCAGGGACCACACTGTATGTAGCCTGTGATGGAGCCGCCTCGGAGGCTATGTCTGCAGTCGTCTACGCAGCTTAGGAGGAATACATGCCCATCGCCATCGTAAACGGGTCAGCTACAATCGGAACCACGGAGTACTGGCTGGCTTCCAACTCCACTACGAAAACGGAC
>JAVYLK010000047.1:0-9946 GCA_038740895.1 Candidatus Caldarchaeum sp.
TCAAACATGGCCTGGTCGCGGTGAAACCCGAAGGTCGCGGGTTCAAATCCCGCCCGCCGCATATTTTATATTTAGATGGTGTTGTTGGGGAATAGATAGTGGAGTGTTTGGCTGGAGGCTTAGTCGTCCAGTTCTTATAAGGAAGTCTTTCAGTGGTTGTTGTTTTCTTTTTATCGTAAATCCTATGTATTTGTAGAAGTTCAGCCGATAGTCAGATGGTATGTAGAGATGATAGATGTCTTTCTTTGTATAGTAGGTTTTTCCACTTGGGTTTATGAAGGGTGTCCCATGTTTCGTTCCAAGTCTTGGTCCACTTGTCTCTATCTTCAGAGAAGTTTGACGTATCTAAGTAGTTTTAAATCGGTGTTGTAGACCAGTATTTCTCCGGTTTTGTCTATTCTTCCCTCGCTGTCGAAGAACCCTCTAAGGAAAGCAGATTTACATTCTGCGGAATACTCTACGAAACACCTTAATCTCTCAATATCTAAAGGTTTCTTCAACAACTCATAGAGGACTTTACACTGTAGTTCAACGATGAATCGTCTAATTGACCATTTGGGTTTAGGCGGGTCCCTCTTCAAGACAGCAGAAAGACATCTGGAGAACTCTTCAGCAAACTCCCTATCTTTCACATTCAACCCTATATACATTGGATTGTAGGATTTTCGAGGCTTAGAGAGACGATGGACATATCCGTCACCGGCTACGACGCCGATGACGTATGCCAGCTCTCTGGATGGTTTTGCTGAAGGTATGTATATGCCGTTGTATGGGCTGAGAACGGAATACCTCATTTCAGCTATAAAGACCATGAAGAACCTCTCCACACACCGTCAGGCCAGCATCCAAGATACGATAGGGGAGAAGAATACTGCACCGTTTGCCGAAAATCCACCACGAACAGAGACAAATGCCAATACTGCAACAGAGCATTAAGAAAAAAGAAAAACAAACCACATCCAACCTAATCATATATAAAATACGCCGGGGGTGGGATTTGAACCCACGCGGCCCAGAAGGGCCACAGGCTCTCAAGGCCTGCGCGTTATCCGCTCCGCCACCCCGGCCCGACTTACATCTGATTTTTTCAGCTTTTATTCCTTGACTGCCTAGTTAGGGTATGTTTTCTATAAACCTGATCAGGGCTAAGGTGTATGCGAGTGCTTCTTCTGTGCGGATGGTTTTGACCGCTTGGTTGGGGACGACGTTCACGGTGATGTCGAACAATTCATCGTAGTTTAGGCCGAGGTCTTCCGCTATCTGTTTCAATCCTTTCTCCGCCGAGCCGAAGACGATGCATGTCGTTTCCGCCGAAGCCATCATTTGCTTCAGTTGTGGATAGATTTCATGTATGAATTTTCCAAGCCTCGAAGTGGCAACCTTCAAGCTATAATGTTTGAGTTCTTCGGCGAAGTTGTTTACGATTCTCACTTTATAGCCGGTGTAGACTTCACTGGTTTTCCTAGAAACTAGTTTATACTTTATGCGGTTTTGCTTCACCTGTATCTTTAACGTGACAAGGCTGTTCTTGGGAAGTTGTTTCTTGATTTTAAGTTGTTTTCCCAGTCCTGCGTCGAGGATTGATGTCGGTCCTGAAGCCGTTACAAGTGCTTGCCGGTAGTGTGTTGACTTGGTTTTAACCGCGTCTGCTTCAGGATGTGTTGGGATGTTGAGCGGGGGGAGAAGACCTGCGTAACGGAGGCTATGCTTGATCGGGTATAGTTTTTTTCTTAGGTAGGGTGCTGTGACGAGGTAGTCGAGAATTTCTTTTACGAGTCGGGCGTTTTTCACGTCAGGGTTTCCGGGTTTGTCTGGATAGAGGACGAGTTCGTCGACTCTGAAAGTGGCCAGCATACGCCCGACTTCTCCTATCCGTAAAGTGGCTTCTCTCATGCTTGGAACATCAGCTGTGAAGGAATGGGGAATGAACACGGTCAGCTGTTTCATCGAATTCCGGCACCTGAAGTCGCGGCGTCAAATGTCGAGAACAAACCGGACTACGTTGTTCCGCTCGTCGACTTCCATCAAAGCATACGTGGGTGATTTAACAGCCGTGCCTGTGGCATGTTTTTCCCTGTCGTATTGAACCCCGCCAACATCGGATTCGAGCACATAGTATTCACCATTTTTCGCAATCTTGTTTACTCTGATTTCTGTTACCACGAGTTGGTCGATTTCGAATACATGAAGAAGTTTTTCTAGCCAGTCATACAGGAGCTCGTGGAGGTCCGCGCCCCGTGCAACAACAGTCTTCCATATATCCACCCCATGAGCTTTTGGAATAATTGTTCTGAATAAAGCCAGCCCAGCCTGTTTGAATGCTTCGTTCAAGGAGCTTCCGTATGCTTCGATGTAGATGTCGGCTGTGTGTGGTAGCTGGCGAAAACCTTGGTCAGTCATTCCAGATTGAAACGCTGCTCGGGCCTGTTTTTAGCTTTCCCCGCTGCCGACCCATTGGTCTCTGCATTTACCATTCTTGGTCAGAAACCACCATTCTGTTTCTCCGCCTTGTCAACACGGTCGCAGCTACAGCGGTCGCCGCGACCGCTATCACGCTTCCATAAACGATGGTCAAAGCAGTTTCTCTCGAGATTGCTGGCGAGAAAGGTGTTTCGGTGATGGTCGGGGTTGTCGCGGTTGTTGTCACGTGTGTTGTGGCGGGCTGTGTTTGGATGAGTTCGAGAATCATTGTGTAAGGCCCGCCTCCGCCTTCTCCGCCTTGATTAGAAACACGTATGTAGAACGGTTTCTCAGCGCTGTCCTCCGATGTCAGTAGTATCGTCGCAGTTCCCATCCGGTTGGTCCTGTTGTTTCTTAACCCATATCCGGTTTGGTCGTAGAGAGTTATTTGGTAGTCGTTATCCTGCTGCGTGGTTAGCGTTATTTTGAGCATTTTTCCTTTGCCCAGTGAAGTGGATATCATGTACATGTCGCCGTGGTCAATTCCTTCCCGCAGGCTTGAGAGATATCCTCCGACTGTTTTCACTTCGCCTTGCTCAAGTTTCCCTAGCTGAACCGCTTTATCCCTGCTGTCCGCAGCCTCGACATTGCCTGTATCCAGGAATCTATCTATTTGGACTTGAAGCTGATAAGATGCTTTGGCAGGCCTTGCTTCTGAAAAAATTCCCACCTTGAAGCAGATTGTCGTAGGCCTGTTGTCTCCGAGGTTTGCATGCATCCATTTGAAGTCATGCTCTAAAGGACCGCCAGACTGGATGACTTGCTTGCCGTCTACACGGGTAAATTCGTTAGGCGTGATTTCCCGCATCATCAATAAGTTTACCGAGGTCGACGCGTTCGTGGTGACTACCACCGTTAGCATCAGCATTTCACCTGGCTTCAGGTTGGTGAATCGATAAAAATGCTCCTGTAGCCTCCCCTCAAGAACTTCTTCGACCAACGGTATCCTTGCAGAAGCCAGGTCATACTGTCTATCGGTTGCTATGCAGGGGTCTTGAGTTTGCGCATCGAGGGGTGTGGAAACCGCCACCCATAGCAACACGAGCAGAAAAATTCCAAATTTACGCATTCTGTGGACCCTTTCCCTCTTCTGCTTAAAAATGTTTTTCCGCTTTATAATTTTCGAATATCAGCGTAATCCCTTCAACCCGATTCCGACATACCTCACTATAGCCGATTTTGCTTCAAAAATAAATGGGGAATTTAAAAAAAGTGTGGTTTTGGGTTGTTTATTTTTTGGGTGGAGGTGCTGGGTAGATGCCCAGCCGTCTGCCTCTCCATCTAATGTATTCGCTGACGATGACGACGATGACGATCACCAGCAGTATTAAGCCGATTAGCAGTGCGAGGAATGTGGCGAACGTCATCGGTACGCCGAGCAACACTGTGTAGAGGTCGAGTGTTAGTGCTGCGCTCCGTGTTCCTTTTGCGATGTTTGCTGTATCGCTGAATTGTTCGTATGTGGCTCTGACGGTGTAGTCTGCTCCGACGACTTTGCTGAAGACGGTTGAACCGCTTTCATCTGTGGCCGCTGTTGCTATTGTGGTTCCTCCTCTGACTAGTTCGACGGTTGCTCCCTGTATCGGTTGTCCAGCGGCTCCTCTGACTAGCACGGTTATGTCGTATACGCCTGCCTGCATTGTCGCGCTTAGCCGTGATGCTGTGAATCTGATGTTGTCGCTGCCGATTTCTGTTCCGTCCTTGCTGACCGTTACTGCGTACGTGTTGTCAAGCGGTACTTGTCCGACCACGATGACTCCCTGGCTGTCTGTGCTGCCTACCTGCTGTCCAGCGAAAGTGATTGCTGCTCCCGCAACCGGTCTGCCGTCGAAGTCAACGACTGTTATTGTTACGTCGTCGACGGGTATGGTGATGCTGCCTCTGCTCTGCAAGCCTGCCGGTGTGTCTCTTACCGCTGCTCTGGCGGTTGTTCCATATGCGCTAGTCCATTCGATGGTGAAGTCGTATGTTCTGCCGTCCGGCACTCTTAGCAGTGTGAATATTCCGTCGGGTCTTAGCTGCATGTCGTCTGCGCGCATTAGGTCGGGTGATACTGCGACGCGTGCTCCTGTCACTGGTCTACCTTGTCTATCTACCACTGTGAACGAGACGTCTCTGAGCGCCAGCACTACTGTTCCTTCGACGGTTCCGACGTTCGCTCTGCTGACGTCGAACGTTCTTCGTCCTACTTCTGCTCCTTCGGCGCTAGGCCAAAATGCGACGATGTCGTATGTGCCTCTCGCGAGGCGTTTGATATCCACTATGGAGCCTTGTCCTGCAATGTTGAATCTCTCAGGCAGTGCTAGGCTTGGTGCGCTGAATACGTATGCTGGGTCTGCTGGTCTCTGTGCGTCGCCGTAGACAAATCGTACTCTGAGGTCGAAGATTCTTGTGATGACGTCGAAGCTTCTGCCCCATCCGGATGGTGGGCAGCTGGCTAGGATTTCGAGAACTCTTCGGTCATAGTTGTAGACTCCGTCTCCCGCATGTCTGCAGATGACTGGGTCTCTCCAGCCATCTCCGCTAGGCCATGGTCCTGCTTCGGCGGTGTATGCGAATCCAAGCGGTATGTCTGGTTTCTGTGTTTCCTGCGTTGTTTCGTCGTCTCTGCTGTCGTATGCGACTGGCCATCTAGTGAAGCTGTTGACCGGCCATGTGGGTACGCCGTCTGCTCCGAATCCAAGGTATAGGACTCTTTGGATGAATACGCCTCCAGGTTTGCGGATTGGCATGGGTATGATTCTGCCGTCGGGTCCTGCGTAGCTCCACGCCGCTGATTTGCCTGTCTGTGCGTCGACGAGCTGGTAGAACGCTCCTGGCAGTGGTCTACCGTTGAAGTCGGTGATGCGTGCGCTGACGTTCTGGAATTCGAACATCTTGATGAACGGCCGGTGTGCTCTGTTGTCCGGGTCATTGCTGTATGCTACGACTTTGTGTTCTCTTGGTGCGCCTTCGAATGCCGTGCCGTAGCCCATGTATTGGATGCCGAGGTCTGGTCCGCCTATTTGGTCGCCTACCACGAGTTCGTCAGCCACTCTTTTGCCTGTGACGGGGTCGACCGCACTGCCTATCCATGTTCGCCAGTAGTCGCTCCATGTTCCTCTGTCTCTGGTGGGTGATGTGCTGTCTGCCCATATTGTTTCAGGTGGTGCGACGGATGTGATTCTAAGCGTGCTGCCTCCCCAGAAGACTGTTGATGGTGTGTCGCCGCTTCGTAGGCTGACGAGGCCTACGTCCTTGCCTGTGATGCAGACATCGACGACTTTATCGCCTACTCGTATCTTACCGGCTGTTGTTGTTCTGTCGAACGGGATTGCTGGGAATGTTGCGCCACGTGGTGGGATGACGCTTCCTATTACACGGTATCCGACGAGTGGTCCGCAGTCATAGCTGCCGAGTTCAAGGTCGCCGACCTGCCAGAACACTGGGATTTCGATGTCTGTTGCGTTGAGTTTGATGGCGACTGTCTTGGCGCCGGGTGCTGGTGTTCTCACGCTTGTTCTTGTTAGTGCGTATCCGGGTATGGGTTCGAAGCCGCCTATCCCTGTTGAGCCTCTGTACCATGTGATGTCGAACGGTGGTTCGCCGAACATCATCCATGCGAATCGGAAGATTGGTGATGTTAGGTCGCCTGTGCTGAGTCTCGTCCATACAAGTTCGTAGTGGTCTCCTGCGGCTGCTGCTGGTGCTGCTCTGCTCCATGCGCCTTTGCCATAGGCGGGTGATGCCGGGTCGATTGGTAGCTGGTCGCTCCATACGCTGATTCTGTACTGGATTCTGCGGTTTTCTTCATGTGTTAGTGCTCTGTAGTATCCGCTTGGCCGTGGGCTGTATGGCCATCCTGCCAGCATGCTGCCGTCTGCGTTGCTTGGGAACGGTATGTCCCATGTCCGTGACACTGAGCGGTACACCCATCTGGCCGCCGCGCTGTCGTATACGAGGTCCCAGTCGCTCTTGGTGAAGCGTTCTGATGTTGGCAGCCATGGTAGTGTGAGGCTGCCTGTTGTCCATCTGGCTGCTCCGCGTGTTTCGGGTACGGCTGTGTACGTCCAAGTTCTGCGAGCATGGTCGACTGCAATCCTGCCTGGGAACACTGCTCTTGCATCGGGGTCGCTGACGTTGAGCCACCAGATTCTCGCGAACAGGTCTCTTACAGCTCTGTCTCTGTCGGCGCTGATGGCGAGGACGAATGTTACGTCTGCGATGGCTGTTTTCTCGACGCTGTAGCCGCGTTTGGTTAGGTTGAAGGCGTCTTTGTAGACGATGCTGCTGTTGAGGTACCAGTAGACGGTCAGCGTGTAGTTCAACACTGGTGCCTCCAGAATGTTTTCCATGGCTTCCTGTGTCGGGAACAGGAGTGTCAAGTTGCCTTCACGCCCTGTCTTGTAGAGGTAGCTATGCACTAAGGTGGTTGGTGCTGGACCCGGTGGCGGAGGCGTCGACGGCAACAGATAGTCAAGGTCGATAGGTACGCCGCTATAAAGAAGCGCTAAGGATTCTATCGTGTTCAGGTCGGCCGTTGAAGCGACTCCGTCGAGAACCAATCCCTTGATCTGGTTGATGAATAGCTGTACTTCTGTGACGTTCCACCTGCTTCCACCGCCTATGGTGAGGTTTAGCATCGTGCTGATTGATATTGCGTCGTTGAGGTCTATTGCGTCTGGTGACTCCTGGTCTGTGAGCTGCGCGTATATCTCGACGCAGAGCGCTTGTCTTTCGGTGTCTGTTATTGAAGTATGGTTGACCCTTTGGAACGCATGAGAGGCGATTATCGCCGTCATCTGTGCGGGGGTTAGTCCACTCGCCAACACGGTTAGTTCGCAGAAGACAGTTGGGTCTGTAACTGGAGGCGGCTGCATCGGGGGCGCCAGTCTTCGATGAATGTCTAGCTGGACTACAGCGTAGGGTATGGGTCTGGCCAGGTCTTCGTCTTTGAGGTTGAGGGTTATGAAGCCTACGGGGATTGGGAAGGTTACGGTTTCTTTCTCGAAGACGAGTGTTGATGGCTTGCTGGGGACTTCTGGAACGAGGCCGTCGGCTACAGCAGCCTCCCAACGCCATCTCTGCTGGTTCCACAGGCCTTCGTTGCCTACGACGGTGAAGTTGTGGGTTGGGCTTTTGCCGTTTTCACCGAACACGTTGAAGAACTCTGTTACCAGGAAGGAGCGTGGGCTTGCTTCTGGGTCGTTGTCCTCGTCGAGCGGTCCCTGTTCTGTGGTCAGCCATCCTGTTCCTGTTAAACCTACTTTGTCGTAGAATCTTGCCCAAGGTTCTTCTCCTCTGGTGAACTCGAGCGGGTAGACGTAGCTGTAGAATTGGAGTGTGTGGGCTGCGTAGCTTCCGTTCCACCAGATTGTGCTGCTCCACTCGCTTGTGGATTTGATTCTGCTTGGGTTGAAGAGGTCTTGGGTCCACATGCTGGTATGCTGTTCGACCCACACTTTGTCGACGGGGTCGTAGTGCTCCATGTTGTTGCCGTTGTCGTTGCGTATGTAGAAGGTTGCGTTGCCTATGCGTCTAGCGTCGTTGAGGTAGTCGAAGTCGCCGTCTACGACGCGTTTGTAGAAGTTGTGGGCCCATGTCGGGAGGTCTATTTGTATCGGTCCGCAGACTTTCCATGTCTGATTGCCTACGCCTCCTGGGTTGAGGTTGGGGTCTGTTACGGGTGTTCCGCCGATCGTTCCGAAGACTCTGAGGACTACCCTGTCATTGACTTTGTCTGCGGGTGTTCTACGTATGGCTGGTGGTGAGTCGTGGCTTGTCCAATCGATTTTGATTTCATAGTCTACGGCTACATTTCTGCCTGGCCATTTGCTTGTGCTTGGTGTGCTCCAGTCTTGTCCACCTTGTCCGTTGGGTTCTACGAGGTGCGGTACTGTTGTGACTGTGATGTTGTAGTATGTTGGCGGCATCTTGTAGAAGATGTACTGGACGAGGCCGTATGTCACTATGCCGTCGGTTTCTGATTTCTGTCCTTGTCTGTATTCGATTCTGTATTTGAAGAACTGGCTGAAGTCGAGGCTTGTGTTAAAGTCGTTTCTCGTGTTACCGTCGTCGGTTGGGTCTGGGCCGGGTAGGTTGCCGTCCCATCTGTCGCCTGTTGGGTCGAGTGTTTGGAGGAAGTACATTCTACGGCCTGTGAGTGGGTGTTCTCCCACCCATGTGAGGGTGATGTTTAGTCTTGGTATTTTGATGTCCATGTTGTAGTCCCATGGTGTTATGATGATGTCGTTGATGAGGGCTGTTAGCACGATGGGTGAGTCGATGTTTCTATCAAGGGTTATGGTGAGTTCTCCTCCCGGAGTCAGCGTCAGCGACCTGTCTCCTATTTTGGCTGATGTGAAGGGCACCCATATTCCCTTCCACCATACGCCGTGTATTGTCATGTCTCCTCCTGCAACTATTAGGTCGAGGGCGCCTGAGTCACTGATTGTGCCTGAGTATCTGAATCCTGATGTTGATGTTATTCTGACGCGCGCGCTGCTGTCGAGGAGTTGTCCTTCGCAGTCCACGAAGACGAGTTTGAGTTTGAAGACGTTGGCTACTAATGTTTCGATGACTGTTTCGGTGAGTTTTTCAATTTGGACGGGTTCGTCGTAGACTGTTTGTCCTTCGTAGGTGACTGCGAGTCCGTATGTTTGGTCGCCTGGTAGTTGGTAGAAGATGGCGTATCCTTTTTCTGCTCCTGCCCACTGGTCGTAGCTCCATCTTAGGTTGCCCTGGAATTGGTCTGGTGCTCCGAAGTTATCGGACCTTACTATGGGTCCGCCGTTTCCGCGTGTCAGGGTCACGACTGTGTTCGCAGATGGGAGGACGTTGCCCATGTTGTCGACTATTTTGAATGCTACGTCGTGCACCCATGCTGTTATGTAGACGATGCCTGTTCCTGTTAGTGCGAAGTCGTCGTATCCTCCGAAGAGGCGGTCGTCGAGGTGCTGGTTGTCAACGCCTATGTCTGGTAGTGGGACGACGAAGCTGGTGATGGCTATGGTTGGGTAGTCTGTCAGCGATATGCTGAAGCTCTGCTCACCTTCTACAGTAATAGTGTCAACGTCTCCGAATATTGTTGTGTCCATTGCAGTGCCGCTGAGGGTCATGCCGCTGAATACGCTGGACAGGGTCATACTGTGGCTGGAGCTGAAGAATGCGGCGTCTAGCTTGGCTTTGACGATGGGGCCTACGCCGAGTATGCCTCCGTTCAAAGTCAGCTCATCAGATGTGTATTTGACGCCACCCACGTCTAGGTTTTCTTGTGCTGGTGACGGGGTGCCTGAGATGAATAGCTCCTCTGCCTCGTCGAGTGTGGCGAAAGCCGAGCCTGTACCGACCCGCGTCATTATCATGTTGTTGAGCACCAGTGTTCCGGAGGCAGGCTGGTTGTTCATGGTTCCATCCCATGTTATCGAAAGCCGGCAGATTGTGAACACTTGACCTGTTAGCCCACAGATGATTTCAAACGTGCCCGAACCTACAACATCTATACCTT
>JAVYLK010000048.1:0-9713 GCA_038740895.1 Candidatus Caldarchaeum sp.
TGGAGCACACCAGCACAACGGTCTCCGCCACGCCGAAAGCTGGGTCGTCTGCCTCAGCGACAACACGGTAAACACCTTCATCCTCCAGATAAACACTGAAGACAAACCAGCCATCTCCATCGGTAGAGCCCTCAAACTCAGCAACCACATCACCGCCCGGATTATATACGGTTGCCAAGAGGTTTACACCCCCGACCCCGGACATGCTCTCATCCACAGCAAACACCCTGAACCGAGCAATGGAGCCCGGAGCATAAACACTGCTGTCCGAGTAAACATACAGGTCAGGCCCGCTGAGACCGTTTACTCCGAAAAACAGACCCACAGCCAGCAAAAACAACAACGGAGCCAGCCTGCTCAAACCAGCTAAATAAAACCCAATCAGCATGTATTTTAATTCATTTACAAGCTCTGGAGCATGCCACGCAGACTCTAAAGTTTTAACCAAGCCAGAAAACATGTTTATGGAATGATGATGAACGTCCATCTTGACCTGTGATAGGCGATGGGCAGTCTGACCAGCTACTCGATCAGGGAGATGTCGAGGCCTGAAACCTCTGCAGAACCGTCGTCGGAGTACGTTGCGAAGACTCGGTCGGGGTAGAGGAGCGAGAGGTAGCTGAAGACACGCATCATGCTTGAGGGCGAGGATTTGAAGCCTCTCTCGACAAGCTTGTAGGCTGACGCGAGGCAGAGCAGGTCGAGCTCAACCCTGCCCATCATTTTGTTGAGAGAGCTGTAGACGATGGTCATGGCTTGTGCTTCAGTGCTCTGAGCCGGGGCCTTGAGACGCTCCACGCCGAGGACAACGTACTTGAAAAACTCCTCCTCAACCCTCTCACGAGGCCTGCTGACAACAAGCTCCAAATCCCTGAAGAGACGCAGACCCTCCGGGGAGACGGCGTACCTGCCGCGATGAGTTCTCTCCAGCAAGCCCACATCCGCCAGCCACTCAAGCCGGGGCGGGACCGTGTGCCGGTACTTGGCGTACTGCCTGCTCCTTATCCACTCGACCTTCGAGCTGTACGACTCACGCCTCTCCCGGAACCTAGAAGCCTCCTCAAGCTCCTTAGCCAAATCATGCCGGTCTCTGTCAGACAGCCTGCGTGATAGACGCTGCAACGCCTCGGGATAGATCTCCTCCATCACGGCCTGCATGGCGTTTTGACGGGTGAATTCACGGGTTTTGAAAAGCCACTTCACCAGGAGAACCATCATGTAGTAGTCCATCGTCAGGATGGCTTGGAGGAAAAGCATCTTCTCAACGGGGCTGAGTGAGAGAAGCTGGGAGAGGCTCAGGCACCGCTCGCCGGAAACATGCTTCTTAACCGTTTCTGAAGAGTCTAGGCAGGCGTAGGCTGCTCCGAACCTGCCCAGCCGGCCGGTTTTCCGGTTGTAGAACCCGAGGTCGTTGGCTAGCTTTACATAGTTCCGGGCGTTTACTTCGCTCCGCATCAGCCCCGGAAGGCTGCGCTCGACGTCTTCCTCCAGCGACTTGCATGTCTCGAGCATGACGGAGGCGAGGTAGTCGGGAGACCTGGGCGAGCCGTCTTCGAGGATGCAGGCCGCTAGCTTGAGGTAGCCGAGGCGGCAGGCGTCTCCATGAAGTTCGAGGATCAAGTCAGGCTTACCCCGCTCCAGTCCAGCATACGCTCCCTTATCAACGGCACGCCCTTGCTGAGCACCAGCATCCTCTCCCTCCCAACACCCTGCCACTGCTTGAGGTACATCAAGTACTTGTGTCCCTTCCTAATCGAGTCGCTTATCACAGCTCTCGCCGTGAACCCGGCTTTCTCCGCAGGCTCTATCAAAAGCTCAGCCATGTCCACCAACCTCCTGCCCAGCCTCACCTCGCCAACGACAAGCACGCAGAACCTATCCTCCTTGAGCATCCTGTACATCTCCCTCAAAGCCCCACCCATGAACTCCTTGTACTTCTCAACCGACTGCGTTCCGAAAAGCTTCCTGCCAACCTCACGGTAATCATAGCCTAAAAACCAAAGCCTGAGCCAGTTGTCCCAAGCGTATGTCTGGACGTTGAAGTAGGGCGGCGAGGTTACGACCAAATCTACCGACTCGTCTGCTAGGGGGAGGTTGACGGCGTCGGTGTTGAAGCATGCTCCACGCACGGGCGGCAGCCCGTCAGCCAGCACGGCTTCGGCTTTCTTGAGTATGCATGCTAAGACGTTTCTGACGGGTCTTTTCAAGCCGTGAAGGCGTGCGTATTTCTTGATGTAGCTGGGAGCCATCGAGAAAGAGTGGCTGCATGGAAGGCTTAGGCTTATCTCCGATGACCCGTGCAGTATGCCCAGCATCAAGGCTTTTACGAAGTTTGAAGTGTCGTCGTCTGCCTCTAGCAGAATCTCCCGCACCGCTAGAATTTGTTTGAGCGTCTGCGGATGGAAGAAGACACGCACCTCCTCCTCGACGTCGTACACCGACACGGTGTCGGGCCGCATCAGCCGAGAAGCCTCTTCAACCCAGAGCCTTACGTCTCTGAGGACGACGGGGTTAAGCTTCGCACGGGTCACCACGTAGGCTTCTGGAGCAAGGTCGTTCCCAACACCCATCCTCCTCGCCATGCAGGCCTCGAGGGGAGCAGTTCCCTTACCGGAGAAAGGGTCGAGGACCACGTCTCCGCTGTCGGAGAACTTCTCTACGACCCAGCGGGCTAGGGATGGCGGGAACGAGCCTGTCCTAGACATTATGCGGTGGAGAGAGATGCCCCAGTTCCGGCCCGCTTGCTTCCACGAGTCTGTAATCTCGTGGCTGAGGATGTACTGTACTTGCGCCATCAAAAAACGGGTTCGGGCCTCTGGTGTGCTTTATCCGTTGTTCCAAGCGCAGCTCATCCTATTACCTGCTTACTCGAGACCGTCTCATCGAGGTATTTCCCCGAGGATATGGACTGGTTAAGGCTGTTTGATGCTTGTTTGCTGTGCGGCTGTCTGAGGATCAGCGGTCTCCATGCATGCTCGAGCAGAGCCTAATTTAAAATACAGCCGTTGACTTCATCACGGATGTTGGTGCGGCTGGCTTGGAGGCTTTAATCCTGGAATACGATGGCCGGCCTTACTACGAGCTAGAGGTCAGGAACTTCCGTAGACAGCTCCCCCTGATTCAAGTCTCTCCAGACACTTGGATCGCTTACTTCGACAGCTTAGGCGACCGTGAGTTCATCGAGCACTGCGCCCGTATACTCGCCGAGCAGCTTACAGACTGCGAGGTTCTCCTTACTTCTGAGAGCAAGGGGATACCTCTGGTCCATGAGATTGCGATGATCTTGAAGCATCCCCGGTACATCGTTTGCAGGAAGGAGAGGAAGGCTTTCATGCAAAACCCTATAGCTGTCAAGTACAGGCCGATAACGTCGATGAAGGAGCTGGAGCTGGTGATAGACGGCAGGTATGTTCCGTACATAAGGGGCCGGAAGGTCGGCATAGTGGACGACATAGTCAGCACGAGGAACACGATGGAGGCCATGGAGAGGATCGTCGAGTTGGCTGGCGGAACCGTGGTCAAGAAGGCCACAGTCCTCGTCGAGGGCGAGCATCATAAAGACGTCTTCTACCTAGGCGTTCTGCCGATATTCAAAAAAACAAACCTATAAACAGCCTAGCATCATGATAGGACGTAGCCCGGTCGTCTAGCGGCCAATCTGGTCAGAAGGGCCATGGATCTCGGGCTCTGGATCACTGTTCTGAGGGGAACCCCGAGGACGCCGGTTCGAATCCGGCCCGGGCTACCAATTCAGTTTAAGATTAAGTTGCGGCTAAGCGTGATGTTTGGCGTATGAGTTGGGGTCGTCTTCCCACAGAACCTAAGGTTGAGGGTGAAGTTGCTGTTGAGCGACGTGCTGTTAAGCCAGGTCGACGGTTTGAGGGGCTGAATTGCTTGGTGACTGGTTCAGGCCGTGGCTTCGGCAGGCTTATCGCCTTGGCTCTGGCTCGTGAGGGGGGCAACGTCGTGGTACACTACAACACTTCGGCGGATTCTGCCTTGAAGACCGCTAAGGAGATTGAGGCTATGGGTGTGAAGGCCTTCACGGTGAAAGCCGACGTGACTAAGTGGGATGAAGTGAAGCAGGCTGTTGACAAGGTTTGGCGGGAGTTCGGGCCTGTGGACGTCTTGGTTAACAACGTCGGAGACACGGCGCCGGGGCAGATGTCGTGGCGTGAGATTACGGAGGAGAGGATTGACAGGGTTTTGGCTGTGGACATTAAGGGCACGCTCTTCATGACTCACGAAGTCGGTTCGAGAATGCTCGAGAGGAAGAAAGGGGTGATAGTCAACATCTGCTCCAACGTCATAAGCACCGGAAGCCCCAGAGCACCGCAGTACGCAGCCTCGAAGTACGGAGTCCTAGGCCTCACCAAGTCCTACGCCCAAGCCTTCGCACCATGGGTCCGGGTAAACGCCGCAGCACCCGGATACATGGAGACCGAGTCCCTACTGTCAAGGCCTGACTGGACGCCTGAGAGACGTAAATGGGTCGTTGAGCATACTCCTCTGCGGCGGATCGGCAGGCCTGAGGACGTGGTTCCCGTTGTGCTGTTTCTGGCTTCGGACGACTCGGTTCACATGACGGGAAACGTGGTCGTGTGCGACGGTGGTTTTTCGATGCCGGGTGCTTGAATGACGGCCAGCATCCAAGACGTGTTGTCTAAAGTAGACGCCGAGAAGACCATCAAGCGGACGCTGGACTTGGCGAACGTCGAGAGCCCTACAGGGTTCGAGGGCGAGTGCGCCGAGCTCTACGCCAGGATGATGGAGGAGGTTGGGATGCGTGTCAAGCTGCAGGAGGTTGAGCAGGGCAGGTACAACGCCGTCGGAGTCCTTCCGGGGAAGGGGGGAGGACCTTCGCTGATGTTCAACGGCCACCTCGACACGTCATTCTCACCCCGTGAACCAGCCGAGATACTCAAAGCCATTTCACCGGTTTACAGGCTGGAGCCTCCGTGGGCGTACCGTGAAGGCGAGTGGCTTTACGGGATGGGGGTTTTCAACATGAAGGGGGCCTTGGCGGCTTACGTGTCGACGGTGGAGGCTTTGCAGAACGCTGGAGTCGAGCTGAAGGGGGACATAATGATAGCGGGTGTTGTTGGAGAGATTGAGAAGACGCAGGTCGACCATTACAGGGGTGCTCAGTACAGGGGATACGGGACGGGGACGGCTTACCTCGTCGCCCACGGAGGAGTCGCCGACTTCGCTGTGCTGGGCGAGCCGACGGGGCTGAGGCTCATGCTCACGCACTTCGGCTCGGTCTGGGCGAAAATATACCTGAAAGGGCAGATGGTTCACACAGCCCATTCAGCAGGCCTGACCAACCTCATCCTCCAGATGAACCGTGTGCTCACCGTTCTCGAGGAGTGGATACCCAAGTATCAGGAAAGGTTCAGCTTCAACGGCGTTAAGCCGACGGTCAACGTTGGGTCCATCGAGGGTGGCTGGCCATGGAGATGCTCTCGGACGCCATGGTTCTGCAACCTTTACGTTGACCTGCGGTATCCTCCTCCCTACTCGGCGGTGGACGTCAAGGAAGCTCTGGAGGAGATGCTGAACATCGTACAGCAGCGCTACGGCTTCAGGCCAAGCCTCGACATATATGTCAGCGATGCATGGGCCCATGTCCCTGAAGGAACCGCTGTAGTCGAGGCCATAGACAACGCTCACGAAAAAGTCTTCGGAACAAAGGCTGAGAGAGTTGTCTTTTCATGGTCTTCCGATGCAAACGTCTTGACCCGCAACGGAGTGGTGGCGGTCAACTACGGGCCCTCTGGAGGTCCGGGGAAGGAGATGCGTGGCACGCTGTACATCCCAAACCTCGTGGCCTGCACCAAGGTCTACAGCCTGATGTCCATGGACCTCTGCAGTAGAGAACGTAAGCAAGCCAGACGGGAGTTCAGCGTGAGGTACGGCTGGCCATGAAAGGCAAGTATGTTGGCAAGCCGATAAAACGCAGAGAAGACCCTATACTGCTGACCGGGCGTGGCAGGTACGTCGACGACATCAAGCTCCACGGCATGGTTTACGCCGGCTTCGTGAGGTCCAACTACGCTCATGGAAGAATAGTCTCGATAAACATCTCGGAAGCCGTCAAGCATCCTGACTTCGTCGGCGTGTTGATGCCTGACGAGGCTGCGCCTCTCCCGTCGTGGATGAAGTACAAGGGGCTGAGGAACGTTCCGAGGTTTTCGCTCGCTCGTGGAAAAGTGAGGTTCGTCGGCGAGCCCGTGGTCGCAGTCGCTTCAAAGAACAGGTACAGCGTCGAGGACATAGTCTCCTTGGTCGAGGTTGAGGTCGAACCACTCCCCGCAGTAGTCGACGCCGAGAAGGCTCTCCAGCCCGGCTCGCCCCTGCTTTACGAGGAGTGGGGCGACAACATCATCATGAACTACGGCTTCAAAGCGGGCGACGTTGAGAAAGCGTTCGCGTCAGCGGACTTGGTGATAAGGAGGAGGTACGTGAACCAGCGGTACGCTCCGACGCCCATAGAGGGCAGGGGAGTGGTCGCCGACTTTGACAAAGCACGCGGGGAGCTTACTGTCTGGGATTCGACGCAGTTCCCCCACGTCCTACAGACCTATCTCTCACAAGCCCTCAACTACCCCGAGCACTTGATCCGTGTTATTGCGCCGGACGTCGGAGGCGGTTTCGGACCGAAGTCGAGCGTCTGGCCTGAGGAGCTTGCAACCATCCAGCTCTCGATGAAGCTAGGCGTCCCGGTCAAGTGGGTTGAGACGAGGACCGAGCACATGCTTGTGTGCGGTCATGAAAGGCAGCAGGTCCACTACGTCGAGGCAGCATTCAGGAGGGACGGCAAGATCCTCGCCATAAGGGATAAAGTGGTGGCGGACATAGGCGTGTACGGAGCCTTCTGGACGGAGACACAGCCCGTGATGGTCACGATGGCCGCCATACCCGGCCCGTACATCCTCGAAGCCTACCAGTACGAGGTCTACTGCATGGCTACCAATAAAGCACCCTACTCCCCTCACAGAGGCTTCGGAAGACCTGTGGCCGCTTTCGTGATGGAGAGGTTGATGAACGACGCAGCGCTCCAGCTGGGCATGGACCCGGCTGAGATAAGGCGCCGCAACATCATCCCCGCAGAAGCCATGCCGTTCAGGAACATCCACGGCATAGTCTACGACAGCGGCAATTATCCGAAGGCGTTGGAGGAGGCGTTGAAGATGGCTGACTACGATGGATGGCGTGCGAGGCAGAGGGAGGCTTTGAAGAATGGGAGGCTTGTAGGCATAGGGCTGGCGGTTTACGTGGAGTACACGACGCCGAGCAGCGAGAGGCTGGACAAGGGCCTAGGCTGGGAGGTGGGTGGATACGACTCGGCTACTGTGAGGGTCGAGCCAGAGGGCAAGATAGTCGTGTTGACGGGGACGGCCAGCCAAGGCCAGGGCCATTACACGGTGTATGCACAGCTGGCGGCTGAGTATCTTGGAGCGAGGATGGAGGACGTGGTTGTGCTGGAGGGAGACAGCAAGACATGCCCCTACGGCTTCGGAGCATGGGCAAGCAGGAGCACAGTTGCCGTCGGCGGAGCCATCATAAAGGCATCCAACGCAGCCCTCGAAAAAATGAAGAAGATAGCAGCCCATATCCTGGAAGCCAACCCAGACGACATAGAGGCAGACGAGAGCAGGCTCTACGTCAAAGACTCGCCCGAGAAAACAATCTCGTTCGCCGAAGTAGCCAAGATAGCTTGGAGACAGCCTACACGCCTACCGCCCGACATGGAGCCGGGGCTCGAGTTCACAGCACACTACGAACCCAAAGCCTTCACAACATGCAGCTACGCCGTCCACATCCCCGTTGTCGAGGTCGACCCGGAGACGGGTCATTTCAAGGTTTTAGAGTATCACATCTTCGACGACAGCGGCAAGGTGCTAAACCCATTAACTCTCTACGGCCAGATCCATGGAGCGCTTGCCCATGGAGTAGGCGGAGCTGTTTACGAGGAGCTTGTCTACGACGAAAACGGCCAGCTGCTCACCAGCACCTTCATGGACTACCTCATACCATCGGCCGTCGAAATGTTCAGCATGAACATCGAGCACATGGAGACACCGTCGCCTCAGCCCGGAGGGTTCAAAGGAATGGGTGAGGGAGGAGCAATAGCGGCTCCTGCAGCTCTGGCCAACGCAGTAAACGACGCCCTAGCACATCTCGGCGTGGTGGTCGACCAGACGCCTCTCAAGCCCGAGTACATCAAGAACCTCATCGCCAAAAAAAGCCGTTAAGGTTTATTCTTTTTTCTCTTCCACCAGCTTGATGAAGCTTCTGTACTCGTCGTGAAGCGTCCTCTCCGAAGTCGGTACTCCTGTGCGGTATGCTGCACGGGCAAGCAGATGTCCCGCCACGGGGTAGGTGATGGTGAGGAAGATGGCTATGGCGATGGATTTTATGGTAAGCGGGCTGAGCCCGAAGTAGAAAACCCCTGAAAGAATTATCGACAAAACCCCTATGAACGATGTTTTTGTCACGGCGTGCAATCTGTTGTAGACGTCGGGAAGCCTCAGTATTCCAACCACTCCCGTGAAGTACACTAAGATGGCGAACGCCAGAAAGATTAGTGAAACCACTTCAAGCAAACACGCTCCCCTCCTCAAGATACTTAGCGATGGCAACCGTCGACAGAAAGCCGAAGACAGACAGCACAAGGGCGGCGTCGATATATACCGAGGAACCGCTGTGAAAAGAGTCCAGAATCAAGACCGCCGTCACGATGAAAACCAAGGTCTCGAGCGCGACAACCTTGTCAACCAACGTCCTAGCCCTAACGAAGCTGTACAGAACAACGGGAATCAACAAGCTCAGCAAAAACATGGCGGTCAGGAACATCATCCAACAACCTTCCCAACATGTTTCTCAACGTTAATTATTCTTTTCTTCGTCTGCTCCAGGTCTTTAGCGTTGATCGTGTGCACGTAGATCACCTTACGCTTCATGTCCACGTCTATCACCAAGGTTCCTGGGGTGAGGTTGAGGGTGTTGCTGACCATGGCTGCGTGAAGCTCGCTAACCCCTAGAATGTCTACGGCCACTATTCCCGGGTAGATGGGCAGGCGTGGGTGGAGGCATCTGTAAATCAGGTCCAGCGTAGACAGCAGCGCTTCCTTGAAGAAGAAAGCCACGTACAGGACTAGGGCGGGTATGCGTCTCAGAATCCCCGGCAGGGTTTGTTTTATCTGCTGCCTGACCACGGTCCGGGTTGCGAGCAAAGCAAGCGTGGAGAAGAAGAGCCCCTCTACGAGTGAAAGCGGTGATAGACTACCCTTCAGCATCATGTAGACCGGCGTCATCAGGATTATCATCAGCGAGTACTTTCTCACGCTGTCTTCAACCTCTCGACCGCTTCATAATAAACCGATGGGTTTGACACCTGTTCTCCAACAGCGTTGACAAAGCTCAGCAGAGGCTCGGCGAAGACGCCGAAGAATATGCAGAAGAATGCGAGCGAAGCTATGGGCAGGACGTAGGATGCTGTCACAGGCTTCGTGGGAGGTGAAACGACTTCTCCCCAGAAGATTTTAATGAAAGGCCTGAACGAGTAGAAGAGGGTCATCAAGGCTCCTGCGAAGGCTGTGAGGAAGTAGAGTAGCTGGCCTTTTTCTAGCAGCAGCTGGAATATGAGGAATTTGCTGACGAACCCGTTCATGGGCGGCACGCCTGTTATGGACATGGCTCCGATGAAG
>JAVYLK010000049.1:0-8729 GCA_038740895.1 Candidatus Caldarchaeum sp.
GCGAGGGCCCTTGGTCGGCTTGGACCCTAAACGCTACAAGCCCCTCGCCGTTTCTTCTGTTGATGGCTAAAAGCAGCCCGTTGAGAACAACGGGTGTGTCTGATGTAAAGCCGCCGACGAACAGATACGTTGACGAGACAGCCGCTGAGACGGCGTAGGCGAAGCTGACGGGGATGTGCTCCGGAGGAGATAGGGACGAGTCCATGTATGTGTGCAGAAGTAGGTAGGCATTCCACCAAAGCACGTTCATTCCGCGGTCGAACTTGGAGACGACCACAACATTCGACGCCATCCACTTCTGATACGTCTGAACAACGTAGATGTCGTTGTTCTCGTCAACCACTATCTCCAAGCCGATGTAGTGCTCTTCGATAGGCTGCAGCAACGTGACGTTCTCCACGGAAAGGTCGGATTTATCCAACTCCAGCACAAAAACATTCGTCCCGCTGTTCCTTTCGCCCATTCGAAAATCAGTTAGGCCCGCAACATAGACGTTTTGCTCTCCGAGAGCAATCGATACACCGTAATCCCTATTTTCAGTTATGTCGTAGAAGTCGTAGGTCTCGGCCCGGAGATACTGGTCGAGCTTCAGTACGAGGAATCCGCGGTCGCCATCCCTTGTGATGATGAAGAAGCCGACTAGTAGGTAAATGCCCGTCTCGTCGACGGCCAAGTCGATTCCCTCGCCAGAAAGAATGTTGTGAAACGTGAGTTCTTCGAAGTCCGTGACGTACAACGTGTAGAGCCCGGTCATTCTGCAGTTGGTTTTTGAGAAAGCAGCCACGAACACGTCTACTTCTCCCATTCTATTAGTCCAGTAAAACCCGGCGACGACTGCGTGTGTTTGGTTGACTTCAACAGCCAAGCTGGAGCCGAAGACCATCGAAGGGTCTACCACGAACTCGAGCCGTGTGCTGCATCGGTGCGTGTGGTCCGGGTTGAGGATTGTCAGCGAGGGCTGGGGTCTCCCCCGGTCGGGGCTAAAAAATCCGGCGACGTAAACACCGTCGCTGTCGGCCTCTATGTCGTACGCCCTTTCAAACATGTTTTCTCCGAATGTTCTGAGAAGCCCGTATGCCGGAGTTGACTGCGTAGGCATAAACATGATTGTAAAAACTAAAGCTATCGCTAGGGCTGAAAGTCTCATATCTTTAGGTTGGTCCGTCTCCTGAGGCGTTTATATTTTTTTCGCAAGCTTTCGGGCCGGATATTACGGGTAAATTACTTCGTAGACGTATACGTAAGCGAACGACTGGTACGGCGGGCTTGACTCGTAGACGAGGCGGAAGTAGTTGAGCTGCGAGGGGTTGTAGAGATGGCCGGGTCCGAAGACTGTTTGGGTGGGTTTGTAGGGGATGAGCTGGCCGAGGAGTGTCTGCCAGAACCTCTGGGTCGGCTGGAAGTTTTGGTCTAGGTATTCCGACTCACGGTAGGGATGGCCTGTCTGGTTGGCGATGCGAAGCATCCAGATCCACTTGCCTTCATCGCCGAACCCAAGGAGGCGTCCGAAGGCCTGTCCCCCCTGAACGACGAACTGATGCGTCACGTAGATTACCACATGGGTGACGTTGTGCTTGCGGAATATCTCCATGGCCGTGCGTTCATCGCTCATGAAAGCGTGAGCCACGTCCCCTATCTGAGTCGTGTTGATCGTGGCGTTGTCGATCAGCGTAATCCTCTCGCCTATGATGGTTATCCAGTACCCGTAGTCCCACCAAGACGCTATGACGGCGTCCTTCGGCAGGTTGTCCTTCATCCAGTTCAAAGCCCTCACCCAGTCGGGTATGGACTGACGGGCGGGGAAGCTCGACGTAATTATGGTGGGCGGCTGGTAGCCCTGGTCGACGGGCGACAGAGTCACCCTGCCCTGCAGACCCCCCAACGCTGAAGGTATGAGGGAGTAGACTATGAGGAGCAGGATGACGACGGGGGTTAGGGCGGTCAAGCCAACCTGGTTGATGCCTTCCTTTTTCTTCCTCGCCTGACGCTGGGCGATAGATTCACCGACCCTGCTGAAAAGCGATGCGTACGCGTACCCAGCCACTATTGCCACGGCGGGCGAGGCCATCAGCGAAAGCCTCACCATAGATGATGCGAAGTAGACCGAGAAGACCAGGAAGAGGACGATAAAGAGGTCCTCCGTCAGCCTTGTCTTGAGGAGGCGGTAGACGCCGTACGGGAGGAGTATGAGCGTGAGCCCGAAGTCGGAGAAGATTATCGACCATGTCGGAACCTGGTTCTCAGCCACGGACTGGACTATGGGCAGCTCTCCACGAAGCCCCGGCAGGATCACTGAGAGGAACTTGATGCCTGGGGCGCCGAGAACCCCTAGAGCAGCCAGCGACACGAAGCCCGCGCCTGAGACGAGGAGGACGGTCGCTATCGCCATCCTCCTTGTCTGCGCGTCTTTTATTCTGGAGGCTGCTTCGAAGACCGCCAGTATTAAGATGGCTATGAAGCCTGAGGAGATCGTAATCTCGAAGATGTAGTTAGGTCCAAGCTTGGGGACTGAGACGGCTATGGATGTGTAGACTGCGAAGGCGACTGCAGTGGAGACGAGGACTCGGCGTGAGTACCTGCCGATGATGGCTAGGACTACGCTGAAGAACGGGATGAAGGCCAGCGGGAATTTGTGAGCCCCCCAGCTAGCCGCCATGTAGCCGAGCGCGAGGCCTGAGAGGAGGCCGTAGAAGGCCGAGCCTCGGAGGGACCGTTTCTCGTTTATCGCCGTCAGGTAGAAGATGTACCCGGCCAGCATCAGGGGGAGGCTGAGGCTTTCGTCGTCGAACCATCCGAAATGCGTCCTACCTATGTGAGATGTGCTGATGGACATGAACAGAGCTGCGGCTAGGCCTGCTGCAGACCCTCCAACCCTCTTTCCCAGGAAGTAGACAGTCACGACCGTCAGCACGCCGTAGAGGACGGGAAGGATGGCTGCGAGCTCCAGGGTGTCGGGCCTGAAACCGAAGAACGTTAGCGTGAAGTAGACGAAGGCCATGGTGAACGGTATGCCGGGGAAGGCGGTGCGCCCCATGTCCCTGCCCCACGGATACCATGACTGCGTGTCGTGCCAACTGAAGAACTCGGAGAAACCAGCCCAGCCCCTCTCTATGACGAACAGAGCCTCCTTGTACTGAACCCACGGGTCGAACTCCGACAAAGCCACTCCCCAACGGAGGGGTAGAACCCTGAGAATGAAGGCGAGTGAGCAGACGAACATCAGCACGCCGGCCTCGACGAGCAAGGGCCTTCCGCCAAGAAGCCGGTCGAGCCTACGCAGCCTCAAACCCATCCTCGAAACCGACAAGCCTTTTCGAAAACCCTCCAGCAGGCCGTGTTAAAAAGTTATTCCAAACAGTTTCCGGGAAACACTCCGTACTTCACAGCATCATCCGGATGTATTATCCAAGGGATAGCGAGGCTGTTCGGGGAAGTAATCGTTTAATAGGTTTGAACCCAGCCCCCAGCCATGAGGCTAGCTGTAGTATCTGCAGTAGCTCTGATGCTACTGGTTCAAGCCGCAACTGCTGAGCTGGTTAGCTTCCGACGCTCCTACGGCGGGGCTGGAGACGACACGACGCTAGACATCTACGTCGACTCTAACGGAATATACACCGTTGGCCGGACAACCTCGTTCGGCCCCGACCCGCCTAACGCTTTCCTCACGATCTTCAACAACGACCACAGCCATCGATGCAGCGTTTCGTTCAACGTGGGCAGCGGCTCGGCTGACGAGGCGGTGGCGCTCACAGTCCACGCAGGAAGGATTTATGTCCTCGGCAACACCAACTTCGGCCCCAACCCTCCGAACCACTTCATAGCCGTCTTCGACACGTCCTGCAACATTCAGGGATTCAGGCTCTACGACCTAGGCGTCAACGAGGCCGTCAACGACATAGCCGTCGAGCCGGCCGCAACCCCTTACCTCTACGTCGTCGGGCGTCAGTCTGTGTCGGGCGCCTATCTAGCTAAGATAGACACAAGCCTCAACGTTGCGTGGGCGAGGTTTTTCAGAGTACGCGGTGGGGACGACGTAGCCAACGCTGTTGTCTTCTCGGGCGGCCGTGTTTACGTTGCAGGAGACTCGAACGACGGCAGCTCGCTCAACATGTTCGTCTCGGTCTTCGACACGGCCGGCAGCCACTTAGCGACACGTGAGATAGGCGGCGCCAACGACGAGCAGGCCTTCGACATCCTCGTCTCGGGAGGAAACATCTACCTCACCGGCTACACAGACTACGCCGGAAGGATGCAGGAAGTAATTCTAGCCAAGCTTGACTCGTCCTACGCCGTCTCATGGATAAAGGCGTTCGGCTCAGCTACGGGGAACGAGAGAGGCCTTGCAGCAGCCATCGCCGGAGGGCTTGTGTACGTCGTGGGACAGTCTTCAGCGCTGGGTTCGCTGGATGTTTTGATGGCGGCTTTTGCGAGCGACGGCTCGCTCTCTCACTCGTTCTTGATAGCGGGAGGTGGCGGCGGCGACGACGTTGGACACGCTGTTTCCTCGCTGGGCTCGTGCGTCTACCCGGCGGGGCAGCACGTAAACCTGCCGTTGTTCTACGTCGTTTTCGACGGCGAGGTCAACACGGTAGTCATGTCGGTCAACACCCTAACTCCGTCAACCACAAGCGTCACACCCGCAGCAACCTCCCCAAGCCCGGCGGTGAGCAGTTTCACCCCAAACATAGACACAGCAGCAGCCGTCAACTCCTTCTACTCAAGATTCTGCCCCGACGCCATAGTCTCGACAACGACCACAACCACGACAACGACCGCTGGAACAACCGTCACGTCCACGTTGACGACGACGACTACGACCACCGCCTACGCCATAGCCACGACAACCTTCGTCCAGACAAGCTCCATCATAGTTCTGCTGAGCCAGACATCCTACACAACTATCCCGACGACCACGACCCAAACCCTCTCGACAACCACTACACAGACAACCATCGCAACATCCACGACTACGGCCACGACAACCCTGACGGCTCTAACGACGCTGACGCAGTCAACAACCCAGACCGCTACAGCGGTTACGACGATAGCCTTCCCCGAACCAGTCTCAACATTCATACTTCCGATGCTGCTGGTGATGATAGTGGTCGTGATGGCGACGGCGTTAATCCTACGGCGCAGAAGCGCCCAGCCACCGCCTCCCATGTTCTAACCCGCCGCCTGAGACGATGCCTCAAACTAGGGTGTCGTCCGAAAACCTATTTTAAACGGGTTTCCAACCGCTGTCCAGATGCGGTGGACGTTCAGGTTCACGTACGAGCTGCCGGCGAGCCCTGGGGAGGTTTACGGCTTTTTCCGCAACGTCGAAAACATGGGCAAGGCCTGGCCTCCAGACATGAAGATGAGGCTGGTGTCGGCTGAGGGGAACCTCTACACCGTTGGGTTCAGGTTTCTCGGCCAAGCCTTCACAGCACGTTTCAGGGTCGACGACCAGCCGGGGATGAAGCAGCACCATGAAACACTCGAATTCCCGTTCGGCGGCCTACGGCACACCATAGCCGTCGAGCCGAGCGGTTCAGGCTCCAGAGTCGTCGAGGAGATGACGCTCAACTCGAGCAACCCCTTCGCAGGCTTCTTCTTCAGAAAAATCCTAGAGTACCGCGAGCAGGCGATCAAGCACAGCTTCGGCGTGGCTGAGAATCCTGTTTACCGAGACCCGCTCAGCATAAGCCTCGCAGCGGGAAACTTCGTAAGCCTTCTCGGAGCCTTTGCCGCCTACGGTCTCCAGCTAGCTCCCCTGCCGCCGCTGCCTGGAGCTCGGTTTATCGCAGGGCTTGTGTCTTTCATGCTTCTTTGGTTTTTCACCCACGACTTGGCTCACTACGCAGTCGGTAGGCTGGCGGGCGTGCGTTTCAGCAACTACTACCTTGGCCTGAGCAACATAGTTAGGCTCGGCCTCGTCCCGAGACAGTTCAAAACCCTGCCGGTTGCCCTTGGAATAAAAATAGACAGGCTGAACAGCACAGCTACGCCGCGTGGATACGCAGCGATGTACGCCGCAGGCCCCATCGCGTCCATGCTCTTCCCCCTCACGATCCCCCTAATCATGCTAGCCAACAACCCCGGCGGCATCGCAGGCCAGCTACTGCTCCTCCTCGCCGCCGCCAACATCGTCTTCACATCCATCTTCAGCCCCAAAGCAGGATGCATAGCAAAAGCTAGAAAAGCCCTCGCCAAGCCAGTCAGTCGTCCACAAACCGCCTAGCCTCCTTCCCCTTCTTCGGCTTCGCCGGCTCCGGCTGGCCGGCCGTGTTTCTGCTTCAGGTCCTCCTGTGCGTCTTACACCGGCTTTTTGCTGTTTCTGCGTCTGATTAGTGGCGGGTGTGTTTTTTCACGCGCGACGGCGAGGTTGAGGAGGAGCGCTGAGAAGTAGAACCAGAAGACCTGCGGAGCGTCTTGTCTGTTCCACCAGCAGTCGCAGAACGAGAAGGTGAGCCAGAGGTTGAGGGCTATGAATGCGCCCGCCGTGCCTGCGGCTCTCGTAAACACGCCCAAAACCATCATCAACCCCACCACGGTCTCTGCCGCCGTCGTAGCCAGGGCCACGTACATCCAGCTCTCCGCAGCCCGTCTCAGAACGTCGCCGTAAACAGGTAGATAGTTGGCCGCAGCAGCCGTGGTGAAAAGCCCCTCGACCCACGACCTGTCGAACCACCGCTGGCTTGCGAAGAAAAGCCAGAAACCGCCGACGCTGAAACGAAGCACGAAAGACCAGAGAGCTGTGAAGAGGCCCATCAACGCAGCCGCTTCATCGTGAAGCTATATATCTATGCCCGTTCAGCGTCAAGGCGGCGATGCTGGAGCCCGCTGTCTACGGCTTCGGAGCCGGCCTCGTCTCGACGGCTTTGATGACTGTGGTCCAGTATCCTTTCTGGCGGAGGTGGGGCACGGCCGGGGTTCTCGAGTGGCATGAGAACGCGTGCATCGCTGCGAGGATTCTCCGGCGCAAGGCTGAGGAAGTGCTTGTCCATGGCTTTGTTTTCCATTTTCTCAACGGCGGGCTGGCTGCGATGTTCTACGCGATAGCGATAAGCAGCTTCAGCGTCCTCCAAACCATCGACGTCTGGCTGCGTGGAGTCTTGTTCGGCGTCTTCCTCTGGCTGGCCACGCTAGCACCAATCCACAAACCGATTACAGGGGTCTCGATAACCAGCCATCCCCTCGGACCACGCCCGGCGGCTTTGAGCATAGCCCTCCACCTGCTCTACGGCCTCTCCACAGCCTACATAACAGCCCTAACGCTGTAAAACACCTGTTCTAGTGATTAGAAATATATTGCAAACCCTGCGCTCATCGACCATGAAGAGGTTGGTTTTCGCAGGCCTCGCTGCCTTAGCCTTGACGGCCGGGGTGATGGCTCTCTTGCTCGCGCTGCCGGCACCTCGCTCGGACGTGGACGGGGGAGTGCTGCTTATTCTGGACAGGACAGAGCTCTACAAGGGTCAGAGAACTTTTACATACACCATCGTAAACGGCTTGGATGAGAGGATAAACTTCGGCGAGCCCTACGACATCCAGATTTACAGAAACGGTGAATGGAAGTCGGTTGAATGGATGAGGGACCGTGCATGGATCTTGATTCTGCACGTGCTCGAGCCACGCAGCTCGTTCAGCAGGGTCGTCGAGCTTCCTGAAGAAGTTGAACTTGGGAGGTACAGGCTTGTGAAGGAAGTGATGGTTGAGCGGACGGGTGAGGAGATTACGCTTACGGCTGAGTTCGAGGTTCTAGGCTGAACTCTTGCTATCCTCTCCACCGGATTACGGCAGACACAGCCATAGCCAGCCCGGCGACTAGGAGGACGAGGCCCACAAGCTCGATTAACAGCCTCCAGCTCAGAGCAAGCCCTACGACGGCCAGCAGAACGCCTGCTAGGAACAAAACGATAGGCCTATAGTTCATCAAAGCACCTGGGCTAGGTGTTAAATGAAAAGGGCTAGAGTCTTGGGGTCGGAAGCTATCTCGAGGAAAGTCGACGCTCCGATTATGTCGTCGACGACGTCCACCAAGTCCTCCTTCCGCAGGCCGAAGAGACTCATGGTCGGCGAGCATGCGTAGATCTTTACTCCGTTCTGCTTAGCCATCTTCAGCATGTCCAGCAGGCTCGGCATACCTCCCTTCGAAAGAAGCTGCTCCAGCTGCTCCCTGCTCACGCCCAGGTCGACTGAAGGGTTGATCGTCTGAGCCAGCTGCTTGGTGAGGAGCTTCATGCCACCGAACGTGAAGTAGACAGCTGCCTCCTTCCCCTGAGCCACAGCTGTCGTGGCGAGAATCAACGCCGGATACAGGCCGTCAGCCGTCCCGCGGCTCGCGACAACAACCAGCCTGTTCTTCTCCTCAGCCACATCACTTCACCCTCTCGATCAAAAACCTGTAAACCACGGGGTTGGAGCCAACGGTCTCAACCAGCACTATTCTGTTCCCAGTCTTCCTAGCCCACGACTCAAGGTCCGGCTGCGACGCCGGGTCCGTCGCAACAACCTCAATAACCTCCCCCACCTTGACCTGCTGAATTGCTTGACGTGTCTTCAGCACGGGCATCGGACACATCTCCCCTTTCACGTCAACTGTCAAAACAGGCTTAACCATGGCCATGAGTCTAGACTGGTGGCGGCGTGTATAAAAACCTTCAAGCACCGAGGAAGGCTTAAAACAGGGTTGGACGATGAATCACAGGGATCTGTCTGGCTCTTGGCTATTCCGAGCGTTATGG
>JAVYLK010000050.1:0-8127 GCA_038740895.1 Candidatus Caldarchaeum sp.
TATCTGATGATCTGCTTGTTATCGGGCGGCAGGTTAAGACGGCTTTTGGGAAATATATTGACCTCCTATGTATCAAGCGAAACGGCGACTTAGTAATAGTAGAGTTAAAAAGGGATGAGGCTCCCAAGGAAGCGATCGCCCAAATTCTGGAGTACGCGTCATGGGTTGACGACCTATCCTACGATGAGGTCGTCGACATCGCGAACAACTATCTTAAAGATAAGAAGGGAATTAGTTTTGAGGATGCTTTTGATGATAAATTTGGGAGTCAGCTTCCAGAGGTGTTAAATGAGTCCCATGAAATGCTCATAGTGGCTTCAAATTTAGACGACCAGGCGGAAAGGGTGGTCCGATATCTTTCTGAGTATGGGATTCGAATCAACGCCGTGACATTCAACTACTTCAAGAGCGGCGAGCAGGAGTTCTTGGCAAGAGTTATGCTTATTCCGAAAAGTGCTGAAGAGGTGCGGAAAACAAAAAAGAAAAGCTCTCTAACAGAGAAGGAGTTAAGAAACATAGCTCAGGATAACGGTGTTGGCGGGCTGTATTCCAGAATATTTGAGGGGCTCGAGCAGTTGTTTGACGATTGGGTGACAACCCAAAGTTCTGTAGCTTTTATCGGACGGCAAAACGGAATCATGAAAACAATATTTAGCATACTGCCAGGTCAAAGCAGCCAGCAAGAGGGGTTAAAATTTCAAGTATACCTAAAGAGGTTTGCAAGTTATTTCAACATGGAGGCTGATGCTGAACACATCCTGCCCTCAAGTAAAACCAAATGGAAACGCATTAAAACCAGCCCAGAATACTCCGGCTATGAAGGCTTCTTCAGGAACATTGAAGAGGTCGAAAAATTCCTGAACAAATTGCGAGAATTAAAGACAAAGGCTGTAGCTTGAGAACGCACGCCGTTATAGTCGCTGATGACGGCAGTGTCCGGATAAAGCCGCTCCCGCAGATTTCCCACTACTTTTTATGGCTGGTTTGAGGAAAACCCTGTGCTACGTAGGCATCCACAAGCCCAACTACGGCAAGTTTAACCACGGGCTATATGCGGCCGCAGACTCGCTCGCCTTCAACCACTGTGGGAGATGAGGGGTTAAACCTGGGGACGTCAGACGGCAGCCTCCAGCCGAACCTCCCCGTATTACCTCCCGTCTTTAAGTTTATGTAGTTAAGCTGTGATGAATCTTTGGGCCCGTAGCCCAGAATGGACAGGGCGGCGGCCTCCTAAGCCGTAGGTCGTGGGTTCAAGTCCCACCGGGCCCGAGACTCATTCGACACGCTTCAACAACCTACGGATTTCTTCCAAATCCTTCCTGATGATAGGTTCTAAATTTTTACTGCCCTTAAACCTGCCTGCTATCTTGTTTCCCTTAGGCCTAGTAAGCCTGAGAAAGAGAGTCTCTAATGCTGAGATTTGCCTCAGCGATTTGCATACATAGAAACTGAATGTTTTCCATTTATTTCTATGCTTGTCCTTTAAATGATGTTGAAGTCTTTTAACTATATTCTTCCTAGCTATACCCAAATAGTATAAGCTCCCTTTCTCGTCGTAAAGACCGTAAACACCTATCATGGGGGGTCTGACCTTTTCTTCAATGATTCTCAACAAGCTTTCGTCTTCGAGAAATTCTCTTTTCCGTTTCTCTAGATGATATAGTACAAGCTTTGCCTTTACTCTTTTCTTTACTTTCCGCTCTTTTCTTTCATTGGGCACGTTATGCCGCTTTTGAGATCACATATTAATTTTTAGCGTCTAATATGAAACCCCTCTAGCCGAGCGGGTTCTGCGATCTCCTTGACATCTATTTTCTCAACTTTCGCCAGCGGCGGCCCTACGCGACACCATTCGACAAGCTTGTTAACCTTCTCCTCGTCGCCCGCTATCACGGCCTCGACGCTTCCGTCCTCCACGTTCCTCACCCAGCCGTCTAAGCCCAGCTCGTCAGCCAGCTCCTTCATCGAAGACCTGAACCAAACACCTTGAACACGGCCATAAACTCTTACACGAACACTAGTCCTAGCCACACGCATAGGTTTAAACCCTCATACAATAACCTTCCTCCTGCGGTCAGATGCATCTAGACGTCGCGGTCGTCGGAGGTGGGCCGGTGGGGCTTTTGGCGGCTAGGGAGGCGGCTGGGAAAGGGCTTAGGACGGTTGTTTTCGAGGAAGACGTGGTGATTGGACGGCCGGAGAAGTGCGCCGGTCTCTACAGCGTCGACGGGATGTCGAAGCTGGGGCTGTCTTTGGACGGCCCGTATGTACAGAACAGAGTCAGGGGGGCTGTCTTTGTCTCGCCGTCGGGCATTACGTTCGAGGTTGATGCTGGAAAGGATGTGGCGCTTGTATGCAACAGGGAGAGGTTTGACCAGTACATCGCTGAGCAGGCTGTCGTGAACGGTGCAGAGCTCTTACTCGGCGAGCGCGTTTCTGAAGCACGGCTGTCCGACGGCCGGGTAGTCATCAAAACTTCGACCAAGACCGCTAGTCCAAGACATCTCATCATCGCCGAGGGGAGGCCGGCCACAACTGCGAAACAAATTTTCACCAACCACCGTCTCGGTTCATGGCTTCCTGTGGTCCAACTCCAAATATCCAACCACGGACAAGACCCCGACATGGTCTACCTATACTTCAGAAAATACCTCCCCGAATATTTCGGCTACCTCGTGCCGGTCGACGAAAAAGTAGGGAAACTCGGCGTGGCGGCCAGCAAGTTTCCCGACATCCTCGCCATGAAGCTGATGTCAGACCTGTTCCCGCGCTCCAAGCTGCTAGGAGTCTCATCGTCGTCAATCTACGTGGGGAAACCCGCCCAGCACTTGAGGAAAGGCCCCGTCATGCTCGTGGGCGACGTCGCAGGACAGACTAAGGCAACGACAGGCGGCGGAGTGGTAACAGGAGGCATGGCCTCGGTCGCAGCAGCGAGACACGCGGCGGGCGAGGAAACCTACGAGAATGCCTTGGCCCCGCTCCTGCGAGAGCTGAACAATACCTACTTCATCAGAAAGGTCTACGAAAAGATGTCGCCGATAATGCTTGACAGACTGTTCAAAGCCGTGAGGGAGAGCGGTGTCGACGTCAGTCTCAGCCGAATGGGCGACATGGACAGACACATGGCCTCAGCCGTCAGAGTCTTGTCTGGAAAAGCCGGCGTCAAGCTTGCGCTCTCTCTGGCGAAGAGCTTCCTCGGACTGTAGCGCTCATGTTTAAATAATTGAGCCTTACACACGGGTGCGAAGACGATGAGCATGCAGCTGAGGCTGCCGACGTGCACATGGTGCCACAGACCCGTCAACCCGTCAGAGTCAGCAACGTCCTTCCCCTGCCCTAACTGCGGAAAATCAACGATATGGCGTTGCGAAATCTGCCGGGAGCTCGCCAAGCCCTACGTTTGCCCGACGTGTTTCTTCAAAGGCCCGTGAACAACATGTTTATAAGAAACCAATACCACTATTAATATTGCTTTACGTGAAGGCTACCATCCACGGATGGGTGCCGGAAGCGGTAGAAAACCACGCTTCGATGACCGCGTCCATAGGGCTTGGATGCGTCGCCAACTGGACGGCAGACGCCTTAGGCCAAACTACGCCAGCCGGTGGATAACTCGGCTTGGGGGCCGAAGAAGGGCGCGGCAAGCTGCGATAAGCCCCGGGTAGCCGCATGCGGGCGTTGATCCGGGGATTCCCGAATGGGATTTCCCGACATCCAGCGCTTCGGCGTTGGACGTCGCTCCACGGACTCGATCTGTGGAGTGGGAACCGGCCGAACGGAAGCATCCAAGTAGGCCGAGGAAAAGAAATCAAACGAGACTCCCCGAGTAACGGCGAGTGAAAGGGGACTAGGCCAAACTAAACCCTTGTGGGAAACCACGGGGGGATGTGGGGTGTGGGCCAGCCGCCCTCCTGCGCCCAGGCGACCCGAAGCGACCTGGAAAGGTCCGCCGTAGAGGGTGAAAGCCCCGTAGGGGAAGCTGGGAGTGGAGATGGGCTGGTTCCCGAGTACCGTACCTCGGATATGGTGCGGGAAGGAAGGAGCCACTGGCTTCTAAGCCTAAGTACCTCCCAAGACCGATAGCGCAGCAGTACCGTGAGGGAAAGTTGAAAACTACCCCGGGAGGGGGGTGAAAAGCGGTTGAAACCGGCTGGTAACGGACGAGGGCGGCGTCAAAGGTACTCCGTCCGAACACGCCGAATAGGCGTGGAGGGCGGATCATCCGGCGTCGTCCGCTCCGTCTTGAAACACGGGCCGGGGAGTTCACCGTCGTGGCGAGCTTAACCGCATCAAGCGGGTAGGCGCAGGGAAACCGAGAAGCCCGCAGCTAGCGCGAGCTGGCGAGGGGCCGGGTCCGAACAGGGCCTGTAGTCACGGCGGTGAGGCTAGAAACCGGGCGATCTAGCCCTGGGCAGGGTGAAGCCGGGCGAAAGCTCGGTCGAGGCCCGAACGCGTCCTGACGTGCAATTCGGTGCGTTGACCTGGGGCTAGGGGCTAAAAACCAATCTAGCCCGGTGATAGCTAGTTCCCCCCGAAGTGTCTCGCAGGACAGCCTCGGCTGAGGTGGTCTGCGGGGTAGAGCACCGATGGGGTGGTAAGGGCTCGAAAGGGCCCGCCGTCCTTTCGAACTCCGAATCCGCAGACGCCGTAGATGCCGGGAGTGGGGTGTGCGGGGTAAGCTCGCACGCCGAGAGGGGAACAACCCAGACCGCGGGTTAAGGCCCCAAAGTGCCCGCTAAGTGACAAACCAAAGGGCGTCTCTCTCCTAAGACAGCGGGGAGGTGGGAATAGAAGCTGCCATCCTCTAAAGGCGACAGCTGGCGTTAAAATTTTAAACAAGAGCTGTCAGTTGATCTAAGATGCATTGCATCGCTTACATCGCAGGTCTGGTGGCAAGCGACGGACACTTAAGCACAAGGGATTATAGGCTCAAGGTCGTGACCTACGACAAAAGATTCGCCGAATACCTGACGAGGAATACGAGCCTGTTCAAGGTCTATCGGCACGGCAAGGTCTTCGAGCTATACTGCTACAACAAGAATCTCTGGAACACGTTGAATAAGGATTATCGCATACCATGTGGCAAAAAATCTAATACAATACAGCCGCCGAAGGAGCTCGCACCCACAGAAGCCGTGGGGTTTCTTAGAGGATTATTTGACGGGGACAGCTCAATCTACATTGTTCAGGTTAAATTACCTCGTAAACAACAAGTCTACAAATATCTGCTTCCGAGGATTTCGTTCAAATCGAAAAGTGAAGCACTGACGAATTGGGCTTTTAACCAGTTGAGAAAGCTAGGTTTGAAACCTTACTATTCAAACGAACCAACTTTTCACAGATTTTTCCTTGATGGTTTTACGAACCTAAGAAAATTTCATGAAAAGATAGGATATCGTCACCCAGCTAAACGGAAGAAGCTAGAAGGGTTGTTGAATTTTCCTCACAATTACTACGCCCCTGTCGCCGGAGAAGGAGTGCGTAACAGCTCACCCGCCGAGGAGGGGGGCCCCGAAAATTGACGGGTCTAAGCGGGCCGCCGAAACCCGGGTTCACCCAGCCGTGCTGGGTGGAGGTAGGGGGGCGTGGCGGTTGGGCGGAAGCAGGGCCGTGAGGTCCTGTGGACCGGCCGCCAATGTAGATCCCGGCGGTAGTAACAGCGGAGCGGGGTGGGAATCCCCGCCGCCGAAGGGGCAAGGGTCTCCCGGCAATGCGTCGTCAGCCGGGAGTAAGCCGGTCCTAAGGCCGACCTTAACCGGGTAGGCCGAAAGGGAAACCGGTTAAGATTCCGGTGCCTCCGGAGTACGTGCGGCGACGCAAGCCCGGTGTCTGACGCTTCGGGGTAGGCTGAGCGGGGCTGTAGCCTTGTCTAAGCGTATAAGCCTGGGGAGTGGCGTAAAGCCGAGAACCAGGTGAAAGCGCGAATGGCCGCCCGTACGGGTGGTTCAGCTGATCCCCGGAGCCCATGAAAAAGACACCGAGAAGGATCTCCGGAGACCGTGCCAAGAACCGACACAGGTGCCCCTGGGTGAGAAGCCCAAGGCGTCTGGGGTCACTCCGGGGCGAGGGAACTCGGCAAATTAGCCCCGTAACTTCGGGAGAAGGGGTGCCTGAGGCCTTGGCCGCAAGGCTGGGGCCTTAGGTCGCAGTGACAAGGGGGTCCTGACTGTTTAATAAACGGGCGTGATCACCGTTCGGAGAGGAGCAGTGAAACACCCATCAAACAGTCGCAGAGCAGAGACGGCATCACTGATGGCATATCTTGCTGGCTTACTTTTCAGTGACGGCTGCATTTACAAATCAAAAAATGGCGCTTACGGTGTCTGGCTAGACCAAGTTGCCGGACGCGGAGATCAAATAATTAAGAAAGCTAAGACGGAGCTGGAAAAAATCAGTTCGTCGATACATTATTATACCTTCAACGTGAATAGCACTGATGAGAATAAATTCAGAATTCTGGTCTACAGCAAACCTATTTACCAACAACTGCGTGACATAAAAGAAGATGTCGTCCGACATGTGGCACAGCTCAACGATAATGACTTAGCTTCGTCGGAGGGCTTTTTGATGCTGAAGAAACTTTCACCAGCCGACTAGTTATCTATAACAAAAATAGGGAATTGCTCGAGCTCATTACAGAGCGTTTGAACCTTTTTGGATTGAAAGCAGCCGTTTACCGATTTGGTAAAATTTATGGGCTACAAGTTCATCAATGGAGTTCGATTTCAAGACTGATATTGTTGTTGACCTGTCCGACGGTGCGTTCTGCCCGGTTAAAAAACATAGGTAGCCGCAAGACCGAAAGGTTTTGAACGGCTATCGAATCCTGGCCAGTGCGGGTACTCGAAAGCCGGGTTCAACCGGCATAAGGGCCCGTAAACGCCGGGAGTAACTCTGACTCTCGGATAAGGGAGTCGTTAAACTCGGCTGTATGCGGGGAAGGAATACTCGCTTTATCCCGAGTAGGGAAAAAATAAAGCGAGAATGATTCCGACCCGCAGGGAACCGCCCGATGGTCAAACGTTTTAAGAACGAGTCCCGAAGAGGTTACGATGCTTCCCGAATTTTCCGACATCATCGAAAACTCGCTGCTTCCTCGACGACGCAAATACTTGCACTATTATGTCGTTGGATTCGTCGACTGCGAAGGCTGCTTTTCCATCTCGGTCAAGAAAAAAGACGCTACCCGTTTCGGATACGTAATCGACCCAGTCTTCACTATCAGCCAAAAGAAAAATCACGTTCGTGTCCTCGAATTGATTAAACGTGTTCTTGGATGCGGAAGGATCATACCAAAGCATGGACACGAGGAAGAAATGATGGAGTACGTGGTGGATGCTCGCAGACAACTCGCGGAAAAAATCGTTCCATTTTTCCGCAAACACCGCCTCATAGTAAAACACGAGGAGTTCAAGCGTTTCGCTGAAGTCGTCGAAGCAATCGGAAGAGGTGAACACCGAACATACGAAGGGTTCAAAAACCTTCTCGTGAAAATATACGCATTTTATGCTACGGACCGCAGAGCTGAGCTCGAACAAATTTTGCGAGACATCAGCTATCGGGCGGGCGCCTCAGAGACCACAAGCCGAGAACCCCACCATGGAACCTGACCGTGACATGGTGGCGGTTAAGATATGGTCCAACCCGTTCCGGGTTGCTTAAGGTAGCCAAATGCCTTGTCGGGTAAGTTCCGACGTGCATGAATGGATCAACGAGGGCCCCGCTGTCCCCGCCTCCAACCCGGTGAACCCACGTAACGTGGACGAACAGTCCACGGACGCCCATCAGGGAGAGAAGACCCTGTGGAGCTTTACTGCAGCCTGTTGCTGCGGTACGGTTGCGGATGCAGAGAGTAGCTGGGAGCCTTCGAAGGTGCCTCTCCGGGGGCACTGGAGGCGCAAGTGTAACACCAGCCATCTGCGACTGTATCGCTAACCCTGTGAGGGGGACAACGGCAGGTGGGCAGTTCGGCTGGGGCGGCACCCCCTTGAAAAGGTATCGAGGGGGCCCAAAGGTTGGCTCAGGCGGGTCAGAACCCCGCTGGTGAGGGTAAGGCCAAAAGCCAGCCTGACTGGATCCCTAAACGCAGGGGATCCAGAGGGGAAACCCGGGCCTAACGATCCATCC
>JAVYLK010000051.1:0-8060 GCA_038740895.1 Candidatus Caldarchaeum sp.
CCCAGACATGGTTCTTCCCCTCGACCTCAAGCTTCAGAAAAACATCAAAAAGCTCACCCAAAATCTGCAAATCATCATCAGCCAAGTTAAACCTGCCCGCCAAAAGGCCTTTGAACTCCTTGATAGTATATCTATTGGCGACAGATGTCTTAAGAACGGACAAAACATCCGTGAGAAGACCTCGGTCAACCACCGACCTCGGAATCTTAAACACCCCAACACTGGTCCTCAGAACATACACCTGACCGCGAAGGTCTGCTGCGGATTCGACCAGAATCGAGTCAGCAAGATAAACGGGAATCTCTACACTTCCCTTCACGTACACCAACAGGTCGCCAACAGCCAAGAGATAATTCGTCCGAGCCGCCAACACAGCCAACGGATTCAAATCATACCCCACAACGTTGGCGAGAACATAGTTGACAAGCTGGTCAGTCAAATAATGGTTCTCAGCATACTCCCTCAACCTCTTAAGGTAAAGGATGAGAAAAGTCCCGGAACCGCAGGCAGGGTCCAAAACCCTCAACTCCAACGGCCTTAAAGGATTCTCAGAACCCATCGCCTCAAACCTATCCACAGTAAGCCCCATCTCATTCAGCAAAAGCTCCGCAAGCCAGTCAGGCGTGTAGAACTCACCCAGCTTATGACGGACATCACGCGGGATAAGGGACTGGTAAAGCCTCTTCAACAGGTCCCTAGTCGTCTCAGGTTCAAGATGCGGCGTAGCAGGCTCATAATCACCAAGCCTCCTAGCCACCTCAGCGACAGCATCGCCCAAATCACGGTCAAGAACATCCAAATACCATGAAAAATAATCCCCCTCAACAAAGTTAACAATGTTCAAGAGCTTTGAGAAAACACCCCCCTCTTCAAGCTCCATCAAAACCTCTCTCAACCCATCCACACCGCCCGACATGTAGGCGTTCTCCAACTCCCCCACATACGACCGCAGCCACTTACCGGCACCATACAGGTATGCAATCTCAGCAGCCAGCAACTTCATAACCAAACCATAATACGTGTGAAGCGAGAAAAGCAGAGCATTATAATCAACATTCCCAGATAGCCCATACTCTTTTACAATCTCCTTTAACTCCTTCAGCTTCTCTTGGGAGTAGCCAGTGGTCTGAGAAAAAAGCCTCAGCCAATCATCAAACAAAGCCCTAACCCTCCCCGATTTGCTGGCCTTCAACCTCACGTACAACAGATTGACAAGCTTCCTCGCCGCATCCGACTGCGGCCCAAAATCCCTCACCAAAGAATCAACGTCAAGCCGTTTCCTCTGAAGACCACGAAGAGCCTCAACAAGCTTGATGACAGTTTCACGGTTTATCTCATAAGGCCCCCTCAAAACCCACTTATCGCCCGAAGCCCTAAGGTCATACCTCAGAAAAGCAATACGGTCGCCCAAAATAATCCCCAGAAAATACCGAAACCTATCCTCGACACCAGCCTCCTGCACGATGTAGTTTACAAGCTGCTCCTTAGCCTTTGAAACATCAGCTTTGCTGGACAGCTTACCGGGAGCTTTATACTCAATCAAGACATGACCATACAGAGCATCAACCTTAACACCCGATACCAACGTGTACTCATACTTCCCCACCTGCGTGATGCCCAGAGGCTTCAAAACCTTCTGCTCGATAACGCCCGAAACACGCAGCCTCAAATCCTCCTCCGTCTGAGCAACGTTCACAGCCTGCCTAATGCTCGACAGCACATCATCCAAGTCAACATACCTAGCTCCAGACACGTCAGATCACCAAGAAACCCATAGTTAAAATTTGCTACTTCTCGAACCGGAAACATCTACCTGCGGCTTGACTTGATGCTTTTTATTATGCCGGGAAGATTTTCCAAGCCTTTTTCCACCGCCGTCCCAGTAACCACCACGTCGGCCCCGGCTTCCGACACCATGGCAGCGTCCTCAGCCGTCCTTATCCCACCGCCGACGACCACGGGGATGTCGACGGATTGTTTAACAGCTTTGATGGTATCGGCCGGCAGAGGCGCGACAGCTCCCGACCCGGCTTCCAGGTAGAGGAAACGCATGCCGAGGTACTGTGCGGCCAGCCCGTAGCAGGCAGCGACTTCACGATGGTTTGGAGAAAGGGGCAAGACACGCCCCATGGCTGCGACTGTGCTTTCGTGGCCGAAGACGACGTAGCCCATCGGTATCGCCTCAAGGCTGAAATGCTTGACCGTCAACGCACCCTGCAGCTGCGCCCCTATGATATAGTACCAGTCAACGCTGTTCAAAAGGCTCATGAACCATATGGCGTCAGCATGCCTCGAGATTGACTGGACGTTGTTCGGGAAGATTATAACCGGCTTGTCCGTCATCCTCTTAATCTGCTTGATGTAGTTGTCGAGATGCTCCTGAGTATGGACTGTCGACCCGCCCACCATGACGGCGTCAGACCCAAGCCCGCCAACGTAGCCAGCAATCTCACCCGCCCTCTCGACAGAGATGTTCAAGGGGTCGATCAAAGTCATGTGAAGCCTCTCACCCTCCTCCAGCTTAGACACCAGATACTGCTCAACCCTGCCCCGTCTCAACAGCCTGCTCCCCTCTCGAAACCCTGTCATACCACTTCGTGTAAGCATCAACCACGCTGTAGGCAGGATACCACGGAACACTCCCAGAAGCCCCACAGCTGCCGCAGGCAACCTCAGCCGTTTCAGCTTTCTTCTCATGCTTGACCGTGACAGCGACAGCTCCGCAAGCCGGGCACGGGAAAATGTTGGGAAAAGGCCTAGGAGCTCTCTTGATTACCTTCCTCCTCTTCCTCCCCATCGGCAGTCTGGAAAAACTTAACATATTTGATGGATTTAAACCCGACTGGGAATGAGGAGTCCGAGGCTTTTCCAAGAAAAGAAGATGACGCTGGCTGTGCTGACGAAGGACTTTAGGCTGGCTGCTCAAGTGGTCGAGGAGGCGGCGAGAAGAGGGTTGACGGCGAGACACGTAATCGAACCAGCTGAAATACCTCTCTCGGCCAGGGCCGTGGTGATGAAGAGAGGAGAGTTCGGCACGGTGAGCCGCCCACCATCCCTGTACGCCGAAGACTTCACGTCCACCACGTCGCTCGTCGACAGAGCCGTCGAGCTGGCCTATTCGAAGAAAACAGTCAGGAACGCAGTAATAGCCATCGACCCAGGCAAAACAATCGGAGCAGCATTCATGGCCGACGAACTACTCCTCAGAACCGAGTCGTACACAGACCTACACAGGTTCAGCCAAACCGTTGTCGAGTTCTTCAAAACCCATCCAACCTCGACGCATACAATCCTTCTAGGCTCCGGAGCGCCAGAGTTCCGCGAGGAAATACTCAGAGACATCCGTTCAAAAACGCCTGACGCAGTCGTAAAGAACGTCTCAGAAAAAAACACGTCAAAACTCTCCAGAGGCATCGACGAGCTTGCCGCAGCCATGCTGCCCAGAATGAAGCGAAGACCCGGAAAGTGAAGGACGATGCAGATCCCATCCGGCAAAACCCTGCTCATAGACGGCCCGGCTATCATGAAAATGTTGGACGGCGAGGCATCCATACTGAACTGCCCCCTAAGCAAGAACAAGGAGTACTTTCTCAGGCCTTGGAAAAGATATCCAGTCTACGCACATTCGGACTGTAAACTCGATTTGAGGATGGGGGAGGAGTCCCGAGCCAGCGTGGTCGAGAAGGACGACGCCGTCGACCTATGGCTCGGCAGAGTGAATGAAATAAATGCCGGCGAGGTTGTGGGAGTGCTTGGAGGCGTTGACTCGGGAAAAACATCGTTCACAACCCTCGCAGTAAACACGCTCACACGAAAGCACGGCAGAGCCCATGTGCTTTCGCTAGACCCCGGCCAGACATACTTCTCACCCCCCACACTAGTCTGCGCAACAGAGTTAACCAAGTGCATCCATGACCTAGCTGAATGCAAGCCATACTGGCAGAGACCTGTCGGCTCGACGTCAGCAGCCCAAGCCTCGGCGGAGGTTTTGAAGGCTGCTGAGGAGTTTTCAAAGACATGGCCCGGAGACGTCTCGATGATAGTCGACATGGACGGCTGGGTTGACGACGGCGCGGCGGCCGCCCACAAGGCTGCAGTGCTGAAAACCCTAGGCTGCAGCAAGGCCGTCATGCTGGGAGAAGGACTGGACATGCTTCGCCAAACACTCGAGACCACAGGTGTCGAGGTTGTTCGTCTGCCTTCTTCAAAGAACGTGAAACCAAGGGATAACGCCGAGAGGAGAAAGATAAGGGAGTGGTTTTTCAGGAGGCATCTAGGGAACACGACGCTGAGGTTTATTCCAGCCACGTGGGTTCAGCTCGCCGTAGTGGGCCACGCCGGACAAAAACCCCTAGAATATCTCAGAGTCGTCTCCCAAAAGCTGGAAGCTACAGCCGGAGACCATAAATCGAGCCTTTGCAAAAACAGAACGGGCCTGATAGCCTACCTGTTCGACGAACAGAAAAACTACAAAGGCATCGGTATAGCCTGCGGCTACGACCCGCAGAGAACAGCCATCAAGATCCTTACGTCAGTAGAGTCAAGCGTCAGATGGATATGGCTCGGCTGCGTCGTCATAACAGCTGAGGGCGACGAGGTGCTCACGCTAGACTGATTTTATCGGTTTGACGATGCCTCTTCTCTGGAGTGCGGGAACATTACCCGAGCATATAGCCGCCACGTCGCCTGCTTTGAAAGGACCGTAGCTCTGCAGGTCCTCACCCACAAACTTAGGGAAATCCTTGAGGAAAACAACAACCTCATGCCTGTGCTCAGTCTCGTGGACCAGAATTCTCGGGTCGTTAAGACCATTCATTATTTTAGACTCATGCTGCGTCACGATTCTCTGAATGGTGTTGAACGTCTTCTTCTCAAAAGGCAGAACGTTGTCTATGCCCGAAGCCTTACTCGCCAAAGCCATTATCCTCCTCATCCTAGCTCTCAACAACGACTGCATAATTCTCTGCATCATCTCCAGCTCAGCCAGCTTAAGCTTGGTGTTTAAAGAGTTTCGGTCGCTCAGCCGCACTTGCCTCTTGACTGCTGCGAAGTACTCCGCCAAATCATTCAACAGCTCGTCTGGAATCTTGACCAGCTCGTCGCTCGTCCTCTGCCTCTGCCAGAGCTCGTAAAGCCTTTCGTAGACGTCGTCCATCCAAGCCATACCGCTAAACAGGTGGATTAATGTTTAACCAAGCTAGCCAAGCCTCTGCACATCAAATAGGCCGCTGCGAACGCCGGTACCTTAACGTTTTCACCGGCTTTGTAAGGACCGAGGGTGAGGCCGCCCAGCTCGAAGGCCGGTGTTGGTAGAAGCTTCACCTCAACAGGTTCATCGCCCAAGGCGACGGCGTCAGCCAGCGGGTTGAAATCGTCAAGATTGTGGACTTGGCAGGCAGCCAAACCAGTCTTCCCGTTAAGGGTGTCGGTTAGCCTCAACAACCTATGGATGTCCGTCGTGACTACTGTGTCAACGTGGGAGGCGTTTTCTTCTAGAACAATCTTCAGCAAGGCCTGAAGCTGCGGGGAGCTTCGACTAGATCTCAACAGATGCCAGACAGGTTTTTCGCCCCAGTGCTTGGCAATTTCAGCCATGTACATGACATCCTTGGCCTTGAGGAGGCTTGAAGCTTTTCTAGTCGCCTCCTCGTCTCCAGCAGCCAGCCGGCTCAAAAAATCACGACACCCCCGCGCTATCCTTCCAGCCCATCCGCGGTCCTCGTACGAAGGCCCATCGCCAGTCTTAGAGGTTGAGGAAAGACCGTAAAGCCTGACGTCTAGATGAGAAGCTGAAATGTACTCCACTATCTCCTGCCTAGCAGCCCGGTCAAGGCCCATAACCCATTCGACAGCCACGGCCAAATGATACCCACGGTTGCCTGAAAAGCTGAGAGTCATCGACGAAGCGCTCAGCCCAAAATCCTCCGTCAAGAAGCCAAGAAGCTTCTGCATTTCTTTCTTAGCATGGCCGAGACAAGTGTTGCACACCATGTTTATCTCAGCCAAGGAGCTGCCGCAGGACTTGCAGCCGCCTACTTTCTCCGAATAGACTGAACCGCATCCTATGCAGACGAAGTAGTCATGAATCCGCTTACAACTAATCTCGAGATGGTCGGCGTCTATGTCGAAGACCAGCTCCGCAGCCAGCCAGCCCTTCTCCTCCATCGGAGCCTGAGGATACTGGTACAGGGCGGCTGACCGGTAGACGTGGAGGGGAGCTTCCCTCACCAGAGTTTTTCTGAGCTCTTCAAAGGTTTTGAAAGAAAGGTGTCGGACCATGATTTTTCTCTCGAACGGCGTGTAGCCGAACTCCCGTTTTTCTAGGCTTTCAGGCCTAAAGGGGTTTTCGTAACTGTTTTCGTAGTAGTTTTGAAACAGACGCTGAACGAAGCGTGCTTCAGCCGGTCCTCTGAAGCTCATTCTTCTTTTGCGATGCCCGAGTATACGGAGTAAAGGGCCACAACAACAAGGCCGGCTGCGACAAGCCAGTAAGAGTACCCGTACAGTACGTCTATAAACTGCTCGACGCTCATTTTTCTACTAAGACTATCGTCCACCACAAATTAAACTTATAAACACAGGCTGCCAACCATCCACCGGGAATGGACAGGGCTGAAGCCTTCCTGTCGAACATCCTCAAGAGTTTAAACGACGCCATGCCGAAAAAAGTCGTAAGGTACAGGGAATTGGTGAGGACAGGCCAGTGCATGGTGGAGACTATAGGTGGAGGATTTCACAGGTTCGACCCAGACGAGGTCGCAGCGCTTGGCAGAAAATTACCCGACCGCGTTCTTGAGAACCTCCACCTGCCGTTCGTGTTTGTGAAGAGCTTCGACTCAGAGGAGTCCGTCTACTACCTGCGTGTGTACGGGTCGGAGGATGAGGCTTTTCAAACCCTGATGTCGGTCAGGATGATGCCCAGGACAGACAGAGGCCCCTACACCTACAAGCCTCTCGTGGCAGAGTTCATCAACAAGTTCCCCACACTAGCCGTGATAGGGTATCTTTGAGTGGGCCGGGGCGGACTTGAACCGCCGACCTCTGCTTCGTAGGCGACGGGGCTCGGTGGTTACGATTGAATAAAGCAGCTAGGACCGTAGCTGCTTGTCACTTTATCAAGGACCGAGCTGCCCCGGTAAACCCTATTAGGAGTCCTGCTAGGAGGCTGGCTGCTGCGACTGCCGCCGTGATTTTCTTCTCCCGCGCACGTATATCCATGAACCTGCACCTGCCGCGGCTAGCAGGGAGGCTGTGGATGTAGATAAGGGGATAGCTATGGTTTTCTCCGTCTCATGCCTGTCGAGGGTTATGGTGTTTTTTCCAGACCAGCTTGAGGCTGTCAGCGTGATTTTTTCGGGTGGGATGGCTGGCAGGAAAGCCTGTCCGAAGAGGTTTGTTGGAGCCTTGATGTCTGGGAAAGCCCAGACGCTGGCCAGAGGCTCTGGCAGGCCGAGCATGTCCACGACGTTTATTCTGACGGCTCTGAGCCTTGACGGTAGGATGTGATGGCCTGCTGCCTGTATCTTCGCAGAACCTCCTCCAGCCACTTCATATCCTCTGAAAACGATGGACTCTACTGTCTGGACGCCTTCAGGAACGTATGATGCCGGGGGCTTGTAGGCTGTTTTTGAACCGTCTTCCCCTACTAGGACGACCTGTTCAGGCTCCAGCGTCACCGCGCCTCCAGCCTCGATGAAGAACGTCGTCATGTAGTTTCTGGCGTATTCCACGGTTATTTCAACGGGTTTCATGACTTTTATCGTGTCTTCCTCCGCCTTCACCCCGTCAACCAGCACCTTCTTCAGGACGAGCTTGGTCCCGTTCCCCATCTCTATGGATTTGGGGAAGTCCAGACTGTAGATAGTGCCTTCCTCGACGTGTTTCTCAAACCCGGCGACAGGGCTTTTCACCACAAGCCTGTGGTACACACGCCATTCAACCCTTACCACAGCTGGTTTTTCAACGGTGAAGCTCATCAGAGCCATGGCTCCCTGCACTCTTCCATCCCATTTCCCTACGATTCTCCCGTCCACGGTGTGGGCCGTCATGTTTCTAAGCTC
>JAVYLK010000052.1:0-8013 GCA_038740895.1 Candidatus Caldarchaeum sp.
GAAATCAAAAGGGGAAGGAAGAAATACGTCGTAGCCTTCTTGAACTCTCTCCTGTCCTCAAACCATCCAGCGACTCGTGGCATGCCGGTGGAAGGACAGATCAGCGAGAATATAAGTGACAAAGGGCTGATAGAGTTAATAAGTAAGATTCAACCTTTCTACAAAAAGAATGTACGGAGACTGGGCGATGACGCAATGTTAGTAAGGTACTTGGAGGACAGGGAACGAATGGGGGGTCCGGCTGACCCCATATTCCTTTCGGATTGGTCCTCCTACCAGCAGCTTGACCCATCCAACATAGGCGTGGTTGGAATAGTCGCGTCAAAAAAGGCAGTGGACAAGGCGACAACAGGAACACCACTAGAAGAAATACTAGAAAAACTGCAGGAAGTAAAAAGAAAGTGGAGAGAAACACCTACCTTGTGGACAAGCCCCGATTATACGGAAATAAAAATAGCGGACCCGAGAAAAATAAGAATATTTGAAACAGCCTTATTACTCCCGCTGTTGTTAAGCCTGTCTGGCAGAGGCGGAGTAGAACAATGATCAATTTGAAACCACTAGTAAAACTAGCATTTTCGCTGCTTCCTCGGGAACGGGGGGCAGGTGTAATTGAAAGGTACGCCAGGACCAAAACAGGTGGACCAACAGCCGCGCTTGTAGAGGAAATACTATTCAGAAGAGGCCCCCTCGAAGACCTGATGACCTACCTGGCCAGTAAATCAGAAATCCCGGATATAGCTGCAAGCCCCCGGGAAGTAGGCAAGATGATAGCTGAGAGCATCCGTAGAAAAGCACTACCTGCTTTTCTGTCTGAAAAGGTCGTACCACCGGGGAGCTGGGTGGAAGAAGGGTTTATACCAGAGGTAGCCGCGACTGTGGCCAAAATAGTCCGCGCGTACCCACGCGAAATCTACACCAGGCCACCTGTGTCTAAAGAACACGCCATGAGGTGGGTAAAGAGCATAGCTAGCCCACTTACATGGGGACCACCAGAAAACGAGCCTGTCATCGGATACCACGTAACGACAAATATCGAGAAAGTAGGAAAAGAGGGCCTCCGCGGGTCCATCCTACCGCTTGAGTTGGGAGCTATTACCAAGCCAATAGTCAAAGTTGTGGAGGAGGTAGCAGGACCGGTAGCCACACAGGCAGGCGGGTTGGGAGGGGTGGGCACTGGGGCGAGGATAAGCATGACGGTGAGCAAAGAAGCTGCAAAGAACATACTCGAAACGCTACCGGCTATGATAAAAATAGCAAGAGGTGAAATGACTACGATCGATTTCCTGAAGGAGGAAGTGAATCGAGGGAGGAAAGAATATGTAATAAGATTCTTGAGGGACTTAAGGTGGAGGCGGAACATCCCGAAGCTAAGAGAAGCAGAGTTGAACCCCAGGATGGGGAAACGACAGTTGCTGTCGCTTCTGGACGAGACGCAGCCACAGTATAAAGAAGCCGTCAAAAATCCGGACATAGACGGAGAAGTATTCAAGTGGTATCTAGAAATCAGAGAAGGACAGGGCGGTCCGGCAAATCCAATATTCTTGCAGCCGGCGAGGGCTTATGCACAGTTAGATCCAGAAAAAATAGGCGTGGTGGGTATCGTAACTTCGAGAAAAGCAGTAGAGATGGGGTCTAGAAGACCAGTAGAACAAGTACTCGAACTGGGAAGGATGGTCAGGGAGGGACGCCTGAGTGAGAAGTCCAGGGAGTGGACGAGTCCCGATACCACCGAAATCAGGATTGCAGACCCAAGGCGGGCACGAATATTCGAGACGGCTCTACTCCTACCACTCTTACTAGCTCTTAACAGGCAGCAGGAATAATGATCAGTTTATAGACTGCCCCTGCTCTTCTTTCCCGCTATTAGGGGAGCTGATCACCAGACTTGTTGCCGAATCGATAACCTCCCGCAGAGCCAACAACATCACTTTCACCGTTCCTTCGTCCCTTTCTGGCAAGCTTAAGATAGCAAGCCCCAATAAAGCCCCGATTGCCCTGAAACCCTCCTGCAGGCTGACACCATCAGGTGTGAAGTACTTCTCACACAGGTCGTACACGTCGCTGACAAGGTCCTTGAAAGCTTGGGACGGCTCTTCATCTTCGCGTTCGCGCTTTTTGTCTTCCACCACTACCTCACCCCCCTCATGACGAAGCAGGGCCTACTATACAACCGTCTATGACGTGCATATCCTGGTATATAGCAGGTGCGACGTACTTCGCGATGTTGAAAATCTGAATTGCTACCTCTCTTATTTCGGCGTCAGCCTCGCTAGACCCCCTCTTCCACAGGAATTCCCTCCAAGCCCTGTGGTTCCCACTGACGACTATTTGTGTCGCAGTAGAATTGGGGAGCACAGCCCTGGCCGCCTCCCTGGATCTCTTCTTCACTACTTTAGACGGGAGGTCAAGACCACTCAACCTCTCGTTGGCAATCTCCAACAGCTCATTGTACACCTCAAGGGACCTCTCGTAATGCTCTTTTATCAATTTCTCAGCCTTCTCGACACCACGAAAAAGAGGTGGCACGACAAAATCCCCAGCAGAAGGGGCCACATAACGCTGACTTAGTTGTGAAAAACTCAAGTGGCGGTGGCGCACAAGCTCGTGGGTACACGCCCGACTGACACCTACAATAGCAACTGTAAACCCCGCGTGCTCCAGTACGGAGTAGTGCCCGTGGTCTAGTATATTCTTGACGTACTGGACGTTTGTGGAGGTAGAAGCATTTGGTTTGTTCCACGACTGGTAGCACAGCCTCCCTGCAAATTCCACCACGGAATCAGACGGGGAGTACGAATCACAATTCCACTTCTCCCAAGGATACCCATCCTTGGGAAGAAACATGTCGGTATACGCCACCAGAGTTACGATCGGTTTTTTGACCATATTACTCTCCGTAGACTACTACAGCCCTCCTCTTGACAGCGCTCCTGGCAACTGACTTCTCTATACGGCGCATATCAGCCCGCATCTCGTCCAGGATTGACTCAAGCCTCTCCCTGGCTTCCCTCTCCGACTCGTAAAGTCTCTTGTACTTTTCGACTTGCTCCCACATAGACTTAGCAAGCTCAACCGTTACATCTTCAATAGCCGCCTCGACCTTCTTCGTTACAGCACTCTTGAATTCCTTCCCTAGCTCAGGAGCTCTAGCGGGGGCAATACCCAGCTTCTTCATCGCGTAGTACACTTGCCACTTACTCACGTTCACATTCATCCTGGAAGAAACAAGCTTAGCGGCCTCGTCTGCGCTTATCTCTTTGTTTGCCAGCCGGCCGAGTATTTCGACTATTTCTTTCTCGCGCCACCTGTCCAACCTCAAGTACGCACGCTTCTCCATAACCATCACCTCCCAGGGTCCATCTGACACCTCCTTATCGGAAAGAGGTCTCATAATTTCCTATAACACAGCGGACCGGATTCGGTCAATACCGAATGGAAGTTCGGCTATTGTCTCCTCTTCGTACCAGCACGCCCAGGGACAAAGGCCCTAGAACCTAACCTGTTTACTATCGCCGCCAGGTGGTCAGGATCGCCCAAAACGAACGGCACGTAGAAGTGCTTCCTGCAAACCCAAGCCCCTCTCTTGAACACCAGGTCGATACTGCTGCTACCGCACACCAACGTTACTACTTCTCCGCCACGGGTAAAATTAACGACAGGCATTTTAATCCCGCATATTTGACAGTTCACCTCCACCACCCCCTTTTTGTCTCAAATACGATTCCACAGCATCTTGGACAACAGTGGACAAAGGCTGCCCCAATCGGAGAGCCAACTGGACCAGCTTATCAAACACTACATTATCGAGACGGACCATAAGAATACTGGTCCCAGGATTTCTCCTGTCTACCTCCAACAGCACTGATTTTTCAAACATCTTCACGCTACATCCCCAGGACCGGTAAGCCAACAAGCCGGTCCAACAGTTTCCTCTCTACCTCGTCGGCAGCAGGCCCTATAAGAGTAGGTACGGCTCCTGAGAAGACCCCCTTGGTGATCATGCCGACCGGGCAACCGTAGTAGTCGTCCCACACAATAGAACCGCTTGCTCCGGGATATGCCTTCCCCTCCATAACCACTATGTCCTGGTCCTCAGTCGTAGAGTAGTACTTACCGCGGTACTCCAGGTACGACTCCCACCCAGATAGCCCGAGGCTGTAGTTGTAAGACCACAGCACGTCGAACATCCTGGTGGAAGGACACGGTCTCCTCCAGTACCCGCCTAAGGCAGGGACCATAATAGCCGCCATGTCCCGCCTGGGGTCGTCGTACACTACCCTCCCAGTGAACTTTTCCCTGGTCAGCATACTGGAAACTTGGATGAAATCGCCAACAACGCCGACGCAGTGAGACGCAGTGATGACGTAGTTCCTCCTTGTCAGGTACCCAGTGCAAGAATCGTTCACGATGTACGTGCTTTTCTTGACCTCGTCCTTCCATGGCTGGACATAAGCAGATGAGATGCCCCCGCCGGCGAGGACTAACACCAGTACAGAAACCAATATGTAATAAATCCTCCCCATGGCCCACCCCCTATTTTATACTGCGAGAAACAGCCGGCACAACAGCGGCCAAAGACCTCCTTGTCTCTTGTATTGCCCTTATCTCCTCCTCTATTTCTAGTTTCCTCTTGGTGAGCTCCTCCCTGGTCCTCGCGGCATTTTCTATCGCTTCGATTATGCTGGCCAGCTCAGCCTTTTTGTTAGCCTCCTCAAGGCTCAATCGCTCCAGGACATCTGTAAAATCACCCTGGTATATAGGTTTTATCTCCATCATGTTCAATCTCCACAAGTATGGATCTCAGAACCGCACCACGGACACCTGTCGATACACCCGTGGAATATAACAGTCTGGCCACACCTCATACACCAACTACTTACGTTTTCTCCTGCCAGTGTCCCTGGCGGTAGGTCTGCACCCACAGCTCCTGATCTGTTCGATGGCTCTGAGTACGACATCTTTTTCACCCCCAATGACCTCTACACCGCATTTATGGCAAGTAGCCACAAACGGTGTGGTGGACGTATCTGCTGAAAACCCGAGTGACCGGAGCTGGGCCGCCAGGATGTTCTCTTTCGACGTGTTTCTCCCAGGTCTTGGTGGCTTTTTCCACGGCTCGGAATTCTTCGACTCCCTCGGTCGCACACCAAAAGCCAGTTGGGCGCACTCCCTCGAACAATAGGGGTCGCCGTGTGCAATGGAGATCTCAGGTAATTTCTCATTACAAACAGCGCAGTACAACACGCCACCTCCCAAAAGGGGCTCTGATTTTTCATAACACCTGGGAGGTGGCGTGTCAAGACCTAGGCTGATAAAAGTTTTTTATCAAGAACTACTTTCTGTCCGTATTTCCCACCTGCCGCACTGGTTGCAGCAGACCCTGATCCTCGGTCTTTTCTGTCCTGCAAGTGGTGGACAGTACCCCCTCCTCTGGACCTTACCACCGCAGTAAGAACACGGCTCGACGTTGTAGGAAACGCGCGGGTGACGGATAACAGCAGGGCCGAGCACTCTATACAACTCCTCGGTCAGAAGCACGTCCCTCTTACAGTGGTCCCTGATGTACTCAAGCGATTCCTTGTCTCCAGCCAACGCCCTGATCCAGATGTCGCCTGTAATAGGCGTCTTTTCGGTGCTCAATTTCAAAAACCCGCTGACGTTTGAAAGACGGCCGCTAGAGATAGTCATATTCGATTTCGTGTGGTCGTACAGGTCGACGTGTGGAGTGTTGGGTAGGTAACCCATCCTGTGGTACATCATCCTGGCCTTTATAAACCGGACGTCATAATGGCGCCCGTAAAAAGACACCCATATGTCCGCGGAATTTAATACCCTTACAGCTTCCTCCAACAGGACACTGTCGTCAGTCCTGTCTTTTTTGTACCGCTTGTAGTCGTGGATCATCAAAACCTTGGCATCCTCCTCGTCGAGAAACTTGTACCCGAAAGCGAGGAGGATGCCGTAATCAGCTTTCAGGTTGCTGGCCTCTATGTCCCAGACCAGTATCCTCGCCCGAGTCTCCACTGTAGCCTCCGTAGGTCGTAGTCGCTGCAGTAGATATGCTGCGGACAAACTCTCTCACTATCCTGGAAACTCGTCTCTGGGAAGTTTTACAGAGCTTAGCTATTTCTTTGACTGGAAACCCCTTCCGGTATAAATCAATAATCCGAGGGGAAAGGGCCGCGTCTTTTAAAAGGGCCTGTTTTCTCTTGAGCTGGGACAGCGAGTAAGTCAGTTTCCCTTCTTCCTGGAAAATACGGCGGACAGTCGCCTTGCTGAGGTTGTGCTTTCTCGCAATAGCCGATATCCCGATACCCTCGACAAGGTGCTCCCTGAGAATCACTTCCCGGAGGTAGGCAGTAACACGCCTGGTCCTGCCCTGGGACCTCCTGGGGAGGCCGTTCCTGATCATGTATTTCCAGAGTCCTGAGACTGAGACTCCAGCGGTGCTAGCAGCCTTAGAAAGAGAGTCCCCCCGCTTGTAAAGCTCGACTGCGATTCTCATTTTTTCGGAGGTCGATAGAGACAAAGCTCTCTACCCCCTCCAAAAAACAGACGGGACGGCTACCTTGGGACCGTCGTGAGGTGGGAGGTGGGTGGTGCGAAGAGGTAGCCGTCCCGTCATGTGGACATCACTGAAACTATCTGAGCCATTACTTCCTCCCCCTCTCTCTTAGCCCTGGTGATGCACTGCTTTTTTACCGGACAGTAAGAGCACGCCCAGCTCAGGACGTCGTCAGGGACCGAACTGACAGGAATAACTGTGTCAGTCTCCACAAGCTGGGCAAGTGGCACGAATTTTTTGTCCAGGTACTCTTCTACATCCCTGTCTTCCCACACGTGGTGGTTCCTGAGCTGCTTGGGCACAATCTTTGCGTCGTCCATGGAGATGTAGACGATCTCCATGTCTGTCTCACTAGTAGGCAGCCCTAAAAGCCACCTGTAGACGTTTACCTGCACCACGTGGTTGGAATACGGCCCGTAAGCAGGCACACGTCTAGTAGTTTTGAAGTCCACCAGGTGGTACCGCCCAGACCTCCTGAGCACGACGCTGTCAGGGGTACCGTAAAGGGTGTAACCCTTGTAGCTCCTGCTAGTCCTCTTCTCGACTGTGGCATTTTCGCTGGCGTACTTCGCCAGGACGTCGTGTACAACAGCGCCACGGAAAGCGCTCATCATGCCTTCGATGTCTAAATAATAGTCCTCAAGGACCCGCAGGACTTTTGACCTGGGACATCCGGTCAGGTCTGTAACAGAGACGTCACGAGGGGAAGTGACAGACTCTCTCCTCCGCACGACGTCGACGATGGCGGACACTACGGGGTGTGGCACAGGCAGAATCCCCTTCGCCGACAATTCAAGGGCCTCGTCGAACTTGTACTCGACGTCGTCAACCCTGATTCCCACTAGAGGCATGCCACACCACCTTGAAACCAGAAATCCTACGGACCTCAACCTTCTCGGACATTATACCAAGATCCCGGAGCCTGTCAACAGCCCCCTCGTCCAACGGTATGACGAAGACCACGTACCCCCTATCACGCCAAAAATATAGCAGCCTGATGACGTCCTTGTCAACACCCTCAGGGAGTCCCTCGCCGAGAAGGCACAGGGCCCTGACGTCGTCGTATCCAGAGACCAGCAACGGGTACAAGCCCCATAATCTGGCGAGGGCCATCACCTTGCTGCAGTACCTGCCTGAAATCCTCAGGACGCCGCGTGTTGACCACTTGCACTCCACCAAAACGTTAGGAGTCCTGACGTCCGCATACGACCCACGTCTGAAAACACGTACAACTCTGCCGTCAAGGGCCTCCGCTACTTCAGTCTCAAGCCCCTTACCTGTCCGGTCTCTCAGACTGCCTGCGCGACGCTGCATCCAACACTGCCTCTACCAGGATCGAAACACTGTTTCGGAACTCCCTCTCACCCATGCTGATAGCGGCCTCCACCAGCATCTCCGCGATCCTCCTCCTGACACCACCGAAAATCCCAACCCTGTCTGGGACC
>JAVYLK010000053.1:0-7417 GCA_038740895.1 Candidatus Caldarchaeum sp.
GAAATGGTACTACCGAAGGGTTAAAGAACTCACTAAAGCCGACCGTCTTTTATCAGACAGCTGCGGCGGAAACCTATAACCCATTGTCCTGCCGGCCGGCGAAAACGGGTTTCTGCATGTAGGTTAATGGTTTTATTGTCGGCTGCGTATCTTTGGTCAAGCATGGCCGTCAAGGTTTTGGAGAGGTCTGACCGTAACCGGGTTTTGGCGGGTGTTTTCGGCGGGTTGGGAGAGTATCTTAGCGTCGACCCTAATATTCTTAGGCTTGTCGGAGTCATCCTCCTACTGCTTGCACCCACTCCGATGACCGTAATCTACACTTTTGCAGCTTTACTAGTCCCTAGAAAAGGAGGAGTGTCGTACGTGTCGCCTTCGCTCGACATGTCAAAAACCGGCCCCGTAATAGTGGGGCTCGTGTTGTTCATCGTCGGCCTAGCTCTGATGGGCAGTTTTCCATGGGCCGTAGTTTCATGGCCTTTGATGGGTTTCTCACTAGCAGTAGCCAGCCTAGCAGGATTAGTCATCGCAGCCATCGGTCTATTTCTACTCATAGACCAGCTGAGAAAGCTCTAGACCAGAAGTCTCTACTCTACCCTTCTGAGCATATCCGAGTCGACCCTAACCCCGTACTCAGCTTCAGCTACGCTAGGAGAGACATAACCATACAAAACATCCCTGACCACAAGCTCTCGATCCCGTTCTAGGGGATTCCCCAACCCGCCGGACCCAGGGGCCTCCATCACTATGATGTCGTCCGGCTCGACATAAAACTCCCTAGTCCTTGTCTTCAGAACAAATTCACGGCCGTCGCTCTTTACTAGAGTGAACTTCGCCGGCCTTCCACTTTTACCGCCGAACAATCCAAACGGAGGATGGCTGCCTCTATCGCTTACTATCACTACAGATGAATGGTTAAGAAATCTGTAGACTTTACGGGTTGTTAGTCCCCCTCGGTACTTTCCCGCACCACCCGAGTCCGTTATGAGTTCGTATCGTTCAACCATTAACGGGAAAAGAGTTTCCAGAATCTCAACAGGCGTGTTAGCTGTGTTGCCCACACCCCATCTAAATGCGTTAACTCCATCTTTGGTGCTCCTTGCGCCGACACCTCCCGAATTCACTTCATAATGTATCCATCTTCTTCCTTTCCTTTCATCACGGTTGTCAACACCTGAAGCTAATAGAACGCAGGAAGTCCCGGAACCAGCGGCGACGGCTTTTTCAGGGCATGCCTGAGACAACGCCCCGATCACAACCTCAGTAATCCTACTTGCCGTCTCATGATTCCCAGCCGCAACAGCCGCAGGAAACCTCGGATTCACTACAGACATCTCCGGAGCAACAACCTTGATAGGCCTGTAGCAGCCGCTGTTAGAGGGGTTCCAAGGGTCTGTCATCATTTTTACACCATAGTATGTTGCACAGTAAGTAACAGGCAGCGGCGCGTTCATGTTGCTCTTGACCTGCGGGCTGGAACCGGTAAAGTCGATGATTATTTCTGAGTTCTTAACCGTGGCTGTTACGTGTATCTTGATTGGCTCAGGGTTTAACTCGTCCTCGTCGCAGTAGTCTGTGAAGGAGTAAGAGCCTTCACGCATTTTCGATATTTCACGCCGAGTCATCCGTTCTGAATACTCCAGTATTGTCTCCATAGCTGATAAAAACTTTCTGAGTGAATATTTTTCGATAAGTGCTATTATTCTCCTCTCTCCTAGCTGACAGCCTGAAAGTTGAGCCATTAAATCCCCCGATCTTTCAGCAGGAGCTCTCACGTTTGAAAGAATTACATCCAGCAGCTCTTTGTTAATTCTGCCGCGCTTAACTATCTTACTAGGAGGGATTCTCAGACCTTCCTGATAAATTTCAGTAGCGGCTGAGGAGTAACTACCAGCGGTTATTCCTCCAACATCAACCCAGTGGGCTCTGACCGCTGTGTATGCTACTATTTCATCGCCGTAGAAGACTGGGAGAGCAGCTAGAAAATCTGGCAGATGATTGTTCCCAGAATAGGGGTCGTTGTGTAGAAGAATATCGCCTTCATGGATGTTTTCTATTCCCACACGGTCGACTGCACCCTTTACAGAGAACGGCATGGTGGCTAAGTGAGCGGGTATGTCGTCTGGGCCTTGAGCAACGATTTCAGCCTTAGGCGTGAGTATTCCGCAGGAAAGATCTCCCCCTTCTTTCCAGAGAGCTGAATAAGCCGAACGCATTACTAAGGACTTCATCTCTTGAGCGACAGTCAACAAATAGTTTCTGATGACTTCTAACGTCACAGGATCAAGCTTTACCATATCTAATCACGCTGAACATGGAGATTCCCGTACGCGTCAACCTCGGCAACCATGGACGGAGGAATGACCGTCGTACTGTCCAGCTGCTCAACAACAGCCGGCCCCTCTATGAGGTTTCCAGCCACCAGTTTCGACCGCTCGTAGACCCAGCAACTCACCAAATCACTATCAGGGAAACAAACTTTTCGTTTCCCCGATAAAGCATCTCTAGGGCTACGTTTTCCTCTAGCCTCTTTTCTGAACGAAATTCCGGGTAGAAGCCCCACGGCCTTGACCCGCAGGTTGACTATTTCAACGCTGTTTTCGGGAAAGCTGTGTCCGAAATGGTGTTCATGTAGTCTGTGAAACCGCTGAACCGCGTCGTTGAGCCTAACTTCCTTGACTGGCGTGTTGATGTAATACAGTTGCCCGACATATCTCATGTCAAGCGTCCTGAAAAACAACCTCTTACTCTCTGGAATGCCGTCAGCCTGAAGGTCTTCGTTTCCCTTTTCTTCAAGCTGGTGGAAAATTTCATCCAACGTGGCTATGTCTGCTCTGTTCACTTCAGTAATCAAAGTCCTCACATAGTCGTGGACCACGTTTTCAGCCAACAAGCCCAGGGAGCAAAAAAGCCCGGGATATTTTGGAATAACCATCCTGCTAACTTTTAGTTCCTGCATTATCAGCCAGCCGTGAAGAGGCCCAGCTCCTCCAAAACAAACCATCACAAAATCTCTAGGGTCGTATCCGCTCTCTACGCTAATGAGTCTCACTGCGTCCGCCATGTTGGAGGTTGTGATTTTGTAGACAGCTGCAACCGCCTCGATAGAGTTAAATCCCAGAGGCCTAGCGATTTTATCCATTACAGCCTTCTCTGCCTTATCATAGTTTAAGTATATCTCACCACCCAAGGGCTTGTTGCGGTTGAGCATACCGAGCATCAGATCGGCATCGGTCACAGTCGGCTCCTCCCCGCCTCTCCCATAGCATGCAGGTCCAGGAACAGCGCCTGCGCTCTGGGGGCCGACTCTAATTAATTGATTTTCATCAACCCATGCGATGCTTCCTCCACCCTTTCCTATTTCCGCTAAATCAATCATCGGAACTGCTACGGGAAAACCGGAGCCTCTAGAGGATCTCCCAGTGCTGGTCTTTCCGCCGACGGAGAAATCAAGAGTAACTCTGGGCGACCCATCGATGATTAGGCAGGCTTTTGTCGTCGTGCCTCCCATGTCGAAGGCGATCAGATTTTTAAAGTTTAGAATATCGCCAAGGAGTTTGGCCGCCACAGCTCCAGCCGCCGGCCCGGACTCTAAAGCCGTTATAGGCCGTTTCATGATGGTGGTGGTGCTTGTAAGCCCTCCGTTTGACTGAGCTATGTACAGCCGGTCTTTATGCAGCCCTAGGTCTTGAATTTCTTTGACCATGGTCTCTAGGTATGATTGAATTATGGGAGCTATGTATGCGTTGATCATTGTAGTGCTTGCTCTCTCATATTCACGTATCTCTGAAAGGACATCCGACGATAGAGATACACTTATTCCGGGGAAAGAGTTTTTAATAATTTGAGCAACCTTCTGTTCATGAACCGGGTTCAAGAATGAAAATAGCAAACATACTGCTATGGATTTTACCCCTTGTCGCGCAAGCTCCTCAACAGTTTGCAAAACTTGGTCTTCGTTTAGGGGTTTTATAACCTCACCCCTGTAGTTAATCCTCTCGTCCAGTTCTTTGACCAAGTACCTTGGAATCAACGGCTCTGGAGGCGTTTCTAAAGGGTTGAAAAGCATCTCCGGAGGTCTTGTAAGCCTTCTGATCTCTAGAATATCTCTAAATCCCCGTGTTGTAAGAAGTCCTGTCTTAACTCCTCGTCTCTGCAATACCGCATTCGTTCCAACCGTTGTTCCATGAGCAATGTATCTGAGCTGGTGGCTGGACACCTTTAGGTTCGTGAACAGTTTTTTTATCCCAGCTATTGCTGACTGATGCAAAGCAGCCGGGTCAGTTGGAATCTTGAACGTAAATATTTCATGAGTACTTTCGTCCAGAGCGAAGATATCTGTGAAAGTCCCTCCTATGTCTAAGCCCAGTCTGATCAATCTGTCTGTGTAAGCCGTAGAGATTTCTTATTTAAACGTTCTGCGTTTTGCTTTCTGAGCCTAGATGATTCACTAAAAATTTATCACTCAGTAACTTGAGACCAACTATACTATGGAGAACATCCATGAAAAGCTAATCATCACTGTAGCTCCTACCGGCTCTGGGCCTCAGTGGAAGAAAACGCCTTACATACCTATTGCACCCGAGGAGATAGCCAAGGACGCAGTGAAAGCATACAGGGAGGGCGCGTCCGTGGTTCACATTCATGCAAGAGACCCGTTGACTAAATCACCTAGCCCGGAGGTTTCGCTGTATAGGCAAATAGTTGAGATGATAAGAGAAGAGTGTGATATGGTCATCCAGCTAACTACTAGTGGTGGCGCTCCTTATGGGATTTCTCTTGAGCAAAGAATCAACCTGCTTCTTGAAATAAAACCCGAGTTTGCTTCTTTGAACGTGGCTACGATGAGTTTCGGAGACGGAGTCTTCATTAATCCACCGGACTTCGTGCGCAAGCTTGCTATGCTAATGATTGAACATAAAATCAAGCCAGAAGTTGAGTGCTATGACATTGGACACATAGATCTCATGAACAATCTCATCAGAGAGGGGTTAATAACTAACCCTGTAAGAGCCTCGCTAGTCCTAGGCGTGAAGGGCGGCATTCAGCCGAGCGTTGAAAACCTTCTCCACATGGTGAGACAACTGCCTCCGGGAGCTCGGTGGAACACCATAGTAGTTGGGCGACACCAGTTCCCCCTCCTTACTGTAGGGATGGTCATGGGAGGCGACGTAAGGGTTGGTATGGAGGATAACATTTACCTCGGCAGAGGTATTTTGGCTAAAAGCAACGCAGAGCTAGTCGGCAAGGTTGTTAGGATTGCTAAGGAGTTGGGCAGGGAGATAGCCAATCCGTCAGAAGCTAGAGAGATGCTTGGTATAGAAATGACGAGTTAAGCACGCCATGCTTTTAGCCTAAAATATTAGTTACGAGCCTAACACCTAAGTGATGGTTCTTCTAGAGGTCGCCGGGCTGACCAAACACTTCAAAGGCATTACAGCTCTCGACGGAGTGTCTTTCACACTCTCAGCCGGCGAGCTTCTCGGAGTAATAGGACCTAACGGGGCTGGAAAAACCACCCTTCTGAACGTTATAAACGGCTACATAGAGCCCGACTCGGGTTTCGTACGGTTTAGAGGGGTTAGAACAGACGGAAGACCGCCTCATCAAATGGCTAAACTTGGAATTGCTAGGACTTATCAGGTTCCAAGAGTTTTTCGCCAGATGACCGCTCTGGAGAATGTCCTGGTTCCTTTGTTTGCTGCAGGTAGTCGCGAATATCAGAAAATAAAAATAGCACTAGCAGCTCTTGAGCTGGTAGGCCTCGCCGACAAGGCATATTCAATAGCTGGAAGCCTTTCAGGTGGTCAGCAGAAACTGCTCGAATTAGCTAGGGCGTTGGCTTTTAACCCTGTGTTCATGCTTTTAGACGAACCTTTCGCTGGGGTGCATCCCGTTTTGACCGAAAGAATAATCAACATCATTAAAGAGAAAAACAAGGAAACAGGTCTTTCTTGCATTCTAGTTAGCCATGACATCCAGACCACCTTGAAGTTGTGCGACAGGCTCGTCGCCATGCATGAAGGGAAAATAATCGCTGATGGTAAGTCAGAAGAAGTGACAAAAAACATAAACGTCGTAGAATCATACTTGGGGGTTTAGCATGGTCATATCCTTGACCAATATTTCAGCTGGCTATGTTGAGGATATCGACACGCTCAAAGATGTTAGCTTATTTGCTGAGGAAAAGAAAGTCACCTGCATCATTGGTCCAAATGGCTCCGGTAAATCGACTCTTCTCAAGGTAATATGTGGTTTTCTCAAACCTCGACTAGGCAGGGTCGCTTACGACGGCATGGACATCACAGGCATAAACCCTGAAATGTTGCCTAAACTAGGCATATCGTATATCCCACAAGACAGAAGCATATTTCCATACCTAAGCGTGGGGCAGAACCTCCGACTAGGTTTCTGGATATATCGGCGTAATAAAGAAGAGCTTGAAAGGAGGTTGAAGGAGGTTCTTGAGGATTTTCCAGCTCTAAAGGCTAGGCTACAGACAAATGCCGGCAACTTGAGCGGCGGACAGCAGAGAATGCTTGAGCTTGCTAGGTCTTTGTTGATTAACCCGAGAGTTTTAGTGGTTGACGAGCCTACCGTTGGCCTTTCACCTCTAATAGCTAAGGAATTCTATCAAAAATTGCGTACGTTGAAAGATCGGGGGGTGTCAATCATTCTGGTTGACCAGAATGTTCGGCTTGCGGTGGAGATTTCAGACTATATTTATGTGATGGATTCTGGAACGATTTCAAAGCACGGTTCGAAGAATTTGTTGGAGTCTCAGCTTAGAATGCTCATTGAATCTTGGCTGAGGTATTAAACATGCAGCCGGCCTCTAAAAATCCTGTCGATGTAGCCCCAAATCCCTTCTCTGAAGTACCTTATGATTACCAGTATGAGCGCTCCAAAAACGACTAACTGGAGTCTGCCGACGTCTCTAAGCAGCTCTGACGCAAACTCTACTATAAAGGCTCCTATCACGGGCCCCCAGAAAGTCCCCATACCGCCTATGACTGTCATCGAGATGATTAACGCCATTTCACCCAGCCTTCCCATCTCTGGGCTCACGACTAAAATGAAATGTGCTAGGAAAGAACCTGCAAGTCCTGCGAAAAGCCCGCTGACTGCGAAGGCAAACTGCTTCCATTTGACGGTGTCGACTCCCATACCGTTTGAAGCCTCCTCATCTTCTCTGATAGACCTTAAAAACAGCCCTATGCGTGAACGGAGCATGAGGTATTTTATCGACATTATAACCGTGAACAAACCCAAAAACACGAAGTAGTAGGTAATGAAATCCCTAGCCTCGAATAACGGTGGTACGTTCAAGCCGAGAGATCCCCTAGTGTATTCATATTCGATAGTGACTATGATTCTGAATATTTCTGAGAAGGATATTGTGGTTAGTGCTAGGTATGGG
>JAVYLK010000054.1:0-7157 GCA_038740895.1 Candidatus Caldarchaeum sp.
TTTAGACGGTTAGGAATTTCTTGGCCGTGTTCAAAACATCGACTGAACATAACTTAAGGGTTTGGAGGATATGCCGCTGCTGTAGGTTTTGAACGCAGGTCCGTTTGGGTAAAAGTTCGGATACCCTCTGCCTATGATAAACAAACTCCCTAAAACATCATGCTGTTTGGCCTCAGACTGCTCCAATCATAAGCCCTTCCTCGACATTCCTCAAGGTACAGAGTTTTTTACTCAACGGATTAAAAATGCTCTCATAAACTTCTTGTCAAACCTCCATGTACATCTCCAGCCGCATCACAACCTCTTAGCCCTCTTCCTCCGCGTAAGGCGTGGCCATCACATTACGGTCAGCTGTCTTCCCCGTCTTCAAACGGTAAAACTCCGCCTTCCTACGGAACTCGTTGACGTCAGAGCGCCTGACATGAGACTTACCTCCACCACGCTGGGATAACCGTACACATGGTCATCCTCATCGTAGGTGGTCCACTTCTCCACATACAGCCCCAGCTCCTTCTCCAAAACACCTTTCAACCCTTCGCTGAAAGCAGACTCAGCCATGATATCCCACCTAGCATCCAGTGCATCGAGATGGCGGTTCATCAGCTCAAACCCGCTCATCATGTCCTCCCTCAACCTCGCCACCTCCTCGTCATGTCTTTTGAACCCTAGCATCATGTCCTGTCTTAACTGTTAGTCTCCTCTCTGATGATAGCTAGTTCTGCTTCATGTCTGTCAAGGCGTTTAAGTATCTCCTCCAAGCCGAGGAGACCCGCCACAGCATACCTGAACTCCTCATCCTCCTTCAGCAGCTTGAAGACAGTCTTCTTGATGCTGACGGCCAAGGCTTTCCCAAGACTCTTCATGGGTTGGCCTATTAAATCTTGTCATATTCAGCTTGAGCTGGTAAAATACTTGGGATTTTGCGAGGGCTTGCCCCATGCGTGAACGAAGGTGTAAGGCAGGTCTCGGGCTCTGAGATAAGCTAGGTCCCCTCAGGAAACCCGCCCCAAGGACGGACCTGTGGGAATCGCCACGCCGGCGGGTTTAAAGCTGCTGGAGGCCTAGGCCACAGCATCAACGGCAGGGATAGGCCAACGTCCCCTTAGGACATCACTCTTCAATTGGTTTTCATCAAACTTCTCAGAATTTCCCATCCGAAATACGTGTGGGAAAGCTTAAACGCGTGGGATTAGAACATTCGGTAGGATAAACTTGGAAACAGTGAAAATCGATGAAAAAGCCAGGATTATCTTTCCCAAAAAAATAAGGGAAAAAGCTGGAGTAAGGAAGTGAAGCCAGGTCAAAATAAAGGCGGATGAGAAGGGCATTATGATAGAACCTCTTGAGCCTACGGCCGACAAATACTTTGGAGCCTTCAAAATAATGAAATGGCCTGAAGACCTCGACGAATTCGTAACCGAGGTTGTCAGAAAATGGTGGACCCAGAAGCCTATATAGACATAAACATCTTCGTGTACTGGCTTGGCGGCCACCCCACCCTCGGCAGAGCATTCTACGAGTGGATAAAGAAAATCGAAGGAGCCCGGCGGGGAAAATACATAACATCAGCTCTGACGTTATATCAAACAATGGTGATAATAGCTGGCTTAACAGGAAAAAACCTAAAAGACCAGGGATTGATAGAAAAGCTGGTAAACTCAATAAACAGCCTATCCGGCTTAAGAATAATTCCTCTGACAATGGAAGACTTAACGCAGGCAGCCAAACTCATGAAGGAGTACAGTCTTGACTACGAGGACGCGGTACACCTAGCTACCGCGTTGAGGAATAAGGCTAAAGAAATAATATCCAACGACGAAGACTTCGACAAAACTCCATTAAAGAAGATTCAGCTAACCCAGTTAAGAGTGTTAAACCTTTCCTTTGCACCGTTGGATACTGTCAATAATTGAGGATAGACCTTCCTCTGGATGTATAGACAGCCATAAGACTCATACGCTTGTGCTCAGCCCTGAGCATGGGGGCTGAGCCTATGGGGCCACCTCCTGACACTCTCCCTAGATGCATAGCTCTCGCTAAAATCCCTGAAGCTGAGGCCTGATATGAAAAGCATGGCAGCGTATGCCTTCTCAGAAGGGAGGTAGTTATGGAACCTGAAGAGCCTGGAGAAGAACTCGACCAGCTAGTCGAAGACATGCATGGCCGAGCGAGAACGGCTACAGTACCGGGAAGAACTTTCAACAGCTTTACATCTGTTCATGAAAACGTATAACATCGATGTTTGCCGAGCTCGACAAACGTTTAACGGCGGAGGTCGCGTCGCTAAGGTCGGAGGTCAAGTATGCTTCGAGAGTGGCTGTTCCGGAGACGAAGCTTGCTGGAATAGAGAAAAGGACTCGAACACAGTGAACAGCAGGCCAAGCCCACTTATATACGGCGACGCATCACTCCAGCGGTGAAATGAGCTGGAACCCCCTCATCGTGGAAACCCTCTCCTGGCTACTCACACCATCTAAAAGAGGAACCTACTACAAGCTGGCCGTCTACCTGGCGGCTCTAGAATCGTACGTAGAGTATGGAGGAGCGACACCCCACACAGTATCATTCAAGCTAGGGCTAAACAGCCTCTGGTCCAGCGACGTAAAACACTGGCTAAACCAGCTGGCAGACAAAGGACTCCTACAACAACATCCCGGAACACAGGTATACACACCAACAGAGCTAGCCTTCAACACACTCGACAAAATAACATATAGCATAGTGGAAAAAGCACTAAACGAGACCCGGCAACACCAACTAAACCTCGAACACACATTAAAACAGCTCAAAAACCAAACAACCGCACCCACACCCTACACCGATACACAAAACAACAAATGCCGAAACACCGGCTGGATGAGCTGGCTACCGCCCGCAAGAAGACAATCGAAAGACTGACAGCGTCAAAAAACTTAACCATTGCAAAGGGCGCCGAGAACCAGAGCAGGAGACGGCAAAGGCCAGAAGACGAGGTAGACGTGATGGAGAACCTTCTCGTAGCGATAAACATCCCATGTTAAGAGACAGGAGAAAAGAGAGAAAACCCGCTAGAGGATGTGAACTGCCCCATCCTTGCGGGTGTGACTTCCGGTGTAGGCTGGTTCACAGGCAGCGCCGTGGATGAGCTATACGCTCGTCCCTCAAATTTTTTAGCGATGTTGACGGCTCCGTTTAGGTCGGCGGTGTATTCTCCACAGTAGGGGCAGAGGAACAGTCCTTGTGTTTTGCGTTTTCCCCCCATCCGCAGACGTGGTATGTTCGGCTCGTGTAGGCTTCGCTTGCAGTCATTACAGGTATACATGCAAGCATAGCCTTGTATTCATTGTCTTCTTTAGGCGGTGGTATGGCATGTTGCTGGCTATTCTGTTCCTGGGTTAGGCCTCTCTTTTGAAGCCTTCTACGGAGCCATGCGTAATGACGCTTTCACTAATTTCCCTACCGTAGAACTGGGCCTTCATAACGTTTCCATTCCGCCAAAGCACCGCAGTAGTGGCGAAACGCTCACCCAAATCCACGGCAAGTATAGAGGAGAATTCTCGCATGGGCGGGGCTGAAAACTCGAAGGTTACATGGCGATGTAGCGGTCTTCTCTGTTAACTATCTTGCTTTCGCATAGTTTCCCATCTGTAAACTCCCTGTGAGGCTTGACTGGAACTTTCAAAAACCAGAAAGCCTTAGCCCCACTAAGGTTGATCAAGCCAAGCGGATACCCTTTAAGCTTAACTCTAAGAGCTTGCTGCTTATTCGCCAAATACAACGGGGCAGTTCTGTCCCCCTTAAGAAACCTCTTGAAGGTTAAAGCACTCCCCTTCCAAAAGCGCCCATTTCCTTCGAGTCAGCCTTACAACCCCGCCTGGATAGTTGACTTCACAGCAAACTTCACTACTCAAGGTTGTTGAACCAGTTTTCTAAACTTTTGTATACACCTCTATCTCCAGCTGCTTCGCAGCCTCTAACGCCCCCTCCTCCACATAGGGTGTGACTATCACTTTACGGTCAGCAGGCTTACCTGTCTTCAAGCCGTAAAACTCCACCTTCCTCCGAAACTCGTTGACGTCGGAGCGTCTCACGTGAGACTTGACCTCCACCAAGATTGTTTTGCCGTCTTTGACGGCCACGTCTATGTCCACCGCACTGGGATACCCGTACACATAGCCATCCCCATCGTAGGCCGTCCATTTCTCAACAACCAGTCCCAGCTCCCTCTCCAAAACACCCCTCAACCCTTCGCGGAAAGCAGACTCAGCCATAATACCCCACCTAGCGCCCAGCGCGTCAAGATGACGGTTCATCAGCTCAAACCCCCTAGCCATATCCTCTCTAAGCCTGACGAACTCTTCATCATGTCTCTTGAACCCGGCAATCATGTCTTCTCTTAGCTTTGCTATCTCCTCGTCATGTCTCTTGAATCCGGCGACCATGTCTTCTCTCATCTTTGCCATTTCTTCATCATGTCTCTTGAACCCGGCAATCATGTCCTCCCTGAGCCTGTTGGTTTCTTGCCTTAAAGCAGCCAGCTCCTCGTCATGTCTCATAAACCCAGCGGTCATGTCTTCCCTCAGTCTAGCCAGTTCCTCATCATGTCTTCTGAACCCAAGGATCATGTCTTCCCTCAGCTTGTTGGTCTCTTGTCTGAGGCTTGCGAGTTCTTCGTCATGCCTTCTGAATCCTTGAATCATGTCTTCTCTCAGCCTGTTGGTCTCCTCCCTCAGTTTAGCCAGCTCCTCGTCATGTCTTCTGAAACCTGCTATCATCTCCTCTCTCAGTCTGTTGGTCTCCTCCCTTAGGCTCGCCAGTTCTTCGTCATGCCTTCTGAATCCTTGTAGCATGTCTTCCCTAAGCTTGACGAGCTCCGCCTCATGTCTGTCGAGGCGTTTAAGTATCTCCTCCAAGCCGAGGAGACCCGCCACAGCATACCTGAACTCCTCATCCTCCTTCAGCAGCTTGAAGATAGTCTTCTTGATGCGGACGGCCAAGGCTTTCCCAAGACTCTTCATGGGTTGGCCTATTAAATCTTGTCATGTTCAGCTGAAGAAGTAGATCGCCCGCCCTCCCTGCGAAAGCCTAAAACCTTTATTACCGTCGTGTGAAGATGAAGTAGACGGGTTGGCCAAGGCCGGCAGGGAAATTATCAAGAGGCTTACGGCTCCCGAGCTAAGGGAGATAGTCAGGGAGGAGCTTTCAACCGCTTTACAGCCGTTCACGATAAAGATGGAGGAGATGGAAAAACGTATAACATCCATGGTCGCCGAGTCTGATAAACATCTGTCTTCCCAGATATCTGAGGTTGATAAACGTCTGTTTTCTCAGATCTCCGAGCTTGACAAGCGTTTATCCTCCCAGATCTCCGAGCTTGACAAACGATTGTCCTTCCAGATTTCTGAGCTTGACAAGCGTTTATCCTCCCAGATCTCCGAGCTTGACAAACGATTGTCTTCCCAGATTTCTGAGCTTGACAAGCGTTTGTCTTCTCAGATTTCCGAGCTTGATAAACGTCTAACGTCGGAGATTTCGTCGTTAAGGTCGGAGGTCCAGTATGCTTCAAGAGTGGCCGTTCTGGAGACGAAGCTGGCTGAGATAGAGAAAAAGCTCGCTGAAACACAGTGAACAGCAACCAAGCCCGTATTATGCGCTGGAACGCGCCTGCGGTGAGAATCTTTTTCTTGGCTGCTCGCTGCGTGCTGGCCATTTGGTTGCAGGTTCTGGAGTATGCGGGGATGGAGTAAGGCTCCGAGCTTGGCGGCTTCTGGTCCAGCGATGTTAAACCAGACGAAAGAATACCCCGGGACCTCTGAATCAACGTTATGGCACCAAGTTGGATGCATCGGCTGGCGTATCCAAGCATATGTCCTGCCGCGCCAACACCAAGAGCGGTCAAGCAGCCCGTTGCAGCCGGCGCGGCGAGGAAAGAGGTGGATGACGGTGAGGCCGGGGGAAGCTGACGGGCGCCTTCTCTCAGTGGTGACGTTTCGGGATGGAGGGTTGTGGTTTGTGGCCGTGGTTGGTTTAGTGGTATGTGATGGTGACTTGGTGTTCCGTGGTTTTCTAGTCGTTCTAGTTTTTAGAATGCTGGGTTTTTCTGGTTTCTACGGCTTTTTTCGGGTGTTTTGAGACTGTTTTTAAATTTTTGGTATTACGCTGGAATTTCCCCCGTCCTCCCTGAATCTTAGCTACAGATTGCTGGAACTGTTCTAGACTGATATGAGTTATATATGGGCTGGTTCGCTGGATGGGCGATGATTGGAAAAAGTCACGTAGTTTTGCTAGCTTTGCTGCTGGCATTGCCGACGACGTTCCTCGGAGCAGCTGTTCTGACGACTCAGGCGCAGACCAACTATTCGGCATGGCTCAAAATAGTAACAGATTCATGGAAAGGAACAGGAACGCCGCCCGTTTTGCCTAATACAGCATATACTGGGTTTGCTGACAGATACAATGCGACGAATGTTTGCGTTGAGCTTTACAGGTTTAAGAATCCCAGTGGTCAATCGCCGGCGCCTCTTTCGCAGTGGGACGGTCCGATTAACGCTGGCAGTCCGAACGGCACTGGTTTCATCAGGGTTTCATGGCCTGCCGCTTGGGAAAACGTCACTATTATCGTGAAAGCGAAGAGCTATCAGGGAGAATGTATTGGGGCTGGCAACCCGTTCACAGGCATCATCGTCTATTGGCTAACTGTTCAAGGAACGGAATCCTTCTATGAAAAATTCTTCGACGGCTATAACCCCGCCCTTGATGACCCGAGCAATGCAACTATAGGAGACGACGGAATTTGGACAAACCATCCAAGTGACTTTGACTGGAATATACCTGCTGTTTATGGTTCTGGTCCCGTTGACGCCGTGACTTATGCGTCTGGTGTGTTCAGTTTCCAGCGGAATCACGACGTGCCGGGAAGAGCATGGGTGGCCCGTGCGGCTTATATCTTCAAGCTCTTCCACGAGCACACATGGTACGCCACCAACGACAACCTGACGTACGCCACGATCTTCATCTACGACGTTGACCACACTGCAGCCACGTCCACGCAGTCTTTGATCCAGGCGGCGATAACAGGTGGCGACGGCCAGTCAAGATACACACGGGAGATTTACCCGAGGTCTGCGGGCGTTGGCACGGGCAAGTTTGCCCAGAACAGGCTCGTCCCCATACCCCTG
>JAVYLK010000055.1:0-7123 GCA_038740895.1 Candidatus Caldarchaeum sp.
AGTCGTCGTAAAGCAGCTGCCTCTTCTGCTCCGCCGGAAGCGTCTTCACGTTGACAAGCCTCGTCCCATCCCATATCCATGCGCCACGCATCTGGTCAACTAGGCGGAGAGTCCACTCAGGGTCGCTCCCATCCTGTGGAGGAATTATGAAAGTCCTCCAGATTATCTGCGGGTTTCCACGGCCCTCAAGCCACGGCTTCAAATCAACCCCAACATAGAAGCCCCTGCCTGCGCTCTGAGCCTCAGATGTACCAATACCGGTTATCAGTATTCTTCTTTTTGTGTCTATTGTAAATGAGGGAGTGGAAACATCGTAAAATCCTCTGTTACCAGGTATATTCCTGAGATAGTCTGGAGAAAAAACGGTCAAGTTGAGTCTGAGGTCACCCGTGAAGGGGTCTAAGGCAATTAGGCTCCAATAGTTGGTGATGAACATCAGATAAGGTCTGCCGTCGAATTCGTATATGTGGATCTGGTGGTAATGACCTATAAGTCCTAGAACATCGAGTGGTTCAAAGGGCCCCTCACCTGGTTTGCTTTGTATCACATCTGTCCAGCTTTTGTATGGAGGAAGATCCTTAAACCACAGTGTTTTACCAGTCGCTGCATCCAAAGCATAAACCCTGTTCCAGTTTGTCACCAAATATACCACACCCTTGTAAACCAATGGTGTATGTATTACTCCTTGAGATGTTCCGAAAACCGGGTCTGTAGCTGGAGCACCGGGTACAGGAAATACCCATTTCACTTCCAGGAATTTGATGTTCTATTTGTTCAGCTCCTTCTGAGGGCTCCAGTTCCAGTTGCCGGGAACGCCGTTGTACCTAGCCCAGTCAACTGCCTGCTGCTGCGCCAAGGCGACGGGCAACGCCAATATAGTTATCAGCGTAGCGATTATCGATGCTTGTAGAATTTTTTCTTTTTTCATAATTATCTACAAAGTTCTAAAGTATATAAATTTTATGTATTGAACATAGAATTGCTACGCTCATTAGGCTGTCTCGGCTCAGGGCGGTAATCTCTCCACCAAACGATACATGAAGGGCATCGTGTTGAGCAAATACACGGCGGGCCAGTAGTACGTTGGAACAACCTTCACGCGTGAGCCTTTCTCAGCAGCCGACACTATTGTCTTGGCTACTTTTTCAGGCTTGGTCATGGGGCCTATAGGACGACCTCCCCGTGAACTGAAGCTGGGGTTGTTGAAGAAAGGAGTGTCAACCGGTCCGGGGCAGACGGCTGAGACACGGATGTTGTGTTTCTTCAACTCCATGTCAAGCCCCCTAGAAAGAGCGATGAGCGCCGACTTTACTCCACAGTATAGGCTCATCTTGGGGACGGTTATGAAGCCTGCAACGGAGGAAACGTTGACAATCCTGCCGAACCCCTGCTTGAGCATGTGGGGCAGCACCGCCTTGATGAAGTACAGCACGCCCATCAGGTTAACCCCGACCTGCGACTCAACCTCATCAAGAGCGATGTCTTTAAACTCGCCGTAAAGACCGAACCCAGCGTTGTTGACCAGCACGTCTACACGACCATACTCGTCCAGCGTTTCCTCAACAACGCTGAAGACCTGCTCCTTATCTGACACGTCGCATCTCAAAGCTTTGAACCTACCGCCTGCGGAAACAGCCTCCTCACCAACCTTGAGCAGTTCTTCGAATCGACGAGCCACACCCACAACCGTCGAGCCCCGCTTAGCAAACTCAAGCACAGCAGACCTCCCGATACCGCTGGAGGCGCCTGTCACAAGCACAACCCATTCCCTCAAGTCCCTGCCCATGAAAACTCCGAGTCGCTTGGATTCTTTATTATTTTTCGTTCAACGTTTTTGTGTGGGTGTCTGATATTACGCAAAGTAAATAAGCCGGTAAATATGATGGCCTTCATGGCTGGAGGCAGAATAGTCAAGCTGGTTATACCCATAGTTGTTGCTGTGGTTGCCGTAGGGCTGGGGGTTGCCTTTCTCGTTCTGCAGCCGGGCCCCAGTCCTGCAACCATGACGGCGCCCACTGTCATCACAACACCCACTACCACTCAGGTTCAAACAACTCCTCAGACTACCACTGTTCAGACAACGCCCCAAACAATAATCACAACACCCCAGACAACGACGCCCGCTCAAACCACAACCACGCCAGCCTTCCAAGTCGACCTACGCAGCTTCTTCAACACATACCTACAAGACATATCACGCAGGGATGTGGGAGCCGTTGTTGGAAAGTACACCTCCACGTCTGTCGCCGTGTGGGGAGGAAGGTCTGGTGGTTTGGGAGGAACATACAGAGGCGAGGGGAACATAAGAATTCTCTACATAGCCGCTCTGGGCACAGCCAAGACCTTGGAGTTTAAGGAGCTGAGCTACCAGCAGAGAATCGAGGGCAACACAGGCATTATTGAAAGCGAGCAAGAGATGAGCGGGAACTCCGACATACTAGGCACTTTCCAAGGAAAAGTAAAGATGTTGTTGAAGATAGGATTGGTCAACAACCGGCCCGTCGTTTTGGAGGAGAACTGGGATTTTGTAGAGTTCAACTACGAGAAGACTGGAGGAGCTACAACGTTTCCGCAGTGGGCCGACATCAAGGCCGGTAGGCCGGTGGTGCTGGAGCCCAGCAGGAACTTTAAAGACCTCGCATGGTTCCTGAGCGACTACTTCGCCTTGTCGGTTTTCGCCGCCGTCGCCGCCGTCTCGGTAATGGCTGTGATGGCTGCAAGGAGAAGGTGAAGAATTTGGAAAGCCTCAAAACAGCCAAACTTTTTTTCACGCTAGGAATTGTAAACGGGTTCATAGCCCTAGTCGCAACCTCCCTGATACTCTTCCCGGACCTTAGGCTTGCAGCCGGCCCTGGATCCATACTAACCCACAACGTCGATGTCTGGCCCGGATCCTGGGGCTGGGTGTCCTACTACATTCTTCTGATTGCTGGCGTCTGCGGCGTGTTCGTATGGTCTGCTGCGTATTATTTGCTGAAGTCTCTCTTCGGGGTGGACAGGACTCCCACGGCTTTGTCGGCTGGTTCGCTTGTTATGTACGAGGTGGGGGTGTTGATGACGGTGTTTTTGACGGCTTACGTCGGGTTGGAGGGGGGCAGGTTCGTGGCGGACGGGGGATCGCCCATCGTCGTAACAGCCTTGATAGGCTGGGCTGTGATACCCACTGGAGCTGGAGTCGGGCTAGCTCTCCTCGGAACGCTCCTAGGTCTGCTTAACCTCGCACTAGCCGTGGCCCGAAGACGATGATCGTGGAGGCGAAGACAACACTCCATCCCAGCGATGCTGCTCGCTACTTCCTCATATCAACCCTTGTCAACACGTGCACGTCGGTCGTAGTAACGACACCTGTGTTGATGGCCCGGCTGGCTATGCCTCTCAAGCTCACCGAATGGCCCGGCACGTGGATGCTAGTAGCCTACGGCGTGTTCTTAGGCTATGGGGTGCTGGGATCCCTGGCCTGGTCAGCCATGTACTACATGTCCGGCACGCTTTTGTCAGTCAAGGAGGTGAGACGACGAGCCGTCCTAGCCCACCTAGTGCTCCACAACGTGGTGGCTTATGGAGTCGGGTTTCTGATGGGGTACGCGGTCGGATACGTTGGGGGAACCGCTCGGCTTGAGGGGGCGGGGGTTGTGGTAATAACGGCTCTCGTAAGCTGGGCCGTCATACCCATAGGGTTTCTGGTTTTCTTAGGTCTTGTGTCAACCATGTTAGGGGTTTTCATACTGCTGGACGGGTGGCTGAGGCCTAGACGATGATTACCCGGCGTAAAGCCATCCCGCTGATAGCGGGTGCTGTTGGAGCTGGGGCGTTGGTCTCTTACGGGGTTCTGTCCATGCAGAGCCAGCCGACTCAGGGTCGCAGGGTCAGGGATGTGCTGGCTGAAGCGGGGCGTGTAGGCCTGCCGGACCGTTATGTCGACTTCCTCGAATGGCTTTCAGAGGTCTCTAGGAACGTAAGGGATGGCAGGGAGCCGACGGTTGCGTTGATGGCCGAATCAGCGGCCTTAGGAGTCCAGAGAATAGACAGAGATTACTATCTCGCATCCGGGTTCAACTCCAAGCTGGACGTCTCCCCATACCCAGTCCACGTCTCCAAGACCCTCTCGGCGCTGGGAGTCGGTGTCTCGGTCCACGACGCCATAGCTGTCGAATCGTTCGACATCACCCTGTACAAACCCTACTTCACACCCATCCAAGAGTTAATGGAGAAACATCGAGACTACACCTACGACAAGTTCAGGCTGGAGGACTTCCTCCAAGAGTCGATGGGCCTCGTCGGAGTCTACCCTCCTAAGCCTCAGGGCGGCGTGAACACGGAGAACGTACTCATGCTGCCTTTCAGCTCGCCCACCATGATACACTTCTACAGGAGAGACGTCTATGAAAAAAACGGAATGACACCTCCATCAACTTGGGAGGAATACATCGAGGACTTGAAGGCTCTGCACAACCCTTCCGAGGGGTTGTTTGGGACGGCTCTGCAGGTTGGGAGCGACGTCGGGATCGCCACAGAGTTCAACAACATCGTCCACAGCTTCGGCGGCCAACTGTTCGAAGTAAGCGACGGAAGAGTTTTACCCGTCATGGACTCCGACGCTGTAGTCGAGGCGATGAGAACCTACGCAGCGACAAGACCCTACGCCGACCCTGCCTCAGTTTCCTACGACTGGGACACCGTGGCCACGGCCATGAGGCGTGGAAGGATAGTTCACGCAATTCTCTGGCAGGATTTTGCATGGATGATGGACGACCCTGCACGCTCGATGGTGGTCAACAACGTCTCATACAAGCTCAACCCCGCCGGCCCCAAGGGAGCGTTCCATCAATTCGTCGGCGACGGGGTGGGAATGACTAGGACGGGCAGGAGCCCGGTGGCTACGTGGCTCTGGGTTCAGTGGGCTACCGAAGTGGGGACTAGAATAATTCTGATGATGGATGAAAAGGCGAGAGTGGTCCCTATACGGAGGGAAGTGTTGAATGACAGGGCTGTCCAGTCGGCTCTGGAGAAGCCTGAGTTTTCATCGGTCAAAGTAGTGAAAGAGGTTTTGGACAGAAGGCTGGTCGCCTCAATACCTCCCATCCCAAGAGCCAACCAGGTTTTCTTCACGATGGGCAGGTACTTGAGAAGCGGATGGGCCGGCAACGACCCACGTCAAGCGATGAGGGAGCTGAAGAATGAGATCGAGTCTCTCGGTCCTCTCAATTACTAGCGTCATGCTGGCCGTGGTTTTGATGTCGTCGGGGAATGCGTTGACCGAGCTGAGGTTTACGCTTGTAGACGTCTTCGGCTCCAGCAGGTACCGTGTTCTGCTTGAATTCCCTAGGCAAGTGTTTGTGGATGAAGAGTTAAGGCTCGGTTTCACACTGTACCTAGACGACCTTCCATCACTCAAACACTATACCGGCTACCTGTCCCTGACTTTCACAGTCATCAGCGAGGACGGCCGGACGCTGGCGAGGACGAGCATCAACAACAGGGCTGAAGCCTACAAAGTCGACTACATGTTCCCAGGCTATAGGTGGGGCCCCTACACGCTTGCCTTGAAGCCTGACTACTCGAGGCTTTCCAGCGGCGGAAAAATGTCGCTGTACATCACTCTAGAGGCTGAGGAGTACGTTGAAGACCCTTTGGGCGTTCCCATCATTCCGACGAGACCCACCCCTTCAACAACCCAGGCCGCGGTCATCATCGTCTCGCACCGCCCGCCCATAGTGGAGGTTGGTGTTGCGGGGCTGGCTGCAGCTGTTGCGGCTGTGGTTGTGTTTTACGTGCTTAGGAGGAAGAAAACCTAGTCTTTTTTCCTGCCGATGAACTCGTGCCAGATCACGAGAAGGGATGCAGCTGCGGTTATCACTCCTCCGAGCAGAAAGTTCGTTGAGACCCCCCTAGTGAACGAGGCTATCTCGATAACTCCGCCTTCCAAGAATTTTTCATAGCCTATGCTGTAGTCGAGGATCGATGCCGACGTGGCTATGCTGAGCGACTGGCCTAAGTGCCGCATGAACCCCATCAAGCCGTTGACTTGGGCCCTGACCTCAGGCTCTACGGAGGCAAGGGCTGAATTTGTGTTGGGCGCTGCGAACAAGCCTATTCCAAAGCCGAGCATCGCCAGCGAGGCTGCTATGTAAAGAACCGTGCTCTGCGGCGTGATTAGGGAGAGGGAGAACAAGGCCAGGGAGCAGATGAACAGCCCCAGCGTCGACACCTCGGAGTGCCCGTACCTGTCCGACAAAAACCCACCCACGGGAGACACGGCCAAGACCGTCAAGGGCAGGACTCCGAGGACGAAGCCTGCGGTGATTGGGTCCAACCCGACCACGGCTGTGAGGTAGAAGCTTACGACTATCCAAACTCCGTGGTGGGCGGTGTAGAGGAGAAGTATCGCAAGCGATGCGGACCTTAAGCGTCTATTCGTCGACAGCAGGTTTAGAGGTATGATTTGCGGCTTTTTCTTCCTCCCCTCCCTCACGAGGAACGTGGTTATTCCGGTAAGCCCGAGTGCGACCATGAGCCACGCTGGGAAGCTTACGTAGAAGAAAGGCCTGAAGTAGAGGCCTAGGAACGTGATCCTTATCTCCTCGACCAAGACCTCAACCACTCCCTTGTGAACAGGCCACAGCGTGACCCCGCCTAGGAGCATGAAAAGCCCAGCCAGCAGAAGCAGCCCGCCTAGCCAGTCGGTCCCCTCCGCAGAAGTCTTCCGCACCCCAGCGCTCGGGGGCACGGCTACGTAGACAAGCGCCGCTGAGGCGATGCACACCGGCACGTTTAGTAGGAACACGTCCCGCCACCCTATGAGGCTCGTGAGCGTAAGCATGACGCCGCCCATCAGAGGCCCCATCAGCAGCGCAAAGTAGATGACGGCTACGTGGATTCCCATAGCGAGCCCTCCTCTATCCTCCTCAAAGATGTCGGCGATCAGGGCCCTGCTGTTAGCCAGCACGAGCGCAGCGCCGACACCCTGCACAGCTCTGTAGATGAGAAGCTCGTAGATTGTGAAGGATGAGCCAGAGAGGTAGGCGCCGAAGGCGAACGTAAGCAGCCCTAGGATGAACATGTTCTTCCTGCTTCTCTTGTCAGAGTACTCGCCCAACAGAGGCATCAAAGCAGTTATGATTAT
>JAVYLK010000056.1:0-6119 GCA_038740895.1 Candidatus Caldarchaeum sp.
GATTCTCCAGCTTTGAGGTATGGCCTGTCAATCATCTTGATGCGGGCCGTCGAGGCTATGGTGTGGGCGTGGACTATCGGCTCGTACCCGTCTCCAATCCTCGTAGGATGCGACAGAACCGTCACGTCGGCCTCGAAGCTCCAGACGCTGGCCGGCTCCAGCGACGGGTCGCAGAGAATCATTCCACGTCTTATCAAGTCCTCGCGAACACCTTTAACCGCTATGCCGACGATGCATCCCGGCTGAGCCTCCGTCAGCCTTGTGTAATGCATCTCTATGCTCCTAGCCCTGACCCTCACGTACCTGCCTTTGACGGTAGGCCCGACCAACAGCTCAGAACCAGCCTTCAGCCGCCCCTGCTTAACTGAGCCGGACACCACAGCTCCGACTCCCTCAACGTTGTATACTCTGTCGACGTACAGCAGGAAAGGCTGGTCGCTGCTTCTGGGCCTAAGGGGAAGTGAGCGGAGGAGTGAGTAAACCAAGTCATAGCCCTCCCTCGAAACCGCCGAAGTCTTGAGAACGGGGACCACTACGGACAGCTTGTCGGCGACTAGGTTGACGTCGTCCTCCGACTTGACGGACATCGGTACACGGCCCACCCTCTTCAGCAAGGTGCTTATCTCTTCCTCTACAGCCTTAACCCTCTCCGCCTTCACTTTGTCGGTCTTGGTTATGCAAACAACCACAGGCAGCTCCATCGCCAGCATTATACCAAGATGCTCTTTAGTGATGTGGGTGGGGCCGTCGTCCGCAGAAACGACCAAAAAACCATAGTCAATCTCCTGGCCCAGCAGCCCCCTTATCGTCGTCCGCAGCCAAGGCTCATGCCCAACCGTGTCGACGAAGCTAACAATCCTCTCAGAGTCCCTGATGACCCGGGCTCTCTCGTTCCGGTCCAGCGGGTTCTTCAAAAACTGCGGCTGATTATCCCTGAACCCCAAGACGGCGAAGTGAAGGTCTGCCGACAGGTTCCTCTCCACCTCGTGGGGCAGCGTGTCGAGATACAGCCATTTCTTCCCGTCGTCTCTCTCACCGGTTATCAGGCAAGCTAGGAAAGTGGATTTCCCGTGGTTCACATGCCCCGCCACCGAAACCACTAAGTGGTTCTTGCTAGGCTCCGCAGAGGACGACAAAACCACCTTAGCAATAACGCCGCCGTTTTCGCTAAACCTCTCAACCTTGACGACTGAAGCACCGCAGTCGGCCGCGATCTGCTTAAGCACTCCAAGGCTCTCCTCCATCTCAATCTCCGACACTCCCGCCGAGCTGCCGTCATTCCTCACTCCTAGAATGTAGACCGCAGTCCCGTCTCCTAGCTCAAGGCGATGCTTCATCTGGCTGGCGAGCTTCTGCCTCTTCTCAACCCTTAGATGCAGCTCGGGGACAAGACGCTCCTTGAACTCTATGTTGTTTGCCTCCTCCCTCGGTATTGCGAACCTCCGTACAGCAGACATGCGCTACTACCCTTCCGGGCGGGCTGCCGAACCCATTTCCGTCAACCCATAACGATCAACGAAACAACTGACGTGATGTTCTCGATCCTCTTAATCTTCATGTTTACAACCTGCTTGAGGGCGTCCATCGAATCAGCCTCCACCTTCACAACCGTGTCGTAAACACCGTAAACACGCTGAGCATACTTTACTTCCTTGATCGACTTGAGCGAGTTTATAACATCCTCTTCGTGCCCCAGCTTAACGTTAAGCAGGAGAAAGGCTATAGGCATATGCTCCTCCGTTAAGCTTCTACAGCCGTTAATATAAACATGTGTCAAGCAAAACTGTAGCCGCAGAAGAAGCAGACCTTCGACCCGACTTCGTTCAAGGAGTGGCAGCTGGGGCAGTGGAACGAGGTGACGAGTCGAAGCTCTTCACGTTTCTTGGGAGGTTCTTCGACGACCGTAGGCATGCATATAAGCGTCTCCACCCTGACCACCCGAGGATGCCGGCCCACAGCCTCGTAAACCTTGTTCGAAAGGTCTGAAAGGTTGTCGGCGGACACCACGAGGACGGCGTCGTATCTCCCGAAAACGCTGTGAGCCATTTTGACGCCTGGGAGGCTGCGGGAAGCCACTATCTCATGGGAGGTGCCGGGCTCAGTCTGAACAAGCACGTAAGCCATTATCTTGGTCATTCATCTTCCCGACTCGCTGAACAAAACTATACACGTCTCAGTCCGAACAACGTTGGGGACTTTTTCGATCACTTTGTAGATAAGCTGCGAGAGCTCAGCCAAGCTTTCGACCTCAACAGTTATTATCGCATCGTATCTTCCGAAGACGGAGTCGGCTGAGACAACGCCTTTGATGTTTCGAGCTTCTTTCAGAAATTTGGTCACTTCCTCGGATGTCCCGGGCTTCGTCGAGACGAGGACATAAGCCTTGACCATGCTGCTTCACACATCGAAGTAGAGGTAGAACTCGTAGGGGTGCGGCTTTGTGCTGACGTCTATGAAGGATTTCATCTGCAGCTCGGTCATCACTTCCAGCAGGTCTTCGGATATGACGGGTTTCAGGAACTCGTTGTCGCTTAGCAGCTCCTCAACCGCCTCCCTGAGGTTCCCCGGCAGCTCCCGTATTCCTAGCTGGCGACGCCTCTCAGGGCTAAGCTTGTATATGTCTTCGTTGACCGGTTCCCCAGGATCGATTTTCTTCTTGATTCCGTCGGCTCCGGCCGCAGCCATCGCCGCAAAGCAAAGGTAGGGGTTTGAGGAGGTGTCTGGAGTCCTGAACTCAATACGCTTGCTCTTGCTCCCATCACGGCCACGGAAGTAGACTGGAACTCTTATGTTGGCGGACCTGTTGGACCTACTCCAAGCTATGAACACGGGCGCCTCGTAGCCGGGCACGAGCCTTCTGTACGAGTTGGTTGTCGGGTTTGTTATGGCTGTTAGGGCCCTGCTGTGCTCCAGCAGTCCTCCCACAAAGTACCTACCTGTCTGGCTCAGCTCGGCGTACTCGTCGTTCTCGTCGTAGAAGAGGTTGACGCCTTTGTTCCAGAGGCTTACGTGTACATGCATGCCTGAGGCGTTGTCGCCGAAGATCGGCTTAGGCATGAAGGTCGCCACCATACCCATCTGGCTTGCAACGTTTCGCACGGCATACTTGTAGGTCTGGGCCTTGTCAGCCATCTTGACGAGCGTGTCGAATCTCATGTCTATCTCGCACTGCCCAGCGGTCGCGACCTCGTGATGGTGAGCATCTATCTCCACTCCAAAATAGTCTGTGAGAACTCGGCACACCTCGTTCCTGTATTCCATCAACGTGTCCTGAGGCGGTGCAGGGTAGTAGCCTTCCTTGAACCTGATGGGCAGAGACGTTCCGTCGGCGTTCCAAGCAGCCTCCCGTGATTCGATCTTATAGCTCACTCCTTGGTAGGGCGATGTTGCATTCCACTGAACTTTATCGAATACGAAGAACTCTATCTCAGGCCCCCAATAGGATGTGTCGTAGCCTAGCGTCCTGAGGTATTGTTCGGCTTTCTGAGCCACGTAGCGCGGGTCTCGGCTGAACCTTCCGCCGCCGTATCCCTTGTAAACGTCGCACATCATACGGGCCGTTCTCTTGCCGTCCAGGCTCCACGGTATAACGGCGAACGTCGACGGGTCTGGCTTGAGCAGCATGTCCGACTCGTGTATTTCGGCGAACCCTCTGATTGAGGAGCCGTCGAGCTTTGCAACCCCGTCTGTGAAAGTTTTCTCATCCATGTAGCGTGTCGATATGGTTATGTGGTGCAGCTTGCCCAGCAGGTCGGTGAGCTGTAGGTCTATGAACTTGATGTCGTTCTTCTCGACCGCCTTGAACACATCCTCTTTAGTCATCGACCATTGTTTAGGCACGGCTTCCTGCATTATTCTGTCCACCTCATCAACAAGATGAACTATGGTAATAAGCCGATATTTATTCGTTTGGTTCGTCAAATTTACGCTAAAACACGCTTATCAACGTCGTTTTAACGACTCGCCGTTTTTTAGGTTTTTAAACAGCCTCGAACATCCGTCAAACCATGATAATCCGAGCCTTGGCACTCGTCCTAGCCCTAGCCGTCGCCCAACTCGCACAGGGAATAGCCATGAGGATGAACCTAGCCGACCCAGCCATGCTAACTCCTCCTCACATAGGTCTGGGCGTGATCACAGCCCTCATCCTCATGGGCTTGACAAGAAACGCTAGGCGTGAAAAACTACACATCTCAGCCGACGTGGCTTTCCTCACGCTGCTTTTCGTAGCTCAGGGCATCGCTGGAGTGTTCATACTTGCAGAGGTCGAAGCAGCTTCGCTAATACATCTAGGGCTTTCTTTTTTCATCGTGGCTGCTTCAGCTAGTACGCTTGTGTTGTCTGCTTCGTTGTGAGTGTTTGCTGCTGCCGGCGGAGCTCATACACAGACAACCCAAGAACCGCCAGTATCAAGACGTGGGCAGCCGTGCATAGCAGGCATACAGCGTTTATGAGAAAAAGCTCAACGTAAACAAGCACAGCGACTCCAGCAACGCCTGCAGCCGACCACGCAACCAACAGCTTCAAAGCAGGCTTCCTGTCGACGGCCAGAAAAGCAGTCGAGGAGGCGGTGGCGAACCAAACGGCTCCGTACATGGCGGTGGGTATTCCTAGGAACTTGGCGTAGGGGCTCGATAGAACTCGGTCGCATGAAACGAATGACGTGATTTCGCAGAATTCTGGAACAGGCGCTACAGTCAGGTAGAGCGAGAGAACCAAGCCAGCTAGGGATATGGCTGCAGCCAGATGGAGAGAGAGCAACCCTATCTCACGACCACGTACTTGTCAAGCTCTCGGGAAAGCGTGTCGTAAGCCTGCTCCCCTTCAAACTTGGCGATTACAGAGCCGCCGGGGCTTATGATGAAGTACGTCGGCGTCCCCCTAACGCCGTATTTGTTGAAGACGCTGAGCTGCTGGTCGAAAACCGTCGTCCAGCTGACTCCGTACTGTCGCAAATAGTTAGAAGTCTTCTGCGCATCGGTGTTGTGCCCCCCAGCAACCGTTATGAAGACAACCCCCTTGTCCCTATAGTTCTCGTACAGCCGGTCTATGATGGGGGCCATGTTTCGGCAGTGGCCGCACCATTCATGAATAAAGTCGATGAAGACAAGTTTTCCGCCTGCCGGGTTAAACTCAAAGACCTCGTTCTTGAGACCGTTGGAATCTATGAGGTTGAGGCTGAAGGCAGGAGCCTGAGAACCTGTAGCAACCGTGTTCTGGCCCGTGCCACCGATTGTTGAGATGTTGGGGGAGGGGGGAACAGCCACTAGGTACACGATAAAAGCGACCAGTAAGCCCGCCGGTATGAAGGCAAGGTAAGTTCTGAAAGAAGTCTTACTGCCACGCTTCTTCTTAGGCATACTCTAGTAAGCCTCCCAGTCGCTGGGATTTAAAGCCTTCCCGGAGAACAAGCATCCTAACCACCTGGAACACCATTAAATCCGAGCGCTCCGTCCATGAACCTAATGACGGAGAGCCGTCAAAAACTGCTGATGGCCGGGTTGTTGCTGGGAATTTTCCTAGCAGCCGTCGACTCGACCGTAGTAGCCGTCGCCATGCCCAGCATAGTAAGCTCTCTGCAGGGCTTGGAGATATACAGCTGGGCGTTCACGGCTTACATACTCACCTCGACTGTTTCGGGGCCGTTGTGGGGCAGGTTCAGCGATGTTTACGGAAGGAAGACAGTGTACCTAGTTGGGCTGGGATTGTTCTTGGCTGGGAGTCTTCTCTGCGGCCTAGCGTCAAACATGCTTCAGCTGATAGTTTTCAGGGCGGTTCAAGGGCTTGGAGGAGGGGCCCTGCTGATACTTACCTTCACGTTGATCGGGGAGCTGTTCAGCCTTAAGGAGAGGGCTAGGGCGACGGGGTACACGTCTTCGGTATGGGCCTCAGCCAGCATCGTAGGCCCTCCGCTGGGAGGTCTGATAGTCGACTCCGTCGGATGGCGGTGGATATTCCTGATAAACGTTCCCGCAGGAGTTGTCTGCATGCTGATCGGGTTAAAGCAGTTGAGGAACACCGTCGACAAAGAGGCGAGGGTCGATGTTAGGGGGGCGGTCCTGTTCATGGCGGCAGCCACGGCGCTGCTGGTGTATCTGAACGAAGCCGAGGCAGGCGGT
>JAVYLK010000057.1:0-6025 GCA_038740895.1 Candidatus Caldarchaeum sp.
CGCCCACTTGGACGGATTTTCTGATCGCAGTTCTAATCCTCTTCAGGGTTTTATTCTGCTCGCTCTCGATTCCCATTGAAACCGTGAAGGCCAGCATGTTTATTCTTCCAACTGGCTGTCCGCTTACTACCTGTATAATTTCTTCTAGGCTGTACCAGCCCTTATCTTGACTACTTATACACAACGGCTGGCCGGTTAGATTTCTTTCCTTCAACGATTCATGTCTTTCTTGTGCTGATGATGCGCTGACAACACCGCCCTCGACTACGTCGTAGCAAACCGCACCTGTCTTTGTCTTTCTTCCCCTGCTCTTAGCAATGTCAAGAAGTTTTGAGACTGCGGAGATTGATGCCCAGACATCATGTTTTGGAGGTGTGGCGAGGACGCCTATGCTTAGGCTTGCAGCACCACCCATCTCCCGATGGAACACTTGTGCTACGTGGTATGCCAACGGAATGGCGGCCCAGCTTGGACACAGCAAAAGCGCGTCGTCTCCGCCAACATATAGTATTCCTAAGCTGAACAACGCAACCACTCTTCTAGCCTCTTCCGGATCGTTGGCTGCTGCCGCTATGTTACGAATAGCTTCTTCTAGAGCTTTTTTAAGCGCGATATCGACTCTAGCGCTTCTTTCTAGGGCGTCAGTGACTGAGATGGAGTTTGCGAAGAAAGCGCCCATCAGATTTCCGTCCATCTTGATGATTCCTATGTTCCGAATCCTTGGCTTTGTCGCGGTTTCTAAACTCACTGATTGTTTGGTGGTTATGAGACCAAGCTTCACTAGGTCGTCTACAGTATGGCCTGAAATCAATTCCAATATTCCTGCTGAAACATCTTCCCATTCTAGGGTTTGGAAAACATTTTTTAGCGTAAATCCTTTGGATTCGAAATATATTTCCGCATTCCAGCGTTGTGCAAAGTATAGCTCGTTCCCGATGTGGTAAAGACTGTAACATGTTCTGCAAACATTCTCGTTAGTCGTCTCTATGATTCTTTCTTGATTATGCATTCTGCAAAACTCGCATAGATTGTCGGCGTCCAGCTCCACCGGCATGTAGGTGAATGAGTCCTCTAGCTTGGCTAAACCCATCTTAGACGACAGCCTTCCAGTGGTCTCAAAATAATTGTTGCTAAGCTCGGTCGAGGCTAGGTATATCGTTATATGGTCCTTACCGCATTGCTCCCTCAGCTTTTGATGAACAGTTCTCATTACGTCGTTTAGGCTCTTTGGAGCCAGCAGTGTGACTACGCCGCCGGAGGTGTATAAGAACGACTCCAATGGGAACCATTTATTTGCTTTTTCCTCGATGATTTTCTGAACAATCAACGGAATGTAGGCACCGGTTACCACATCAATAACAATGCTGGACGCTACTACGCATCTAAGCTCGCTGGCTCTCTTGATGAACTCCTGAATACCACCTACGTCGAAATGAAACAACATTAGCGGTTCTAATGATCGTTGATCTGACTCCAGACGCACCTTATTCTCATATATGTCAATTGCAAATTTCTGAGAAAGCTCTCTCAATATTCCGGGTTTCTTTTTTTCGAGCTCTACCCAGAAATTCCACGCCTCTTCACCCGACCAATACGCCACTTTAGAATTTAAGCCGAACATTGAGGCTGTCGTGTTTATGTCTTGCTGCAAGACCTTCTCCACATAGGTATTAAGCCTATCGATCTGTGCCGCAATTTTGTCAGCCTCTCTTACCGGAGAGCCTTCGCGATGATGGTCTTCAACGGACGCCACCACTTCTTTTAATTCTTGGTCGCCCAATATGTCTGAGAGTAAACACTTGGCAATTTGCGGGGATGTAATATAATGCCTCCTGTAGTCGAACGGCTTTCCGACATCATGTAGGATTGCTGAAAGCCTTACCTTCGCTGATTCAAGCCTGTTCATGCCGGATTCTACGGCTAAGGCCCAACCGATCGATGATGTGAGGAACATGTGTGGTATGAGGGCTGATGTGTTGTAGCCCGGTCTCGTGTCAGCTGGAAAGTTGAGCCAAGCCTCTTCAACTGTTGAAATAAGCTCGACGTCATTAAAGATTTCTGCCACCACCTTCTGGATGAAGTTTCGCACGTTTTCCTCGTAACATGTTTCAGCGAATTCAATCGGCCCGTATGACAGATGCTTGGACATGTCTCTCCAGAGAAGCCTGTAGAATAGGTAAGCTTTCAGAGGGTTTGGGGCAACTGTAGGAAGAACTTCTCTCAGCAAAGGTATTTTGAAGAAGAGGATTATGCAGTCGGCGAGGGTCTCCAGACGTTCAGCGGAAGACATCTGTTGCTCAAACGGTTTCGTGAATTGCTTTATTCTTGTTAGGAAGTCGCGGAGTTTATCCAGGGTCTTTTTCCATTTTTCCACATCATCTTCCGTCAATCTTCTGACGTGTGTGATTTGCCCGTCTATGGTACGTGGTATTATGTATGTTCTGTAGACGGGGTACCCTGGTTCAATGTATTTTAGCTCATGCAAGGGCTTTCACCTCGTCGACAGTCTCAAGCTCTCCGCCGTACTCTCTTTCCGCAGATGAGATGAGTGTGTTGATTACGTTTTGGAGCATGTTTCCAGATGCTTGCTCACCTGCACCCAGTCCTAGTAGCGGTTTTGACAACCTCGAGAGTGTGAGAGAGTTTATCACATACTGGATTCTGCCGAATTCTTTTCCCGCTAGTTTTCCTCTGTATTTTAGCCTGCCTAGAAGAACGGGTCTGCCGGCGTTGCTGTTGCTTATCCCCATGCCGCCGAAAAGTATCAGCCCGAGCTCACTCTCGGCTAGGTTTCTGAAGCTTATCTCGCCGTGGAATGACGAGCCCGGCGGAGCCGCTAACAGCTTCATGCCGTATTCGCCGCTAATCCGTTCTAACGCAACCCTATTTCCCACGAAGTCTGAAAACATTACTAAGCTAGCCAGTCCTTGAGTGCCGAATATGTCGCAGAGAAGACATATCGCGGGTTCTTCTTCATTGTAGGTGCAGGCTCTTCCTCTATTGTCTTCCACACGTTTGCCCCATATTCTCGAATGTCGCCAAGAGCTTTTGGTCGCTTGCCGCATGTTTACGGAGAAGCAGCTTCTGACGCTGCCGTTCCGCGGTACGAAGCTCAGCTCCATCCTCGCTCTTATGTTACCTTTGACGGATGACCCTGGGATTACCGGCACGCCTGCTACGGCAGGCATCGCCATGAACTCCCCTTCACCAATTATGTCGCTCCATCTTGATTGGGCCAGCTTTTTAAGTCCTAGTTTGTTTATGTCGCGTGCTATGGATTCGATGTTTTGAGCAATCTTTACCTGCTCTGCTCCGCTGCCTACATGCAGGTATGAAAGGGTTTTGACTGTGATATCTAGTACTCCCGACAGATTGGTGACTGTGTGCCTGTCTCTGGGTTTATCTCTAACTACGTGTAAGTTTGGCATTTTCCCAGACCTCGATGAATCTCCCGATAAGCTTGATACATTTTTCGCCTTCGCTTACAGCCCAGCCGTTTTCCTGGATTGCGAAGTCGGAGATGTCGATTTCTTGGTCGACTCCTTCCTCGAGGCTCTTCAAAACAAGAGGCGTGTTTCCCATTTCTCTGTTTCTGAACCTGATGTTTTCGATTGTCACTCGGCCGAACCCTCTTGTTTTGAAGCCGCCTATCCTTGTTTCTCCCGTTCTGATCATGTTTATGACGAAGGCGATAAGGCCGAGTGCGTAGTTTGGCAGGTTTCTGAGGGTTAGGGTGAAGTTGAAGCGGGCTCCAGGCTCGATGTATTCGACTTGGTAGGGGCCGAATGCAACAGCACCGGTCTTTCTGCTTATGGCCACCCCAGCCCTTACACCTAATGCTGGCTCTCCTTCAGGGTATGCGTCGAAGAAAACCGCCTTAGATACATACGAGGGTGCTCCGAAAATCTTGCACATCAGGCAAGCTGTTTTGAAGAATGCTTCCATCGCTTTCTCCGGCTCGTTGCGTCTAAGCTTTTCTTCTATATAGTCGCCTAGGTCCTGTTCCCCTACCGATGGATCCACGTAATTTTCAGTTTCGACGCATGTTTCTTTGGACAGGCCTGTACATGTTTTGGGGTCTTTCAGTCTAGCTATGGCTTCTGCGTGAGAGCGGAACACTCCTTTCAAGCTTGAGCCTGGAATGTAGGGTAGATTTTTGCCGCCTATGTTAATCCGCAGGACTGCGAGGTCGACAAGGGCGCCGAGAGGCGGCTCTCTTCCAGCTCCTATTCTTAGCGGTGTTAGGTTTACCAGCTTGCCCTCGAAAATCGTTTCTCTTAAGAAAATTTTTGAGGAGGTCCAGTATGTTGGCGTGCTCACAGGCTTCCCTCTCCCTTTTTCTCTAGAAATCCGTTTTCGGGCTTATATCTGACCCAGGTTGCTTCTTTGAGTTTGATGATTCCTGCGCCGACGCTTTTTCTGGCACCTACATGAAGCCCTTCTTGTTTGAGGGTTTGGAAGAGTGTGTTCAGGAGGGCGACCCTTCTGTCCTCTGGTGTTCTGTCGGCGGGGAACTCTATGTTGATGATGTCCATTCTGAAGATCCATTCAACCATGGGTGGGACAAACTCCTCTGTGTAGAGGAGTCCCGGTTTCTGGCCGCCGAAATCCCTGTCTATGCTTACGCCTGTTTTCACGAGTGTTTTTGGGTTTGTTGATGGGAGGGAGTCGTATATGCGTACATGGCTTGCTACCCTTGTGTTCCCGAATATTCCGCAGATGTCGCAGGGAGATGGGTTTCGTTTATCTATCTCGCTTTCAGGCGGGGCCCATGGCGGATGAACGTTATTCGATACAGACATGGCTATCTGTTCTATGTAGGTCCTGAAGATACCTTTGAGGCTTGAGCCTGGAATGTAGGGCACGTCCGCCTGCGGTTGTTTAAGCCTTAGCACCGCAGCGTCAACGGCTGACCCCAGCGGCGGTTCTCTTCCCACGCCAACTCGTAGCGGTGAGGTGTTGATGAGTGTTCCAGTGATTTTTGTTATTGATTTGAGTTGGTCGAAGTCCAGGTACGGATGTTTGCTTGACATCTATCTTCGCCCGACGAGTTGTACTAGGTATTCTGTGTAGCTGTTGACGGGTCTTACGGATTGTCGTTCGACGCTTTCGTAAACCCATTTTGCGAGGCCGAGGAGTTTTCTAGCCTGCTCTTTTCCGTAGTTTTTTGTGTAGAGGTCTTGCATGGCTTCTCCGATGAGGTTGGCTGTTCTATGACCTCTTCCAAGTCTGTTGGCTTGTCTGTATGCGAAGGATGCTGTGACGAGGAGGCTTAGCCGTGGGTCTTCCATGTTTTCAAGCGATGCTATGATTTGTTCTATCTGGCTTTTTGCTAACCCGTCGAGCTTTGCTTGTATGCCTATTTTTGCTGCGTGGTTCAAAATTATGGATTCGTCTGGCTGGTTTCCTTGATGAAGTGTTCCAGCCATTTTAACTCGCCCTTTTCCTTTCTCTTCATTGTTTATAGCCTTTTCCGAAGGGAGCATGGTAGATGAGGGGCACGCATGGTATTAAGCTCTGGGCGAAAGCCTTCGTATTCCTGCTGGTTGTTACGGAATGATGTTCGTTTTTTGTTTGGTTTTGTCGAACGTTTATGGGTTGAGAAGCCAGTTTCTTATCTCGTCAAGCCTGCTTGGATCATATCGAGCGGTTATCTCTTCTCCAGTGTTCTTGATCAGGGTGTATTCTTTTAGAAAGCCGGCGTGGGCGAAGAAATTTCTCTTCTTGTCTTTGCTTCCGCGCCCTTCCGAAAGTTCTTCTAGGAGCTTTTCCTCGCCGACTTGGATTTTTGCCTTCTCCAGTATTGCTTCAACCTCCCGTTCGAGGAATCTTTGGTTTATTCCCATTTGAAGCTTATCGTATATTGTTTTAAATGTTTTAGCGAGTTCTTCGAGTTTTCCCTCCGTCTTATCTGTTATTTCTTTGATTCGCCCAAGTGGATGGGCCAGGGCTGCTGCAACGAGAATGTTGATGGCGATGTTTTTGACTACGCGGTGACGTTTTACGTGAACGTGTTTGTTCTCTA
>JAVYLK010000058.1:0-5923 GCA_038740895.1 Candidatus Caldarchaeum sp.
TGGGGGTTGCTGAAAAGCTAGCGCTGAAAGCGGTCAGGCAAGTTGCTGGGACTAGTGAGAAAACCGTGAACGAGCTGATGTCGAGACACGGCGACGTCGGCACGGTAGCCATGCTCCTTCTCCGCACCAAGGAGCAGACAACTCTTTTCGCCGAGGAACTAAGCGTGAAGGAGGTCTACAGCTCCCTCGAGAAGATAGCGCAGGCCTCGGGACCAGGAGCGGTAGAAGTCAAGACAGCCATCCTCTCCAGGCTCTTATCTCAGGCCTCTCCGCTGGAGGCTAAGCATATCCTACGCATAGTGACCGGAGCCATGCGACTAGGCGTTGCAGACATGACTGTTCTAGATGCGTTGGCTAAGGTTTTCGGAGGAGAGAGGAAGGTTTACGAGAGAGCCTATAACCTCAGCTCTGATATAGGCCTTGTTGCGAAGACCGCTGCCATGGATGGGGTTGAGGGGGTGGCTGGTTTCAGGGTTCGCGTTGGGATTCCCGTTAGATGCATGCTGGCTGAAAGGCTCTCATCAGCAGAGGAGATCCTTGAGAAGATGGATGGAAATGGCTTCGCTGAGTACAAGTACGACGGTGAGAGGATGCAGATACATAAGTCGGGTGAGAAGGTTGTTATCTTTTCACGGAGGCAGGAGAACATAACTCTACAGTATCCAGACGTTGTCCAATTGGTCAGGGAACACGTCAAAGCCGGCGACGCCATCCTCGAATGTGAGACAGTCCCACTCGACCCCGAGACAGGAGACATGCTACCTTTCCAAGAGCTGATGCACCGAAAAAGGAAGAAGGAAATAGAGAAAGCCGTTGAAGAGTATCCTGTGGCGCTTTACTTCTTCGACATCCTCTACCTCGACGGAGAGGACTTGACGACTAAGAAGTTCCTCGAGAGGAGGAAGAGGCTGGAGGAGGTCGTTGTCGAAGACGAGAGGGTAAGGCTAAGCAAAGGAGTGCTTGCGGGCTCGGTGGAGGACGTGGAGCGTATTTTCGCCGAGGCTATTGAGAACGGCTGCGAAGGAGTCATCGTCAAGTCTGTTGCTGAGGACAGCGTCTACAGGGCCGGGGCCCGTGGATGGCAGTGGATTAAATTCAAACGCGACTACCGCAGCGAGATGACCGACTCGGTCGACCTCGTAGTAGTAGGGGCTTTCTACGGCAAGGGCAGAAGAAGGGGGAAGTTCGGAACGCTTCTGATGGCTGCCTACAACCAGGAAAGAGATGTTTTCCAGACAGCGTGCAAGGTCGGGACAGGTTTCAAGGACGAGGACCTGGAGAGTTTCACCGAGATGGTTGAACGGCTCAAAACACCTCACAGACACGCCCGTGTCGAGTCTATTGTGCAGCCCGATGTCTGGGTTGAGCCGAAAATAGTCATAGAGGTCATCGGAGCAGAGGTCACGCTCAGCCCGGTACACACATGCGCTAGGGATGTGCTCAAGGAGGGTTATGGTCTGGGCATCAGGTTTCCAAGGTACACCGGGAGGCTTAGGGATGACAAGAAGCCCGAGGACGCCACAACATCCGAAGAGATTGTTGAGATGTACAGACGCCAGCTGAAGAAGATAGAGGCTGAGTGACAACCCGTAGTTTCACAGGTTCAGTAATCTGTCAAGCGACAAGCCGCCTGCTCCTGTTGTCAGCAGAAGCAGCGCCGTGCCGAGGATGAGAAGGTCGAACTCCCAGCCGCCGACACCTGCCACAAAGCCGCGCATAAACCTTCTGGAGCCGGCGACCATCTGCTGAAGCATCTCCGGAGGCGGAACGAACCTGCCCAGCTTTGACAGGTAGAGAACTATCGTGCCAACCATCTGCAAAGCGAAGAGGAGCGCCGCGACCCTCGTGAGCAAGCCTACCATCAGCGCTATTCCCCCAATAAACTCCAGCAACCCTACGAGGTCGAACAACAGCGGCGGTATCCCAAGCTGCGCCATGCCGCCGCGCATCTGCTGTCTCATCGGACCCCCGAGCTTAGGCATTCCGTGGACAACCATTATGAAGCCTAGAGAAGCCCTCAGCAACAGCAGTCCAACGTCCTGGTAGCTTGAGGCAAAATCCAACAACGCCATCCAGCTATCCCTCCGCCATCTAGTTGCGAAAGGCAAGTATTTTAACAGGTATGAGGCATAAACGCCACTTGATGACAGAGATGGAGCATGAGGGTGAGAGGCAGGTATGTCCGATGGTGGCTGCTGCAAAAATCCTCGGAAGCATGTGGTCGCTCGTCATCATAAGCTACCTGTCGACGGGGCCGAAAGGCTTCAACGAGCTTCTGAAGCTTATCCCAAGCCTCAACTCAAAAACCCTTTCGAGGACGCTTAAAGCACTCCAGTCCAGAGGGCTTGTGAGGAGAAACGTCGTCAGCCTCCAGCCCTTCGCTGTAACATACTCGCTGACGCCCATGGCTGAGGACCTTACACCCCTGCTGGAGGGTCTTCGTAGGTGGAGCGTTAAATGGCTGTCAGAAAACAGCTGCGACCGAGAAGCGGTGAAAGCCCCGGCTAGCATGCGCAGAACCGAAAACTAGGACAGGGCTGCTCTATTCCCGTATTTTTCAAGATGCAGAAATTCTTCAAGACGTTTTCGGGCAACCTTTCCTTTCCGCCTTCCCTCGGCGCTGTATCCAAAGGCTATGCAGACGACGATGCTCAGCTCCGGCGGCACGTTGAGGAACCTTTTCGCACCCTCTTCGTTGTGGAGAGTTATTGGACACGAGCCCACCCCCAGAGCATGCGCGGCCAGCATCATGTTCTGAGCAGCCCTGCCGGCGTCAAACCTGTCCTGCCTGTATTCGTCTGGGACGAGGATGACTACTGCGAACGCCGCGTTCGCAAGATGTGCTGCGAAATCTCCGAAACGTGAAAGGCCTTCCAAGTTCTCCCGGCCCCGCAGGAGTATGAACCGCCAAGGCTGCCTGTTTTTTGCGCTTCCCGCAAGCCTGCCCGCTTCAAGAATTTTGAGCATAACATCCTCGGGTACGGGTTTGTCGGCGTAGAGTCGGGTTTCACGCCTTGAAAAAATTGAACGCAGAACAACGTCGCCGTTCACGCAGGTTAAGCCTACGGCCCAGCGATTAAAGTTTTTGTGTTGAGTCAACAGATGCATGGTTAACCAAAAACATAACGGGCCACCCTTAAGTTTCTGTGAACGGCCTTATTCGTCGCGCGATGCGAGAAAGAGAGGTACTGCTTCTCTGTCAAGCGTCATGAACCTCTGCAGCCACCTGGGTTTGGAAACCTTCTTCACCCCCCACTTAACCTCAAAACCATAAAAGTCTCCTTCATCCATGGCTATGCAGTCGACCTCAGCTCCGTCACGCCAGTGGAAAACTTGGTGTTTTCTGGAAAGATGTGAGGCGACAACACCTTCGACTAAAGCCCCTTCAGAAACCTCCACCCTACAGTAATCTGCAAGCGTTCTGTATACGAAAGGGGCTGTGAAACGAATTTTCCTATTCTTCCTGTGTAGAACTTTTCCGCTCGGCTCTAGATAGCTGAGCGTAACCACAGTCATCAGGTTCTCCAAGACCTCAACGTAGCTTCTCACAGTGTTCGGCGAGTTTATCGACGTGTTCTTAGATATTGAGAGCCAGCTTATAGGAGCTGCCTTGGCGCTCAGCAGGTATGAGACAACTTCCTTCATGGCCGATTCGTTTTTCTCCCACACGCAGCAAGTCGCTTCTGAACCCGTCTAACAGAGCCCGCCTCGACTCCTCTCCAACCCCTCCATACAACGCTTTCTCCCTTATGGACAGGGGGAAACCGCCTGTTTCAAGATAGCCGAGGAAGATTTGACCCATTTTTCCGCTGAATAACTTGTTTGCATCAACGGCTCTACCGGCTTCTGCTAGGCTCGACATGTATGCCGTCTCCAGTCCATGTATTTTGGAGACGTAGGAACGGAAGCTTAAAGGCATCATCTTAACGTCTCTCCCCTTCCCCCTCCTGCCTGGAAAAAGCTCCTTCTGCCTCACCAGCTCCAAGCTGGCCGACCCAGTAACCGTAGCGACAGACGCGGCGGGCGAGCCATCGTCTGTTCTAGTTTTGACGGCCCGCCACCAATCCTCGACAAACGTAACTTCGTCCAGAGAAATGTAGGAACGTGAGACATCCCACGCAGACTTGGCGCGCAGGTATGTATCCAGCACTTCTCCAAGCTCCCTGTAGCCGGAGAACTCGTCGCACGAAACATAGAGTATAGCCCGGGGTTCAGCACGCTTCAAAAGCTCGTTGATGACCAGTTTCAACATCGTCGTCTTACCCACTCGACGCGAGCCATAGACGAAGTTGAGCGAGAAAGGCTCCTGCGAAAGCTTATCCATCTCGGCCGGGCGCCACTTGAGAGGAAGCTTGGACCATGCGACGTAGCTGGGGTCCTCCCAGCTGGTTAAGGCTTTGGAAGGGTTAACGCTTTAAAGGAGGGGAATGCTTTTAACTGCCCCCTGAAGATAATGCGTAGCGCTGCATGAAAAGTGTTAAGAGCTTTGGAATTCGGCTGGTGTTGTACTCGCTGTGGAGAATGAAGGTTGATGGAGGCACGTCTGCATGGCGCAGAAAATAGTACCGCACTTATGGTTTGATAAGGAGGCGGTAGAGGCTGCCGAGTTCTACACTTCTGTGTTCCCCGACTCCAGCATAATCCACAAAGGCGTAATCCCAGATACGCCTTCAGGAGACTGTGATATTGTTAGTTTTAGCATCATGAACTTTGAATTCATGGCTATAAGCGCGGGACCCGTTTTCAAAATCAACCCCTCTATTTCGTTCATCGCAGAATTCGACCCATCACTCCGGCAAACCCTAGATTATGTCTGGGAAAAGTTGTGTAAGGGCGGAGAGGTCTTGATGCCTGTCAAAGAATATTTTTGGAGCAAGCGGTCTGGATGGGTTATTGATAAATACGGCGTTTCCTGGCAGTTAAACCTAACGAACCCGGAGGAAGAAGCTAGGCCAAGAGTTGTTCCCTGTCTGTTATTCACCGATGAGGAGGGGAAAGCGGAAGAAGCTGTGAAATTCTATCTATCGGTTTTTGGAAACTCCAGATTAGGACGATTAATACGCTATCAAGAAGACGCCGGACCATACAGGAAAGGAGACGTTATGTTCTGCGATTTTAAACTTGCTGGTGTATGGCTGGCGGCCTTAAACGCCCGGGGCGCTCATGATTCCAAGTTCAACGAAGCGGTATCCCTTATCGTGAAGTGTAAACACCAAAACGAAATAGACTATCTCTGGGAAAAGCTTTCAGCTGTCCCGGAAGCGGAGCAGTGCGGCTGGCTCAAAGACAGGTTTGGAGTCTCTTGGCAGATAGTTCCCGAAATACTGGACAGCATGATGAAAACGGAGGATGAAGAAAAACTCGCACGAATAGCTCGAGCGATCCTTAGGATGAGAAAGTTTGACATAGAAAAATTAAAGAATGCATACGAGGGGAAATGAAGCCAACAATTGTTGGCGAAAAGTAGCTAAGGGTCAAAGAGATGGTTAAGCCCATCGTGGACCGCTGAAGAAGTCTTGGAGAATGCAAAATTCACAGAGCACGAGTGCTAATTCTTTCCAGAGGGGTTCTTCAGTAGGCGTGCTAGTTCGCAACACCGGTTTAAGACCGCTTGGATGCTCCAAACAATCTGGGTTAGCCGGGAATTGAGACGACAGGCCCGCATCTCAACTTGAACCAACGGGAAAAAAGCACGCACACATAAGTTCCCGCCGACTCCCGTTTGACGTTCTACAGCCACCTAAGCTTTACGCTAAAAAGAAATCGAGAGGGGCTGGTAGACAGTCCTATGGGGGCGCGCCGGGGGCGGGATTTGAACCCGCGCGGCCGAAGGCCACTGGTTTAGCAGACCAGCCCCCTACCTGGCTAGGGCACCCCGGCCCGTGTGTTGAACGCCCGTGGTTTATATAAACTATGGCCTCTG
>JAVYLK010000059.1:0-5735 GCA_038740895.1 Candidatus Caldarchaeum sp.
AGCTGAAGGCCCTCATCGTCTCGACGTCGGATGTCGTGATGATGATTGTGGTCATGCCTGCGTTGAGGTAGCCGAGCATGACGCCTGCGAGGACGAGGCCGACGACGGTGCGGGTGAACGACGTGAAGCCTATGACGATGAGGGATGTGAGGGCTGCTCCCACAGCGCCGGCGATGTAGAGGCTGTAGGGGTCGTAGGCGTGGACGAGCCCGAGCCCAGCTCCGAGGACGAGTGCGACGGCGATGGTGAGGGTTGACCCGGATGATATGCCTAGGATGAAGGGGTCGGCGAGCGGGTTGCGGAAAAGCGACTGCAGCACGCATCCAGCCACACCCAGAGACGCTCCGGTCAAAACCGCCGCGACAGTCCTCACAATCCTGAGGTCAACCACCGTGCCGAGAAGACCCGCATCACGCTCCAACCCAAACAGATGCATCAAAACGCTGTTGGCTGGCAAGCGGACGCTGCCAACCATCACGGCCGAAACAAACGACACAAACAAAAAAGACATCAGGAGGGGGAAGGCGCTGAGACGCATACATCATCAACTCAGCCGTATGAAGAAGTCGTAGGGTTCTTCAGCTGTGAACACGCCTGGGTGGAGGAGGGCGGCCAGCTCACGGGCCCATTCCTCCGTCGCATAGTAGCCTAGCTGGAAGATGTTGGAGTTGTAGCGGTAGATACGGTTTTCGCGGAAGGCCTTCGACTGGGCGAGCTGCGGGACCTCCTTGAGCAGGTCTTCAGCGGACGTGGTCAGGTCTGTCGAGACGACTATTACGTCGGCGTCCAAGGCTCTCGCAACCAGTTCCTCAGCCGAGACTGTTGCCGATGCGGTTGTCTTTAGGTCGGAGAAGACATACTCCGCTCCGAGGTCTTGAAGAGCTTTCGCAACGTAGCTCTCGCCGCCTGCCACGTAAACGGTTCCACGGAAGACCGAGAACCAAGCAACCTTCGGAGAAGGCGTGAAACCTCTGTCCACAAGCATCCTCGCCCTCATCGAAACCATCGCATAGCTCGTTTCAACATGCTCGAAAACCTTGGCACCCGCCTGGTCGAGGCCGAAGAAGACGGCGACGAACTTAATCCATTCAAACCTTCCCAGCAAATCCGTCTCCATGAATTCGTTGTTGACGACGTAGGGGAGTTTGAGCTCCTCCAGCTTGGAGACAACCGGGTCGGCGGGGAACGTGTAAACCATGACGAGGTCGGGCTTTACCGAGGCAAGCTTTTCGTAGTCAGGGGCCCACGCCGCGCCCACGTCCGTTATACGGCCTGCGGCCAACAGCCTGCCAACTTCGGGAAAATACCATTCGTAGCTACGCCCCCACATCAACGCAGCAACACGGTCAAGCAGGCTGGGGTCAAACTCCCGCAGCCGCTCCAGCAAAGCAACATGCGTCGCCGACATCAGAACAACACGTTCGACAGGAGTTAGGACGACGAGGTCCGCCCCGATGCTGGGAACGGGGGAGCCGCGTGGAACAACCAGGATGGTTCTGTTGACGGCGTCCCGCACCAAGACGTAGCCGTCGCCGCGCTGCAGGGAGAAGAGCTTGGCATGCCTGACTTCGGGCTCACGGACTTCGACACGCTCCAAAGCCGTCCGTGTCTCAACCACGGAAACCGTCCTCGTCACCGTCTGAGCCAGCGTCTCCGTCTGCGTCTTGAAGACGGTGCTCTCCACCGGCTCAGCCGTAATCCGCCCGGTTAGGAAGCCTGCTAGGAGGGCTGCGATGATGAGGATGATTGCGGTTGTTGTGGCTGGTTTGGCCGACATTGTGTAGGATGGATTATCCATCCAATATTTAAAACTTCACACCAAGCCTTATAAACCCAAGCCAAAAACAACGCCACGGCGATGAAGACGGCGGTTTCGTGGAGCAGCGGCAAGGACAGCGTTCTCACGCTGCACTCCCTGCTCGAGAAAGGCGTTGAAGTAGCCGGGCTGCTCTGCACCTTGACGGAGAGTTACCGCCGGGTAAGCATGCACGGCGTCAGGATGGAGCTGGTTGAGATGCAGGCCCAGAGCATCGGCATCCCGCTCGTCAAAGCATTCATCCCACCCGGCTGCAGCAACGAAGACTACGAGGCGGTGATGCACAGGGTCTGCGTGAGCCTGAAGAGAGACGGCGTGGAGGCCGTTGCCTTCGGCGACATCTTTCTCGAGGACGTTAGAAGATACAGGGAGAGAAACCTGGAGAAAGCCGGGTTAGCGGGTCTTTTTCCGCTGTGGGGCCGCTCCACGGAGGAGCTGGCTGAAAGGTTCCTCAGCCTCGGCTACAGGGCGATAGTCGTCGCCGTAGACCTAGAAAAACTGTCCACGGACTACTGCGGCCGTGAGTTCGACCACGACTTTCTCAGCAACCTGCCGAGCGGGTGCGACCCGTGCGGAGAGAACGGCGAGTTCCACACCTTTGTCTACGCAGGGCCCTTGCTGTCAAAACCCGTCGAATTCACCCCGGGCGGTAAAGTGGTGCGTGAGGGGCGGTTCTGCTTCCAAGACCTCCTGCCGGCTGTTTAAGGAGACATGCTTTTTAGCGACCGATTGTGCATAGATGGCGGAGATGCCTCTAGAAACCAGGATCAACCTACTCGACAGCCCAGACCTCGAAGGAGCTGTTTTCATCGAGGGCTCGCCGACGGCTGGAGCCGCCGGGATTCTTGCGGTCAACTACCTCCGAGAAGTTTTCGAAGCTGTCTTGGTCGGTGAAATATACTCGCCCCACTTCCCCCAGATAAGCATCATCGACGACCAGGGTATTGCCTCCAGGCCGAGGCTCGAGCTATACCTAGTAAGGGTTAAGGGGGTGAAGCTGCTGCTACTCAGCCGTGCTTTCCCGGTCGAGGGGAACGAGGGGAGCTACGAGGTGGCTTCTAAGCTCTACGAGTTCCTCCAAGCCAACAACGTCAACGAATACATAGTGCTGGCCAGCGGAAGAGTGAGCGGCGACGGAAGCGTCTTCGTCTCCACCACCAACCTCGACCACTCCAAGCAGCTTCTGGAGGCTGGAGCCAAACAGTCGCCCTCGCTGGAAACACTCCCCGTCGACAGGACAAGCGGCTTCCTCATGCTTTTCTTCGCAAGAGACAAGCGGAAAGTTTCTATGCTGCTCAGCGACACATCGTCATACATGCCCGACCACGTCGCAGCCAAAAAACTCCTCGAGGTTGTATCACGCTACCTAGGCTTCGAGATAGACTTTACCGCTCTCGAAAGCGAGATCGAGCGGCAGAACAGGATGCTTCAGGAGGTTGAGCAGCTCGGATACGCTGGAAGGCCGGTGACGGGCGAGGAGAGGCCGTCGAAGGAGCCTTTCTACATAGGCTAGTCATGAAAAGGACGACGGCGGCCAAGCTGGGAGGCTTCTCGCTGCTGGCGCTCGGGTTGTTCGAGGTGGGGGGAGGTCTCCTGGCTCTCGTCATCAGCGAAGCACCGCCAGAAATACGTGCAACCATTCCCTGGCACCCAGTCTTCGCCCTGTGGCTGGGCTTGGTCTTCGGCTTCGCCAGGATTTTGGCTGGCTATGGCTCGATCCAGATGAAAAAATGGGGGGTGGTTGCGGGTGTTCTGCTGAGCATGGAGACGGTTGTCGTCGTTCCGTCGACGTTCACGTCGGGCTTGGTCGGAGGTCTCGCCCTCCCTGTTGCGTTGCTGACGCTGTTCAGCCTTCTCTACGCCATGCTGGGCTCAGACACGCTGCGGGACTTAGCTGATTAAAGACCTTATGGCTGAAGATATCGGCTCCGACAGGAAAGCAACTCCTTGGCTGACGACCAGCGATATGGCGACGAATGTTCCGAAAAGCACCAGCGCAACAGCGAGGTTCCCGTTCTTCAACTCCTCCTGTATGTTGAACTTCTCGATCTCGACTTTGGGCAGTTTAGACGCAGCTCCCACCAGCCAGCTGTAAACCCTGTTCTGAGCCCATGTAATCACGACGATGGCGAGAGGAAGCCCGACGAACAGCTGGACCAAGCCGCCGATGAGCGCCGGGAGGTTGAAGGCTCCGGGGACGACGGCTTTGCTGACGCCTGAGACAGCCTGACCGACGACGTTGCCAACCGCTATCAGTATCCCCGCGACGTAGACTCCTACAGCCAGGTTTCTTTTCCGAAGCTCCTCGAACTCGTTGATACCCTTCGTAGCCCTGTTGAGGATGTTTATGGCCACGGTTATGCTAAACAAGGCGAGGGCGACGCCGAACACCAGCTGGAGCAGCGCTATCACGATGTCGAATACTGCTGAAACAACCGACATGGCGTATAATGGGTGAATTCCTGCTATTTGATGGCTTGCCTTCATCCCACCCTGATAACAGCGCCCATGTACGGCTTCGTGAGGCTCTTGACGTAGTAAACACCCGGCTCGACGAACTTATGCTTCATCCTCTGCCCCGGCTTTATTACGTGTGATTTGAATAGATATTCCGCAGGACCGTCGTAAGCCATCAGCACGTGCGGCGTGTCGTCCTTGTTGACGAATTCAACCTTAGTGTTCTTCTTTATGCTCAGCACACTTGGCTTCATGTAGAGGTCGTCTACGACAGGAGGCTTTTCATGCGTCCAGTTCAACGGCGGAGAGCTAGACTTGTTGATGACGATACGGTTCCTACCCCTACTCAGCAGGACAGCGGCCAGCGGGAGAGGCAGAAGCAGAGCCGGTAGGTACAGCCATGGTGGTTGGGGAATCCAGTCCACCTGCCCAGCCTGCTGGGTGGTTATCGAAACTGTGCGTGTAGTGTTAAGGTAGACAGTGGTGGTCGACAGCATGCCTGGCGGAGGAACGGCTAGAGTGGTTAGCACTTGGATGACGCTAGACAATATCGTCGAGCGGGTCTGTGTTGTTTCAAGAGTCCGCGTGTGCGTGATTGTTTCAGACAGAGTTGTTGTATAATACCTCAGCTGAGTCGTGTAGCGGGTTGAGTAGACGATGTCTACGACGTAGTCTGTGCTAACGACTAGCGCCGTCGACGTAGTCGTCGTTGTTCGTGCGACTGTCGAAGTGGTGATGGATGTCGACGTTGAAGTTGTGATTGATGTCGACGTAGTCGTCGTTGTTCGCTCGACCGTGGACGTGGAGGTGGTGGTTGTTGAAACTATCACCGAGCCGAGGCAGAAAATACCGTAAAAGGCGTAGCTCGAGGCCCCTGTGTCTTCGTCGAAGTAGGGTCTAGGCTCGTAAATTTCCGGCCTGCGATTCGTCTCTTCATACTTAAACCCTAAGCGCGTGGCATCGCCCCGAATGGCTAACGGCGGGAAGCTGAAGTTGAAATTGTTCAGAAAAACGTACTCAAGCCTGTAGTTTTCAGAAGCCCCCGCCAGATAGGCGCAGTCGCCGTAGGCGTCCACGCCAAACACCTGAACGTTCTGCGAGGGCCCTTGGTCGGCTTGGACCCTAAACGCTACAAGCCCCTCGCCGTTTCTTCTGTTGATGGCTAAAAGCAGCCCGTTGAGAACAACGGGTGTGTCTGACAGGTAGGTGTTCGATGTAAAGCCGCCGACGAACAGGTACGTTGACGAGACAGCCGCTGAGACGGCGTAGGCGAAGCTGACGGGGATGTGCTCCGGAGGAGATAGGGACGAGTCCATGTATGTGTGCAGAAGTAGATAAGCATTCCACCAAAGCACGTTCATTCCGCGGTCGAACTTGGAGACGACCACAACATTCGACGCCATCCACTTCTGATACGTCTGAACAACGTAGATGTCGTTGTTCTCGTCAACCACTATCTCCA
>JAVYLK010000060.1:0-5620 GCA_038740895.1 Candidatus Caldarchaeum sp.
AACGACGGCAGGTGGATTCTCCTGATTTTCAACAAGTTCTCAATTCCCTTGTTGGGATCAGATAATACGGAATTCTGTGCAGGTGTGGGCTGAGGAAAGTGGGTGTTCTCAATTCCCTTGTTGGGATCAGCGGTAAAAGAATGCTTGTAGTGGGTTACCTGCCATGTAAAGTTCTCAATTCCCTTGTTGGGATCAGTTGGTCGACAAATGAGGTGGTGGATGTTTTCAAAGCAGCAAGTTCTCAATTCCCTTGTTGGGATCAGTGCGGCTTGTTTTGCCTCTCCATGGCTTGGGGAGGCTTTTCTTTTTGCCGCTTTCGCGGCAGAGATAGTTAATCGGGTCCGGTATATAAAGACAACTGGGGGTGGGCTTTTTGCCGAACGTCGTTTAATGTGTGACGGCTGGGCTCGAAAATGTTCGCTGAAGGCTTATAAGCCCTGCGCCATAGAAATACTCTGTCCGTCATGAACGTTCTCGAGGCGGTGGGAAGCAGGCTTTTGATAATGTGCTTCCGCTACCGAATCCGCGTTACCACACCCATCACAGTCACCAACTACACAGGCCACATAACCAACGCCATCGCCAAGAAAATGCTCTCCATGGACGAGCCTCTCCCACATCTCATCAGCGTGACACCGTTAGCCGACCTGTCCAGCGGCACATACTTCATCGACTCGCCGCTACCCCTGCCACCTGGCACATACGGCTTCACCGTAGCATGCCCGTCCACAAGCCTCCAGGCCGCATTCAAGCTGGCTGAACAACCCCAGATAGAAATCGAGGGCGTCAAATGCCAAGTAGAAGGTATAGAGCTGCTCCCCGTCAACATCGAGACCCTCAGAACACCCGACTACCCCGAATACTTCACACTCCAGTTCATCACACCTACTAGGATGGGGAAGCTCGCCCTCAGCGCCAAGGCAGGCTGGGCCGTCTACGAACTCCTCCCAACCCCAACCCACGTTTTCGGCACCCTCGCCAGCCTCTGGAACAAAATAACCCCAGCAGAAAACAACATAGCAGTAGACGATTATGTGGAGTGGGTTAGGGCGCATGTCCTCATCGTACCGCCGTTCAACATAAGGTCCCGGTCCGTGCGGCTTGGCGGCGGCAGAAAAATACCCGGCTTCATAGGAAAAGTCACCTACACCTCAACACAGCCCAACTCGTACGAGCATGCAGTTACCGTCATCCTGGCGAGGCTCAGCCAGTTCACGGGCGTAGGGCTGGGGAGAAGGCTCGGCCTCGGCGTAGCAAAATACTCGGAGGGCAGGGAGGTTGGATAGATGAGAGTTGGTGTTGTGGCAACGATGGGGACAAGCCCGCCAGTCGTCACAGAGTTCGTAGACTATGTGGAGAGGACGGAGAAAGTGTCAAACCTGATGGTTTTGTCTACGTCTGAGAAGCTGGTCAGGGAGAGCGCCGTCTTGGCTTCAGCCGCCGTCATAGACAGGTTTCCACACATACGCGTCAAAACCATCGAAGTCCCTGTCACAGACATCACCAATGAGGAGGAGAACTATCTTTTCATGGAGACGGCGGCGAAGGCATTGTCCGAGCTGCGGAGAAACTCCGACAAACTGTACGTCTGTCTGGCGGGCGGCAGAAAGGAGATGGTGGCCTCAATGACGCTGCTGGCGCAGCTGAACGATGTCGACGCCGTATACCACGTTATTTCTCCGGAGATAAAAGTGGTCAGCGCGGCCCTCGAAAGAATAAGGAAGGAGATAGAGGAGCTTGCCAACAGCCAAAACCCACAAGAATATTACAAGCAGAAAAGAGAGGAGTTTGACCCAGTTATGTATCCGCCGCCCACCGACTACAACGTTATCCATGTTCCAGTAATCCCATACCCGCCTGAAACTCTCAGCAGCCTCAAAAGCCTCCTCGCAAAAGGCTCAAGCCCGAGGAGGGGTGTAAAGCTCCACGCAGGGTTTCTGTACCGTCTCAGGAATAGAGGGCTTATAAGCATGACATCGGACAAAATCATAGTCACCGATCATGGGCGGAAGCTGTACGACGCTCTTCTAAAGTATCTTTAGTCAATACGAGCCACATACACGCGCATACCAGCATCCCTTGCAGTAATCAGCCCTTCTGTTGTCAGGTCTGGACTCTGTAAGTATCATCTCTCTGAGCTTTTTTATGGCTTCTTCCACTTGCTTCTTCATTCCCCAATTGATATTAACCAGATGAGGCTTTTCCTGCTCCATGTAGAAGATTACGCCCCGTCTCACCGTCTTGTTGAAAGCCTTTTCAACAAGAATAGCGTAGGAGGCCAGCTGCATCCTGTCCCATATAGGGGGCTTAACTAGGTGCGGATGTCCCAGCTTTAGCTCACACGGCACAGCCTCAGCGTATTTAGTCAGAACCAATACATCTAATCTGCCGCTGAAACCTAGGTCCTCCCTAGACATTTGGATGTTTCTCAAAATCTTTGCAGGCGCTATACTCCTAGGTAGATGTCTCAAATCGAAGTTAGCGTGCATGTGATTCGACAGCTCCATTGACGTAGTGGCTGGCTCATGTAAACCCATCACATGTTTGAGAAAAGGTTCTTGAGGACAAAAGAAATAGTCCTTCACATCTGTTGGTGTGACCCAATAGCCATGATCTTCAGATAACATAAAAGCCGTCGCCGTCTTTGATGCTTTGTCCCATCTGAAGCTTTCCGATGGTGGTTCTCAGGGAATAGCTTGCGGGAGTCAACGGATAGATCTGAACATTGTCCGTAGTTATATCAATGATTCTCAGAGATTTCCTCTTAACTTCACTGACGAGAGCTGGCTTGTACTCTGACAGGAATGCGCTTTTCTGAACTCTGGTAAATCCCAGAAGCTTTAGAGAATCTGCGAGCTTTATACGTCGCTCATCTTCGGAGACATCGTATATAACCAGCAAGTGGCTGATCTGATTATACATCCGTCACCACTTCAGTCTAAATGGTTCGTAATCGTCTATTTCCCCGCGTAGATACGAGGCAAGTCTACGCGCTTGCAGCAAAATAGCTTTAGATAGTGCCGATTCGTTTGCCCTTAAAGTGTCTATAATGAGGCTTATAACTTTTCTAAAGGATCCAGCATGCTTCATAAAATCTGGGTCACGCATGGCATAGGTTATTAAAGGTCTGTCGACTACCACTGGTCTGAACTCTTCCATAAGGTCGCTGACTAAACACATATGACGCCCTCTGGGCATATGTAGCAGACCTATGAAGGGGTCTAAACCTGCTAGAAGAACGGCGGACCATACCTTAGCCCTTAGAACGCCATACCCGATGTTGAGAGCTCGGTTGAAGTCGTCTTTAGGATTCCTTACGACACGGCCTCCGAACCCGAGCTGTGGCGGGATCATGAGGCTTACTGCATGCCAATAGTTTCTGGCTGCGTTGGCTTCATATGCCCTGACTTGGTCTATCGTGGTTGACGATTCCATTAGTGAAAGCGTGTGGCATATTGCTGCCTCGTCTTTCTCCAATTCAAGCATTAATGTACTGTTTCTTACTTCCCTAGCCTTTTGGCGAATTACCATGCGTTGGTTATGCAACTTCCCTTTGATGAACATCTTAGCGGAATACAGACGTTTTCCATTGTTTAGAGCCTCTATCTGGGCGAGTTTAGTCTGGAGTGCAGCGCCTCCAGTGGCCGGCATAACTTTACACATAGGCTTTCCCTTATGCATCACTGTTAGCTCGACCCCAAACCGTGACAGGATTATCAGGGATTTGGCCGACAGACGGGTGCTGGCGCTTGTTATAAGTACGCCAGTAAGCGTGGAAGGAGGTATAAGAGTTTCTTCGCCTTTGTGCGTTCTAACGTATAGATATCCTTTGCGAGCACCAAGGCAAATGCCGTAACCCTCTATGAGCAGCTCACTCATTTATTTTAGCCACCTCGTTTAGTGGGCAGAGATGGGTGCATTGTTTGGATGGTTCCGTGAAGACACCGTCCGCAACTATTTTAGACATTCTATCCCTCTCCTCCAAGCTGTCTAGCCTCAGCTTGTTTTCTAGCGCCACAAGCTTGACATAGGTTGTGCAGATGGGTCTGTTGCGACGTAGATTTAGGTATAGGAGCATGCCGTAGTCTATTGGTGTCTCGAATTGGGATTCTATGGCTAGAGCGTACGCGGCTAGCGCGAGCTCATGTATCTGCGCTGGCTTGGATGTCTTCAGCTCAACTACAAGTCCTAGAGGTGCGAGGCCGTCCACCCTACAGCCGCTGCTGAACCCCAGCAATGAGCCATCGACCTTCAACTCCACGGCCATAGGACTGAGCCAAGATGTTATCGTCTCTGGTTGTGGTCCGCCGGGGGCTGTCAGCAGCTTTACATACTCTGCTACGGCTAGGTGGGTCATCGGATGCCAGAGAGCTTCTATCCACCTGTCCAGCCTGAGGCTCAGATAATTATGGTCCTGTTGTCCTCCGAATTCGGTGAGGAGTGCTTGTTTCTCCTGCTCCGCGGCCTCGATGAGCTGATGGGCAAGCTGTGTTGGTGTTGCTGCGTTAGCTGCTGACTTCTGCAGATGAGTGTAGAAGCGGGTCCAGAGATGATGGGCGATTTTTCCATCCGCTGGGTATCGTAGCGTTGGTGAGCACTTGAGGTTATACTTGAGGTGTATTAGCGCTCCGCATCTGCAGGTCTCGTTGTAGATCTCAGAGATCGGGAGGTTGACCGATGGGTAGGCGTGTAGAAGAGGTGGCTGATGCCAATTCCAGCCACGCAGCTCCTCGTCAACACAGGGCTTAATCCGCCTCATCCTCCTGGAAAGCTCCATCAGACTGCTCATCGTAACCAACGGCAACCTGACCACCGTAAACTATAGCACCAAGCCTGCTCTTATGTGGTTCTCAAAAATGTTCGAGATACATGCATTTCTTCAGCACGTCGTTTGATGATAATAAACTCTGAAAGAACAGGGTTCCGGTTCGTTTGTTAGGCTTGTTTTCTTATGGTGTGTGAGCTACTGCTGGATAGATCAACTGTCAATTCCCTTGTTGGGATCAGACGATGGCGAAGTGGTGACCATCCGGTCGCCGGCCATAATAACTCTCAATTCCCTTGTTGGGATCAGAGCGAAAGCGTTTGTTTTGAAGACGGGAACACAGCAAGACCTCCTCTCAATTCCCTTGTTGGGATCAGATCAACCGACCTCTGTACGAGATTGCCGATGACAGGCCGTATGGTTTTGTGGCTCTCAATTCCCTTGTTGGGATCAGTTTTCGGATGGTGTAATGGTAGTGGCGGCTTGGAATACAAACTCCCAATTCCCTTGTTGGGATCAGTCTGGGTAGGATTGCTGGTTGCGGTTCTATGCGATTTGGCGGATACTCTCAATTCCCTTGTTGGGATCAGGCAGCTCAGTCCCCGCAGGCATTGACTACAGAGTTTACATCAACTCTCAATTCCCTTGTTGGGATCAGATTGAATATTTCTGAGGCGTTTAGTCGAGCACGTCAATTGGTTCTCTCAATTCCCTTGTTGGGATCAGTTTCTAAACTATCTGGCTAGCGAGGTGGCTTCGGCTAGGCTTGCTCTCAATTCCCTTGTTGGGATCAGACAAGTTAAAACTATCCCAAACATCAGTTCCGCCACAAAATAAACTCTCAATTCCCTTGTT
>JAVYLK010000061.1:0-5503 GCA_038740895.1 Candidatus Caldarchaeum sp.
CACGATCCCAACCACCAAACCAGTCACGGTCCCAACCGCCGAAGAGAGCCTCAAAGGTTATGTCTGAGAGTGCCGGTCCTGTTGGGGATGGACCGGACGGGGAAGGACCTGACGGTGCCGGGCCGGATGGAGAAGGCCCAGATGGCGCTACTTCTCTGCTGCTGGCCCTTCTCCTGCCCTACCCTCTGTCAGTGGGTACTGAAGCGGAGGGGGAGTAGGAGGTGGTGGGGGGACGAACGGCTGCTGCAACGTCGCCGTTGGTATAGGCGGCAGTCCTAGCTCTTCTCTAATTTCACTTGCAACTTGTTCAATTGGCGTCGGGGGTGTAGGTATAGTCTCTTCTACTGGTGTTGGTAGTACTGGGGCCGGAAGTACTGTTGGTGGTAATGTTGGCGGCGGGGTTGTTTCCCCGGGCGTTGGTGGGGCACCTAATTCAAAAACAGGCGGAGACGGCAGTTCCCCTTCGAACGGTGTAGTGACAGACTGAGGTGGCTGTTCTCCACTGGTAGGGCCAGTTGCTTGGGTTGTCTCTGGTGTGATTTCACCTGCTTTGCTTTGATCTACTTGCTCTTTGATTATCTGACCTATCCTGTCCAAAACTTCGTCTAACCTGCTTCTGGGGCCGAAAGCCTCTTCTGGTCTTCCACGGAAATATCTCCTTGATACTGTCTCAGGTCTTATTAATAGGGGGCTTGGTAGTTGCGTTACACCCGTCGGTTTGAAGGACGGTACATTGACAATCTGTCCACTAGGGGCCGCTGGGGCTTGGGCTGTCACCCTTCTTTGCTCGTCCGTAGGTGTTGGTGGGATTGGAGAAAACGTGGACCCCAACAGACCAGCTAGGCCACCTGTAGCCACGCGGGCTGGGTCTCTTTCTATCGCCATGTTACCTGCCCTCCTCTTTGTCTAGTAGGTCCAACCACGATGGGGGGCTTTTCTCCATATAAACGCTGCTCATGTCCACCCTCGTCTCGGCTTCCGTGTTTTTCTGGACTATCCTGACGTATTTGCACCCGCAATGCGGGCATGAAAAGTCGATAGTCGGGTCCACTACCTCAAATTCGTGTAGGTGGTCTATGCAGAGGACGCTAACCGTTGTCGGCCTGTCCATGCTGGCGCATCTTGTGCAGCTTCAAAGCCTGCAGTGGTCTTTTCTTCTGGGAGAAGTCCTCCCCACACTCTTCACACACTGCCTCCACGGCCTCTCCTAGTCCTTCCTCTGCCTCTCCTTCCTCTACTTCCTCCGCCTGTACCTGCGCCAAAGCCTGGACAGCTTCTTCTTTCGTGTGGAACATTTTTACTCCGCGCCTGCTATAGTACGAGGCGATATGACTGGCCGCGTCCTCAGGTGCCTGACACATATCCTTGGCGGGGAGCTTGTAGTATTCTCCACCGTACATCGCGTAGATCTCGGATTCTCCTGTGTTGACAAGCCACAATAGCGCCATGTCTGTGTTACCTCCTCTTCACCATAGTGGGTATGGGTAGCTTACGTAGGTAGGTCCTCCGGATTTTCCTCGTGTCACGAATGTCAGGTACTGTGTCATTCTTACCTGGAATTCTGCTTCTTCCTGTTGCGCGGCCTGCTTGTCACTTTTCAGGGCGTAGGCCGTCGCAAGGGGCACTACAATATCAACAACCTCATCTGGCATGTCGATAGTATCAGAATCATTGACTAATTTTCTCGGCCTCGGGATATACCAGATGTTGATATTGTACTGCCCGTCCGGGGTTGGTATTAGCCCGATTTTAGTCGCAGGGTCAGTTGACGGGTTTGTGTAGTCAGTCATCCAATAGTACACCCTTGGAAACCCTTTGTTTATTTCCGGCCACCTTTGCTCGAAAGTGGCCTCCTGCAACTTCTGTTTGATACCACCGTTGTCGATTTCCAGGTACCTGATCTCAAACGCGTCTATCGGGACCGTGTATTCTTTCACACCGTCCTGCGTTGTGACCTGTGTGGTCCTCAACCCAAAATAGTCGGGGTTGGCCGCAACGATTTTCTGGAATACAAACCTGATGGCGTCGTTGATGTATATGTTTACCGTGTCCGGGGTGAACCAGCCTGTAGCTATAATCGGCTCGGACAGCCTTGACTGTATTCTATTCCGTATCTCAGCTAATGTTGTCGGCATCTTTCTTGCTTACCTCCAACTTTTTCTCTACACTATCCAACCTGTCACATATGGCCTGCAAGGCGTACGCAATGTCTGACATGTGGTTTTCAAGTATCAGCGATATTCTCTCGACGATCCCGTTCTGTTGGCTTATGAACCTTGTAAAGTGTACGAGGACGTACACAAGAGATGCTAGGGATACTGCTGCCAGGGCGTAGGAACTATCAATCGACGGCCACATGTTGCACCCATTTCCGGAATATAGTGTCACCTCGTAATTCGTCCCTGATGTGTTTCCAGTCCTGTCGAATCACATACCGGAGGTCTTCACTGACTCTCTGTTTATACCTTTCCAGGCGTATTCGATTCCCCTCGTCCAGGTCATTGATAAAGTCCTTCGCTCTCAGTCTTCTAATATCCATCCTTCTCAGGGTATTTATTACCCACTCCCCCGGCTCGGCATAGCGTCCGTCCCACTCTACTGTCAGTATCGGGAGCAACGCTCCAAGCCTGATCCTCCTTCTTATTTCCCCCTGACTGTATCCACCCCTCGGGACAGGGCCGTATTTCTCCGGCTGTCGGAGGACTACGTATCTACTCTTTTCTGGGTCGAACCACAGAATTAGTTGTGGGTCGTATTCTCTCAGCTCTTTCTCGAACATTGTTATCGCCCCATGTTTCTCAGCCTCTCGTCCCACGACCTACGGAGGCCAGGCGGTCTGTACTGAGTTGGAGATGGGGTCGGCCCTCTTTGTGGCACATTGACCGGTAGTCCTATCCTGCGCAGGAATTCCATGATCCTTACCGTGTTTAGCAGTTCTGCGGCGTTGGAGATCCCGCGCATGATGTTCTCCATCACCGGACGGAATCGTTCTTCTACGTCTTTGAGGTTCACAGGTGGTTCCATTTTACCTCCTCCTCCCGGCTCGTCTCTTAGTTAGCTTTATCCTTTTATACCAGTTATCTTCCCCAGAGACGCTCGGCAACTCGAACTCGGCGTGTGATACCCGGCCTCTTGACGGACCGAAGGGAAGCTCTAATTCGGCCCAAGATAACCTCCCAGACGAGCTCAGGGATGGTATTTCAAACTCCGCCCAGGACAACCTACCGTATGAGGCTAGGAACGGTACCTCTAGTTCGGACCATGAAACTCTCCCCCGGGTTGGGGCGAAAGGTACTTCTAACTCAGACCACGATACCCTTCCTCTTGACTGGGCTGTCGGTACTTCTAGCTCAGCCCAGGATAGCCTACCCGATGATGGCGCAAGTGGTACCTCAAATTCGGACCATGAGACTCGGCCCCTAGATAGAGCCGTAGGTATCTCAAGCTCCGACCACGATACACGGCCTCTAGAGAAGGCAGTTGGTACTTCAAGTTCCGCCCAGGATAACCTTCCTCGTGAATTGGCAAACGGAGTTTCGAATTCAGCCCAGGACACACGCCCGCCAGACGGGGCTATTGGCACTTCTAACTCAGCCCAAGACAGCCGTCCCCTAGAAATAGCCGTGGGAACTTCAAACTCCGACCAAGATACACGTCCTTTAGAAAAAGCAGTCGGTACTTCAAATTCCGTCCAAGATATCCGTCCCCTGGATGGAGCGATAGGTACTTCAAACTCTGACCAAGATACTCGTCCCCTTGATAGAGCTGTAGGTGCTTCAAGCTCTGCCCAGGACAGTCTACCACGTGATAATGCAGTCGGTACTTCGAATTCCGTCCAAGATACACGTCCACCAGACTGTGCTGCAGGAACTTCAAACTCTGTCCAGGACACACGTCCCTTGGATAAAGCTGTAGGAATTTCAAGCTCTGCCCACGACAACCGACCGCTGTTTGTAGTTGCAGGCTGGGTACCTACCGCTGCATAGCAGATCTGTGTGGCGACTGTGTTGTTTTGGTCCCAGTTTACCGTGAACTTGCTGGACCCGAGAGATACAGTTGCCGCAGCGTCCAGGGTACTTGGTCCTGTGGCGAGCACTATGGCCTTTTGTATGGAGTGTATGTTCCTCCCCGGGTCGCTGGCGGGCAAACTCTGGTCCTTGTACTCCCACCACACAGACCTGTGATTCGTCCCGTCAGTGGCTCCCAAGGTGCCTTCCCAGTCCCCCTGCTGTGAGGACGACGCTTGCAGGCCCCACGTGAGGAACAGAACCCCCTTGGGGTCGAACGGCAAGTTTACATCCTGGGACGCCGGAGCGGACGCTGTCGTCTTGTCAAACGTTCCTACTTTCGCGTACCCGCCAGGTACCTTCAAAGCAAGCCACAAGATAATTGCTTCCCACTGGTTTCCGCTCACTACGCTGTGGTTCAGCCTGAACCCGTTAGGCAGAAACTGGACGAAGCTAGCCTTTCTGCGAACCGTGTTGTCGGGATGGTTTCTGATCAGATATACCGTGCCGTCTGTCAGCTGCTCTCTCTTGGCAAGAGCACTAGCAGCGCTTGTGGCTCCGTCTACGGAGAACCCAGCGTAACACCACGACGAACTGTCTGGGCCGACAGCAGCAATCGAGTGGACGACACCTGGGTCCTCGACGTCGTTCTCGTCCATCGTGGCCATGACGAACAAAAGGTCAGGTTGGAACCCGACAGAATAGTCTACATTGCCTGTACTGGTAGGAGGATAGGCTTCCCCAGCTTCGACCGCTTCCAGCCCTGCGATCGCGACCCACGTTACTATCCACTGAGTGCCGCTCGCTGACGTCCAGTTCAGTGAGAACCCGTCTGCTGTGAATCCGTTGAAGTTCGCTGAGTAGCTCGGGCTGAAACCTCCCAGGTAGTGGTACTTCTTCACGGGTGGCGCCGGAGAGAAGTTCGCAGCTCGAGTGCTCGTCAGGCTTGTATCTGTTGACATCCCGACGAACGTGGAGTCGTCTTTTGTGGCTACAGCCCACCCTAAAAATACTCCTGGAGTACTGAGTGCGCCCGAGCCGATAGTGTCGGCTGTAGTGTTATCCGTACCGAAGAACAGAACAACCTGGGGCTGGAAGCCTACTGTGTAATTCTGTACCCCTGTTGCTGTAGGTGTTAGGAAATGGCCGACTTTGAACTGAATTGACCCAGCAGCAGTTGGGGCTTCAAATTCAGCCCAGGATATACGCCCCCTGGATACAGCGGTAGGGACTTCGAGTTCTGTCCACGAAACCCTACCCCTTGTCGGTGCAAATGGGGCCTCGAACTCTGTCCAGGATACCCTGGCGCGTGACGGCGAGGTAGGAACTTCGAATTCCGCCCATGATACCCTCGCCCTCGTACCAGTCTGTGACGATGATGGTACTGGTTGCCATACGAACATCCTATGTTACCTTACGTATGCTCCAGTGTATGACCTGGTCTGTCCCTGCTATTTTCCTGACACCTATTTCCCACGCCTCCCCGACTATCAAAC
>JAVYLK010000062.1:0-5331 GCA_038740895.1 Candidatus Caldarchaeum sp.
TGTTTGCTGGTGTTGATGTGTTTGCCGATGTTTGCGAGGACTTTGAGGGCTACGTAGAAGGGGTTTTTGCCTGCTTGGATTTCTTCGGTTTTGTCTTGGAGGTATTTGATGAGGCCTTCGACGTCGACGAAGCTGGTTATGGGTATGAGTTTGTCGTGGTCTTTGAAGACGTATGTTCCTGCTCCGCATGCGAAGTGTATGCTGAGCTCGTACTGTGCGCGCCTTGTTATTGCTTCGATGAAGTTTGTCAGGGGTGTGCATGCGGGGACTGGGAACCATGCGTCGCGGGGGATTTCGCCGTTTGTCTGCTCCTCGATTCTGATGATGCAGTCGGGAATCGTTATGCGGTATTTCTCGCGTTCTTTCTTGGGCATGCGGCCTGTGAGGCTTACTGGCTGGAAGTTGACTGCGCGGACTACGTCTATGTTCTGGAAGCCGAATCGTATGATGTCGCCGAGCTCGTGGTCGTTTACTGTTTTGATGACTGTGGGGACTAGGACTACTCCGACGCCTAGTTTGCGTGCGTTGTCGAGGGTTTTGGGTACTTCCCAGTGGTTTTTCGGGTTGGTGCGGGCTGTTACGCCGTCGAAGCTCATGTAGAGGTTGCTGACGCCTGCCTCTTTGACTCGTTTGAAGAAGTTGAAGTCGTTTGCGAGCCTGATGCCGTTGGTGTTGAGCTGGATGTGGTCGACGCCTTCCTCCTTGAGGATTCTTATTATCTCGGGAAGCTCGTCGCGGAGGCATGGCTCTCCGCCGGTTATCTGGACGGAGTTGCCGGGGACGGGTCTCTCGGCTTTTAGCTGCTTGACCATCTCGCGTATCTGGTCGAGGGTTGGTTCGTAGATGTATCCTGCTTTCTCTGCGTAGAAGAAGCAGTACCAGCAGTGGAGGTCGCATCTGTTTGTGATTACGAGGTTTGACAGGCCTGTGTGGCTGAGGTGGCTGCTGCAGAGGCCGCAGTTGGCTGGGCACGAGCAGCGGGGCATTTCGACGTTGGGGTTGCCTGTTCCCTTGCCGTCGTGAAGCCATCTGGCGAACCTGTAGTACATGTCTGCGTCGCCGAAGTAGAGGTCGTCGAACTCCCCGTGCTTGGGGCATGTTTTGTATATCTTGATTTTGCCCTCCTCCTCGACGACGTCGGCCTCAAGTATGCGGTTGCACTCGGGGCATATGCTTCTTGTCTTCGTGACGAGCTTACGCTCTGCATGCGTTTCCGTCTTTTCCAGGATTACCGCCATACCGGCTTTTGTGCGGGCCGCTTGCGTTTTAAGCATTTTCCAAACATACCCACGGTGAAACGGGTTAAGAGGCTTGGCCGCGAAATCCTGAAAAGAAGGGGTGTTTGACGAGTCTCTGGGGCGGGTTGTTAGTTTCCGCCGGGGGCTCCTACGGGCAGGTCTATCCAAGGCCAGTCGAACACGCTGTCGTCGTCGAACCATGCGTAGTACCCGGCTGGGACTGTTTGCCTGATGCATGTTGTTGCGTCGCATCCAGACGTCCTTTCGTTTCCGTATGCGTCTGTCCAGAAGGTTGACGGGCCTGGGCTGCCCCAGCCAAAGTCCGGATGTTCAACGGCTCGCTGGTTGCCGAGGAAGAAGCTGCGTCGGTCGCCGAACGGAAGGCCTTCGACCACGCCGCATACAGGATAGACCTGTGTCAGGTCGCCGACCTTCATGTATGTCATTGGGTTGTAGACGGCGATTCCGGGTGCCGCGAAAAACCGCGCTCCGTGGATGTTGCCTGAACCTACACGTACCGAGAAATACCAGACTTCGTAGAAAAGTCCTCTGGAGACGCATTCTTCGTCGGGAATTATTCTGTCTCCGACACGTGGGCCGCATTTCGGGTTGAGGTTGCCTGTGGGAGCCATGAGGTTGACCTTCGTGGCCCGTCCAGCCGCGTCCACGACGTCAATCTGGATGCTGTGGAAGGTTTGAACAAGCCGGCGAGCTCCAGCGGTACCCTGGTGCACAACGATCCGCCATTCAGCGTTGTTGCCTAAACCGTCGCCCGTCCTTGGCTTGTAAAAGACCTTGAAGCCTGCATGTGCAGCTATTTCCTCAACCATCCCGGCGACCTTAGCCGCATATCCAAAGGCTGGAAGGTCGTTGAAGCTTCCCTGCCTCGGGTTGTCGCCGTGCTCATGGGCGAACGTGCACGTCCCCCTTGATGGGCTCGCTGGGTCGATTGGAACGGCTACGGGATGCCATGTGCGGTATTTTCTTCCGTCGGGGCCAACAACGTAGTATCTGTCGTGGACTTCAGGGGGACATGTGCCGAGAATCGCCGGGTTGACGGCTGGAAACGTGTCAGAATACCCCGTGCTCGTGGAAGTCGTCGACGATGTGGTTGTCCGAGGGGTTGAGGTGGTCCTGGTGCGTGTTCTCGTCCACCTTGATTCGGGGCTGTAGGCTGCGTCCGCAATCTCCAGAGCAAGACCGAATACAATCACGAAAACGGCTGCCGCAGCCAGCATCGATTTAATTTCGGACGAGTTCATGGCGAGCAGCTAGATGGTGGGTCAATCATATAACAATTTCCTAGCCCGGTTATTTTTAAAAAAATAGAAAATGTAGGGAAAAATTGTCGCTGCTTTTCGAAGCGGGCTTTTCAGCTTTGTTGAGGTGGCTGGAATTTGCGGAGGGATGGCTCTCCGCCGGTTGTCTGGACGGAGTTGCATGGGACGGGTTTGAGCTTCCCGACCATCTCGCGTCGTGAAGGGAGGAGGACCGTCCTTCCAGGCCTCGGACTGCCTTGGCGTGGAACGGCTTGCTAAGTCCTCCGGGACTCGTGGGCTGGTTGTGAAAAGCCCTACCGGCATGCTCAAACGGCTTAGCCTGGTGTGCACGTGTTGAGTCGCTAATGTTTTTTATCGGGTTGTTGTGGATTAGGGGCTGTGGAGGACTCGGCTCCGGAGGCTGTCGAATACCCTGTCGTGCTGGTTGCAGTGCTTTACCACTCGAAGAAGGGGGACGTGTGGGGGAGGGTTTTGGAGTCGTTGCGGAGGCTGGATTATCCGAAGGACAGGATGGTTCTGCTGTTCGTCGACAACTATTCACGGGACGGAGCATTCGAGCTGTGCAGTTCATGGATTCGGCTGGAGGGGCATAATTACAAAAGTGTCATACATGTCAGAGCTAAAGGCAGCCCTAGCCGGCTTAGAAATATAGCGTTTAAGATTGCTATGGATTTGGATGCTGAGTATTTTTCCTTTATAGAATCAGACATTTTGGTAGACAGGGATTTTCTCAGACGAGCCTTATCTGTTTTAAGAAGCATGGATGCAGGTAGGGAAGTGGTGTCTGTTAGTGCTGTGTGGGATGTGGGGTTTGAGAACCTTGACTGGCTTGAAAAGAGGTATTCGCGTTGGGTTAGAAGCGGCAGCCGTCAAAGTAGCGGTGTTTCTGTAGGGCTTGCCTGCAACACCAGCGCGTGTTTGTTTGATTTCAGGAAAGCTTTGGATGTGGGTTTCTTTGATGAGGATGTTTTGTTTATTGAAGACCTTGACTGGGGTAGGAGAGCTACTGGGAAAGGTTATGTTTGTCTCTTTGACTCGCGTGTAGTTTTACCGCATCTAAGAAAATATTCTCTCAAGGAGCTGCGTAAATATTTCATGCGCGGCGCTTTGTCGGAGGCGAAGCTTTTTCTCAAGAATGGTCTGGCTCGCGAGGCTTTGAGGGGTGTTGTTTACTGGGCGGGGTTGGCGTTGAGCATTCCACTTGCTATCTATAGCGTATATCCTATGCTGGCTTTTTTAGGCGCTGGTTTTGTTGTTTATTCGAGGAGGGCTAGGGGCTGGGGAAAGCTCCTGCTCTTCCCTGTGTCGATGCCCTTCAGGATGTCCAAGTCTATCGCGCTCGGGCTGGCTATGGTTTACTGGTTGTTCAAGGGTTATCGTGGGGAGAGGGTGACGGTTGACGTGCGTGATTGGGAGGTTGTTGAAACTGCCGGACTTTCAGGCCTCGGACAAGTGAGATAGCGACCCCTGCTAGGATGCCGGCTGCTCTTAAAAGCCTGTAGGCTGGTGCGTAGAAAAGCCTGAGCACAAGCTTTTCCCGAACGCTGTCTGGCTGGATTATTTTCATCCTAAACGTCAGCATGATGAAGAGCATGAGTGGAAGAGCCGCTAATATTGTGGTGTTTTGCGGTGTTGGTTGAAGAGAAACGGCTGCTGTGAACAGCGGTATGGCCGCTACGTCCACGAGCCTCAACGAAATCACTGCTGCTGCTTTTGCGACGCCTCCGAACCCTTTCTCTGCGTATGCGACGGCTAGGTACGTCCTGCCTATCAGGTAGTTTCTGCGGAATATTTCACGGGCGGTGTCGGGGTTGTTGTGGTAGCAGTGAGCGTCTACGACCTGGGCTTTCCTGCCGGTTTTGTAGTAGAAAGTTCTGTCGTCGTGGTAGTGGAGCGAGGGGTCGAACCCTCCATAGCCCATGAACACATCCCGTCTGATGGCTCTGAAAACCTCTCCTTCTCGTCTCTGCATTGACTTCTTGGTCTGACCTTGAACCCTCACCCAAAAGTTAACAGTGTTAGCGATCAGTTCCTCTCCGTGTACTGTAGACAGAGCTTCATTTCTCAATATCGGGTCTATTAGTTTTCTCACGTAGTGTGGGGGAAACATCATGTCCGCGTCAAGAAACACAAGGATTTCACCCCGCGCCTCCCGGGCCCCTATGTTCCGTGCGCCGCCAGGACCTATGTTTCTTTCAAGTTTTATGAGTCGTATTTTTTCCTTCTGTTTCTCAGCATACTTCTCTACTATGAGCGGTGTCTTGTCTTTCGAGCCATTATCCACAACTATTAACTCGGTATGTTCAAAGTCCTGTGTTAGGAGGGATTCAATGCACGCGCTTATGTGTCTTTCTTCGTTTCGTGCAGGAATAATGATGGAGGCTATTACCAATGTAGTTCGAATGACATAAATGTGAGGGGTATGATTTTAAGGCTTAAGCGTGTTGCTCTTTCATGTTTTGGAAGACCTAGCCTGAATCGGCGTTAGAGCTGAGTCGTATGATAGTTATGCTGGTTATGAACATCGTTATGCGAGGCTTTTATGCTCGCACGGCTTGGACGCTGATTTGATAGTTTTTTCAAGGGGTGTGGATGTCGTTCGCCGGCTCAAGCATGCGTGGGGCCATGATGTTCTGCTGCTGCCCATCAAAGGCATGCGTTTTCTCAGACAAGTCAACGTTTTCAGAGAGTTGCTGAGACTGGTTAAGGAGTACGATGTGGTCCACTGTTTCAGCTACTACAGCAACTTTTACGACGTACTGGCTTTCTGCTGCCAAGTGGCTGGAGTGCCGCTGGTGGCTCAGTCTCAAGGA
>JAVYLK010000063.1:0-5233 GCA_038740895.1 Candidatus Caldarchaeum sp.
ACGCAGCTCGTCGAGGCATACCGCTGCGAGAAGCTATTCAAGTTCCTACACCTACCCGTACAGTCTGGCTCCGACAAAGTCCTCCGAGACATGAACCGAGGCCACACGTCCAGCATGTTCATCCAAATAGTGGAAAGGTTCCGTGAAAAAAATCCAGACCTAACTCTTGCGACGGACGTCATAGTCGGGTATCCGACGGAGAATGACGATGACTTTGAGCAGACGCTGCGTCTCGTCGAGAGGGCTAAGCCTCACGTGGTCAACATTTCACGCTACTTTCCACGACCCGACACCCCCGCCGAGAAGCTTAAGCCCTTGCCGCACAGCGTGGTGGCCCGTAGGGTCGCCGCTGTCAAAGAGCTTGTTGAGGAGGTTCAGCTGAGGCTCAACGAGAGATGGGTGGGCTGGTCTGGCGAGGTGCTTGTTGACGAGGTTGGGAAGAACGGCTTGATGGCCGCCAGGAACCACGCCTACAGACCGATAATCCTAAACACTAGGGAAAACCTGCTGGGCAGGTTCGTTGAAGCCGAAGTGGTCGAAGCCGAGAAAACCCATCTAAAGGCTCGACTCGTCAAAGCCTACTAGGCTTCAGCCCCCGGCATCGGCCCCTCGAACACCGTCACCGTCCCAACCATCCATGGATGCGGTGTGCAGTGGTACGGGTATATGCCGGCCCTGGCGAACGTGAACACCCATCTCTCGTTCGTGCCGAACAACCCCGAGTCGAAAAGCCCCTGGTCGGACGTGACCGTGTGGGCAACGTTGACGGTCTCGGCGTTAATCCATATCACAGTACTGTTGTATCCGGCTAGCACCCTTACGCTGGCCGGGGAGTACGTCTCCGTGGCGCTTGGGTCAAACGAGCCGGGGAGGATGATAACCGTGACGTTGAACGGCGTAGGACCTGTGGCTCCTACCTCCTCTATCTTGGTGAAAGGACCGACCTGGAGAGCTGCGGAGACAAGAACGAAGGAAACCAGCCCTATGCCCAGCGATGTCAACACATAGGTTTTCCCGCTGCTCAGCTGCGGAAGACCTCCCCTGAACAAACCTATGGGCAGCATGATGATGCCCAGAGCCAGCATGAAGCCTGAGAACTCGGCCAGCGGCCTCATAGTCTCCGAAATTCCGGAGAACGGTATGAATATTCCAGCAACGCCCATCACGATCAAAAGCACCGAAACAGCCAGCACCGTGTCGTCCATGTATCAAAAACTCACACAGCCAGCTTTTATACTGTATCCAGAGTCAATCCATCCAGTCATTAAGCCTTTATTCCCAACCTCCGGATGTGTTTAAATAATTTCCAGCCCAATAACTGCTGATGAAGGTCGCTGTAGTAGGCGGCACGGGCGACCTCGGGTTTGGGCTCGTACTCAGGCTCGCCAGAGCAGGTGTAGAGGTTGTAATCGGGTCGAGGGATGAGGGGAGGGCTTGGCAGGCCGCTAGGAGGGCTGTTGAAATTCTGGGAGACGCCTTGGTTTCGGGGGCCTCCAACAGGCATGCGGGAAAGGGATGCAAGGTCGTCTTCTTCACCATCCCGTACGAGGCTTTAGCTCCGATTGTGGAAGAAGTGGCGGCTGGCCTTGAGAAGGACTGCATCGCAGTCTCTTGCATCGTACCGCCCGCCGGCGTTGACGGTTCGGCCGCTGAGCATATGGCCGGACACCTGCCCAAGTCAGCTAGGGTCGTCGCAGCACTTCATACAGTAAGCGCTTCAATCATGCAGGACCTAGACAGGGCTATTGACTCCGACACGTTTGTCTTCGGGGACGGGTTTGAGGAGAAGAAGACGGTTGCAGGGATTCTTCGCCTGCTCCCGGGTCTCCGACCTGTTGACGGCGGGCCGTTGAAAAACTCCAAGTACGGGGAGGTTTTCACCCGTTTCCTTATAGGCGTCAACAAGCGGTACGGGATGGGCTATGCAGGGCTTAAGGTGACGGGTTTAAGAGACGACGATGTGTGGGGGAAGTGGGGGTTTTGAGGCCTTCGCCGCACGTCTTCAGAGCCTACGACATACGGGGCGTTTACGGCAGAGACATCGACGAGGATGTCGCATACAAGGTTGGTAGGGCTTTCGGTAAAAGGGTTGGAGGGCTGACTATCGTGGGCAGGGATGTGAGGACCAGCGGGCCGAGGCTGGCTAAAGCTTTGACCGAAGGCTTGACCGACTCGGGTGTCGACGTCCTGAACGCGGGTATGTGCACGACGCCTGCGTGCTACTTTGGAGCACGCCACTTCAAGACGCTTGGAGGGGTTATGATAACAGCCAGCCACAATCCACGAGAATGGAACGGCTTCAAAATGTTCCTCGGCAGCGGCGAGACCATTTCAGAGGGAGCTGGAATGGAGACCATACGTGATATGGTGCTGAACGAGGCTTACGGCCCTGCTTCGAGCAGAAAGGGAACCATGACAGAGGTAAGCCTCCTAAAAATCTACTCAGACCACCTGCTTCAATCCTTCCGGAGAATGGATGGCCTCAAGGTTGCGGTTGACCTGAGCGACGGAGCTGCGGCGCTTGTGTTTCCAGACATCCTCAAATCCCTTGGAATAGAGTACGAGGCTTTGAACAACAACCCCGACGGCTTGTTCAGAAGCCATGAGCCGGAGCCGACTGAGAAGAACATCGAACCCTTGAGAAAACTCGTTGTGGACAGGGGTTTCGACATGGGGGTTTCTTTCGACGGCGACGCCGACAGGGCTGTTTTCGTCGACGATGCTGGGAGGATTCTCGCAGGGGACGTGGCGTTGGCAGTTTTGCTCAAGACGATGAAGCTCAAGGGCTACGTAGTCTACGACGTGAACTCCTCTACGGCTCTGAAACACGTAGCTGAAAAGCTTGGGTTCGCTCCAGTTGAGTGGAAGGTCGGCAGGGCTTTCATCCAGAGGAAGGTCAAGGAGCTGGGAGCCGTGCTTGGGGGTGAGAAGAGCAACCACATCTACTTCGGGGAGCTGGACGGCGACGACGACGCCATCTACGCAGCCCTCAAGATGGCCGAGCTACTACACACAAGCCAAAAACCTCTCTCAAAACACGTCGACGAAATCCCCTCCTACCCAGCCACCCCTATAATCGTCTTCGACTGCCCCGACGAACACAAGTTTAGGGTAGTCGAGAGGATTAGTTCAAGGCTTGAAAGCATGGGCTTCAAGACCAGCAGGCTGGACGGGGTGAAGGCGTATGCGGAGGACGGATGGATTCTTGTGAGAGCCTCGAACACGATGCCCCAGGTTAAGATGAGCGCCGAAGCTGCTACGGTGGGCAGGCTCGAGGAGCTGCGGAGGCTCGGGGAGCGTTTAATAACCGAGGAGATTTCATGCCTTGGGACGAGTTGAACTGGTTAAACGAATTGGCTCTCACATACGGCATCTCTGGCGTCTTCGCCGTCTCAATTCTAGGAAGCTTGATACCCTTTCTCCCAGTCCCTTACTTGTTCGTGGTTGTTTTGCTGAGCGATACCATCGACCCCCTTATACTGGGCTTGGTCGCCGGCGTGGGCGGTTCCCTAGGAAAGATAACCTCCTACACGCTGGGCAGGCTCGGCTACCGCTTCCTCGGACAGGATAGCAAGAACAGGATGGATGCGTTGAGAGAAATCATAGGAAAGTACGGCGACGTGGGCGTGTTTGTGTTTGCGCTGACCCCGCTCCCCGACGACGTCTACATCATACCGGCGGGGATGATTAAGCTAAGCTTCGTGAGGTTTCTGATAGCCAACACTCTTGGAAAAATCCTCCTCGCCACAGCCGTGGCCTACCTCGGCAGAACCTACTTCCACTACACAGCGATCTTACTTGGCGAGTCAAGCCTTATCTCCGTCATCTTAGCCATAGTAGCTATGACGGTGATAACGATAATACTCCTGCGTGTCGACTGGGAGCTGGCCCTCAAGCTCGTAAGGGAATCGGGCTGGAGAGGCATTTTCAAAAACCTCGGCGAATTGATGAATCTCAACCGGGGAAAGAAGCAGGGCTAGCTTTTGGAGTGAAACAAACCCTCTCCATGGCTTGATGAGCTATCCTCAGAACCCTAGATTCGTCAAAGACTCGGCCAGCTATCTGGACTCCCACGGGTAGTCGTTGGGACGACAGGCCGACGGGTATCGATATGGCCGGCAGTTCAGTCAAGTTGTATGGAATCGTGTAGGCCGCCAGCCTCCTGTAGGCATCTAGGCTTTTTGTCTCCAGCTCTGCTAGCTTGACCGCCGGAGTAGGAGTTGTTGGGCACACAAAACCGTGGTACTGCTCCAGCAGTTTCTGGAAATCTCTCTTCAAACTCCGAACCCCGTCCCACGCCTTCAGATACTCAACCGCTGAAACACGGCGACCATACTGTATTGCCATCCTCGCCGACTCACCGTATACATGCCAGTTGCCCGTGAACCATTCATCATGTATGGCCGCAGCCTCTCCGAACATCAAAGGGTTGAAGAAATCGAAATAGTCTAAACGCTTGAGCTTCACAGCCTCCACAACGACCCCGATTTTCTCGAGAACCCTTACGAAGTCCGTGAACTTGGCTTCGACTTCACGGCTGCACCCATCAACATCCTCAGGCATACACAGCTTAGTTCCGTCAACGTCGATGCTGAGCAGCGTAGAATAGTCTTCGACCTCTGCGTAGACTGTTGAATCATCTTCCGGGTCGTATCCCGCAACCTGTTTCAGGACGATGGCGACGTCTCTCACCGTGGGGGCTATTATCCCCACTGCTTCTAGGCTTCGGCAGACCGGCAGTACGCCGTGCATGCTTACCCGTCCGTAGCTTGGCTTGAAGCCGACCACTCCGCAGAATGACGAGGGGATTCTGACAGACCCATCCGCATCAGTTCCGACAGACACTGCGACAAGCCCCGCAGCCACAGCAGCAGCCGAGCCGCCGCTCGACCCTCCTGCCATGTGCTCCAAGTTCCAAGGGTTCCTCACCGGGCCGTAGAAAGGGTTTAAGCCTGCAACCCCCAGGGAGAACTCGTCGAGGTTGTTCGTCCCGACTATTATCGCCCCAGCCTCCCTCAGCCGTCTTACAACCGTCGAGTCCTGTGCCTTGACGTTATCGGCCAGGAGTTTCGACCCAGCCGTGCAGGCCACGTTCCTGACGTGGAAAACGTCTTTGACCGAGACAGGTATGCCGTGCAAAGGCCCCCTGTACCTACCCGCTCTCATCTCCTCGTCAGCCCTAGAAGCCTCCCTCAAGGCCTCCTCACGAAGAACTTTCACGAACGCGTTCAGC
>JAVYLK010000064.1:0-5172 GCA_038740895.1 Candidatus Caldarchaeum sp.
CTCCTAGTCTACTACGGCGACATACTGACGAACCTCAACCTCGGGGAGCTGGCTCGAAAACACGTCCAAGACAAGGCAGCGGCAACCCTAGCCCTCTCTCCGAACTATCAGCTGCCCGTCGGCGTTGCTGACGTCGTCGACGGTCTTGTGAAGGAGATGCGTGAGAAACCGTTCATCCCTATCAACGTAACCATAGGCATATTGGTGCTGGAGGCCAGGCATCTACAACAGTCGGAGGGCTTGACCGACATAATGTCAGACCTCATACCTCGTCTCATCAAGCAGGGTGAAAAAGTATCTGCTTACGTTTCCGACTGCTTCTGGTACGACGTCGGCTCGACCGAGAAATACGAGAAACTATCCAACGAGCTCGTTGACGCATACTTGGAGGGGCTGAGACAACGTCGGAAAAGTTGAACATGCAGGGAGGGGTGGAGTAGGCTGGTTTTCTGCGGCGGCGGAGACGATGCTCGACGAAGGCCTCCACGGTCTCGTCGCATCAGAGGCTAAGCCCAGCAGTAAGAATACTCAGGGAGGGCCTGAGGCCCCTCGCAGGGACGGCTGCTTGTGGGCCGCCATCTTCCACGGAGCCTCTCCGCTTCGTCAAAGAGTTGTTCGGCCTCTCCGTCTAGTTCAACCGCTGGTACGTCCGCTTCACCCCCCTCGGACGAGTTGTTCATCGTCCAGAAAAACACAAAAATAGAGACACGCCCAGCTCTATCCATGGCTTTCGACGAGCAGGCCCTCAAAATCATCCACGGAAGAAACTTCGCCTTCATCGCCACAGCCAACCCCGACGGCTCGCCGCAGGTCACGCCCGTATGGATAGACGAAGAAGACGGATACCTCCTAGTTAACACGGTGGTCGGCAGGGTCAAGGAAAGAAACACGAAGAGAGACCCGCGTGTAGCCCTCGCAATCCCCGACAGACTCAACTTCTACCGCTACCTCTACATCAAAGGACGCGTAGTCGACTGGATTACCGGGGATAAAGCCGAGGAACACATCGACAAGCTCGCCGTCAAATACACGGGCGAGAAGTTCAAGTGGAGGAAGCCGGGCGACAGACGGGTCATCCTGAAAATCCAGCCTCTTGAAGTCAAGCTTTCAGGCTGAGGCTTCGGGCATCGTCTCAGCCGGCTCTCGCACGAAAGGCAGCCCGGGCTGTTTAGGCATCAACGCCGAGACGAATTCATCGTCATCATCCTCCACGGCGGTTTTGTCGGCCCAACGAGTACGCTGTGTTTAGTGGGGCTGGAAACGTATTTATCATGTATGGTGGTGTTGTAGGCTGGTAGAGGAGGGTTTGGGCGTAATCGAAGTTGAAAACCTTGTCAAGATGTTCGGAGGCTTCACGGCGGTCGACCATGTTAGCTTCACGGTTGAGGAGGGGGAGTTGTTCGGCTTCCTCGGCCCCAACGGTGCGGGCAAAACCACCACCATCGGCATACTCACCACTCTCCTCAGGCCGACTTCGGGCAGGGCGTTCGTCGGCGGATACGACGTCGTCAAGCAGGCTTCAAAGGTGAGGCGGGTCGTCGGTCTTGTTCCGCAGGACATCACGGTTGACGACGACTTGACCGGGCGGGAGAACCTCATGCTCCAAGCCGGCCTGTACCATCTCCAGAGTGACGAGGCTAGGAAAACTGTTGCGGAGCTGCTCGAGCTTGTCGGCCTGACTGAAGTAGCCGACAAGAGAGTTGAAACCTACTCGGGCGGGATGAGGAAGAGGCTCGACCTGGCGGCGGGCCTGATCCATAGGCCTCTTGTGCTTTTTCTAGACGAGCCGACGCTGGGGCTGGACGTTGCGACACGTGCGGCGATATGGAGCTACATCAAGAGACTGAGGGACGAGGCTGGGGTGACGGTGTTCATGACCACGCACTACATGGATGAGGCTGACGCTCTCTGCAGCCGGATAGCGATAATCGACCGTGGGAGGGTCAAGGCCGTCGACAAGCCCTCCAACCTGAAGGCGGCTCTGGGCGGCGACGTGGTTGAGCTGGAGGTGGTGGAGGGTGGGCGGAATGTCGGCCAGATGCTTGAGAGGGTTGAGGGAGTTAAGCGCGTGGTTTTCGTCGACGGGTTGTACAGGTTGACTGTTGAGCGTGGCGACAGGTCTCTTCCGCTGATTCTTGAGACGCTTGTCAGGAATGAGGTGAGGGTTGTGCGGATGATGCTGAAGACGCCGACGCTTGACGAGGTTTTCCTCGAGTACACGGGGCGTAAGCTTCGAGAGGAGGCTGGCAGCTGGGAGGAGAGCTTCAGGAGGAGGTATGTGCTGAGGAGGGCTAGGGCTGTATGATGGACAGGTTTCTGGAGGTTCGTGTACTGACTATGCGTGAGCTCAAGAAATGGTACCGCTCCCCGTTCCTGCTGGTGTTCACGCTTGTCCAGCCTGTTTTGTGGATGGGGTTGTTCGGCAAAGCCTTCAACCTCACAGGGCTTCTCAGCATACCGGACGACGTTCTCAACCAGCTTCCGCCAGCAGCAACCTCACAGATAGCTGAAGTCTTCAACAGAGTGCTCACCCGGTTCTTCGGAACCGCTGACCTAGATTATTTCAGCTTCATCTCCGTAGGCATGCTCAGCATAACCGTGTTGTTCACATCCATGTCTAGCGGGATGGGAATCGCTTGGGACAGGCGTCTAGGCTATCTCAACAAGCTGCTGGCCGCGCCGATATGGCGTGGCTCGATAATCATGTCGAAGGTCTTGGCCACTGTCGTAAGGTCTGTGATCCAAGCCTCCCTCCTCCTCATGATCGCCCTAGCTCTCGGAGCCCGGTTCAACCCATGGCTCCCCCTAGGACCAGTAATAGCCATCGCAACCCTCTGCATCCTAGCCACAGGGTTGTCTTCCTTCTCCATAGCCATCGGGCTGCGTCTCAAGAGCTGGGAGTCTCAAGCCGCCTTGATGAACCTCCTCAACCTTCCGCTGATGTTCGCCAGCAACGCACTCTACCCCGTCAGCATAATGCCCTCATGGCTTCAAGCCATCGCCCTAGCCAACCCCATAAGCTACGCAGTCGACGCAGTACGCCAGACCATCCTTCTAGGCCCGGCGGCCAGCCCCGCAACCCTGATCACAGACCTCGCCGCCGTGGCGTTGTTCGCCGCTGCGTTCACAGGCCTAGGAACATACTTGGCTGGGTCGGCTCTTCAAAAGACCTAGCCTCATCGCCAAGCTTTGCAGAGTTCCTCGTAGTCCTCCTCGGCAAGCCTCCAGCCAGCCGCGCCCGCGTTCTCCTGCAGATGTTCTTTCCTCACCGCTTTGGGTATGGTTATCACGGAAGGATTCCAGACAACCCAGTTCAGAGCCACTTGGGCGGGGGTTTTGCCGTACTTGTCGGCCAGCCTCTTCAAAACCCTTCCCCTGGCCGTGTTAGCCGAAGCCTCAGCAGGTATCCGCCCCTTCCCCAGCGGCGTGTAGGCCACGACCGTCACGCCGTTCCTTGCGCAGAAAGGCAGCAGCTCTCTCTCTACCAGCCTGTTCTCGAGGCTGTACTCCACCTGGTTCGACACAACTTCCTCGCTCTTCAGAGACTCCATCGCCTCCTGCAGAAGCTTCACGTCGAAGTTGCTCACCCCTATGTACCTCACCAGCCCATCCTTCACAAGCCGCTCCATCGCCCGCATCGTCTCAGCCACCGGTATCCTCGGGTTGGGCCAGTGAACCATGTAGAGGTCGACGTACTTGAGCTGAAGCCTTTCAAGGCTCCGCTTGCATGACTTGATTACGTCGTCGTAGCGTAGGTTGGTGTGCCAGACCTTGGTTGCTATGAAGACGCTGTCCCTGCTGAAGCTTTTGACAGCTCTTCCGACAAGCTCTTCCGCATGGCCTGCTGCGTACATCTCCGCTGTGTCGACGTGGTTCATCCCCAGCTCGACCGCGGTCCTGATGGCTTCAACGCATCTCTCGTCATCACGGTGGTCAGCTGCCTCCCTGCCTCCCATCCCCCACGTCCCAATCCCTACGGCTGCAACAGACTCCCCAGTCTTGCCGAGCGGTTTTCTCTCCAAGCCGTCATAACCAGCGTCTCGAAGGCTTAAAACATTACCGTGGAAGCAAAACAGCTATAACACATGGCTTCATGGACGATGACGTGGACGGCGAGGAGGACGAGTACTGGATAGTGAGGATACCTAAGCCACGGCGGCTGATGAGGGCTGTTGGTCGTTTGTTCGGAGGGATTGGTCAGGGTGTTTTGAAGAAGACCATAACGGTTGACGTGCCGTTCACGATAATAACCTCAGCCCTGATAGGTGTCTTGATGTTCGTCTTCTTCACAGCGGTCGTCAAGATCCCCGACCTCGTCGCCGCCTTGTTCACAGCCATCCTGCTGGGCTTCTACCTATACGTGCTAAGGTCTGAGACGAGGAGGTGAGGGCCAGCTCCAGAACTTCACAGCTGCTGGCGTTGATGATTTGTCTGCGGCGGCTGCGTAGCAAGCCAGCGCTAGAGCTATTACGTAGTCGTCGTGCTCTCCAGCCGGAGCCTCGTATCGTGCGGCTCCGTCCTCCAAGACCTGCTGGAAGATTCTTAGCTGGTTGATTAACGTCGTCGCGTCCGCCGGTATCACAACCTTTCCGTCGACTATGTTGTTCCGCAGGTTGTTGACGAGCGACTGCTTGACGGCTGACGAGATGCTGACAGGCATGATGCTGGGGATGTGTTCGGCAAGCTTCTCCGCTAGAGGCGCGCCCATTCCCGTGCTGTCGACAGCCACGGCCGCCGGGCTGAACGTCTCCACCGCCCTGCTGATGACCTCCAGCTGCACGCTGAAAGGCTTCTGCTTAAGCTCCGCCAGATAGAAGACCCTCAGCCTGTCGTCCTCCCTCGCAACCCCCACCACAACGGTCGAGTCCCTGTACCTGCCGAAGTCAACACCCAGGTATACACGGCTTTCTTCGCCGGGTTTCGACGGCTGGTAATCCTCCACACACGCCAGTATCTTCTCGTAGGGTATGAAGGCGTTGGCCTCGTCGAGGAACTCGCACTCCATCTCCTGCCTCCACTCGAGGTCGGTCATCACGCGCCGCAGCTCCTGAAGGTCTTGCTGCGTGATGTGGGGTGAGCTTCTGTAGCTGACGAGATGCTTCGACCACCCCTGCTCAGCCGTCCACGCTTCGTAGAACCATCCACGCCTGCCTTTCGGGGTGGAGGCGAGAG
>JAVYLK010000065.1:0-5006 GCA_038740895.1 Candidatus Caldarchaeum sp.
GGATTTTTAATAGCGGTATACGCTTCCAGAGGTAGGTCTATACTTTCCTTAGGATGGTCCTAAGGGCATGCGAGGGTAAGCCGGTGGTAGTAGTGGATAGGGGTCCATGGTATCCATGGGCATTGAAGAGGCTTGGAATAGAATACCTCAATGAGACGTTCGGGAATAGGAACAAAGTTGAGAGATGGTTCAGGAAGCTTAAAAACAGAACCAAAGAGTATTGAGGAGATAGCCACAGCCATAGCCCTCACACACAACATACTACTCAACACCCAAAGAGAGGAGATGTAATACCTAGTTGACAGTACCGGCTATAGCTGGCGGTAGAGATATTTGGTGGGGCGAATGGATTATGATAGACTATATGAGACTGGAAGTTAGTTAGAGGGATGCCCTAATTTACCACCTTCCCTACAGCAGAGTAGAACGTCCATGTTACGGGTGGTGTCCCATGCTCGCTAAGCGGACAGAGGCACTGTCAACCAAGTGTTACATCCCCTGTCTGTTTCGGGGTGTATGTTGTGTGTTAGGGCTATCGCGGTCGCTATATGCTTTTGACAGTCTTCGAGTTTATGTTGCTGTAGATCCTCTACAGTCCCGCCCCTAAGCTTGCTGAGCCATCCCTCAACCCTGTTTCTCTCTCCAAATGTTTCTCGGAGGCATTCTATCCAAGGCGCATGGATACCATGGACATCCATCCACTACTATTACTGGCTTATCTTCACACGCATGTAGGACTTTCCCAACGGATGTTGCTCCAGTAGCATGTCTTGAATGCGGTTTTTCAAGCAAGATAGCCACCGAGTATCTTGTCGGTGATTCACCATGTCAGTAACTTGAGACCCTCTATTTCTTGGAAGTGTTTGTCCATGGTGATTAGTGTTTCTTTGTTATATTTTACTATGCCCGCAATCAAGATGTCGAACTCACCTACAATCTTACCGTGTCTCCTTAATTGGCTGTATATTCTTGATGATTCTAGACATGCTCCATGGTCTAGAACTAGCACCGTTAAGCTTTGAAGCAGGTCGTTGACGGTCTTCAAATTTTCTACAGGTTTTGATGACGCCAGAGCGCCCTTCATCAGCTCATACGCAGTTATCACAGTTGTACTGACTGATTCCACTGCGTTTTGAAGACGTGCTATGGTTTGCGTCGCTTTTTCATGCCCTTTGAGCAATGCCACAAGTATGTCTGTGTCTAAGCACACCAATCTATATCACAGTCTTTCTAGCCTTTACAGCCTCCCTTTCAGAGAAGATGTTTTTGAACACATCGTCCAAGTCGTTTCCAGCCCATTTTCCAGAAAAATCGGTAAGTGGTCGGGTTTTGGTCATTCGCGCCATTCTGATGATTACGTCGGAGAAGGATTCTCCATCTCTCTTCATCTTCTTAAGCGTCCGGTATGCTTCGTCTGATAGAGAAATCACCTTTGTCAACAGCATGCACATGCACATGCACATATTTAAGCTTGCAAGGCCGCAATTATAGCTCCGTTAAGCCATCATCACCCGTTTACGTTATACATTATGCCTAGCGTCTCTAGTGACGTGTAGGATAATTCTTGAGTTTGATGTTTGGGGACTGTAGCATTTCCACGAATAGGTTGTGGAGGTATATGTTTCACCCCCATCTCCCTGACCACGTTATCTCATCGCCTAGACATGACGTATTCTCCGAACGTCCTCTTCATCGATGAGATGGCTGACTCGGCCATCCATCTGTTGCCGTAGTTCTTCTCCGACCTCCATATTCTGTAGTCCATCTGCTCTACTTCAGCCTTCTTCATTGCTAGAGAACTTCTGGAATCGGGTGTCTTGACTCACTATATATTAGGATGGATAATGTCAAAACCATAACCAGTGAGAAAAGCGTTGAGGTCCAAAAAATCAATTAGAGCGCAGATTCTGAGGTGAATGCTTTCGTTGAACGTTGAGACCGTATTAGCCACTGTTCATGTGCACCGTTGGGATGGTGAAAATATCAGATTCTCTATAACATGGCAGCGACATTTTCCACGCTAAATTGCAGAGCTTAGTATGTTTCGAACACTTGGTGTGCGAAGACATGGCTCAGTTCGGTGACAAACAGTACAGCAGCATAAACCTTCTCAATATGGAACCTAAACAACCTGCTCGTACAACCAAACAGATAGTAGAAGACATGCATGGAGGCCTAGAGATAAAAGAAAAACTAAGTTGAGAGTGTCAGGAGGCGGATGATATGAATGCCAAGACGTTCCCACAGGTTTTCATGGCCTGGCTAATAGCCTCAATCCCATACTTGGCTTGGTACGACCTTAGAGCCTACAAAGCACTGTTAAACACATATCCCATGACAGGCTGGAAAAGACTCCTCCTCAGCTGTCCACTCAACCGTAGTATATGTGGACCGTCGGTGGGCAGTAGTTTGGCGAGCTTCAGCCAATAATATCACGCGGATGCTTTACACGCAGTCCAAACATCGTGTTGATCATGTCCGACTTGGCGAGCAACTCTTCGTCGCCTGTTATAAATGACGCGATGTTATTAAACCTCCTAAGTATTACAGCATGGCATATGTGGAGGAGGTCGAGAGCCCGAAGTTTCAGCCTTTCCGCATGCGCTACGGCTAGATAGTATTCAAGAGGCATTCTAATCTTTTGTGCGTGAAAGTCGACAGAAAGCGTGTGAAGATGGGATGTGAAGTGTAGCTTGCAATCCTTGACGATAAACGCAAGCAGCGTGTGCAAATCTTTTTCATAGCCCTGCGGAATTATCAGCTCGTCAAGAAGCCTAGACAGAACAGCTGACAGCTCCACAAGCGTTAGGGTCGAGGCATATAATCTAACATCATCACGGCTTAGCAGTTTCTCAGCATATTCGTAATCCTCGTCGTCCGGCTTGTATCTAGCTATTATCACACTGGTGTCAACGTAGTGGCCGTTACCTGCCTCTATGCTCTCTGACAATCTCCACAGCCCTCCTCTTGGAAATTATGATGAAAGGCGGTTGGCCAGCCTCCCTTCTCTCTTCAAGAACCTCGATCAATCCCTTAGCAGTCAGTTTGGCTTTTTCCCCTAAGAACTCGTCGGCCTTAATCTCTCCCAGAAGAAGGTCCTCTATGACCGACTTGAGCGTAACCCCTCTTTTTACCGCAAGAAGTTTAGCCTTCAACCATGTCTCCGGGTCTATCTTGATGCTGGTTGTTTTCTCAGCCATGCTTCTATAAAACTATGAAGACAGTTTTATATAAATATTTAAAACCAACTAGCCCTATCCACTTTAGTAATATTACAGTTTTAGAACTTACACGATGAGCGCCTCTGGTGTAATACTTATATTAATAGTGTAATAAATTTACTACATGGCTACCGTGTCGTTCAGAGTGTCTCGTGAAATCAAAAAGAGGATGGACAGGCTTAGGGAGCTTAACTGGAGCGAGATCCTACGGTCTTACGTCATCAGAGTGCTGGAGTCTGAAGAGGCTCGCCTGTCCAAAAAGGACTTTGCCCGCATCGTTAAAGCCTCAAGAGATATTGATGCTCTGCGTGAGCTGAGCGGGCCTGACTGGTCTGGCGCCGAGGTTGTGATAAAATGGCGCAGGCTGAGAAAATAGTTTTGGACGCGTCCGTAGTCGTGAAATGGTTCACCAAAGAAGAGTACAGCATGCAGGCTCTGGCATTAAAAACAAAGTATGAGTCTGGTGAGGTAGACATCGTCGCACCACAATTACTGATCTACGAGGTGGTGAACGCCCTCCGCTATAACCCAGCTTTCGGCTCAAACGAGCTTAGAAGAGCCGTCCACGACCTCGAAGACATGCAGATCACTCTCTACCCCTTCGAAGCAGACCTCGCAGAGATGACGGTTGAACAGGCCTACAGATTCGGTTTAAGTATCTACGACGCGGCGTACGTAGCATTAGCTTTCCGCCTAAACTCGAAATACTACACAGCCGACGTCGAAGTCGTTAAAAAGACATCTTCACGACATATAAGACATATATCAGAATACCAGCCCGTCACCTAATCCCATCCCGCACACAGATTTTGTCTTCAAAAGGAGCTTCAACGATGACCCAAACCGTTTCTCGTCGTAAAACCTCGACGCTACATGGAGGAAGCTATTCCACAAAACACTTCCAACGGTTGAAAGTAGGGAGAATAGGGAATTGCGTTCGACGGACGAACAACCTAGGTCTCGTCCACCAGAAGGCCGATTAGCATGCTTAGCACAACCAAGCCAACTCTTCAGAGAACTCGACATCAACGAAGGAGAATGTTGTGGATGAGGATGTATGGTTGCCGAAAAAGCCTGTTTAACCTAGAAGCCGGCCTATCCATAAGGTATTCCGAGACAGAGATGTTTGAAAGGCCATACCCTTCGAGGAGCTGTTAAAAATGTTAACCAGCGAGTTTGTCATGTGGTAAAGTAGGGTAAGAGTACTGTATCTGGTCGTCAACCTAAACCTTCCATACGACTATCAAGGCAGATACCTATGGCTGAGCGGGAGAGAAGAACAGGCCGTAAACATAAGGAAGACCTCTATAAACGCCAGCCTCCGACAAAGCAGACACATGTTCTTTCTTCTTGAACTGACTTGCTTCGATAGGGATTATTGTTAGAAGTGGCAGAAGATCATATAATGAAGTTAATGATCTTGAAATTAAAACTTAAGAGTTATGTTCATGTGATGCGCCGTCGTTCTCTTGAATTATCGAGCCGTCCTAAATGTATCGAGAACAAGCTAGCTTGCCGGGATCTGCCGTTTTTGTTCAAACTGAATTATTTGTCGAAAAGCTGGCACCGTATAAGACATCCCTGAAGTTGAGTACAGTCCTCATCGGCAGTTAAGCTACATATTAGGTTGTTGTGTTTCTTCTAATGATGTAACTCTATTGTTTCGGTGACGACCCTAAGCTTGCCCTCCTTTTTCAAGTAGTGAAGTTTCAGCTGGGTGCTGCTTATCTCCACATGCTTAATCGTGTAGAAGTTTCTTCCACTTGCTATAACGAATCGCGTCTT